>CAZJJG010000010.1:0-45679 GCA_964546275.1 uncultured Gammaproteobacteria bacterium
CTATTCATTAAATCAAAAGCTAACTCTACTCCATCGGCTATTGATTCGACTTGTCGCGCAATATAGAGTCCTGCACCTGCATTGAGAGCAATCATGTCTTGAACTGCTGATTGTTCACCAGAAAATGCCTCGCGCACTAATAACAAGCTTTCTTCAGGAGTTTGAGCAGATATTTCATCAAGATTTGCTGTGGCAAGACCAAAGTCTTTGGGTGATATTTTGTATTGATTAATTTTGTAATTTTTAAGTTCAGATATGGTTGTTGATCCTGAAATCGTTATCTCATCCAGTCCATCATCCCCGTGCACAATTAGGACATGTTCCATACGAAGATTCTTTGCTACTTCGGAAAAGGTCTTCAAAAGTTTCTTGTCATAAACACCTATGACTTGTCTTTTGGCTCCACAAGGATTGGTATGTGGCCCTAGTAAATTAAAGATTGTTTTTTGGCCAATGCGTTGACGAGCTGGCATTACATATTTCATTGACTCGTGATGCAAAGGTGCAAATAAAAATACAAATCCAACTTTGGTAAATATATTTTCTAGCTTTTCCCTGTCATGGCTAATATCGGCACCTGCAGCTAATAGGAAGTCTGCACTGCCTGACTTGCTGGAGATTGCTTTATTTCCATGCTTGGTAATTTGCGCTCCACCAGCAGCAGCAACAAAGGAAGATGCAGTTGAGCAATTGAATGTATGCAGGCCTGTTCCGCCAGTTCCACAGGTATCAATATGGCTTCCATCACCTAAATTAAATTTGAGCGATTTATCTCTCATAACTGATGCTGCAGCAGTTATTTCAACTTCTTTGATGCCCTTTTCATTTAAAGTTAGAAGGAATGTTTCGATATCATTATCACTAACTTCGCCTGTCATAATGCTTTCAAGTGCAGCTTCCATTTCATCAGACTTGAGATGCTTCTTGGCTTCTAGCTTTTTTAAAATATCTTGGATCATAATGTTAAAAAATTCTGAATAAGTTTTTTTCCAAAACTAGTATCAATAGACTCTGGATGAAATTGTACTCCGTAAATTGGTCTATTTTTATGCTGAATCGCCATAATAATATTCATATCATCTCTAAGAGTTGCTGTAATTTCTAGCTCATCAGGTAATGAATTTTTTTCGATAATCAAACTATGATATCTAACAACAGAAGATGGATTATCGATTCCTTGAAAAAGCCCTTTATTGTTGTGAGCAATCTCAGAAAGTTTTCCATGAAATATCTCTGGAGCTTTTATAACCTTTCCGCCAAAAGCTGCGCCTATAGATTGATGGCCTAAACAAACTCCTAAAAGGGGAACGGAAGATGTTTTAATAAGCTCAATAGATATTCCAGCTTCATTAGGTGTACAAGGACCTGGAGATATGACTATTTTCTCTGGGCTCAGAGCATTGATCTCATCAATAGATATTTGATCATTTCTTTTTACCAAAACCTCTTCTCCACACTCACCAATATAGTGAACTAGGTTATACGTAAAAGAATCGTAATTATCTATTACTAGAATCATGAAATCATCTCAATAGCATCGACAAATGCTTTAGATTTTTGTTTACATTCTAGCCATTCATTCTCAGGCACAGAGTCAGCAACTATGCCAGCACCGGCGCCAACATGAATAACGTTGTCTTTAATAACAGCTGTCCTAATAGCTATGGCAGTATCTATATCTCCATTCCATGAAATATACCCAATCGCACCGCCATAAATTCCTCTAGAGCTCGGCTCGAGCTCATGAATAATTTCCATAGCACGGATTTTTGGAGCTCCTGATAAAGTTCCTGCAGGCAAGGAGGCTTTCAGTAAATCAATATAATTTAAATTATCAGCAATTTTTCCAACTACATTTGAAACGATATGCATGACATGTGAGTATTTTTCAATAATCATTTTGTCCGTTACTTTTACAGAACCAATTTCTGCTACTTTACCAACATCATTTCTTCCCAAATCAATTAACATTAAGTGTTCAGCTATTTCTTTTGGATCATTTAAAAGGTCGATTTCATTCAGATGATCCTCTTCTGCATTAGCGCCTCGTTTTCTTGTTCCAGCAAGAGGTCTTAAAGTAACCTCTTTATCTTCAAGTCTTATAAGAATCTCTGGTGAAGAGCCTACAACCTGATAATCTTCAAAGTCTAAGAAGTACATATATGGAGACGGATTTAATTCTCTTATAGCTCTATATAAAAGAAATGGATCTCCATAAAAATCAGTACAAAAATCTTGAGCAAGAACTACCTGCATTACGTCGCCCTCTTTTATGTAGTCTTTAATAATATCAACAGCTCTTAAGTAATCTGGTTTTGTAAAGTTTGAGTTAAATTCAAGCTCACCTGTTGGTTCTTTAAAGTTATCAATAGGAACGTCTACTGAAGTTTTTAAAAGGGCTTCCATTTCATCTAATTCAAATTGAGCATCTTTATATGAAAATTTTTGTGGATTAGCATTAAAAATAATTTTAGTAGCCTTATTAAAATTGTCATACACAATAAGTTTTTCTGCCTTAAGTAAAAAAATATCAGGCATATGTTCTTTAAATTTAGAATCTTTACTCGATAAATTTGAAATCTTTTCTTCGGCATACTGTGCGCTTTCATAAGCAAAGAAACCTACATAACCGCCATAAAATCTTGGCATGTCCTCAAATTCTGGAGCCTTGTATTGAGTAGTAATAGTTTGTATTTCACTTAAAGGATCTTCTGAAAAAAAGCTATTTGAAGTGCCATTAATAGAAGTTTCTACCTGTTTCCCTGAAACTTTTATTGAATCTTTACAACCAAGGCCAATGATTGAATATTGAGCCCACCTATCTCCACCTTCAACAGATTCAAGCAAGAAAGTATTTTTTTCGTTACTAGAAGCCTTTAGATATATTGATATTGGAGTATCTTTATTTTCATCAATATTTCTTGATAAAGGAATAATTGAATAGCCTTCATTGGCATAATTTAAATACTCTGCTTCAGTAATCATATTAAAAATCTAAAAATTGTCCGCTGGAAATATTATGCTCTTTGAACCAACCTTTATTAACCTCTAAAGCGTAAGCAGAATTCTTTTTAGAGCATACGCTTGCCTTAGACATAGGGACCATATCATAAATTTCTAAAATCTCTTTTTCTTTAGAAAGAAAAGCAATACTGAGAGGCATTTTAGTATTTTTCATCCACATACACCTTGGCATGTAATCTTGCCAAATAAATATCATGCCTGTATTTGCCTGAAGGGATGATCGAAACATTAAACCTCTTCTTCTAGATGAATCATTATCGGCAATTTCAATATTAGGTAATATTGATTTCAAATTGATAACTTGAGATTCTGAATAAATAGCAGTCGATAAAAAAAGACTGCTGACTAAAAAAAATTTAAGAGATCTTTGCGCGAAGTTGTGTAATGGTTTCTTCATAATTATCGGTACCAAAAATTGCTGACCCAGCAACAAAGGTATCAGCACCAGCTGCTGCAACATCTGCAATAGTATCTAAGTTAACGCCCCCATCAACCTCTAGCCTAATATTCTTACCAGTAGCATCTATCATCTTACGAACTTTTGAAATTTTATTAAGTGTGGCAGGAATAAAGCTTTGCCCACCGAAACCGGGATTAACGCTCATAAGTAAAACTAAATCTAAATCTTCGATGACATCATCGAGAACGCTTAAAGAAGTTCCTGGATTAATAGCTAAACCCACTTTACATCCTGCATCTTTAATAGCATTAATTGATCTATGAAGATGTTTGGTTGCCTCAGGATGAAAACTGACTAGATCTGCTCCAGCTTTAATAAAATCTGCTGCCAACTCATCAACCGGCTCAATCATAAGATGAACATCAATAAAGTTTTTAATTCCATAATCTCTTAATGACTTACAAACCATAGGCCCTATAGTTAAGTTTGGCACATAGTGATTATCCATAACATCAAAATGAACCCAATCTGCACCAGATGACATTACATCTTCAACCTCAACGCCAAGCGTTGCAAAATTTGCTGAAAGAATAGATGGTGCAATTATGTAGTTCTTGTCATTCATAAGCTAATTCTCTTCTTTATGGGCGTTAATGGCAAGACCAAGACGTTCTGGAGAACCAACATCAATCCATAATTCATTAGCTTTTTGACCCGTAACCTTATCCTCTGCTATTAAATCTTTTAAAACATAATTCCAGATATCAAATGGAGGTTTGGGTAATGGTGATTCTTTAAAAATGATGGGGTTAATAATTGAAATGCCAGCAAAGGTAAGATGATTAAATGATTCTTCAATACTGACCATGTTTTCTTCTAAGGAAAAGTCTCCATCTTCATTGTGGTCAGGATTGCTAACTCCAACTAGGTGAGCATATTCAATATCTGTGGGTAATGAATCTAATTTAATTTCATGATAAGTATCAGCATTTACCAGTAAAAATGGATTCTCATCAAAATGGTCAATGGCATTTAAAATGCCGCCTCCTGTACCTAAAATGCATTTTTCTTTGATAACAGTAATATTATGATCTGTATAATTTTCTGCTATATGATTTTCAATCATATCTCCCAGATATGAAACATTGATCATAATTTCAGAAATACCTAACTCTAAAAGTTTTTTTATATTTCTATCAAGCAATGTCTCAGAACCAACTTCTATTAAAGGCTTAGGCATATCTTTAGTAAATGGTAAAAGTCTTTTACCTATTCCTGCTGCTAGAACCATGGCTTTCATATGGATGCCAACCTTTTCTCTAGACTTGGTTTGATAACATTAATCATATAATTCCTACAATTCCAATTATTAGGAATAATGCTTATAAGATTTTCTAAGATCATAGGAAGATCAGTTAATCTAAAAGATCGATCTTGGTCAATATATAGCCTTGATAAAGTTCCTAGAATTCTCATATTCCTTTGAATGCCACCCCATCTAAAGCTCTCAAATAATTCAGCATTATTGATGCTTAAAATTGATTTGCTCTGATAAAAAGTTAAGCACTCTTTTACAAAGACTTCATCATATGGCTCATAGTGATCAAGCAAGATGCCTGCTAGATCAATACCAATTGGGCCAACACATAAGTCCTGAAAATCAATCACGTGAACATCATTATCCATGGAAGCTATAAGATTTCTTCTTTCATAATCAAAGTGACAATTAAGCCATGGTTGTTCTTGAACATTCTCTAAAACTACATTTGATAAATCTAAAATAGAATTATCAGGCTCTATTTGAAGAAACTGTTTTAAAAAGATATCGCTAAAAAGAGCAATTTGATTTTTTAAATCTTCATTTTTAAGTCTATGTATTTTTAGATCGTTAAGCTCTTGTATTTTTACAAGCATCTCAAGACTTCTAAAAGTCATATCTAATCTATTTGAATAATTAACGACTTCTAGTAAATCGTTATCACCTAAATCTTCTTGTATCGTAATTCCTAGTTTAGAGTTATGCACTAAAATTTTAGAAGCCTTTATATTATTTAAAATAAACATATTGCTTAAATAGCAAAACTGCTCATGGTTTCCAGTCTGTGGATTTAAAAAACATAAGATGAAGGTTTTAGAACCATCTATTAATCTCCAATACTCTCTTCCGCTTGCTTCTAATTTTAGAGCTATAGCTCTTTCAGCCTTGTAATCGCATTGAGCTGCTAACCCTATAATTTCTAGTTCTTTCAAATTAGCTGTTTTTTACCTCTTCAGGTAATGGGGTATTCTCTGGAACAAAAAAATCAGGCATAAGCTCTGCAAAAGGCACATTGGCATACTTAGTAAAGTCTGTAACGCCAGCATCATGAAGAACTAAGTCATCAATACAGAAATTGCCAGTAAAGCTTTTTGAGTCCTTGGTTAAGATGGTATAGGCGGCATCAGCCATAATATGGACATTTCTAGATAGTCTCATAATTTCATCTCCACCAAGATGATTTTGAACTGCAGCAGTTGCTATAGCTGTTCTTGGCCAAAGTGCATTTACTGCTACTCCTCGATCTCTAAACTCTTCCGCCATACCTAAAACACACATACTCATAGTGTATTTCGCCATAGTGTAGCCAACATGACCCCCAAACCACTTAGGATCCATGTCTAATGGTGGAGCAAGATTTAATATATGCGGATTATCAGATTTTAATAGATGCGGTAGGCAATATTTGCTAACCATATATGTTCCTCTTCCATTTATTTGATGCATGAGATCATATCGCTTCATTGCAGTATCAAGAGTATTGGTTAATTGAATTGCTGAAGCATTGTTGATGCAGATATCTATTCCACCAAAGTGCTCTACAGCTTTATTGATAGCATCTCTAACATTATCTTCATTTCGAATATCACAGACCATTGGCAAGGCATCACCGCCAGCCTCAATAATTTCTTCTGCAGCTGTGTAAATAGTTCCTGGAAGTTTTGGATGTGGTTCTGCTGTTTTAGCAGCAACTACTATTTTAGCTCCATCTTCAGCAGCTCTTTTAGCCATAGCTAGGCCGATTCCTCTGCTACCACCAGAAATAAAAATAACTTTATCTTTTAAACTCATAATGCTTCCTCTTAAAAATTTTCCATGTAAGGTCTAAGATCTAATTCTTGAGTCCATGCTGATCTGTCTTGTGAATGAACATTCCAATATGTCTCCGCGATCTTTTCAGGTCGTAGGATACCGTCTTTTTCTTTAAGTGCATATGTGTCAGGAAAATTTTCTTTAATCCAAGGAGTATCGATTGCTCCATCAATTATCATATGCGCGACATGAACCCCATGAGGACCAAGCTCTCTTGCCATGCTTTGTGATAATGCTCTTAATGCAAACTTAGCTCCAGCAAAAGCTGAAAAACCAGCTCCACCTCTCAAAGAGGCTGTAGCGCCAGTAAATAAAATAGAGCCATGGCCTCTGGGCTTCATATATCTTGCTGCCTCTCTTCCGGTTAAGAATCCTGCAAAAGCAGCCATCTCCCAAACTTTTTTATAAACTCTAGCTGAAGTTTCTTCTATAGGAAAATATACATTAGCTCCTGGATTAAAGATAACTACATCAATAGGTGCGACTGTTTCTTCAACTTCTTTAAATAAATTTATAATAGAATTTTCATCTCTAGCATCAACACCAAAACCCTTTGCCCATCCACCATTTGAATTAATTTCTTCGGTTAAAGTGCTTAATTCATTTAAACTTTTTTCTCTTCTAACAGGACATACTTTATAGCCCTCTTCAGCAAATTTCCGAGTTAAAGCGCTTCCTGTAGCAACTCCAGCGCCTATAATGATAGCTGAGTAATCTGAATTATTTTTCATACGACCTCATAACTTGTATAGTATTTATTTGAATAGACTTAACTTTAACAAATTAATTAATAAAAATGAAAGTAGACTTTATATTTGATGTTGCTAGCCCAAACGCATACCTATGCCATAAAACAATTCCTGCAATCGAACAAAGAACAGGGGTTACTTTTAATTATATTCCTTGTTTATTAGGTGGCATTTTCAAACTAACTAATAATCAGGCGCCTATGATGGCTTTTAATGGAATTGTAAATAAACTTGAATATCAAAATATTGAAATCAAAAGATTTATACAAAAATATAATCTTGAAAATTTTACTATGAACTCATTTTTTCCAATCATGACGCTTCAGCTTCAAAGGGGAGCCATTGCAGCAATGTCTTTAAATGTTTTTGATGCTTATATAGAAGCAATATTTAAAGGAATGTGGGAGAAGAGTTTAAATCTTGGAGATCAAGATATTCTTATGGATTTTTTGGGGAGTGAGACTGAGATAGATATCAATCGTCTTATTGAACAGATGCAAAGCCAAGAAATTAAAGAACAACTCATTCAAAATACCAGCAATGCTGTTGAAAGAGGTGCCTTTGGGATTCCCACTTTTTTTGCAAATGATGAAATATTTTTTGGCAAAGATAGTCTGCCTGATTTAGAAGAATATATTACAAGGTAATATAAGTAATACAAATAGAACTTTACCTAAAATACGCTTTCTAAGACAACAGGTATAAAATAAACACAATGAATAAAATGCGCTTAGCTGCTGCGTCAGCAATATTTTTTTCAACATTAGCTATTAGTGCTGAGAATAATAATTCTAATTTGATGACTGTTAACGAGTCATATAGTGCATCTTCATGTCTTATTTATCTTCCTAATACCGGCATTATTAAAAAGAATGAGACTATAAGTGTGGAAGCAGATACTTTAAAATTTACAAGTGATCAGGCTATAAATCTTAATAGAAACGTTGAAATTGATTTTCCTGGTGGGTTCTTAACCTCTTCACAAGCATTAATAGGCTCTTCTAAAGAAGTAATTACATTTGAAAAAGATACTACGTTATCCCTTGAAACTCTTTTACTAACAGGGAATAAAGGTTCATTTAATAGAGTAAATAATCAAATTAATATGGAGGATGGGAGCATTTTTCTTCCTCTCAGAGGTTTAAATGTTCATTTTACTAAATTAGAAGGTTCATTGACTGATGAACTTACATTCAAAGACGCCAATCTCACATCTTGTGCAGATCCCTCTAGCGGCTGGTTAATTGAAGCAGGAGATTTGGTATTAAATAATGACACATTCAGAGGGTATGCAAAAAATATTAGCTTGAAATTAGGTGGTAAGAAAATATTTATAGCTCCCTATCTTCCTTTTGCAACAACTAGTGAAAGATTATCTGGCTTCTTAGAGCCATCTATATCATCTTCATCTGATGGAGTAGATTTTTCTATTCCTTATTATGCAATATTATCAGGCCATTCAGATATTACGCTGGGAGCAAGAAATATTGCTGAAAGAGGTTCTGGTATAGAGCTTAATTATCGATATATCAAAGAGCATACTAAAAATAATATCGATGCTTTCTACTTTAATAGCGATAAAGAAATGCAGAAAAATTTTCCTGAACTAGGGGGCTCAAGGTGGGCTTTTAAAATTCAAGATTCTCTATTACTTAATAAAACCTCAATAAGAATTAATTGGGCTAAAGTTTCTGATGCTATGGTTTTAAGAGATATCCCAGGAGAAATAACTGCAATTGGGTTGCAGCGTGATCAATATTTAAATCAAAATATTATTATAAGTTCTCGTTTAAAAAATCTAGCCATAGACATTGAGCATCAAGGCTTTCAATCCTTAAACCCTCTTCTCTCAAATGGTTATAAAAAATCGCCTTCAATTGATATTAATTTTAATAAAATATTTAATTCTATTGATATCAAACAAAGGTTAAATATCGCTACTTTTAAAGCTAGTAGCATGCATGAATTTTTTGGAGCCTCATCTGAAATGGGTAAATATTTAAATGAGATAGAGGATCCGCTTCAAGGGAAGCGGACTTTTTCAGACTTAACTTTATCAAAATCTTTTTCAAGACAATATATTAATATCGCCGCCTCTGTTGGGCTTAAAAGCTTAAGTTATGATCTTGAAAATTCTTCAGTTGCGCATAACAATATTCTTAGCCCAAATATGAAGATTGATATGAGCAGTATGTTTATCAAAACATATAAAGATGGATTTTCTGTCATTGAACCAAGATTGGTTATAGCCTACTCAGACTATCAAAACCAACAAGGCAACCCTGTATTTGATAGTAATATTATTAGTTACAACAATCAGGTTTTTCAAAACGGCCGTTTTTCTGGGATGGATAGGATTGAAGATGAAAAATCTCATAGTTTAGGATTCACATATAAAGTTAGGGATTCCAGTCGTGATATTTTTAAATTTGAAATGGCAAAAAAGTATAATCACTCAAAAAATAGAGTAAATTTAACTGAAATGGGTATATCTAATCCTCATGCGAACAAAATAATAATGTCATCAATGTGGATGCCTAATAAGAATAATTCTATAAAAATATATGGTGGCTATGACTATAAAGATAATAAAGTTCATATAGGTGGAATGAATTTTATTAAAAAAGCCTCACTTGGAACCATTGGGATCGGCAAGAGATATAGGAGAATGGCTGGAGATTTTAATCAAACACTCAATTATTCTGAAATTTTTACTTCAATAAATTTACGTAAAGGATTTAAAATTATCGGTAAATTACAGCAAGATCATGAATACAATATTAAGGTAGAAAGCATGTTTGGAGTCGAATATGAGAATTGTTGTGTAGCTTTTAGAGTCATGGCAAGTGATAAAAATCTTTCTAAATACAATGATCTTTCTAATTCAAGCTATACATACCTAAATGATGCATGGGACAATATGATAAATATTGAAAACAAAAGTAGAATAAATTTTGAATTTGAGTTGAAAGGCTTTAATTCTTCAATAAATAAGATAGATAAGTTACTGAATAATTCAATACTTAATTACTAGGAAATTTTTTATGAAAAAATTAACAATATTCTCATTAATGATGATGCTACCTTCGATTGTAATGGCGAGAATTGAAATCTTGGATAGGGTCGCTGTTATTGTGGATGATGGTTTGATAATGGAATCGCAAATAACAGAAAGTATTTTAGAAATAAAAATGAGCATGCAAGCGCAGAATATGTCTATACCTCCTGCAGCAGAAATGCGGGAACAGGTAATTGAAAAGCTTATTGTTGAAGAGCTTCAACTTCAACTAGGGGTTCTTTATGGAATTAGAATAAGTGATGGAGAACTTAACCAAACAATGTCCACCATTGCAGCTAATAACCAACTGCCTTTAGAAGAATTTATAGCTAATATTGAGACAGCTGGTCAATCATATGAGCTGATAAGAGAAAAAATTCGTAAAGATATGACTATTCAACGAGTTCAGAGAGGAAGAGTTGGGAATGAAATCAATATTACTGAGCAGGAATTTAATAGTTTTATGCAAACTGATGCATCGGTAGATCAGATCAGACCAGAATTATCTGTTAGGCAGATATTAGTTAAAAATGAAAAGGAAGCTCAGGCTATATTAAAAAGACTTGAAGCTGATGAAAATTTTGAAGAGATTGCAAAAGAAGTATCGCTTGCAGGTAATGCTGAATCAGGCGGCTTAATGCCCTGGAGAAAAATTGCTGATATGCCTGAAGTTTTTGGATCAGCTCTAAAAGAAGAGATTGTTGGAACAATAACTCTACCAATACCTACCGGATCTGGATTTCATATTTTAAAAATTGAAGAAAAAAGAGGTCCTTTTGTTAAATATGAAGATCAGTGGAACGTAAGACATGTCTTATTAATGCCAACTGCAATTAGAGACTTACCTACTACGTTAGAAGAAATTCAAGATATTAGAAATAGAATAATTGAAGGAGAAGATTTTGGAGTATTAGCTAAAGAATTCTCTGAAGATGAAGGCTCTGCTGCAAAAGGTGGAGACTTAGATTGGTTCACTAAAGGCATGATGGTTCAGCAATTTGAAGAAATGATGCTGAGTCTTGATTTGAATATTATTTCAGAAGTATTTAAAACTGACTATGGATATCATTTTTTAGAAGTTCTTGGTACTAGAAATTTTGATAAGACTACTGAGCTAATAGAAGATAGAGCCTACTCTTCACTTTATTCAAGAAAATTTGATGAAGAATTAGAGAATACACTTAGATCAATCCGAGCAGAGGCCTTCGTTGAAATTAAAGTTTTAGATTGAAAAAGATTTTCTATTCCCCTGGAGAGCCATCTGGAATTGGTGTTGATCTTATCATCCAACTTTGTCTCTCAAATTATTGGAGCGACTTTAAAGCTCCCATAATATGTCTGGGTGATAAAAGACTATTTGAGCACCGAGCAAAAACCCTTAAAAAAAAGATTGCGATTGTGGCTCTTTCTGATTCGCAAGAAGTCATAAAAAATAAAAAGGGTTTACTGCAAATAATTGAAATTGCTAAATGTAAAAGTGTTATTCCAGGCAAACTCAATTCATCAAATGCTAATTATATTTTAGATCACTTGAACTTCGGTATTGCTCAAGCAAAGGCTGACAAAAAAAATGCACTAGTTACTGGGCCTATTAGTAAACAGAATATTATTGATTCTGGCATTAAGTTTTCAGGCCATACTGAATGGATTCAAAAAATGACTAAAAGTGATGATGTTTTGATGTTACTTGCTGCAAAGCAATTACGGGTCGCATTAACTACAACCCATATTCCATTATATAAAGTTGCTAAATCTATAACAAAAGAACGAGTTATTAATAAGGCTATTATTTTGAATGAAGATTTAAAGTTAAAGCTTAAAATTAAGAAGCCTAGATTAATGATGTTAGGCCTTAATCCTCATGCTGGTGAAGGTGGAACTATAGGATCAGAAGAAACTTTAATTCTACAACCTGCTGCAAAGTATTTAAGAAAAATTGGTGTGGATATTAGCGATCCAATATCTGCAGATACGGCGTTTACTCCAAATATGTTAAAAAAAACTGATGCATATCTTGCGATGTATCACGATCAAGCTCTTCCAGTTTTAAAAGCTCTTAGTTTTGGTGAGGGTATTAACATTACTTTGGGCGTTCCTATAGTGAGAACATCTGTAGACCATGGAGTTGCTTTAGATATCGCTGGAACAGGCAAAGCAAGCTACTCCTCTCTTCAAAATGCACTTAATGCTGCAAGCTCTATGATCTAATGAGCTATAGAGATAAAAGAAGGAAATTTGGGCAAAATTATTTAATTGATCCTGCAATATTGTATGAAATGGAGCAGTCAATCAATCCTCAGCCAAATGAACAATTTGTAGAGATTGGTCCTGGAACTGGCGCCTTAACAAGTCTTTTAAATAAAGATAAAGTGCATATTACCGCTATAGACATAGATCAAGAAAATATCACTTACTTACTTAATCATTTTAAAGGACCTGCTAGCTATAGCTTTATACAAGGAGACATATTAAAAAATGATTTTGAATTTCTTGGTTCTGGAGATTCTAGAATTGCAGGAAATCTCCCATACAACATAAGTACACAAATTATTTTAAAACTGATTCAGCATTATTCTAATATTCAGGATATGCATTTTTTGGTTCAAAAAGAAGTTGCAGAAAAAATTACTGGTGTTCCCGGAACAAAAAACTGGGGCAAGCTTGGCATTAAACTTGCTGCATTTTTTAGAACTGAAATGTTATTTGATGTCCCGCCAGAAGCTTTTGATATACAACCAAAAGTTACTTCGAGTTTTATAAGAATGACTCCTTTGCCTAATAAATTAATACAAGCATCTGAAATGAAGAAGTTTTTTGAAGTTGTAGATTTATCATTCATGTCTCGAAGAAAAAATATTAACAATAATCTTAAGAAAATGGATCTAGATTGGGAAAAGCTTGGAATTAATAACCAACTTAGACCAGAAGATCTAGACTTGGAATCTTATATAAAAATTCTTGACGAGGTCATCGATAAATAATTATGTCTACTTATGTTATTGGTGATGTTCAAGGTTGCTATGACGAGCTTATAAAGCTAACAAAGAAAGTAAAATTCAATCCTGAAAACGATACGCTTATTTTTGCTGGCGATCTTGTTAATAGAGGCCCTAAATCAAAAGAAGTTTTAGACTTTTGTCTTAAGCACAGAGACTCTATTAAGTTAGTTTTAGGAAATCATGATTTGTATCTATTGAGCTTAATTGAATCTAAGCAGAAAAAAGCAAAAACACTGACCTCAATATTACTATCAAAAGATACTCAAAATTATTTTGATTGGCTCATTAAACACCCCTTGCTTTTAAAGGTAGAGATAAAAAAGACTCAAGAAACTTTTTGGATAAGCCATGCGGGGATACCACACTTTTGGAGTCTCTCAAAAGCTCTAAATTTAAGTAAAGAATTATCTAAAAATCTGCAAAGTAATCCTAAGTCCGTTCTAAAAAATATGTGGGGAGATCTCCCTAACAAGTGGAATGAAAAACTCAGCGGTAGTAGGCGTTTAAGGTTAATAATAAACTGCTTTACTAGAATGCGTTTTATAGATAAAAAGGGTAATCTAAATTTAATAGCTAAAGATATTAAGCCGCATAAAAATCTTGAGCCTTGGTTTGATAAAGCTTTAAAAATTTTAAGAAATGAGAACCAATACATTGTATTTGGTCACTGGGCAGCACTGAATGGAAAAACAAATTTAAAGAATATAATAGGTTTAGATACAGGCTGTGTATGGGGTGGTAAATTAACGGCCATTAGATTAGAAGATAAAAAAATATTTGCTGTGAAAAAAATATGAAAATTTTTCAAGTAGGCGGCTCTATTAGAGATGAATTATTGGGGCAAACGCCAAAGGATAGGGATTGGGTTGTTGTAGGATCTTCGCCTGAGGAGATGCTAGATAATGGTTTTAAGCCCATTGGTAAGGATTTTCCAGTATTTATACATTCTGAGTCAAAAGAAGAGTATGCGCTAGCAAGAACAGAAAAGAAAAGTGGATATGGGTATAAAGGATTTACTTTTTATTTTGGTAAAGACGTTACTTTAGAGGAAGATCTATCCAGAAGAGATTTCACGATTAATGCGATTGCCAAAAATGATTCTGGTGAATTAATTGATCCTTTTGGTGGTCAAGAAGATTTAAATAGAAAACTTTTTAAGCATGTATCACAGGCATTTTTAGAAGATCCATTAAGAGCCATAAGAATTGCTAGATTTAAAACCTATCCACATTTGCGAACATTTAATATAGATACATCAACACAAGAGATGTTAAAAGAGATTGGAGTTTCAGGTGAATTAGCTAAACTCTCAAAAGATAGAATATGGACTGAAATTCAAAGATCTCTTCAATCTCCATTTGCATCAGAATTTTTTAGCACCCTTTTAGATTACCAATTACATTTACCCTGGCTTGATAACCTTGTTCATCCAGAGTGTAAAGATAGCAAGAGTCCAGAAGTAAAGTGGGCTGAGCTTGAATCTAAGAATAATTTTAAACTTGGATCTGCGCTCCCAGTTCCAAATCAATTTAAAGCATATACAGCTCTACTTAAAAATATGCTTTCTTTAAAAAAGGAATCTCCTGAAGAGTTGTTAATAAAAAATATTGAAAAAATAAATTTTCACAGAAATATGGATCAGGTGAATCTTTTATTAGAACTTGATCTATTAAAAAAAGATAAATATTTTATTTCTAAATTAGCAGAAAATATCCTCAATGAAGATTTTGCTGCATTGAAAGAAGTTAGTAATAATGAGGTCAGAGATGTTAAATTGCATCTAATAAAAACAGCAATTATTAAAACTTATGAATAAAGTCGTCCTTATTACTGGTGCAGCTCATAGAATTGGCAAAGAAACTGCAAAAGTTTTTTTTGATGCTGGATGGAATATCATTATTCACTTTAATAGATCAGAAGCTGCTGCTAAAGAATTAGCAGATCAATTTAATAACTTAAGAGAAGGAAGCGCTTGTATAGTTCAAGCTGATCTTGATGTTGATCAAGATGTAGAGAGGCTTATTAAAGAAGCAAGAGATGCATACAACAGAATTGATGCTCTTATAAATAATGCTTCAAGCTTCTTCCCTACCCCTCTTCAAGAAATATCTTATGAAGATTGGAATAAACTCATGGGTAGTAATCTTAAAGGTCCTCTATTTATAACAAGAGGTCTAGCTGACTTATTAAAAAGCAGTAATGGTTCAGTAATTAATATAACTGACATTAATATTGATAAAGGAATGCCTGGCTACTCTATTTATTCAGCAGCCAAGGGTGGTCTTAAAGCTATTACTAAAGTTTTAGCAAAAGAATTAGCCCCTGATATAAGAGTAAATGCAGTTGCACCTGGAGCTATCTTAGAGCCGCCTGGAAGAACATGGACTCCTGAAGAATTAGCTAATATAGTTTCAAAAATTCCATTAAATCGAATTGGTAATGAAAGCGATATAGCAAATACTGTAAAGTTTATAGTTGATTCAAAATATATTACGGGTCAAACAATAAATGTTGATGGGGGAAGATCTTTAGGATGAGCAAAGAAAAAGAATCAATAGAAGATATTTATCTAGGCACCAAAGAGGTATCTGAAAATCTAAAATTTGATAATAATAAATTACAAGAATGGTTGGACGAAAATATTAAATCTGTCGGAAGAATCCAAACAGTTGAGCAATTTAAAGGTGGTCAATCTAATCCTACTTATAAAATTACAACAGAAAATAAAAAGCTTGTTTTAAGAAGAAAACCGCCTGGGAAACTACTCCCATCAGCGCATGCTGTTGATAGAGAATATAGAGTCATCACTGCCCTAGCAGAAACTAATGTTCCTGTTCCAGCTACATATGGATTATGTGAAGATTCTGACGTAGTCGGGACTCCTTTTTTTGTCATGGATTTTTTAGATGGTAAAGTTTATTGGGACCATATGCTTCCAAGCGTATCAAAAGAAGAAAGGATAAAGATATACCAACAAAAAAATCAGGTTTTAGCTAATCTTCACTCAGTAGACTATAAAAAAGTTGGTTTAGAGACTTATGGTAAGCCTGGAGATTATGTTTCTAGACAAGTCAGCAGATGGACTAAGCAATATCTTGCCTCTGAAACAGACTCTATCCCTGCTATGAATAATCTTATTGAGTGGCTACCAGCAAATATCCCTAATGAAGATGAGACTACTATTGTTCATGGAGATTTTCGCTTAGACAATATGATTTATAAGAATCATGAAGTTATTGGGGTTTTGGATTGGGAGCTATCAACGTTAGGACACCCAATTGCTGACTTTAGCTATCATTGTTTAACTTGGAGAACCTTGCCAGCAATGCAAGATCTTAAGCTTTTAAAAGAACTTGGTATTCCATCAGAGGTTGAATACAGAGACATGTATTCTGAAAATACTGGAAAAGATCTCTCAAAAAATTGGGAATTCTATATGGTCTTTAATATCTTCAAAGTTGCGGCTATTTGTCAGGGTATTCTAGGCAGAGTAAGAGATGGAACTGCCTCAAGCAAGCATGCAGAAGAAAGAGGAATGCAGGTATACCCTTTATCTGAAGGCGCTTGGTCTATAGTTGAAGCTTATTTCAAGTAAGAAATTATTTTTATAGAATTTCTTTAAGAGGCTCTGAAACAAAAGAGTATTTTTCTATCTCATCACTTTCGTAGACTATTTCTTCATCATCTATTTGTAACACGATATCAATATCAAGAGTCCTAGCGCTAAATTTTGGAGCATCTCTATTTCTGCCCGATGCATCTTCTATTTCTTTTAATTTAATATTAAGTTCATCAAAAGATAGATCGGATTCTCCTGACATAACTAGGTTTAAAAAGTCATCACCCTCAAAGCCTTCTGCTTTTGTTTTATGCACTGACGAATAAATACTTTTATCTAAAAAATTTTGAATTTTCTCGATTGCAAAAAAGATATTTGCTTCTGCGTTAATATTGCTGCCAAGGGAAAGATAGTATTTCATTATCGATAAATGGTTAGGCCAACATCTTTTGCACCTCTAATAGCTCCAGGCTTAGAAACTCTTAGCTTTATAGATTTAATTCCATAATCATTTTTTACCAACTCTGCTATATTTTCTGCAAGAGTTTCTTGAAGTTGAAATGAAGATTCTTCAACGAATTTAATTACGCCTTTTGCAATAGCTTTATAATCTGTAGCATCTTCTATAGCATCTGTTGCAGCTGCTTTTTTACAATCAAAAGGAAACTCTAGATCAATACTAACTTCTTGTTTAACTTTTCTTTCCCAATCAAAAATACCGATGATGGTTTTAATTCTTAAATCTTTTATGTATATCGTATCTTCCATCTCTATACCTCGTTTAATGGCCATCTTGGCCTGGCGCTTGAATTACCTTGAGTAGCTGAATCGGGAGTCTTGAGAGAACCCAGATAAGCAATCATGGCTGCATTGTCAGTACAGTGCTTCATTGCAGGATATCTTACCTTGATATTGAGTTCAGCTTCTAGCTTACTCATTTCATCTCGTAGCAATCCATTTGCTGCTACACCTCCTGCAAGAATTAACGTATCTCTATGAGTTTGAATTATTGATTTCTTAATTTTAGATACCAAAACATCTATTGCCGCTCTTTGAAATGAGGCTGCAATATCTGGAATATTCTCATCAAGATTCTCTAGATCTCTAATAGAATATAAAACAGCTGTTTTTAATCCGCTAAAACTAAGATTTAAATTATCGCTATGCATCATTGGTCTAGGGTAATTAAATTTCTTAGGGTTGCCTTCTTTAGCAATCCTCTCAATATGAGGCCCTCCTGGATAAGGCAAATTTAATAACTTGCCAACTTTATCAAATGCTTCACCAACAGCATCGTCTTGAGATTCTCCTAAAATCGTATAGTCACCCAAACCTTTTACATCAATAATTAATGAATGCCCGCCTGAAACTAGCAATGAAATGAAAGGGAATGCAATATCATCAAAATCTAAAGCTGGCGCCATGAGATGTGCTTCTAAATGATGAACTGGTATTGTTGGAATTCCAAGTCCTGCTGATAATCCATGAGCAAAACTTTCACCAACTAATAAAGCTCCTAACAAGCCTGGGCCTGAAGTATATGCAATTTGATCAATTTCAGAAATATTTCTGGTGCCAAGAGCATCCTCTAAAACCGAAATAATCTTTAAACAATGGTCTCTTGAAGCTAATTCAGGAACAACTCCACCATACTCAGCATGCATATCTATTTGGCTAAATACTGATTCTCCAACGATCCCATCCACGCTATCGTATACAGCAACAGCTGTTTCATCGCATGATGTTTCAATTCCTAAAGTTAACATAAAAAAAGTTTTGCAAAATTCATAATAAAAGCCTAAACTACGCGACTAATTATGCCTTCTATTATAATAAAAGAAACAGAACATTTTGACATTGGTCTTAGAAAGTTCAAGCGCGCCTGCGAAAAAGCAGCCATTGTACCTGAAATAAGAGCAAGAGAGTTCTATGAGAAACCAACAGCAAAAAGAAAACGCTTAATGGCAGCAGCTGTAAAGAGAGCTCATAAGACTAATAGAAAATTTTCCTTCTCAAGACAAAGATCTCACAGATAAATCTTGGCGCTTCTCGCAGATATTAAATCTCATTTAAAGCAAGCAATGCTTAGCAAAGATGTTGCAGTTCGTGACACTTTAAGAATGCTTTTAGCTGAAATACAAAGATTTGAAATTGACAATAAAGTTGAAGCAGAGGATGCTCAAGTCCTCCAGATTATCAATAAGATGGTTAAACAAAGAAATGATTCAATTGAACAATTCACAGCAGGAAACCGTCCTGATTTAGCTGATATTGAAAAAACTGAATTAGATATTCTG
This sequence comes from uncultured Gammaproteobacteria bacterium, assembly GCA_964546275.1. Classification (GTDB taxonomy): domain Bacteria; phylum Pseudomonadota; class Gammaproteobacteria; order Magnimaribacterales; family D2472; genus MED-G78. The sequence continues at coordinate 19,217 of CAZJJG010000010.1, forward strand.
TCAGCATACAAGCCTAAACAATTAGATGAGTCTGAAGTTGCTGAAAAAGTAAAAGCGGCTATAGCTGATACTGGTGCTGCATCTATGCAAGATATTGGAAAAGTAATGGGAGCATTAAAAGGCTCTTTAGCTGGTAAAGCTGATATGGGCTTAGTTAGCAAAATAGTAAAAGATCAATTAAGTTAATTATTCCTAACTTAAAAAATAATATTCCTGAGGCCTAGATATGGAAAGAAATAACAATAGACCAACAAACCAACTTAGAGAAGTTTCAATTGAAACTGACGTCAATATACATGCAGAAGGTTCTGCATTGGTGAAGTTCGGTAATACTCATGTGCTTTGCACAGCTACTATAGAAAACAATGTTCCTAGATGGATGAGAGGAAGTGATGAAGGTTGGATTACTGCTGAATATGGAATGCTGCCACGTTCTACAAACAGTAGAATGAATAGAGAAGCAGCAAGAGGTAAACAAAGTGGTAGAACTCAAGAAATTCAAAGGCTAATTGGAAGATCTCTTAGACAAGCTGTCAATCTCAAATACCTAAAAGGAAAAACTGTATCAATTGACTGTGATGTCCTACAAGCCGATGGAGGCACTAGAACTGCTTCTATTACAGGCGGATGTGTTGCTTTGTTTAAGGCCTTACAAAAGCACCATGACGATCACAGAGCTATTAAATCATATGTAGCTGCAGTATCTCTTGGAATTATTAATCAACAAGTTTTATTAGATCTTGATTATAGTGAAGACAGTAATGCCGATACGGATTTAAATTTAGTGATGACGGAAGATCTTGATGTAATTGAAATACAAGGCACTGCTGAAGAAGCACCCTTCTCTCAAGATGAACTCAATAATATGCTAGATATTGGAAAAATTGCTATTAATGATATTATTGAAATACAAAAATCTTGCCTAAAATAAGTGAAGCAATATCAAACAAACTTTCTAAATATAGCTCTTGAAGCAAAAGCATTAGAGTTTGGAAGCTTTACTTTAAAATCTGGAAGAACTAGCCCCTACTTTTTTAATGCAGCCAAGATGCTTAATGGAAGCAACCTTTATGAGCTTGCTGCTTGTTATGAAGAAGCAATAAAAGATGCAAACATAGACTTTGATTGTATTTATGGTCCTGCTTATAAAGGAATATTTTTAGGGTCTATTGTTTCAATGATTCTATCTAGCCATGGAAAGAGTTATCCGCTTTCTTTCAATAGAAAAGAGGTTAAAGATCATGGTGAAGGTGGCAATATTATTGGAGCTAATCCAAAAGGTAATGTTTTAATCATTGATGATGTAATCTCAGCTGGAACTGCAGCTAAAGAATCCATAGAATGCATACAGTCTCTTGGTGCTAATCCTAAAATTATGCTCATAGGTCTTGATAGACAAGAAAAAGGTCAATCTGAATTATCAGCAAGAGCTGAATTAGAAGATGTTTATGATATGCAGGTTATCTCCATAATTAATTTAGATTCCCTGATTCAGTTTTCAGCAGAAGATCTTAATTATTCTGAATATTTACCTCAACTAAAATCTTATAGAGAAAACTGGGGAGCTTAAATTGTTTTCAGGAATAGTTTCAGGATTGGCTTCTATTAAATCTCTTAAAAAAGAAGTTGATATCCTATCAATTGAAGTAAAAGCTCCTAAAAATTTTAGTAAAAAGCTAAAAAGAGGTGCTAGTGTTTCTGTGGATGGGGTTTGCTTGACTGCAAAAAATAGTAATTCAGATATTATTAAATTTGATATTATTGAAGAGACTTTGCTAAGAAGTACGCTTGGTAGTTTAAGAAAATCTCAGAAAGTTAACCTAGAAAGATCAATTACTCAGTCAACTGAGATAGGGGGGCATCTGATGTCTGGGCATATTCATAGCGTGGCTAAAATTATGAATATCGATGTAAAGAAATCTTCAAGAGATATGAAAATAAGTATTCCTAAAGGTATGCAAAAGTATGTCTTAGAAAAAGGCTATATAGGTATTAATGGCTGTAGTTTAACTGTTGGTAAGGTTTCTAAAACCCTATTTAACATTCACTTAATCCCTGAAACTCTTAAAGCTACTAACTTAAGTCTACTGGAAAAGGGTCAATTAGTTAATATTGAGTTAGACCAAAATACAGTTACTATTGTGGATACTGTAGAAAAAATACTTAACCGCTAAGGTATTGAGATAAAACTGCCATTCTCATGGCGACACCATTTGCAATTTGTTGTCTAATAACTGACTGTTCAGATTCATAAACCATGGTTGAGATTTCAATATCTAAATTGACTGGTCCAGGATGCATAAGAATAGCCTCTTCATGAGCCATTGCTAAGCGCTCTGAATTAATTTGATATTCATACTTATATTGTTCGACATCTATAATATCTTCAGCTGCTAATCGTTCGTGTTGAATACGAAGAGCCATAATTACATCTGCTCCTTCAATAGCTTGATTTAAATCAGGCTCATATTTGCCCAAAGGATTATTTTGAAATGATTTACACATTTCTGGATGCCCTGAAAATGTTAAAGACTTGAATGAAAAGTTACTAATACCCTCAAGGAAAGATGCTGTAACTCTTGAATGATCAAGATCTCCAACAATAACTATATTTTTATCATCTATAGTTTCTTTGTATTGAATAATAGTCATTAAATCTAATAAGCCCTGAGTTGGATGCGATATAGCGCCTTCACCACCATTAATAAAGATCATTTCAGGAATATATTGAGTTAACTCACGAATTACTGATTCAGAGTGTCTTAATACACATAGATCCACTCCCATTAGTGACAGAGCATCAACAGTATCAAAGATGGATTCACCTTTTTGTAGTGATGAAGAATCAGTATCAAAATCAAGAACTTCACATCCTATATTTTTTGCTGCTATTTCAAATGAAGATTTAGTTCTAGTACTTGGTTCACAAAATATATTAGCAATTGTTTTATCTGGAAATAAAGACTCTTTCTTAAAGGTGCCATCTTCATTGATAAATTTTTCAGCGAAAGAAATTAAATCTAAAATCTCTTTTTTAGAAAGATCTGATAAAGCTATTAAATTTCTATTCATGTATTAACACAATTGCATCCATTTCTATATCAACACCTAAAGGTAAAGCAGAAACCTCAACTGTTGCCCTGGCTGGATAAGGTTCTGCAAATTTATCCTGCATAACTGCATTTACTTCTGCAAAGTTAGAGAGGTCAGTCAAGTAAATATTAAGTTTTACAATATCAGTTAAGGAAGCGTTTGCAGCTCTACAAATACTTTCTAAATTAGAAATAACTTGCACTGCTTGATCGGTTATCGAGCCTTCTATAAGAGCTCCCGTTGTAGGGTTAAGTGGAACCTGCCCTGAGATATATAAGGTATTACCAGCTATAACCCCTTGTGAATATGGGCCTATTGCTTTTGGTGCCTCTTCAGTAAATATAATTTTTTTAGTCATAATTGTCTCTGTGTCAGAAAATGTGATGCTTGATAATAATATTATAGTGAGGAGTAAACATCTATTTTTGATTTAGGGTCTTACTATCATTAATAATTCTTTTACAGCTCTCAACAAATTTCATTGATCTAACTTTTTGCATGATTTTACGCAACTCTTCTACATTATCAATATCTATTTCAAAATTACATTCTGTAAATTTAATATCTAAATCTTTGGTATTAACAGCAATAATATTTATATCGCGTTTAGTGAAAGTAGAAATTACATCGGCCAATATACCAATTTTATTCTCTGCAATTACCATTAGATGAGCTGTATAGGATTTATTAAGCTTATCTCCGCCCCAATCAGCATCAAGATATCTTGAATCAGTTTGTTTGTAAGGTGCAACTTGTTGACACCTTGCATGATGAACCACTATTCCTCTTTCAGTATCAGAGTGAGCAGTAATCGGATCTCCAGGGATTGGCATACAGCATTTAGCATATCTCACTGATACACCTTCAATTTTATTATCAGATAAAATTACTGGGTGTAATTCTTCGCTTATATCTTTTCTAATCTGGAGGCCTTCATAAAATCTTTCTGCAACAAGGTTACCTGTCCTTTTTCCAAGACCTAAATCAGTAAGAAGTTGATTAAGCGATTTAACGCCTAACATTTCTAATACTGCATTTAATTTACCGCCTCGATATTCTTCTAAACTGGTACCAGATCTCTTTAGTTCGGATTCAAGCATAACTTTTCCAGCTTTCCTTGCTTGAGAAATTTTTTGATGCCTTAGCTGATTCCTGATTCCACTTCTTGCTTTACTAGAAACAACGAAATTTAACCAAGATGGATCTACTTGAATTGATTTGTCAGTAATAATTTCTACGGTGGAGCCATTTTCAAGCTCTATGTTTAAAGGAGCTTCCTTTCTATTAACAAGACAGCCGACCACAGTGTTTCCAAGATCCGTATGAAGTTCGTAGGCAAAATCTATTGGTGTTGCTCCTGTTTTAAGATTAACGATATTTCCTTTAGGGGTAAAAACATAAACTTCATCAGAGAAAAGGTCTGTTTTAACTGATTCTATAAACTCTTCTGAGCCTTTAGATTTTTTATGAAGATCAACAATACTGGACATCCAACTCCTTGCTCTAAATTCTTTTCCAGATTCAATATCATCTGTTTTATATGACCAGTGAGCTGCAATCCCTTTTTCAGCAATCACTTCCATGCTTTTTGTTTGTACTTGAACTTCTACTGGAATAGCATCTAATGCAAGTAATGCTGTATGTAACCCCTGATATCCATTTGATTTAGGTATAGCTATGTAGTCTTTGAATCTTTGCTCAATAGGTTTATAGCAATTATGAATAATTCCAAGAGCTCTATAACAATCATCAGCTGAATTGACTATGACTCTAAAGGCATAGACGTCTAGTATCTCTGAAAAAGGTTTGTGTTTAACTTTAATCTTTCTATAGACACTATATAAACTCTTTTCTCTTCCCTGGACAGTGCTAAGAATTCCATTATTCTGTAAATGAGCCTTAAGCTCCTTTCTAATTTTATAGACAATTTTTTTTCTACCACCGCTTGCCTTTTTAATTGCGGATTTAAGCATTTGTGCTCTTAATGGATGAAGACATTTAAATGCTCTATCTTCTAGTTCAGCCCGAACATCTTGCATTCCTATTCTCAAGGCTAGTGGACCATATATTTCTAATGTTTCCTTACAAATATATACTTGCTTGTAGCGAGGTAAATGAGAAATTGTTCTCATATTGTGAAGTCGGTCACATAACTTTACAACAATGACCCTGACATCATTAGCCATGGCAAGAGCCATCTTTTGAAAATTGTTTGCATTTCTCTCAGCTTTATCTTCTAAAGCTATTTTTCCTAACTTGCTGACGCCATCCACAATATTTGCAATGTCTTTATTAAAGAGTTTTTCTAGATTAGCTTTTTGAACATCACAGTCTTCAAGGACATCGTGCATAAAACCTGCACAAATAGAATCTGCATCCATGCCAAGTTCTAATAAGACCATAGCTACTGCAGTGGGATGGGTGATATAGTCAGCGCCATCTTTTCTTTTCTGACCTTTATGCGCTTCATGGGCAAAAGTATAAGCTTGTCGAATTAATCGAATCTCTTTATCGCTTAAATATGTTTTTGCTTCTATGTAGAAGTCTTTAGGAAATTTTAATAAAAGTTCTTGATGATTTTCTTGTATTAGACTGCTTGGGAGAACCTTGTCATTCAAAATAGCTCTCCTTTATAGATTACCCAACTATGTCAGTATCCTTATGTTCAGGAACTGCAAACTCATCTAATAAAACATCTTCTTCAAGGGTTTTATCTAAAGTTTCTCTATCGATTAAACCTGCTTCAATCTCTCTTAAAGCTACGATTGTGGACTTATCATTATCCCATTCAACCATTGGTTCTCTGCTTGTTGTTGATAATTGTCTTGCGCGACCAGCTGCAAGTAGTATTAATTCAAATCTACTTGGGACTTTCTCGAGACAACCTTCTACTGTAATTCTTGCCATAATTTTCTCCTGGGGGCGTATTCTAAAGCTTTTATACCTAATTAGACAATAAATCTTCTAAAATCTGCGAAATATGTTTTGCTTCATGGTTTTGTGTTTGCCTATTAACTATTAGATTGTATAACTCATCGGCAGCTTCATCAAAATTATCATTTAAAACCTTAAAATCATAATTATTGGCACCAGCTAACTCTGTAATTGCATTTTTTAACCTAGCTTCTATAACATCATGAGAATCTTCATTTCTATTTACTAGTCTTGATTTCAATTCATCAATACTTGGAGGTATTATAAAAATAGAGGTATTTTGAATATTCTTTTTAGATATCTGCTCAAAGCCTTGCACGTCAATATCTAAGATTAAATTAACTCCAGCATCCAATTTCGAATCAACATAATTTTTAAGAGTGCCGTAACTATTTCCATGAACTGTTGCGCTTTCTAAAAAAGCTGCTTCTGATGAAAGATCCTTAAATTTATCATCAGAAATAAAGAAGTAATCTTTACCCTCCTCATCATTAGGTCTTGGTAGACGGGTAGTTGCTGATACAGACAGCTCAATTAACGAATCTGAGCCTTTACCTCTTTTTAAGATTTCATTTATTAAAGAAGACTTTCCTGCTCCTGATGGCGCAGAGATAATAAATAGCTTTCCTTTTTTAACTTTATTCAAGGTTTTGTGCCTGCTCACGCATCTCTTCAACTGCTAATTTCATATCAAGAGCCAGTTCTTTTAATAATGGTTTATCTATTTTAACTGACAGGGTGCTCGTTTCTCTAAAAAGTTCCTGGAGGATGAAATCTATTTTTTTGCCTTTAGAATGTTTTGAAGATAGCTCTTTTTGCATTGATTCTGTGTGAAAAGCTATTCTCTCTAACTCCTCTGCAACATCATGTTTTAGAATTAAGAGCGCTGTTTCTTGATTAAGCTTTTCAGGATCTAAATTAACACTTAATTTTTTAACTTTAGAATTCAACAAAGACATTCTTGTTTTATTAAGAGCTGGGATTGCCTTCTCAAGTTTTTTCTTTGATGTAATTATTTTTTTAATCTTTTTATCGAAGACTTGTTGGATTTTTGAACCCTCATTACCTCTATCTTTTAAAAGTCCATTAAGAGCATCTAAAAAAACTTTTTTAAAAATACTGTCCGCTATCTGATTTTCTTGCTTACTTTCAAAAATACCAGGAATATTTTTAATATCTGATAATGAAATATCATTTGTACTTCCAATTGAAAGATCATTAAGAATTTTTTTTAAATTACTAAGCGACTTTTTATTAACTGAATATGAATATATTGAGGGTTGGCTAAATTTAAATCTGACATCTACAGCACCCCTTTCCATCTTTTTTTGTAAAGTATTCCTAATAAAGATATCAAGCTTGTTGCTAAGGTCGTTAGGCTTTGTAGATATTTCTAAAAATCTGTGATTAACAGATTTTATTTCGCATACAACTTCGCAAGAAACATCTATGTGTTTAGATATGGCATAACCCGTCATACTATTTGGCATATCTACATTGTATTTTTTCTAATAAAAAAGCGCTATAAGAATTAAGATTTAAATTTAAAACCTACCTCTTTTAGTTTCATATTAGAAACTTCTCTCTTGTCTTTATTTTGGCAATCAAAATAATCATCAAAATTAAGATTATCAAATTCATCTTTAAAGATATCTTTATAAGAAATCATGCCTTCAGAGCAATTTATTAAAGCATGATGAAGATATAAATCATTTTCAATTGCATAGGAGATAATTTTTGCAAATTCATTTCTATGAAGACGATTTAAATAAAAATTAGGCAGCTGTTTTTTTATCCCATCAAAATTGTCTATAAAGTCATGCATCCACTTAACGGAATTGGTGTGTAGGCCGCTTGATCTTAATATTAGAGACTTATCTTTAAAAAAAGATTTAACTAATGCTTCGTATTCAAGCACTATTGAGCCTCTGTAGTCTGAAGGCTCAGGTATTAAGGATTCTGATAGAAGAGCATTGTGTGAAGCTCCATATACTCGTGTCGATGATATGGCGATAAATGACTTATATTCAATAGCACTAAGTGATTTATGAATTAATTTTAGTGACTCTATAAAACCGGATCTATAACCCTCTTCGCTAAACTCAGCAGGCTTTGGGAAAAAAATAACAGTGTCAAAATGTTTTATTGAAAGCTGGAATTCTTGGCCCTTATCCCAATCCCACTCGGTTAAATTTTTGCCTTTGTGGTTATTGGGTGAGCGAGTTAATCCCAAAATAGTATGACTATTATTAGGCACTAGTCTTTCAAATCTTTCAGCAAGATCTCCAAAGCCTATAATTAAGATGTTCTTTTTCATAATTTAATTTAACAAATGTCTATATTAAAAGTAATATCAAGCTGTGGCTAATCTTGATTTAGAAAATATCTCCGGAATTGGTCCTTCGATTAAAAATAAACTAAATAGTATTGGCGTTTTTAATAGTAGGGACCTTTGTTTTCACCTGCCTGTTCATTATCAAGATAGGACCAAAGTAATTAATTTGGCAGATGCTGAAATAGGCAAAGAAGTATTTATTGAATGTAATATCACAAGCTGCCAAGTCCTCTATAGACCTAGAAAAATGATGATGATTAAAGCATCTGATTCAAGTAGATCAATTCTTATAAGATTTTTTTATTTTAATCCAGGTCAAGCGAAACAATTTAGAGCAAAAAAAATAATAAGATTTTATGGAGTGCTAAGACTAGGCAAGTATGGTTTAGAAATGATACATCCTGAATATCAGGAAGTTGATAATTCAAAATTATCAGCAGAGAAGTATCTAACATCTGTCTATAGATCAACAAAAGGTTTAAGTCAGAATCAGCTTAGAAAATTTATCACTACTGCTATTGGTTTTTATAGCGATATTAAAGAAGAAATAGATCTAAAGAAATATGGATTGGTTTCTGATCTATCTATGATAGATGCGTTAACCAATATTCATTTTCCAGATAAAAATATTGAAATTGATGCCATTGCACCTGGTGGCCAACATCCTGCAAGGCAAAGACTGGTAAAAGAGGAGATGGTCGCATTCCAACTAGGAATGGCCTCGTTAAAAGATAGGCAGGCCCATCTTCGAGCAATTGCTTTAAAAGATAAAGGCAGGTGGCATAAGAGTGTTTTAGATAACTTCCCCTACAAACTTACCCAAGCTCAGGAAAAAGTTGTTCATGAAATAGATTTAGATATTATTAATACAACTCCTATGATGAGGCTTGTTCAAGGAGATGTTGGATCTGGAAAAACGATAGTTGCAGCAATAGCTGCTGCTCAATCTATAGATAACAATACGCAAGCTGCTTTTATGGCTCCTACAACTTTATTAGCTGAACAGCACTACGTAAATCTTCAAAACTACTTTCCTGAATATAAAGATTCAATTGCTTTATTGACTGGCTCAACAAAAGTTAAGGAAAAGGAAAAAATTAAAACTGGCTTAGCTTCTGGCTCTATAAAGCTAGTTATTGGAACGCATGCACTTTTTCAGGATGATGTAAGCTTTTTCTTATTAGGTTTAATTATCATTGATGAGCAACATAGATTTGGAGTGAATCAAAGGCTATCCTTGCGATCAAAAAATATTGAGACCTCTTTCATACCCCACCAACTCACTTTAACTGCAACACCTATACCCAGAACAATGGCTATGAGTGTTTATGCAAATATGGATATTTCAATAATAGATGAATTGCCGCCTGGAAGGCTTCCGATTCAAACCTCCTCGTTAGGCATGAAGAAAAAGGCCCAACTTATCTCTAGAATTGAACAAGCTTGCCTGAATGGCAGTCAGGCTTACTGGGTATGTGCACTTATTGAAGAGTCAGAATTAATGAATGCCAATCCAGTGGAAGAAACTTATGAGCAAATCACTCAGCAAATCCCCTCGATTAAATGTGATTTTTTACATGGCAAGATGAAAGCAGATGAAAAATTAGATGTTATAAATAAATTTAAAAATGGTAAGACTCAGGTATTGGTATCTACAACGGTTATAGAGGTAGGTGTTGATGTGCCAAGTGCAGACATTATGATTATTGAAAATGCAGAAAGGTTTGGCTTGGCCCAGCTTCATCAGTTGAGGGGTAGAATTGGAAGAGGAAGTAAACAAAGCCATTGCATACTCTTACATAATGAATCAATAGGAGAAATTGCTCATCAAAGAATAGATATTCTTAAAGAGTCTACGGATGGTTTTTATATATCAGAAAAGGATCTGCTAATAAGAGGTCCAGGTGAAATAATGGGTTCTCAACAAACTGGCGTAATCCCATTTAAATATACTGATCTTATGAGAGATAGTGATTATTTAGAAGAAACTAAAATGATTGCTGATAATATTTACAGAGAAGATAGAGAGATATCTAAAAAATTGATCCAAAGATGGCTCTCTGGATCAATTGAATTTGCTGACGCTTAAAAGAAGAATCCGTTAAGAGGTAGTAGTGAAGATATAACAAGACTGACCATAGCCATAACATTAATTAAAATGTTCATTGCTGGGCCTGAAGTATCTTTAAATGGATCTCCAACAGTATCACCAACTACTACTGCAGAGTGAGTGTCAGAACCTTTTCCACCAAGATTACCTTTTTCTACATACTTCTTAGCGTTATCCCATGCTCCACCAGCATTAGCCATAAATAATGCTAAAGCTACGCAACCTAAAAGGCCCCCTGCTAACATTCCGCCAAGTGCTATTGCACCAAGACCAAAGCCAACAACTGCAGGCATAGCAACAGCTATAATACCTGGAAGCATCATTTTCTTAAGCGCTGCTTCAGTAGCAATTTGAACACATTTCTCAGAATCAGGATCAGCAGTTCCTTCCATTAATCCTGGAATTTCTCTGAACTGTCTTCTAATTTCATTAATCATTTCAAAAGCTGCATCGCCGACTGCTGTCATTGTTATTGAAGATATTAAGAATGGTATACATATACCAATAAACATACCTACTAGAACCATAGGGTCGGTAAGTGAAAGAGAGAAAGCGTCTCCATACATTAAAGAAATTTGAGCTGAATATGCTGAAATGATTGCAAGAGCTGCTAAAGCTGCCGCTCCGATTGCAAATCCTTTTCCTATAGCTGCAGTTGTATTACCTAACTCATCTAATGAGTCAGTAATATCCCTAACCTCTTTACCCATTCCTGACATTTCTGCAATTCCACCTGCATTATCAGCAACTGGACCATAAGCATCAATAGCCATAGTAATTCCAACAGTCGAAAGCATTCCTACTGCAGCAATACCAACACCATAGACACCTGTTATTCCTGCACTAGTTGCTAATGAAGTAGAGACTAGAATAATAGTAGCTAAAATTAGAATAGGCATTACAACTGACTGCATTCCAACAGAAAGACCAGAGATCATAACTGTTGCAGCACCTGTTTCACCAGATTCAGCAATTTTCTTAACAGGATTTCCACCTGTGTAATATTCTGTTATTAGTCCAATAAGAACTCCGCCAATAGCACCTGAAACTACACACCATAAAACAGCCATAGGAACATTACCCATGGATTGAATTAAAAAGTAAGCCATTACTACAAATATGACAGGAGCTAGAAGCGTTCCTGATCTTAAAGCGCTAGCAGGCTCTTTAGCTGATGCAAGCTTAACAATAATAATTCCAATAATAGAAGCAACGAGGCCAACAGAAGCAAGCGCTAAAGGTAACATCATTAAATTTTCAGAATTAGCAGCTTGAATTGTGTATGCGATAGCTATCGTTGCAATCATTGATCCACAGTATGATTCAAATATATCTGAACCCATTCCTGCTACATCACCTACGTTGTCTCCGACGTTATCAGCTATGACGCCAGGATTTCTTGGATCATCTTCTGGTATCCCAACTTCTATCTTGCCGACTAAGTCAGCTCCAACATCAGCACTCTTTGTAAAAATACCTCCGCCAACTCTTGAAAATAAAGCTACTACCGATGCACCCATTCCAAAACCTTCTAAGGCATGAACATGAGTTCCTCCGTTAGCTGCATAAAAATAATATAAGCCGCCTAGTCCAATTAGTCCAAGCGAAGCAACGCAAAGACCCATTACAGAACCACCGTAAAATGAAACTGATAAGGCTGCTGCTGCACCATCCTTTTGAGCAGCTGTTGCAGTTCTAACATTTGCTTTAGTTGCTGCATACATTCCTATGAATCCTGCTAAAGATGAGCAAGCTGCTCCAACCACTACCGCAATAGCAGTTTCAGTACCGAGAAACATTTGAGATAAAATAACAAGAACAACTATAAAGACTGTTAAGTATTTGTATTCCGTCTTCATGAAAGCTAATGCTCCGGCATGAATCTGGTCTCCTATTTTCTTAACCTTGTCTTCACCGTCAGGATATTTCATAACAAGCAAATAGACTACAAATGCAGCTATCATGCCAAACAGGCCTAATAAAGGGGGGTAAAGTGCAATATTCATATAAAACCTCTTTTTTTTAAAGGTGCATTCTATCAAATAAAACTATAAAAAGACCTACTTTAGTAGTCTATTTATCAAAAATATTTTTATCCAAAAGGCCTTCTGAATGAGCAACAATACAAGCAACAGCAGCGTCACCTGTTACATTAACTGACGTTCGAATCATGTCTAGTATTCTATCTACTGCAAGAATAATCCCTATGGCCTCAAGCGGTAGTCCAAATTGTTGAAGTATTATTACAAGTGTTATTGTCCCAGCTGATGGAACTGCAGCAGCTCCAATGGATGCAATAACAGCTAGCAGAACAACTTGCATATATTGAAAAATAGATAAATCTATTCCTGACATTTGTGCAATAAAGACTGTTGCCATGCCTTGCATTATTGCTGTTCCATCCATATTTATGGTTGCGCCAACAGGAATAACAAAAGAGGATATATTTTTATTTACACCAAGATCATTGGTAACAGTTTTTAGAGTAACAGGAATTGTGGCAGCGCTTGAAGATGTAGAAAAAGCGAATATAGCAGTTTCTCTCATCTTCTTAAAAAATATCAAAGGGCTAAGATTTGTAAATAATTTAAGAAAAATTGAATAGGTAACAAATGCATGGAATACAAGAACGCTAATTAACAAAATAACATACATAAAGGCTTCTTGAAAAATATCTAATCCATCAGCAATAACAAATTTTCCTATTAAACAAAATACTCCTACTGGAGCAAAAGACATCACCATTAAAACAAGCTGCATAAATACGGTATTAAGTTTTTCGAATGATTCACTAAGATTATTAGTTAAATGATTAGTCTTGTTTAAAGCTAGTCCAAATAAAATACTAAAAAAAACAATAGCTAACATCTGATTGTTAGCCATAGCTTCTATAATATTAGATGGAAAAATATCTAAAATAGTAGAATAAACACTCTGGCCTTCTGGGAGTTTTTCTGGCGCTGCTATCTCAGAAGAATAACCTGCACCTGGCTTAAAGATTGAAGCAACCATTAAAGATAAACTTACTGCAATTGCTGTTGTTCCCAAATATAAACTTATCGTCTTAAGCGTTATGTTGCCAAGGCTTTGTAAGCTACTCAGTGATGATATTCCTGAAACTAGAGAGAAAAACACTAAAGGAACAATAAGCATTTTTAAAAGATTTATAAAGATTGAGCCTCCAAGGTTAAAAACATAGATCTGAATAAAATTTTCCAAGCTGCTTGGCATGAAATCAAAATAGTAAGCAAGTGCCCCTACAAGGAAGCCTAAAAGCATTCCTAGAAGAATATTTCTTGTTAAATTTTTAGGAGTTTCGAGAATCATACTTCTACCATATCAAAATCTTCTTTTCCAACACCACATTCTGGGCACAACCAATCTTCAGGAACATCTTCCCATTTAGTCCCAGGCTCTATTCCATCATCAGGCCAGCCTAATTCTTCATCATAAATTAGACCGCAAACGATACATTCCCATTTTTTTAATTCCATAATCTTATCTTCTAAAAATTTATAACTACTTATCCGAACATAGAAAAACTTCTGCGTATAATATCAGATTTACGTATATTAATTAATGAAGCTTAAACAAATATCATCATGGAATTCTTATCAATCTGTAATGCTTCAAATTACTAATGATGAAATTAAATCTTGGCTCCTTGAAGAAGGCCCTATAACCAAAAGAATTAAATCTAATAAAGAATTTAAATTAAAGCTAATTCAAGATGAGGTGTCTGCAGTTGACGAATCAGAGAAACAGTTTATAAATTACAACTCAACCAATATTAGAGTTAGAGAGGTTTTACTATTTGGTGATGAAATTCCTATGGTTTTTGCTAGAACTATAATACCTATTTCTACTATAGAAGAAGGCTTGGCAGATTTAGGAACTTTGGGAAATAAGCCTCTTGGTGATATTTTATTTGAAAAAGATGTATTTCTTAGAGGCGATGTCTTATATGCATCTTTTATGAATGAAGACAAATTATTTTGGGGTAGAAAAAGGAAATATTCAGTTAAAGGTTACCCCTTTTCAGTCATGGAAGTATTTTTAATCACACAATTTAATGAATAAATTATCATCCTTTATCGCAATAACTCGCCTCAATAGACCAATTGGCATTTACTTATTGCTTTACCCTTCTTTAATAGCGCTAGCATTTGCAAGTAATGCTTTGCTGAATTCAGGTTTAATGGTCAAAGAAGAATCTCTTTATCTTATAATTAGCTCATTAGTAATCGTTATCTTAGGATCTATATTGGTTAGGTCAACTGGATGCGTTATTAATGATATTTTTGATTACAAGTTAGATATGCAGGTTCAAAGGACTAAGGAGAGGCCATTAGCTAGTGGCGCCTTAAAAGTGAAGGAGGCATGGATAATCTTTGCTATTCTTGGGTCTCTTTCAATTGCATTACTGATGCAGACAAATTCTCAGACTATTTTTATAGGTTGTATTGCAGCTTTATTGATTATTTTTTACCCACTTACAAAAAGATTTCTTTTGGGTCCTCAATTTTTTCTAGCTATAACTTTTGGATCATGCATTCCCATAGTTTTTTCTATGTTGGGTCAACTTGATAATGAAGTACTAATTTTGTTGTATATAGGAAACGCTGCATGGATTATTTCTTATGATACATATTACGCAATGAGCGATGCGGAAGATGATATAAAAATTGGTGTGAACTCTACACCCCTCTGGTGGAAAGATAAGACAATATTTATTATAAATATTTTTAAATTAATATTTATTGGTTGTCTTATTGTTATTGGTGTCATAAAAGCTTTTTCATATATATGGTTTATGGGGATGCTCCTGGTTTGCGCATGTTTTTATCAACAAAATAAATTAGCGAAGAAAAAGAAGTTTCTTGAGGCTTTTAAAAGTAATAACTATGTCGGACTCATAGTATTTATATTAGTTGTAATAGAGCTCAATTTAGTAAATTTAATCTTGTAATGAAATCAGACATACAAAGCTCTATTGAACATATCAGTAAAAAAGATTTTGTTAAAATTAGTGGTGATATTAAATCTCCTTTTATGCAATACAGTTTTTTGCATGCACTTGAAAAAAGTAAGTCTGCCTCTTTAGATTCTGGATGGGAACCATGCCATTTAACTAAGGAGCAAGAAGGTGAGCTTGTTGGCTTCATACCTATGTATAAAAAATATAATAGTGGTGGAGAGTTTGTATTTGATCACTCTTGGGCGCATGCATTAGAGCAAGCTGGAAGAAAATATTATCCAAAGCTTTTAACAGCTGTTCCATTCACACCCTGCAAAGGTGAAAGAATTATTGGCGATAATAAAACTATTAAAAATAACCTAATTAATGATGTTAAAGACTATATGCAGGTTGAAAATATAGAAAGCTGGCACATCCTTTTTCCAGATTCTGAAACTTCTTTACTACTAAAAGAGCATGATCTTATAGAAAGGTATGGATGCAGATTTACATGGAATAATAGAGGCTTCAAAAGCTTTAGTGATTTTTTAGATATTTTTACAGCCAGGCAGAGAAAAACAATTAAGGCAGAGAGAAAGAAAGTTGCTGATGCAAAAGTAAGTTTTAAGATCATTGAAAATGAAGATATATCATCAAATGATTGGGATATTTTTTATAAACTCTATTGTCAGACCTATGTCGATAGATGGCAAAGACCTTATTTAGAAAGAGAGTTTTTCAATCAAATTACTAAAGAATCAAAATCAAGTAAGCCAATACTATTTTTTGCAATTCAAAATGAAGAAGTAATTGGAGGCTCGTTATGCTTTAAAAATGCTGACACCTTATTTGGAAGACATTGGGGTAGTATAAAAAATATTGATTGTCTGCATTTTGAAACCTGTTATTACCAAGGTATTGAATACTGTATTGAAAATAATTTACATTATTTTGATCCAGGCATTCAGGGAGAACATAAAATAAGAAGAGGCTTTGAGCCAGAGCTATGCTCATCATTTCATCATTTCTTAAAAGATGATTTAAGAGATGCTATATCTGTATTTTGTTCTAAAGAAAGAAAAAGCATAATGCAATATAAGAAATCTTGTGAGGAATATACTCCTATAAAAAAAGAATATAGAATTAAGTCATGAGAAATAAGCTGCCAATAACTTCACATCATTTAACTGTGTGTGAAGCTAATTATTTAAGACTGTTAAGGCTTCTAGCAAATTTTAAAAAAGATAAATATGCCTTTGAAGCTGTTATTAATAAGCTAGATTCTCATTATATTTCTTTCCTAGTTTTAGAAAGGACAAAACATACTCTTATTATTGAAGCAAAACAAAATAATAAAAATACTCAGCTCAATAATTTTACTTTGAGACTCAATATTTTTATGGATGCAAAAATGGCAGAAGTTTCCTCATATCAAAGCGAGAAACCACTTCCTTTTTTTTACAAAAAGTCTGCTATTCAATCTAAAGATGAAAAGAATCAACAAAATAGATTTCTAACAGAATGGTTAGAAAGTATTTTTGTCTCTGGTTTAGCTCCAATCGCTCTGATTGAAAACTTATTTGATGAGTAGAACTATATTTTACTTTCATGGCTGGAAATCCTCTGCAGAATCTTCCAAAGCATTAATATTTAGAACATTAATTAAAAATAAATATCCTAGTATTGAATTAATAATTCCTAATATTCTAGATAAATTTTCAGAGGCCATTCCTCAACTTGATAAGCTTATAGAAGAATCATCTGCTGAAAAAAAGATTTTTGTTGGCAGTTCTCTTGGGGGTTTTTTTGCAACTCGATATGCAAATTCGTATAACGCTAAAGCGGTAGTTATTAATCCTGCTATTAATCCATCAGAAGGTCTTAAAGTTAATATTGGAGCCAATAAAAATTACGCTAATGGTTACGAATTTAAATTAACTCATGACGATATTGAGTCCCTTAAATCTATAGAAATTAAAAATATTATTAACCCAGAAAATTTCTTATTATTAAGTGAATCTAATGATCAAGTTCTTAATTATCTGGATGCGGTCAAATTTTATAAAGGCAGTTTTATGGATATTTATTATGGTGGTGATCATTCATATACTCAATTTTCTGACAAGTTGGAGATAATAGAGAATTTTCTAGAATTGCCATAAAACGCACTTATTATGTGCATAATATATTTTATGCACATTATTAATGCTTTATTTGCACAAAATTAACTCTTGAAACTTTTTACTTATGGCATTATTATTGCATAAATATAAGTGTCAAATTAATTATTTTCAGGAGAAAAAATGGCAGAATATAAAACTTACGAATACGTTTGGTTAGATGGATACAAACCAGAACCTTCAATGAGAAGCAAGGTTAAAGCTACAGATTCAGACTCACCACCAGAATGGTCTTTTGATGGCTCATCTACTCAACAAGCTGAAGGTGGAAGTTCAGATTGTTTATTGATACCAGTTGAAACTTATGAAAACCCAGATCTGCCGCATAGCTTAGTAATGTGCCAAGTGCAATCTGCAGATCACACAACTCATCCTTCAAACTCAAGAGCAGCTGCAGAAGCAGTAGTTACTGATGAATGGTGGTTTGGTTTTGAGCAAGAGTATTTCTTTACTAATAAAGATGGAACTATATTGGGATGGGAAGACGGAGAGCCTGCTCCCCAAGGAGATTATTATTGTGGTGTTGGGGCTAACAATGCTGTAGGTAGAGAAATTACTGATATTCATCTTCAAGCCTGTCTTGATGCTGGAATAAAGTTAACTGGAACAAATGCAGAGGTGGCTCTAGGTCAATGGGAATATCAGTGTTTTGGAAGCGGAATCAAAGCAGCAGATGATTTATGGATCAGCAGATATTTGCTTTATAAGATAGCTGAAGAATTTGGAGTATGCGTAAATATTCATCCAAAACCAAAAACGGGTGATTGGAATGGATCAGGAATGCATTGTAATTTTTCAAATGATGCAATGCGGAATAATGGTTCAGAAGAACTTTTCTCAACAATGTGTGACAAGCTAGGTGCAGTTCATGCAGAAGGTATTGCAGCATATGGTTCAGATAATGATATGAGATTAACCGGTCTTCATGAAACCCAAAGCATTGATGAATTCTCATATGGCGTTAGTGATAGAGGAGCAAGTATTCGCATACCTGTCTATACAGTTGAACATAACTGGAATGGATATCTAGAAGATAGAAGGCCAGCTTCTAATGCAGATCCTTATAAGATCATTTCTCATATCGTAGGAACGCTATCAAAATAATATCAAAAATATTTCGACTTCTTGAAAGAGGAGTCGATTTCTCTAATGGTTAGTGTTGATAAACTGGAAACTTCATTACTTAATCAGTTAACTACTGAAATTATTATCTTAGATGAAGCGCTTAATGTTTTATGGTTGAATGATTCCGCCCTTTCAAATGGTTGGATTAAAGACCCAAAAGAACCTTCATTCTATGCAAGCTTTCTGAGTGCTGAAACAGAAAAAGAAGTAAAAAGACTTATTGGCATGGCTATAAAAGATCGTAAGACAGTTACCAAAAGAGATTTTGAGCTTATTTCAAATAAGCAGTCTTCTCGTGAAGTTGATTTAACTGTATCTTTTTCAGTTAAATATGAATACATAATCATAGAAGTAATGAGTGTTGATAATCTTAATAAAATTATAGATTCTTCGAAAATGGTGACATCTCAAAAAATAGCAGCAAACCTAGCTCGAACACTAGCTCATGAGGTTAAAAATCCTCTATCAGGAATTAAAGGAAGTGCTCAGATTCTGAGTTCAAAATGGAAGGATGCTTTTTCTTCAAAGTTTTTAAAAATTATTATTGACGAAACGGATCGCCTGAACTCAATAGTAAGTAAGATATTAACACCTCCAAAGAAACCTAATCTTCAGCTATTTAATATTCATTCTGCTTTGGAAAGAGTTCATTCTCTTGCTCAGGCAGAGCAAAATAGCAACTTAAACTTGGTAAGAGATTATGATCCAAGCATTCCAGACCTTTATGGGGATGAAAACTTATTCATTCATGCAATTTTAAATATTGTTAAGAATGCAATGCAAGCTATTAATGATGATGGAAAAGCATCCATAACCATTTCTTCTAGAATTGCATATAGCAAACCGATTAATGGAAAAGTTTTTTCTACGATATGTCAGATTAATATTATTGATAATGGAAGCGGGATACCTGAAGACATTCAAGAACAGGTCTTCTTTCCAATGATGTCGACAAAGGATGATGGCTCTGGACTTGGGTTATCAATTGCTCAAGATATTATTAGGGTACATGGAGGTTCCATTGCTTTTTCAAGCAAGCCAGGGAATACAGTCTTTTCAATTTTACTCCCTCTGCCAACTATTCAATTACAAGGTGTAGCTAATGCATAAGATATGGGTAGCAGATGATGATGATGCAATAAGAATGGTTCTTGAAGAGAGTCTAAATAGCGCGGGTTTTGACGTTACTCTGTTCTGTGATGCTGATAGTTTGATTGAAAATCTTAAAACAGATAAACCTGATTTAGTTATTACTGATATCAAAATGCCAGGAACTCATGGCTATGATTTGCTTAAACATATTAATGATAATTTTGTACAAATCCCTGTAATTGTCATGACGGCATTTACTGATATGCAGGCAGCCATTGATTCATATGGCGGAGGTGCTTTTGAGTATATGCCTAAACCTTTTGATTTAGATGAGGCCATAGAAATTATTCATCGGGCTTTAGAGAGCAAGCCGGCAACAAAAGGATTAAAAGTTAAAACTACTTCTGAAATTATTGGAAAAGCTGCATCAATGCAATTAGTTTTTAGAGCTATAGGCAAACTATCCAATACAAATGCAACTGTTCTAATTCAGGGCGAATCAGGAACTGGTAAAGAACTTATTGCAAAATCATTGCATAAGAATAGTCCTCGAGATGATATGCCATTTGTAGCTTTAAATATGGCAGATATTCCAAAAGAACTTGTTGAATCTGAGCTCTTTGGGCATGAGAAAGGCGCCTTCACTGGAGCAGTTGAAAGAAGAATAGGTAGATTTGAACAAGCTAATGGAGGAACTTTATTCCTAGATGAAATTGGTGATATGCCTTTGGAATGTCAAACAAGGTTATTAAGGGTTTTGTCTAATAAAGAATTTTATAGAGTTGGTGGGGATAAGCCTATTAAGGTTGACGTTAGAATTCTAGCAGCCACTCATCAAGATCTTCATAGCCTTGTTAGTTTATCTAAATTTAGAGAAGATTTATTTTATAGATTAAATGTTATAAGAATAGAAGTTCCCAGATTAGAAGAAAGAATTGATGACATTAAATTACTTTCAACAGCATTCTTAAAAATGCATTCTGATTCTCTTGGTGAAGAGCTTAGAGTCTTAAGCAAAGAAGCTTTGGAGATGTTAAAAAAATATAACTGGCCTGGCAACGTTAGACAGTTAGAAAATATTTGTTACTGGTTAACCCTTATGTCTCCAACTCAGAATGTTAAATCCGAAGATCTTCCTAGTGAAATTAAAGATCATGAAGCAGTTGCAGTTGAAGCTTCATTAGATTGGGAGAGAGGCTTGGCTATCTGGTTAAAAGATCTGTCTAAAAATAAAGAATCTGATTTACTGGATGTGGTTGGGCCAAAGTTAGATAAGATCTTGATACAAACTGCGCTTGAAGAGACTAATGGTCGCAAAAATGAAGCTGCTATCTTGTTAGGATGGGGCAGAAATACATTAAGTAAAAAAATAAAAGAGTTAGGGTTATAGTTTTTTTACTTAGATACTAGCGGCAGGCCTTCTTGTTGCCATGTCATTATTCCACCAGAAAGTATATTTACATTTGAATAATCCTTCTTTAACAGATCTTCACCAATATTGACTGATTGTCTTCCAGTGGAGCAAATTAAGATAATAGGGGTTTCTAGATCTGAAGAAATGCGATGGTCATATTTTTCAAATTCATCATGAGGCATATTAACTGAGTTAGCTATATGTCCGGTTTCAAATTCATTTGCAGTCCTCAAATCAATTAAAGAGGCTGAGTTTTTATTTACTAATTTTGTTAAATCAGTGCATGAAATTTTATTCCCTCCCCTATTCATTTCATGGCGAGACCATAAGATAATAGTTAGAAATAATGGAAAAGATAGATACCAATATTCTGATAAAAATAAACTGAATTCGATCATGTGCGTATTATCTCTTAAAATGGGACACTTGTGTTTAAAGGAGTTAAGAAATGGACTTAAAAAGAAATTTAATCTTGGTAAGACATGGCCAAAGTGAATGGAATGAAAAAAACTTATTTACCGGTTGGAAGGATCCTGGGTTAACAACCCTTGGCTATGAAGAGGCTAAGCATGCTGGAGATCTTATTAAAAAAACTCAAATAAATTTTGATTGCATGTTTACCTCAGACTTGCAAAGAGCTCAAATAACAGGTGACTTAATCTTAAATAAAATTAATCAGGAAAATATTTCAATAATTAAAGATAAAGCACTAAATGAAAGGGATTATGGAAGCTTATCTGGCTTAAACAAAGACGATGCTAGAAAGAAATGGGGTGAAGACCAAGTGCAGATTTGGAGAAGGTCTTATGACATACCTCCCCCAGAAGGAGAGAGTTTAAAAAATACAGCTGAAAGGGTTCTCCCTTATTTTAATAGCTCAATTATGCCCCTTGTACTTAATGGTAAAAATATATTAATTGCAGCTCACGGTAATTCACTTCGCGCTTTAATCATGCAGCTGGATTCTATTTCAGAAGATGAGATAGTGAAACTTGAAATTCCAACTGGGGCTCCTATTCATTATCATTTTAATGAAGATGGCTCTATTGCTCTAAAAGATAATCTTTATGAATGAAAAAAATCAGTAAAGAAAATACAAATATTTCTAGTCTTATTATAGATTGGTATTTAGTGCATGGAAGAAAAGATCTTCCATGGAGAACGAATATTTCTCCATACAGAGTTTGGATTTCAGAGATAATGCTTCAG
The DNA here is from genome assembly GCA_964546275.1 of uncultured Gammaproteobacteria bacterium. Lineage (GTDB taxonomy): Bacteria > Pseudomonadota > Gammaproteobacteria > Magnimaribacterales > D2472 > MED-G78. The sequence goes on from CAZJJG010000010.1 coordinate 41,666, forward strand.
CAAACACAAGTTAAAACAGTTATCCCGTTTTATAATAGATTTCTTTTAAAATTCCCAACGCTAGAATCTTTAATGGATGCATCAGAAGATGAAGTAATAGCGCTATGGTCTGGACTAGGGTTTTATAGAAGAGCAAAAAATATCTACAAAGCAAAAGAAAAGATTAAATTCGAATTTAATAGCATCTTTCCTCAAGATTTTAGTGAACTTAAGTTATTGCCGGGCATTGGTGAATCAACTGCAGGAGCAATTATGTCAATTGCATATAATAAGTCATACCCAATTCTTGATGCTAATGTAAAAAGGGTTTTATCTAGATGCTCTGATGTAAATGAAACATCCATCTCAAAAAGAGATAAAAGGCTTTGGGAGATTTCAAGCTCCATTACCCCTATCAAGAATACATTTGAATATACTCAAGGAATAATGGACCTAGGTGCAACGGTTTGCAGACCCAAAGATCCAGATTGCATTTATTGTCCTTTAAATAATGAATGTATCTCAGCATTTAAAACACCACAACTAATAAAAAAATCCTCCAAAGTACACAAGATTAAGCCAGAAAAAGATATTAACTTTACACTTGCTTACTCTGGAGAAAGCTTTCTTTTATTCAAGAAAGATGAGGAGACATTTTGGGAAGGTTTATGGCTACCCTCTGAACAACCTAGAATTCATAAAATTATTAAAGCTAAATCATTAGAGCAGCAGATTGTTAAGTTAAAACATAAACTTACTCATTTAGATTTAAATTTAAGCATCACCCTATTAAGATATAATGAGACTTTTAAAGTAAAGACAAATGCTGAGCATCAATGGGTTAAAAAGATTACTATTGATGAAGTTGGGATGCCGGCGCCTATTAAAAAAATTATATTAAACTTATGAGTAAAACTATATTTTGTAAAAAGTTTCAAGAGGAATTACCTGCTCTCGAAATACCGCCAATGCCTGGAGCTAGAGGCCAAGAATTAATGTCTACTATTTCACAAAAAGCATGGGATGAATGGAAGTCTCATCAGACAACATTAATAAATGAAAAACGTTTAGATATGTCTAATTCAGATAGCAGAATGTGGTTAGTAGGAGAAATGGAAAAATTCTTTAATAATGAAGATTATGAGAAAGCGTCTGGATTTAAAGCCCTAGAATAAGCGTATTACTTCCATTTAATATTTTCCAACAATCTTAAAAAAATATTTTAATACTTAAAAAGTTGATAATTTAGAACTTCAATTTAGAATTTTTATCTTGTCTTATTGGCATTCAATATTTCGATTTACAAAATAAAAAAAATAGAGTTTAATCGATTGATATAGTGCAATAGCAATGAGATAGATATTATGACTGACCATACAACTTCAAAATTTCCTACAGAAGCTGAAGTTGTTATTGTAGGCGTAGGTGGTATTGTCGGATCAATGCTTGCATATTGGCTCGCAGAACTTGGTCAAAAAAATATTGTAGGTTTAGAAAAATCAACAGTTATCCCTTCAGATATAGCATCGACTGCTCATGCTTCAGATTTTGTATACAACACAACTCATGACAAATTAGGCTGCTGGGCAACTGACTTTAGTAGGAAATTTTATGAAGAGAATGGCTTCTTTCTAAAAAAAGGAGGTCTAGAAATCTGTCGCAAGGATGACGATGCTCGTTGGGAAGAGCTTAAAAGAAAGGTTGCATCAGGCAAAGCTTTTGGAACTAACGTCAGGCTAATTTCTGCATCAGAAGCTAAAGAAAAATTCCCTTTACTAGAAGAAGAATCAATACGTGGTGCAATGTGGGATCCGGATGCTGGACTAGTGACACCTCGTTCACAAGAAGTGGTGAATTTTGCCGTAGAGTTTGCAAAAGAGAAAGGTTCACTTTCTACATACACTGATACCCCGGCGGTAGGTTTTGAAATTGAGAATGGTCGTATTGTTGGAGTAAAGACTGATAAAGGAATAATTAAAACTAATAAAGTTGTTATTGCATCAGGAATTTGGGGTCCTTTAATGGGAGAGATGGCTGGCGTCCCGATCCCTTTAATGCCAGTGGAGCATCCTTTATTATTTTTTGGACCACTGCCAGAGATACAAGGAACAGATGAATTGCTCGTCTATCCACTACTTCGTGATCAAGGTAATTCAGCTTATGTTAGGGATACAGGAAGACTTCATGGAGGGATGCTTGAATGGGGTTATTACGAAGATAAAAATCCTCGATTAGTCGACCCTGAAGACATTGGTAATCCTGCCAAAACCATGACTTCTGACTCTATGAGGTATCTAGACCTTGAAGAAATTGCAGAGCCTCTAGAAAAAGCATTTGAAACAACACCTATACTTGCAGAATTAGGCTGGGATGAAAAAAGCTCATTTAATGGACTACTATCAGTAACCCCTGATGCTGCTTCTTTGATTGGTGAAAGCCCTGAAGTTAGAGGTTTTTGGTTATGTGAAGCAGTTTGGGTTAAGGACGGTCCTGCATGTGCGAGACTCTGTGCTGAATCCATGATCAATGGTAAAACTCAGGTGGACATGCGGTCTTTTGATATTGCTAGATTTTATCCTGCCCAAAAAGAAAAAGATTTTGTTAAAACGCGATCTTTTGAAAATGCTCAAACCATCTACACTCCTGCTGTTCATCCCAGAGAACCCTACATTAGTAATAGAGAGCTATTTGTAAGTCCGTTTTATGAAAGAGAGAAAGAGCTTGGTGGTTATTTTGATAATGAAGTTGCTGGCTGGGAGCGTGCTCTTGCCTATGAGAGTAATCGAGAAAAACTTGATAATTATTTACAAGAAGTTCCTGTCCGCCAAAACGAATGGGATCAACGCCACGTACCATACGAAATTGCTAATGCAGAACATTTGGCTATGAGTGAATCAGTTGGAATGATTAATCTATCGCACTTTGCAATCATGGATATTGAAGGTCCTGATGCAGAATCTATGCTGGAGTATCTTTCTGTAGCAAAGGTTGGCGGCAATACTGCTGAAGGGCGAATGATTTATACTAATTTTCTTGATGAAGATGGTGGCGTCCATGCAGATCTTACTATTTCTCGATTAAGTACAGATCGTTATCGTATAGTTACCGGTGGAGCTGATGGCAATTTTGACTGGGTAACCTTGCGCAATTATAGAGATGATAATGGGCTGAATGCAGACATTAATATTAGGACTCACGATATAGCAACTTTAGGATTATGGGGACCTCAAGCAAAAAATGCCTTGGGCCACTTAATTGATCCTAGTGAAATTAGCATAGAAAATTTTCCCTTTGCAACTGCAAAATATCTAACCCTTAATTTATCTGATGGAAAAACCATTGATGTCTGGGCAGCACGTATTTCTTATGTCGGTGAAAGCGGCTGGGAAATATATTTAAACAATAATAGCGAGGAAGGTTTAGCACTTTATGACTCGCTGCTTGAGGTTGGGGTTGTGCCTGTTGGTATTGAAACTTACGCTAACAGTAGACGTCTTGAAAAAAGCTTTAGACTTCAAGGTGCAGATTTAGAGAGCGAATATAATGCTTGCGAATCAGCTATTGAAAGACGTCTAGTTAAAGAAGCGGACTTCCATGGTAAAGCCGCACATCTTACTCATCGAGAAGAGGAGCTTAGTGCAATTCTGTGCACCATGACGCTAGATGAGCTTGATGTATCTGGCACTGGTTCTCGTTATCCAGTTGGAATATCGCCAATCATTGACCCTGATACAGGCCAGGTACCCCTAGACAGCAAAGGTCGAAGATCTTATAGCACTAGTATGTCCTACTGCCCATCGATTAAAAAACATGTAGTTATGGGTTACCTACCCAAAGATATAGCTGTGCTAGGAAAGTCGCTCATACTCGAGTACTTTAATGAAAATGGTGATGGTATGTATCCTATGACCGTTCAGATAGTCGGGAAAGGATCTATCTTTGATCCTAATAATGAGAGAGTTCGCGCTTAATTAATTTCAATTACTAATCTTAATGACATTGGGTTAAATCTTTTCTATAATCCAATCTCACTTA
>CAZJJG010000011.1:0-38577 GCA_964546275.1 uncultured Gammaproteobacteria bacterium
AAGTAAATAAATTACTTCCTTATCAACAAATATAGCAGGATCTCTGACCTGTGCATCTCTAAATCTTAGATAATTCAAGATTACGTTTTTCAGATGCAATCCAATCCTTTGGCAGTTTACGAGCAACAACTAGAAAGCTAATAATTGATGGAATAAACATGCAAAATGTTATCGACATTGCATAACGCATCGACTCAATGTCATTATAATTTTCTTTAAAGACATCAATCATCCATCCTGCAAAAGTTGGGCCTCCTCCTAGTGCAATCATATTTAAAACAAAGAAAAATAGTGCAGTAGACATTGCTCGCATATTGATAGGAGCAAGAGTTTGAGCAATTGCAAAACTTGGTCCTAGGTATATTCCAACAAAAAGTAAAAATAATGTAGAGAGGAGAAGATTGAGTTCTATTGTCGGCACCCAAAAACTACCAACACCTAAAGGTAAACATAAAGCAATAGCAATTGCTGGAACCCAGCCGTATGCTCGAATATCTTTGCTGCCCCATTTATCAGCAAGTCTTGCTCCAAAAAAGGCACCTCCGGCGTAAGCTGTTCCATTAATTATTCCCAAAATAATTATAAGATGTTGGAAATCAAAACTAGGATCTAAAGCTATTAAATATTTGGTATGGAATGTTGAAAGAGCGTAGGATGCAAAAGAGCCAAAAGCTATCCCGAAACACATAGCCCACCAGGCAGGTATTTTAAGTAGAGTTTTTAATGACTCCATAAATGGTGGCTTCACCATTTCTGCTTGCTCACCCAATTCCATAGCTCCACGAATAGGTTCGCGAAGTACTAACTTAACTATAACTGCAAGCGCTACTCCAGTGACACCAAGAAATATAAATATTTTTCTCCAATCAACAATCGTATCTTCACCTTGTGATGGCCCTATAATCCATGCTGTAACAAAGTAAGCTGCCATAATTCCAAAGGGAATACCCATTGAATAGACGCCCAATGCACCTGCTCGCTCTTCTTTGGGATACATATCCGAAATAATAGAATGTGATGGCGGGCTTCCACCAGCCTCACCAATTCCCACTCCCATTCGAGCAAGACCTATTTGCATGAAATTTCCTGCCAACCCAGTCAAAGCAGTAAAGCCACTCCATGTAGCAAGTGCAATAGATATGATATTTACCCTGCTATAACGATCAGCTAACCAAGCAATAGGAATGGCAACGATAGTATAAAAGGTAGCAAATAAGAGTCCGCTCAGGAGACCTAGTTGTGTATTAGATAAACCAAGATCAGCTTGAATGAATGGTGCCAAAATACCTAAAATTTGACGATCAACAAAATTAAATCCATAGACTACTGTGAGAAGTATTAATGCAAATGAACGATAGGCCTTACTTGGCATTTTTTGATTATTCATGATGTTCAATTTCCCTATTATTGATCAAAAAGTGTATCACCTCTTACAACAAAACATGAGAGGTCAGCTATAAAAAAATAATATTTAAGGTTTATCTTTAGGTTCTTTCCCAATTAAATCGAATAGCCATTCTTTTTAACTTTAGAATAATTGTTTCTTTGCTTTCACTATTCCATGAACAATTATTATCTGATATTTGATAGATCTTACTCCATGTCAAACCTTGCTCATATAGAGACCAACAAAGGTAAAAGTTTGTCTTATCTGCTGTTGTACCTCTTTGGCACAAGCTAGTTTTAATCTTTCTTATATTTCCAGCATGCTTAATCAATCCTTTAATTTGTTTATCAGTTAAGAGGTTTTCATTATTAGATTCATATATTGATTTAATTCTATATGTTGGAGATGTAGTGCTCGAGACTAAACTTTCTCCATCATGACTACCATCTAATGCTTTGTTTATAGTTTCGTATAGATAATCTACATAAACCCTATCATTTTCAAATTTAGATCTTTCTTTAAATCTTGGGATTACGTCTTCTACTAGAGTTATGTGTTTGTTCATTTAATTTACCAAAGATATTAAAAGAGTAATTATTTTATTTTTGCTAATTTACATTAAATACTACCAAATATCAGCATGTGCTTTATATACAAAAAAAGCTATCCCATATCTTTATTAAAAATTAGCAATTATTAATTAGATCTTGAATGTGACAAAATATATAAATATTATTTTAGTACTAGGTAAAATTTATGAAAAGAACTCAAATTCTTCCCGTAATCATTTCCTTGTGTGTTATTGGAATAATGGCTTACTCTATGTATTTTGGTATGAACAGAACCAATGAATCATATAAAGAGAGAATCGAAATCTGTATGAAGCTTGAAAATAAAACCTCAGATGATTCAGAGTCTGTAAAAGAAGCTAGATGTAGGCTAAAAGAAAGAGAAATAAACGTCTGAGCATAAATAATATTTTAGTATTCCTTTTGAGTTAAATTAAGTAGAATTAAATTATAAATATTTTTTATTAAGGAAAAAATTATGACTAATAAATGGGAATATAAAATTGCTGATTTAAGCAACTCAACCTCAATGGGTTATACCAATCCAGAAACAGAGGCTTTTAAAGAAGAGCATAAAGACTCAGATTGGAAGTTGGTAATGATGAATATTGAAATTAATAAACTTGGAGAAGAGGGCTGGGAAATGATTTCAAATAATGGTGCTGATCAAATTTACTTTAAACGCAAAAGTCAGTAATCATATAATTTCATAAATAATTTAATTAATTTATAAAGGATTAATAATGATTGAAGTAATAGTTAAATTGCAAATAAAAACAATTCAAACATTTTTATGTTTTGCTTTTGTCTTGTTATCAAGCTCAACCTGGGCTCATGGGAAGGCAAGCTCTTCTTCGGTAGATAATACTTCTGATGCTGTAATAATCTTTCCGGATGTGGATGGCCGTTTAACATTAATATCTGATTTACATACTCATTCAGTTTTTTCTGATGGTCATGTTTGGCCGAATATAAGAGTTTCAGAAGCTCAAAGAAATGGATTGGATGTATTAGCTATAACAGAGCACTTGGAATATCAGCCTCATATTGCACAAATACCCCATCTAGATAGAAATATTGCCTATGAAGAAGCTTATAAGGCAGCTAATACATCAGATTTATTGGTCATAGCAGGATCAGAGATTACACGCGATATGCCGCCTGGCCACATGAATGCAATTTTTGTAAAGGATTCTAATAAACTAATTAATTTAGATATAAATAATAAAGCTGAAGCACAAAAACTTATTGATGCACAGGGCGCAGTTATAGAGGGTCTGGATAAACAAATGGTTGATCATATTGCACTGGCAAGTGTATGGCCTGTTGAAGAGGCGCTGAAAGAAGCTAGTAGACAAGGAGCCTTTGTTTTCTGGAACCATCCTATGTGGTCTGATCAAGCTAAGGATGGTATAGCTAGACTATCCAGCATGCATAAGAAATTTATTGCAGACGGACAACTCCACGGAATCGAGATTGTAAATGATGACACCTATTCTGAAGAAGCGTTTAAGATCGCTTTAGATAATGACTTAACTCTAATTGGAACATCTGATGTTCACAATTTAATTGAATGGGATTATTCAATACAAAAAGGAGAGCACAGACCTGTAACTCTTATCTTTACAAAAGAAAGAAATGCAAAATCTCTAAGAGAGGCACTCTTTCAGAATAGAACTGTGGTTTGGTTTAAGGACATGCTTATTGGCAAAGAGGCTAATATGATGCCTTTATTAAATTCTATTATTGATATTAAATCTTCTGAATATATTAAAGGTTCACAAATTCTTAAGCTAGTTCTCAGAAATAACTCATCAGCTAGACTTCAGCTAAAAAATCAATCTGCTTATACATTTGTAGATAGCACTAATTTTATCAGCATGCCTGCTAACAGCGAAATAATTATCCAGGTAAAGACTTTAATGAAACTAGACAAACTAGAAATAGATTTCCAAGTATTAAATGCGCTAATTACTCCAAAAAAGAATCCAGTAGTTAAGCTGATTGCAAAAATCTAATTTTTTTTAAAACTTAATATAAATACAATAAAGGAGTAAATAATGATTGGTGTGATAGCTACATTAAAAATTAAAGAAGGCACGAATGAGGCTTTTGAAGCTGCAGCAAATAAGCTTGCAGAGAAGGTTAATGCTAACGAAGATGGTGTTGTTTACTATGATCTTTTTAAAGATGATGAAACAACTTATATTTTCTTAGAAAAATATAAAGATAAAGAAGCTCAAATCATTCACGGTAAAACTGATTATTTTAAAGAGCTAGGTGCAGAGATGGGAGCTTTTATGACAGAGGCTCCTGATATTAAAATGCTTAAGCTTGTCTAATTATCGTTTATGAAAGATCACGACTTCATAAATGCCTGGTCATATGGTGATTTAAAAAAAGATAGAAAAGGTAACAATATATATTTTATTGGATACTCTGATGAGGTGTCTAAAAATGGAAATAGTATTGAATTTTGGGAACCTGAAGACATCTTTCTGAAAAAAAATGATCTAGACTCCAAACTTTAGTAGGATTTACTTATGGCATTAACACTTGGAATAATTTTAGTAAGTTGTTTTTTCTTATATCTGGCTTTTGAGCAAAGAGAAAATAAAAAATGGGACAAGGTTATCGAGCAAAATCAGCAAGACTCATTCAAGGATTGGAAGATATGGCTCACAGAGGCTTCACATCATTCAGATAAACACGAGATAACGCTTTACTGCAGTTCATGCATGAAGACATTTATAGCAATACCTCAGGAGGTTCTAGCTCAGGACAGTAATACACATTGGGGATGCATAAATTGTCTTGAACGCATTCCTGTAGATGGCGTTATTGCTTCGAAAATACTCAAAGAAATTAATTAATAATCGATTAACTGTTTTCTAATTTTTGTTTCTATGCAGATTGTGCCAAAATAAATAAGCACATTTCAAAATAAGAATATTTATGACTCAAGAATATGAAGAGTTCCTACAATCTCAGACTAAACAAGAGGCTTTAAAAAAAGATAAAATGACAATGATGGTTAAAGCATTTTTGGTTCTTGTTGTCTTATCACTCTCACTCGTCCCCGTTTTCACTAAAATCATTCATCCTTATTTTGGCCTTGTCATTCTTTTTATCATCCCTGTAGCAGAAGGGGTAAGGTATATTATTAAAGGTACAAAAAATTAATATAGGAGAAATATGCAAGATTTAATTCATAACATTACAGTTAAACTCAAAATTTTTATTAATGAACTTTTTGGATCTAAAACCAATATTTTTTTTGTAATAATAATTGCTTTTCTAGTAGGCAGCTATTTATCACTATCTAACGAATTAGCAGAACTAAAGAATGAGAAAATTGATATACACGAATGCTATGCAGTAGATAAAACTCCTCTTAAAGATGGTTCTCATAGCCATACAATAACTTGTAGCTACCTTTAAGGTATTAAGCAGTGGAACAAACAGGCAGATGTCAGTGTGGAAATATTTCTTATTCATTTGAAAAAGATAATCTCATATCAGCTCATCACTGCCATTGCACTGACTGCCAAAGATCAACTGGTTCAGGTAAAGCTACTATATTATTTGTTGCAAAAAAATATTTAACAATAAAAGGAGATCTCAAATTTTTTGAAGTTAAAGGCTCTTCTGGAACTCATGTCAGAAGAGGTTTCTGTGAAAATTGTGGATCAGGGGTATTAAGTTATGCTAAAGAGATTTCTCATATTTATTATATTAAGGCCGGTTCATTAGATAATTCAAGTTGGGTAGAAATTGATTCTAACTTTTTTACAGACTCTGCTCATAATTGGAATAAACCAGATGAATCTTTAAAAAGCTTTAAAGGTAATCCCGGAAGTATTTCCATGATTAAAACTTTATTTAAATCCTTTTAGCCCTAAATTTTATTTTTTAATTTATTTAACATGGATAAACCAATTACATCAGTGGAAGAATTAATACCTAGAATTAAAGAAAAATCAGAATTCGATATAACCCCGAAGTATCTTAATTATATTAGTGATTTAATTGATGAGGCTACAGATAGAGCAGATAAAATTTTAAATGTTGATCAGATTATTAATCCTGCTTACATAATTAAAAATATTTTTAAAAATAATAGACCTCTTGATATCAAGGACATTAAAGAGATTGAATATCAGCTTAATCAAATAAAAAAAATTCAGGCAGTTCTAGAAAAAGGTTTAACGTATTAATCTCTAAAATTATCAAACTGAAGAGGTAGTTCGTATTTTTGCTCTTTTATAATTTGAATAATTTGCTGCAGCTCGTCTCTTTTTTTACCATTAATACGAATACTTTCTCCTTGAATAGAGGCTTGAACTTTTACTTTTGATTGTTTGACAAGAGTAGTAATCTTCTTGCCCAACTCTCTGTCTATTCCTTCTTGAAGAGCAATTTCTTGACGCGCAGCTCCATTTGAGACTTCTACAGCCCCAGGTTTTAGGGTTTTTAAATCAATACCACGCTTGGAAAGAGATTCATGTAAGACTGGCTCCATTTGTTTTATTTGAAAGTCTTCTTTTGAGGTAAGAACAATCTCTTTATCATTAAGGGTAAATTCTGCACCTGTTCCTTTAAAATCAAAGCGTGACTTTAAAACTCTGTTTGCTTGATCTACAGCATTTGTAAGCTCATGCGAATTTATTTCTGATCTGATATCGAAAGATGCCATAGTATTTTCTCTTAGGTATTTATATATACTAGTTTATAGATCAAATAGAAGAAAATAAATTGATATGAGCGATATAAATAATATAAGAACCATTTTAGATCAATTAGAGAGATATATTAATGGTGATAATGATATAGAATTTTCAATAGAAGGATCTTCTATAAAAGACATGAGCGCAGAAGAAGTAGTATTATTGGCCGATGTATATAGACAGTTATATCTAAAAGAAAATCAAGATTAATGAGTAAAAGAAATTTAAGAAAACTTTTTGGTGAAGGCTGGAACAAGTTATTCGGTAAAGAAGAAGACAAAAGTAAATTACGAACACAAAGTCTATATAGAGCTCAAAAAGGCATACTTAATGTAGGAACTCCGCATGACTGGGAAGACTATAAAAAATATCAGGAAGAAGACAAGAATAATGAAGCAAAATAATATATTTGATGAGCCTATTGAAGAGTGCTGTTCTAATCCTATTACTGGATATTTTAGAGATGGTTTTTGTCATACAGATACGTTAGATAGAGGTCTGCATATAGTTTGCTCTTTAATCACTTCAGATTTTTTAAGCTTCTCAAAAGCAAGAGGTAATGATTTATCGACACCAAGACCAGAATTTAATTTTCCAGGTTTAAAAGAGGGCGATTCATGGTGCGTATGCGCTGAAAGATGGAAAGAGGCATATGAACATGGTTTTGCCCCTAAAGTTTTTTTAAAGAGAACTCATAAAAAAGCATCGATGATAATTGATCTAGATATTCTTAAAGAATATGCAGTAGATCTTAATTAGATAACTAATTTTTTTTATTTAAAGCAATAACAGCTTTGTAAATAAATGCTGGAAGAATTAGCCAAGGAATTTGAGATTGCAGCATAAGAGTTCGATTATTAAATTCAAATAACACAGGATTTAGATAAGGGCCCAAAGGCGAGAGAGGTGCCCAAGATAAGGCTTTACCTTCTGAAAGCTGGTCATGATAAAGAAACATCTCAACAAAAATATTTTGTCCGATACACCAAATCATTAAAACAGCGAATGCATCCCATCTCCACTTAGTAAAAACACTCAGATCTTTTTTAGCATAACGCCACATAATCCAAAGACCTCCCATAACTACTGCTCCTGCGTCACCAACTGAATTCATAAACCAGTTAATATGCTTAGGAAGCCATGTATTAAGTGCATCAGATCTTCTTAAGTCAACAGAAACTCCATCTATCCATCCATAGGTAAACCATAACTCCCACCCAAGAGCGCAAGCTAAAAATGCTCCTAAGTAGATACTTGGTACCCAATTTGGTAATTTTGATCGGTAAGTTGTAAATATAATAATTGGCAATATAACTGCTGTATATACAACAAATATTACTCTAGCTTCTTCTAATGACATCCCGATAGACTAAACTGTTTTAGTAATTTTTTAAACAATTTATAGATGATGATATGAAATGTATTATATTATCTAAACTAAAATTATCGGATTAATTATGGAAAAACAATTAGCAACTCTAACAAAACATAATGATGTTTCTATTATTACTCTTGATGATGGCAAGGCAAATGTTTTCTCACACGCTATGCTTATTGCGGTAAATGAATGTTTAAAAGAAGTTCCTAAAGATAAAGGTTCACTTGTTTTAGCAGGAAGAGATGGCATCTTCTCTGGAGGTTTTGATTTGAAGACTCTTGGATCAGGAGATGTAGACGCAATTATAAAAATGGTTCAACTTGGATATGAAACTTTGTTAATGTTGTATTCTTTTCCAAGACCAGTAGTTGCTGCTGTTTCTGGTCATTCTGTAGCTATGGGTATTTTTATAACCTGTTGTGCTGATTACAGGATAGCTCTTGAAGGTAATTATATTTGCCAAGCTAATGAAGTTAGAAATAATATGGATATTCCAATTCAATTAATGGAAATAGTTAAAGCTAGAGTAAATAAGAAATACTTTTATAGGGCTGTTCTTCATGGCGATCCTTTAACTATGGATCAATCAGTCGAGGCTGGCTATTTAGATGAGCTAACTTCTCCTGAAAACTTTATGACTAGAGTTCTTGAAAAAGCTGAGGATTTAGCTACTATCGGACATCCTTTTTACGAAAGAACTAAGAATGTAGCTCAAAAAGATGTTGTTGCTAGAATTAAGGAAGCTATAACCTAACCTAAGAAATCTTCGTACGTAAAATATTGAACTCCAGTACTATTCTTATTTAAATTATTCACTATTGATCTAGCTAACACATCAATATCTACCCCTTTATATGGAGTTAATGGGCCGACCATAAAAGGCTTAGGTAGGATGCTTATATATTCTCCAACTAGCACATCAAATCTGTATGAATCTTTAGCTTTTTCCCATTCTATTCTTCCACACATATGAGCAGGCCTGAAAATATTTGTTGATTCAAAATCCATATTTATTATCTCCTCTTCAACTTGACCCTTGGTTTTTAAATAAGTATTAAGAGAATCTGAGTTGGCTCCAACAGCTGACACTATTGATATATTTTTAATACCTGATTTTTTTGCTGCTCTAGCAAGATTTATAACAAGCTCTTTATCTGTTTTGATGAATTTAGATCTATTTTTATTTTTAATATAAATTAACTCCCATAATTTTAACGGAGTTCCAAGACATATAACCAGATGATCTGAATGTGGCATTTCAGTTTCTAAATGTAATGACTCAAAATCAAACAATTGATTTATTACATTAGCAGGAAGGTCTTGAGGTGTTTTTCTAGATAATGTTGTTAATTCAAAATCACGACGCGAAATCTCTTGCATCACATGATTGCCAGCAAATCCGGATGAGCCAATTAAAAGTATTTTTTGTTTATCCATATTTTAAATAGTGTGAATTATTTATTAATTATAAATGCTAGATAACAATTTTGAGACATATCAGATATAGATAAGTAAAATATATTAATGGTTATTGATACAACTAATTTCTTTTTAAATATAAATGCTGATATAAGCAAAAAAGAAAAAACTCAATTAAGGCTTATTGATGCAGCAATTGAATTGCTATATGAAAAAGGCTTTCACGGCTCATCTGTCAAGGAAATTGCAGAAAGAGCATCTGTATCAAATGGAACTTTCTATAATTACTTTGTAGATAAAGAAGATATCTATTCTTCAGCATCAATCTATATAAGCAGAATAATGATTATTGAGATTAATGAAAAAAAGAAACAATTTGTAAGATCAGACGAAGTGTTAAAAGCAGGACACATGGGTTTTATTAATTTTTTAGCTTCACGTCCTAAATGGGCAGCAGTCCTTATTCAAAGCCAAAGAGGGCACTATGCCTTAGATGTCTGGAGTTTAAATAGAAGAAGACTATCAGCAGATGTAAAAAGAGGGATTAAAGATGATTATTTTTCTATTAAGTTCGATTCATTTCTGATTGATCAAATTATGCAAATTGCTCTTCACTCTATAGGTCAACAAATAATTCATGGTCCCAGTAAAAATCTTACTAACAAAGCTAGTGTAGCTATTATGAGGTTATTAAAATATGTCGATGCTTAAAGAAACACTCCAAAAATTTATTGAAAATAAACCTGAATTTTTAAATATTCTAGGTTTTGAAGACTGTTCATTCGATGAGCATAATGAGATATATACATGTATTTTTAATCCACCAATATCATTAACGCATTCTAACGGAACTATTGTGCAAGGTGGTTTTGTTGCCGGCATGCTTGATTCAGCAATGGCTCAATATATTTTAAATTTGCATGAATTTAAAGTTAACCCACTTTCACTAGATCTAGATATAAAATATCTTTTACCTTGTCGGCCAGGGAGGGTTGAAGCAAAAGCTAAAATTCTTAAGATGGGCAGAAGTATTGCCTTTACAACAGCTGAGCTTTTCCAGGATGGTAATTTGATAGCTACAGCTTCATCTACAAATAAACTAATAAGATACGAGTGATTCACATCATGTATATTTTTCATATATAATTTTTAGCATGAATACTGAACAAGCTAGATTTACAACCATGATTGATGGTGTTGAGGATGATTATAGGATTATTGGAGAGCATGGTCGTGAAAATATGCTTACCCTGTCTGGAAGATTAGTTGAACACCTTAACTTATTAAAAGGGGATACTGGTGGCTTTGCTGTTGATAGACTTACTCATTGCTTACAAACCGCTACAAGAGCTCACAAAGATGGAAGAGATAATGAGTATGTTGTTTGTGCTTTACTCCATGATATTGGTGATACTCTCGGTCCTGCTAATCATGCTGATATTGCTGCAACTATTTTAGAGCCATATGTTTCAGAAGAAAATCACTGGATAGTTAAACATCACGGTATTTTTCAGGGTTATTATTTCTTTCATTTTTTAGGTCTAGATAAAAATATGCGAGATAAATATAAAGCTCATAAATATTTTAATAAGTGCGCCGAATTTTGCGCTAAATATGATCAAAATAGTTTCGATCCTAAATATGAATCTTACACATTAGATTTTTTTGTTCCTATGATCGAAGAAGTTTTTAAAGTACCAAAAAAATCAATTTACAGTACCTAAGATTTAGTTATGGATAAAGAAGAGCTTTATAAACTTCTTGAGCCTATAAAACCAACAGAGTCTTATAAAAATTCTGAGCATCCACAAAAACCAAACTATTCATTAAACTATAACTGGATTGCACTTCCTCACATTAAAGGGCTGCAACATGAACTCCCAGGAAGTGAACATTCCTCTATTTTAAATACCTCAGAGGTAGATGTATTTTATATTCATCCAACAGGTTTTTTTGGTAAAGACTGGAACTGTAAAATTGATAAAAATATAGCTTCTTATGATAGAACTGAATTAATGATGATTAGCCAAGCAAGCGCTTTTAATGAATCTTGTAATATCTATGCGCCTCACTATAGACAAGCGACATATTTTTCTTATTTTGATAAAAATGAAGATGGTTATATGGCGCATGATCTAGCGTATCAGGATGTAGAAGATGCTTTTGATTATTATTTAGAAAACTTTAACAATGGTAAGCCTTTTATTATTGCAGCTCATAGTCAGGGATCTTTACATGGCCAAAGACTTATTCATAACAAGATACAGAACTCTTACTTAAAAGATCAAATGATATGCGCCTACTTAGTAGGCTATATTATTCCTGAAGATCATTTTGAAATATTATTTCCAAATTTAGAACTTTCCAAGACAGCAACAGATACAGGAACCATAATAACCTGGGCTAGTGTTATAGAGGGTCATGTAAGAAGCAGAGGGAAAACTATTCACTGGCTTCCCAGCGGATGGACAAAACAAGATATGGGGCAAAAAATAATCTCAACAAATCCAATTTCCTGGACTCTTGATGACCAATGGCATAATTCGCTTAATAAGAATCTTGCTATTACTATAAAAGCTAATAATTATAATTTTGCAGATAGACTAGCTACAAAATATTCCGGATCTATTAAATCTATTATTCCATCAAGCATTCAAAATTTTGATTGCAGAATTAATTCTGACAATGGTTTATTGGAAACAAGAGGCGAACTTGCTTTTAAATTAAGAAAATTAGTCTTATCTGGAGATTTGCATAATTTTGATATTTCATTATTTTGGGGCTCACTTCGAGCTAATATAAAAGACCGAATTAATGCATTTATTTAGTACGCTTAAATATGTATTATTATTATTTATATTTGGAATTAACTTTCACGTGCAAACATTTGAAGAGGGCTACGCTAACAATAATGGAGTAGAAATATTCTATAGAGATTATGGGCCTGTTGGTGCTGAGCCTATTATTTTAGTCCAGGGTTTAGGAGGGCAATTAACTTTCTGGCCTGAAAATTTAATTGATTTTTTGATAGAAAATAATTTTAGACCAATTGTTTATGATAATAGAGATATAGGACTTTCTTCAAAGTTTACAGGGGAGCCTAATTACATATCTGATTATATTAAATATGTATTAAGACTTCCTTTAAAATCAGAATATACCATTGATGATATGGCAGATGACGGTATTAGCATATTAGACACTTTAAATATTGATAAAGCTCATCTACTTGGTATGTCAATGGGTGGAATGATTGCTCAAATTATGGCATCTAATCATCCTGACAGAGTTAAATCCTTTACATTGATTGCATCTACAGCAGCTACACCAAGTCCTATTAATGGTCCAACTAAAGAGGTTAGAGACTTACTAATGGATAGATCTCAAAGTAAGAACGCTAGCTATGAGGCAAGATACAAAAGAACAGTTGAAATAATCTCTTTAATTGGGATGGAGGGGTATGATTTTAACACTCCTGAATTTAAAGAGTTTTCCATTAAGAATATGGAACGCTCTAAAGACGATACTGGTTTTTCAAGACAACTACTTGCAATTCTAGCCTCAAAAAATAGATTTGAAAAAATAAGGTCTATTCAAATACCAACTCTAATTGTTCATGGAGAAGATGATCCTCTTCTTAAAGTAAAAAATGCCTATAAGATGCATTCATTAATCCCCAATAGTGAATTAATTATTATTAAGAATATGAGACACCTTATTGAGCCTCCTATATTTAAACAATTTGATGATAAACTGCTGAAGCATTTAATAACCAACTCATAAAATAATCCAAATGTTATCTACTGCCCTAAAACGTAATTACGCCATTGGTGCTGCTGCAAATGGAGTTAAGACGGACATGTTTACATTCTTTCTTTTATTTTTTTATACAAATATTGCTGGTCTTGAACCTGCATTGGCAGGATTAGCTATCTTATGTGCCCTGTGTGTAGATGC
Source organism: uncultured Gammaproteobacteria bacterium (assembly GCA_964546275.1). Taxonomy (GTDB): domain Bacteria; phylum Pseudomonadota; class Gammaproteobacteria; order Magnimaribacterales; family D2472; genus MED-G78. The sequence goes on from CAZJJG010000011.1 coordinate 13,438, forward strand.
TATTACTGACCCATTGATGGGAACTATTACCGATAGAACCAATTCAAGGTGGGGTAGAAGACATCCTTATATGTTTATTTCGTTTATACCTCTAACAATAGGCTATATTCTTCTATTTCTTCCAACGCCAAATTGGGATGTTACTCAGACTGGTTTATTTTTATGGATGGTCAGCTTCACTATTCTAACAAGATTAGGAATGACATTATTTGATATCCCTCATAGAGGTTTAGGTGCTGAATTATCAAAAGATTACGAAGAGCGTGCTCTGGTCATGTCATGGAGAGAATTATTTGGCTGGTTAGCTGGCCTAACTAATGCATTTCTAGGATATTTTATATTTTTTAGAGCAACTCCTGAATTTGAGAGAGGAATGTTAAATCCTGAGGCTTACTTACCTTTTGCATTTGCAGGAGCTTTAATGATGGTTGCGTCTATATTATGGTCATCATCAACAACTCTAGAAACTGGTAAACATTTATCAAAATGGGAAGGATCTATTAAATTAAAAGATATTTTTTTAGAGCTTAAATTAGCACTCTCAAATAAGTCTTTTATCAGATTATTTTTTATAAATCTTACTCTTGCTATAGCATGGGGCTTAGGTAACTCTTTGACCTTATACGTTAATACTTTCTTTTGGGAATTTACTTCTGTACAAATAACAGCATTCTTGCCTGTATATGCTTTCTGCTCTTTTTTAAGCTTCTCGCTTACACCAAGATTAATCAAAAAATATGATAAAAAATATATTGTTTTAGTTTGCTTAGCATTTGTTGCATTTTTTACAATCATGCCTTTTGCATTTTATAACTTTGGTTTAACGCCAGAAAAAGGCTCTTGGGGGTTAATTCTTTTCCTTTCATCATTTCTTATATTTGGTCTGACATTTAATATTATTGGAATAATGACTAGAGACTCAATGTTGGGAGATATTAGCGATGAAGTTGAATTAGAAACAGGTAAGCGTCAAGAAGGTATTCTTTATGCTGCTGTTTCATTCATGCAAAAGGTTAACTCTGGTTTAGGAAGCTTTACAGCTGGAATGGTTCTAACTTATATAGGTTTTAAAGGCTCTCAAAGCACATCTGACGAAGTCTACTCTTTAATTGTTGTCCAAGGTCCAGTTGTTGCATGTCTTCTCATAATTCCAGCTTTTATGGTCTACAGATATAAAATTACACGAGAAAGGCATGCTGAAATCATCGGCGCCTTAAAGGCTAGTCAATAGATTAAATAAATATATCTATCTTTCTTCATTTCCAATAAAATCATATCCATGAAAATAACAGACAATATTATTATAATTCCATGGATATTTGGTTTTATAAACGCTTTCAATCCATTCACTAATATTTTTATATTCTGGTTAATCACTATTATTTTTTATGGATTAATTGCTGCTCATATTATTGAATGCATTGTCTTTAGAAAAAAAATTATTAATAGCCCTAGTGGAGCTTTAATGGGTTTTATTCTTACCTTGATATACGGCGTTTTATATTTAAAAACTTTTAGCAAAGATAGTTAATGGAAGCTGTTTATAAGGAATCAGGTATTCCTAAAGGATCTTCTGGAGTTTGGAGCTTGGCTTGGCCAACAATTATTACCAATCTTCTATTTGCCTCCTCTTCAATCATTGCAATTAAAGTCGTTGGTGGTCTAGGCCAAGATGCAGTAGCAGCCACCATTACAGGTCAAAGGCTTAGTTTTATACTTCAAGCTGTATTAATGGGTATCTTATCTGGAACTACTGCCTTGATGGCAAGACACTGGGGAGCTAAAGAACCTGAAGAAAGTAGTAAATATCTAGCAAGAACTATTCAGCTAACTTTAAGCTTCAGCATAGTTTTTTCTTTCTTGCTTTGGTTTTATGCCGAGCCTATAATCGCTTTTCTTGGCTTAAAAGATAATGCTTTGGTGATGTCTGTTATTTATCTTAAATACCTTGCACCATTTTTGCCATTTCTTGCAATAGGCTTATCCATAACAACGGGTTTCAGATCAATTGGTGATGTTAAGACACCATTAATTATTTCATTAATTATGAATGTAATTGGCGTTTCATTCATGGTTGTACTTACACATGGCTATTTAGGCTTTAATAATTATGGAGTCTATGGAGCTGCAATAGGTAATGGTATTTCATTTATCTGTGGCGCTGTTCTTTCGATGATTGTATGGAGAATGAATCTAGTCAAAGCTAAATACTCTTCACTTTTTGTATTAGATGTTAAGAGGATTAAGAAAATTTTTGAAGTAGGATTTCCATCAGCGCTAGAGCAAGTAATATTTCAATTGGGTATAAATGCTTTTTTAATTATTGTTGCTCAGTATGGAACAACCGCTTACGCAGCCTACGGGGTAGGGATACAAATTCTAGCATTCTCTTTTGTTATTGGTTTTGGTTTCTCTATGGCAGGAGCAAGTCTTGTAGGGCAACATATGGGTGCTGGAGATAATATTCAAGCTAAACGATCAGCTTGGAGCGGTATGAAGCTTTCAATTGTATTCATGACTATTTTCGGAGCCTTTATTATATTTTTTGCAGAACCAATAGTAGGATTTTTAATTAATGATGCAGATGTAATAAAGCTAACCGTTATATTTATTTGGATAATGGGATCACTTCAGCCTTTAATGGCAGTAGAGTTTTCATTAGGAGGAGCATTAAGAGGAGCAGGTGATACAAGATCACCATTATTTATTACTCTGACATGTTTATTATTTATCCGAGTTCTGTCTGCCCTTGTGCTTTTATATATTGGAGCAGGTATAGAGATGATATTTGCAACACTAATTGCTGATTACTTTGTAAAAGCTATTCTTTTTGTAAAAGTATTTAGATCTGAAAAATGGATGGAAGCTTTAACTATTAAGGAAGATCTTTAGATAAACCATCTAAAGCTTTCACTATTCTAGCCCAAAGCTTTTTCTCTGAAGCTCCAGCATCTTTTGCTGGCAAGTATGAGAAAAAATCTACTAAAAGAGTTTCAATTATTCCTTTTTTGTCATTTGAGCCTTTATTAAACTTATCTGCTAGCATTTCAAATTGAATAACCTGCCTAAGTTGAGAGTCTTTTTTTAAGCCCTCAATGTTAGCCATTATTTCTAATTTTATGCATATGTACATTAATTTGTCTTGATCTAAAATATTATTTTCGGAATTATTTATGGCTTTCAAGATAGTTTTTGAAACACTCAAACCTTCTGCATCTTTTTTACCAAGCAGAACTTCAAATAAATCATTATAAGATTCAACTTTTGCACTATTTAATTTATCGCTAATATCAAGTTGGTAAGCTTTGATGCCATTGTTAAATATTTGCATTTCTTTTGATTTATGCAAAGTTGATAGAAGCTCAGCTTCCTTTCTGAGATCAGAAGGGCTCTTAGATTTATTTTTTAGATCCGCTGAAAGTAATTCTAAAGCTTTAAGATCTCTCTCTAAATCTTCCTTCTTGGCATTAAAAAATCTATCTGCTGATTTATTAAATTTTTCCCATAACTTATTGTCATGTTTTCTTCCGGCTGATCCGGAAGCTTTCCAGTCCTGCTTCAGATCATTAAATTTCTTGATACAAATGTCATTATCTTCATCTAGTATTAAATCAACTTTAGCGATCAAGGACTCTTTAGCTTTTATTACTATATTTTCCTGCCTTTCAATTTCTTTTGATATAGGTTTTTTTGCTTCGTAATATTCATCTCTTAGTTTTTTTAAATCTTTATCTAGAACAGGAGCAAACTCTTTCCATTGATTGAAAATTGTATTTATAAAATTTATTAAACTTCTTGCATCAGCCCATTTTCCAGAACTGTCTTCAACGTATTTATTCATTTGCATGATTAAATTTCTTCTTTCATTAGCATTTTTTATTTTCTTTTCTTTTAGCTCATCAAAGAATTCCTTGCAAGGCTCCCATGCTTTATTAGTAAGTTCATTAAAAGCTTGCCATTGCTCTCTTCCAGCAGGCCTGCTTGATAAATCTAATAATTGCCATTTCGTTTGCAGTTCATGAATTATATCTGCTTGTTTTTTTGGTGAATCCAAAGGATTTTCAACAACAACCTTAATTTCATCAATTAATTCATTTCTTTTAGGATTTGCTGCAAAGGATGAAACGTCATCATAGTATCGAGATTGGGCAAGACAAGCATTGAATTTGTGTCTTAGTTTGTTGGGTATTTTCCCTGATTTTTTAATCTGATTGCTAACATCTCTTACTATTTTTTGAGCTTTCTTAATAGCTCCATCTGAAAAAAGCTTTTCAGCTTCATCTAAATGACTAAATAAATCTTTACTAGTTTCCACATTAACCCTTATGAAGTTTATAATTAAAGAATGAAAAAACGAATTCTAACAGGAATTACGACAACTGGTACTCCTCATATAGGAAATTATTTAGGAGCCATAAAGCCTAGTCTTAATTTAGCTCAAGAAAATAGTGAATCATTCTTCTTTTTAGCAGACTATCATGCTCTTATTAAAGCCCCGGATCCCCAGAGCATAAAAGCTTCAGTTAAAGATATAGCTCTTGCCTGGCTTGCATCCGGCCTTGATGTCAACCAATCTTTTTTCTATAAACAATCTGACGTTCAAGAAATAACCGAGTTAAGTTGGATTCTTACCTGTATAACTGCCAAAGGTTTAATGAATAGAGCTCATGCTTACAAAGCAGCTACAGCAGAAAATACCACTGATGATGATAAGGGTATCAATATGGGCTTATTCTCATATCCAATACTAATGGCTTCAGATATCTTAATTTTTAATTCAACTCATGTCCCTGTTGGGCCAGATCAGCTCCAGCATTTAGAGATGACTAGAGATATAGCGAATAGATTTAATCATTTATATAAAAAAACTTTTAATATTCCTGAAGCGATTATTCAAGATGATGGCAAAGTAATTCCTGGTCTTGATGGAAGAAAGATGAGTAAGACATACAATAATATTATTCCTTTACTGTCTGATGAAAAGACTCTCAAGAAATCTATAGCAAAAATTGTAACCAACTCTTTAGAGCCAGGTGAACCAAAAGATCCTTCTGGATGTAATGTCTTTAACTTATATTCACATTTCTCTAATTCTGATGATCAGGCAGAGTTTAAAGCTGCATATTCTGATGGAATATCTTGGGGTGATGCTAAGAATAGACTCTTTGAAAAAGTTAATTTAGAACTCGGCCCTATAAGAGAAAAATCTCTTCAGTTACAAGAGGATCAAAATCTTATCAATGATTTACTTGACGCTGGTGCAGCTAAAGTTAAACCTCTAGCATCTGATATGCTTGGTGAAGTCAGAGAGCTCGTCGGTATTTCTAAGATTGGCTAAAATTATTCCCTTAAGTTCTTTGAGTGCTAGGCTTAATAATTTTCAAACTTTAAAAGTTCGACTTAGCAATCATGCAACATTTGTAGCTCTTCAGTGTGATGTTAAAGATTTTCCAACCCCTGATTGGTTTAATTTATTCTCCTCTATTAAAGAAAAAGATTTATATAATTATATCCACCTAAACCATAACTCTTTTCCTCTTAATGAGTGTCACGGACCATATAACTTTAGTAATTTAAATAACAATTCTTTCAATCTAATAGATGGAGAATTTTTTTACAAAGCCATTGAAGATATTTTAAAAAAAGATCACTGGCTTCAACCACCTATAGATAATAGTAAAGTATCAATACTTTCCCATAGAGCAAAAGATTTAAGTAAAAGAGCTTCAGTAATATATGTTCTAGATAAAACCATGAATATCCCAATAAAGCCTTATGATCATGAGTGGAGTCACGCATTTATAGAATTTTATGAATTTTTTATAGTCACTTCAGATCAAGTTTTTATTTGGAGTTTGATTTATGAATAGTGGACTATTTTGGTTAAAATTTGGTCTTTTTACAGTTGGTCTTGGTCAATCGTTTGTATTTGTTCTGGTTCCTCCGCTTGCAAGAGACCTTGGCCTATCTGAAATTCAAACATCCACAGTATTTGCTATATCAGCTTTAGCTTGGGCAATGACTAGTGCTGGTTGGGGGAGAATGAGTGATAGACATGGAAGACGAAATATAGCGATTCTTGGATTAGTTGGTTATGCAATATCAATGGTTGCTCTTATAACTCCATTATTTTTAGTTGAAAGAAATATACTGGATGTTGCCTTATTATTTCCTCTGTTAATTTTTGGGCGTCTGATTAATGGAGTGGTAGGATCAGCAACTCGACCAGCATCGTTTGCATATGTAGCAGATACAAGCTCTAGAGAAGATCGTACGCTTGAATTTGCAAGAATGGAGTCTAGTTTTTTAATAGGAACTGTTGCTGGACCATTGCTTGGTGGTATGTTGTTTTTAATTACTAAAGAAACCCCATTTTATTTATTTAGCGCCTTAGCTCTTATTGGATCAGTTGGAATATACAAGAATTTAAAATCAGAAAAAATTAAACCAAGAAACCCAACTGTATCAAAAATTTCATACAGCTCAAGTAATGTATGGCCATTTTTGCTTTTAGCAGCAATGACCAGTCTTTGTCAGGCATCATTACTTCAATCAATCGGTTTCTTTATTATTGATTCATTTTCAGACCTCGAAGACATCCCAATACTTATTAGTATTTCATTTGCTCTTCTTTCAATTTCAGCAATAGTTAGTCAATATATGTTTACCGACTTAATAAGCTTAAATAACTATAAATTATTGATATACGGATCTTTATTAATGGGAGCTTCTTATTATGCAATGAGTAGCGTCTCAAGCATAGCGACTTATTATCTCACTCTAATTTTTAATGGTTTTGGTGTTGGAATGATAAGACCGGCTACAGCTTCTAGTATGTCTCTTAGCCAATTAGCAGAAAATCAAGGCTCAGCTGCTGGTTATCTTGGTTCAGTTATGCCTATAGGTCATATGCTAGTTCCTCTTATTGCAATGCCTATATATGCAATAAATCCAAGCTATCTTTATGTTTTTAGCACAGGATTATGCATTTTGATCATTTTCTTTATAATAACGCATCCAGTTTTTAAGGAAAATTTAATTGAATAAAACAAAAGCATTATTGTTAATAAATTTAGGAACTCCTGATACGCCAAGTTATTGGAGTGTTTATAAGTTTTTAAAACAATTTCTTATGGATAAAAGAGTTTTAGATTATCCATATATATTTAGATTTCTTTTAGTTAACTTTATTATTTGCCCATTAAGATCTTTTTCTTCTTCAAAAATATATAAAAAACTATGGAGTGATGAGACCGGCTCACCACTTCTTCACAATACTAAAATGCTGTCTGATAAAATACAGAACCTTTTGCCTGATTATGATGTGAGTTTTGCTATGAGATACCAGCAACCATCCATTGAAGCTGAGTTAAACGCATTGCTTGAAAAAAATCCAGATGAACTGGTAATTATGCCTCTATTTCCGCATTTTGCAGCATCAACAACCGGCTCAGTCTTTGCTGAGATTTCCAGAGTACTTAATAAAAGGTGGTCAGTACCTAAAGTTAAATTTATTAATCAATTTTACGATGATGAATCTTTCCTAGATGCTTGGATAGACCAAGCGCAATCTTTTGATATTAAAAGTTATGACAAGGTTATCTTTAGTTATCATGGCCTTCCTTTAAGCCATGTAGATAAAATTTATCCCGATTCCTTATGTTCAGATAATGATTGCGAATCAGGAATTACAGTAGAAAATAAATTCTGTTATAAAGCTACAACCTATGAAACCACCAAACTATTAGCAAATAAATTAGGTATAGAGTCAACTAAGTTTATTGTCTCTTATCAATCCAGGCTAACTAAAAACTGGCTTGAGCCCTTTAGTGATGAGGTTATTAAAAATATTGCAGAAGAGGGTGGTAAAAATATATTGGTTTTTTCACCCGCTTTTACAGCAGACTGTCTTGAAACAATTATCGAGATAGGTGATGAGTATAAAGAACTGTTTATAGAAGCTGGTGGAGAGAATCTTGACTTTGTTCCATCATTAAATTATTCAGATAAATGGGCAAATGCTATTATTAAAATTATAAATAAAAGAGGATAAAAAGAATGTTTAAAGATGACTTGTTGAAAGGGAAAAGAATTCTAGTAACTGGTGGAGGAACTGGTCTTGGCAAAGAAATGGCAACTCATTTTGCAAAGCATGGTGCTGAAATATTTATATGCGGCAGAAGAGAAAATGTTCTTAAAGAAACAGCTAATGAACTTACTGAAGCATATGGAGCCAAGGTACATTTTTCAACTCTAGATATAAGAGACTCAAGAGATGTTGATAGTTACATACAAAGTATATTTGATTCAGGGCCTTTAGATGGCTTAGTTAATAATGCAGCTGGTAACTTTATATCTCCAACTAAGGATTTATCACCAAAAGGTTTTGATGCTATTGCTAATATCGTATTTCATGGAACATTCTATGTCACTCATGCTGTTGGCAAGAGATGGATCGAAACAAATCATAAGGGATCAATTATTTCTATTCTAGCTACTTGGGTATGGACCGGCTCTCCATATGTTGTTCCATCAGCAATGTCAAAATCTGGTCTGAATGCAATGACTCAATCTTTAGCATCAGAATGGGGCCAATACGGAATTAAAGTTAATGCAATTGCGCCGGGACCATTTCCTACAAAAGGAGCTTGGGAGAGACTCAATCCTAATGGAGAAGATGAAAGCGTAATGGGAGACCACCCAATGGGAAGAGTAGGAGAAATGGGCGAGCTGCAGAACCTAGCAACTTTCTTAATGGCCGATGGTTGTGACTATTTAACTGGACAAACTATAGCAATTGATGGAGCTCAATATCTAACTGGCGGTGGAACTTTTTCAAACCTCTCAAAATTATCTGAGGATGATTGGGAACAAATGAGAAACATGATAAGGTCAAGTAATAATAAAGATAAGGCTGATAGATAACAGCGGGATACATTATGGAAAATACATACGAAACAATGAATGGCGTCTTAAGTGCTCAGAAAAAACACTTCATAAAAGAGGGAGCTCCTTCTATTGATCTAAGAGTAGATAGACTTAATAGACTAAAATCTTTAATTATGGATAACAGGTATGACTTTGTTGAGGCCTTAAACTCTGACTTTGGCAATAGATCTAAAAATGCTTCATTAATGACAGATGCTTATACAATAGTTCCTGAGATAGATAATGCTATTAAAAATATTAAAAAATGGACTAAGGTAGATAAAAGATCTTCTAACTTCCCAATGGGACTCCTCGGAGCCAAATCTTATGTAAGTTATGAGCCTCTTGGAACTGTAGGAATGATTTCTCCATGGAACTTTCCAGTAAATCTTGGTTTTGGACCACTTGCATCTATCTTTGCTGCTGGCAATCAGGTTATGCATAAGCCTAGTGAGCTATCACCTCTTTCAGCAGCTTTAATGAAAGATTTATGTGACAAGGCTTTTGATGAAACAGAGTTTGCTACATTTTTAGGCGGCCCTGAGGTTGGATCAGCATTCACTAAGCTACACTTTGATCATTTACTCTATACAGGTAGTGGAGAGGTTGCTAAACATGTCATGCAATCGGCTGCTCAAAATTTAGTTCCAGTAACGCTTGAACTGGGTGGTAAGTCTCCGGTTGTTATAGGAAATAGTGCTGATATGAAGGTATCTGCAAAGAGAATTATGTTCGGAAAGACTATGAATGCAGGACAGATATGTCTAGCTCCAGATTATGTCTTGGTTCATAAAAATAAAAAAGATGAATTTATCTCTGAAGTAGAAAATGCTGTTGAGGAATTCTATCCTTCAATTAAAGATAATGAAGACTATACATCTATAATTAATGAAAAACATTTCGACAGAATTAATTCACTTATTACTGATGCAAAAGAAAAGGGTGCTCATATCAATCAGATAAACCCATCAAATGAAGACTTCAGTCAGCAAGAATTTTATAAGATTCCGCCAACAGTTATTACAAATACCACTGAAGATATGCATGTTATGCATGAAGAGATATTTGGACCAGTTCTGCCTGTAGTTACTTACGAAAATATTAATGAAGCATTAGATCTAATTAACTCTAAGGATAGACCTCTTGGTTTATATTACTTTGGTTCCAATAAAGATGAGCAAGCTAATATTTTAAATAATACCTCTTCTGGTGGCGTTACCATTAATAATGTAGTTGGTCATATTCAACAGAAAGATCTTCCTTTTGGAGGAGTAGGGCCTTCAGGTATTGGCAGATATCATTCTTTTGATGGGTTTAAAAATTTCTCCAACCAAAGGGCTGTTTTTAAAGATATTGGATTTAAATTTGATAAACTCTTTGAAGCTATAAGACCTCCCTACAAGGGAAGTATTGAAAAAGTATTAAAATCATTACTAAAATAAATTATGGTTAGTTTACCCATCCGTCTGGGTTATAAGTATTTCAGATCAAAAAAAGGCGCACTTATTTCTCTGACTTCAGGTATTGCAATAGCTGCATTAGCTATAGCTGTATCGGTTCTTATTATTGTATCTTCAGTAATGAATGGTCTTGAAAAAGAGCTTCAGGATAGAATTTTAGGAGTAGTTCCTCATGTTCTCATTCACTCAAATGAGCCTATAGACAACTTTACTTCCTTAGTAAATCAACTTGAAGATAATCCTGTAGTCGAAGCTGCTTCTCCATACATACAACTTCAAGCTTTATCTTCATATGGAACTAAATCTAGAGGAATAATGCTAACAGGCATTGATTCTAGTAAAGAAAGGCAAATGTCTATACTTCCAGATTTTATAATTGCTGGAACCTTAGATAGCATTAATAACGGCAATAATGTTGTCATAGGTAATTGGCTTGCTTCTTACTTAGGGGTAACCATAGGTGACACAATAACAGTAACCACCACTAATATAAGAACTACATTTATAGGATCTTTTCCTCGCTCAATAAATTTACAAGTCACTGGTATTTTTGAACTTAAAGCAGAGCTTGATCAGTCTCTAGTTATTATTTCACATAACCTAGCCCAAGTTATAGATAACAAGAAGGATAAAACTCAATCCATTAGGGTCAAAGTTGATAATCTTTTTGAGGCACAAAAAATTGCTAACGATCTAGCTTTTAATCTATCAAATGAAAGTGAGTATTTTGTTGGATCAAGCTGGAAAAGAACTCATGGAACGTTATTTAGAGCTGTTCAAATGGAAAAATTAATAACAACCCTTTTATTGTTTCTTATAGTTATTGTTGCTTCTTTTATTGTTTTATCAACTGTAATAATGACTGTAAAATCAAAAGAGAGAGAAATAGGCATCCTTAAAACTATCGGCGCAACAAATAAGCAGCTAGTGCTTATATTTATGTTTCAAGGCGCACTAATAAGTTTTGTGGGAATCGCTCTGGGAGTTATTTTTGGATTAATTGGCACATGGAATGTTGCAAACTTAATATCATTTATTGAGTCTATTCTTCAAAGAAACTTACTTGACCAATACTTTATTAATTACTTTCCATACAGTATTGATATAGGTCAAATTGTCTGGATATGCATCATCTCTTTTCTTTTAAGTATTATTGCAACATTAGTTCCTGCATATAAAGTTTCGAAGCTTGATCCTGGTGAGATACTTAGATATGAATAATATTTCATCTATAAATTTGTTTAAAAGCTTTTCTCATGAAAATGAAGCTATGCCCGTATTAGAAAATATATCTTTCACTGTTAGCAAGGGGGATAAAATTGCAATTACCGGGGCCTCAGGAGCTGGTAAAAGTACATTATTGCAGTTACTTGCAGGTTTAGATAAGCCTACAAAAGGACAGGTCTGTGTCGATGGTGTAGATATTCACTCTATGAATGCTCTTCAGCAATCAAGGTTACGTCTTGATGCCTTTGGTTTTGTTTATCAGTTCCATCATCTCTTAGAGGATTTAAATGTTTTTGAAAATATCTTACTACCACAACAGCTTCAAAATATTAATACACTTAAAGACTCGAAGAAAAAAGTTGATAGCGTCATTGATCAGCTAGGACTTACTTCAAGGGCTACTCATTTGCCTTGGAAATTATCTGGCGGTGAAAAACAAAGAGTTGCTATTGCCAGAGCTATAATTAATAAACCTAACTTTTTATTTCTTGATGAGCCTACAGGTAATTTAGATGATGAAAATTCTGAATTAGTTCAAAATTTAATTATTCAAATAGCCCAAGAAAATAATGTCGCATTAATTTTATCTACCCATGACAATAACTTTGCTAATAAAATGAATACAATATATAAAATTAATAATAGAAATATTAACGAGGTCTAAATGAATGAATTAATTACCGCTGGCGGTGTTTTCATGTACCCATTGCTTATTTGCTCTATTTTAATTATTTCTATAGCAATAGAACGATTTTGGTTCTTGCAAGAGCGTCTAGTTTCACCACAAGGCTTAAGAGCACAGATAACTAATTTACTTGATCGCTCTAAACTCAATGACTCGCAAAAACAAAATATCTCTGATATTTCTGCCCTAGGCTTACTTTTAATGACAGCATATAAATATAAAGATCTCACAAGAGAGGCGCTAGAGTCTAAACTGAATGAGAGAAGCTCAGAAGTTAAATTTACCTTAGAAAGAAATCTAACCATGCTCGGAACAATAGCAACTATAAGTCCTTTACTTGGATTGCTTGGAACTGTTGTCGGTATGATAGTAGCCTTTACAGGTTTAACTGCTTCAGGAGGCGCTGATTCTGATGTCCTTGCGTTAGGAATTTCTCAAGCACTAATAACAACAGCGTTTGGTTTATTTATAGCAGTTCCAGGATTAGTCTTACATAAATATTTTGAACAACGCATAAACCACTTATTATTAATTCTTCAGGCTGAAACATCTGAATTTATAGATTTAATCAATAAGTAGTAATAACTATGAATTTTTTAAAATCTGAAAAAAAACCACTTAGTATAGAAATAACTCCTTTAATTGATATTGTTTTTTTATTAGTGATCTTTTTTGTAGTAACTTCAAAAGTAGGTGACTCTCAATACCTAGAATTAGACTTACCTGAAACTGAATCCTTTGAATATAATCTTGTCCAAGAAGGGCATGAGATTACAATTTTAGAGAACGGTAACGTGTTAATAAATAATAAATCTTTTAATATGAATCAATATAATGAAATAGAGGATGCAATTTTAAACTTAAATACCAATAATAAGATTGTTATATTAAGTGCAGAGTCCTTTTCATATCACACTTGGGTGGTAACAATAATGGATTCATTACAAAGAAATGGCTTTAATGAAATTCAAATTAGAACAATAGAAAAATGAAACCAAAAACATTAAGAAGATTATTTGGATACACACTAAGATATAAATGGTCTTTCTTTGTAAGTATTATTGGTTTCTTAGCATTTGCAGCTGCAGATATAGCAGCAGTAGAGTGGCTTAGAAGAATTATTGCTTTTATTAACTCGGATACAAACGAACTCCATACCATTCTTGCTCTATCATTAATTGCTATAGCTATGGGACGAGGTATTGGCTTTTTCGTTGGTAATTATTTTATGTCCAGAGTTGGTTTTGGAATTGTTCATGATTTAAGAGCAGAGCTTTTCAAAAAACTCCATTTACTCCCTAAATCATATTTTGATAACAGTCAGTCAGGACAGTTAATTAATAGAATTACTTTTACTACAACACAAGTGTCTGGAGCTGCCTCCAATTCCGTAAAGACTTTAGTAAGAGAAGGTTTTTTATTAATAGGCTTAGTAGCCTACATGACCTTCTTAAATTGGAAATTAACATCACTATTAATTATTACAGCTCCAATCATTGCCTTAATTGTTTATGTTGCAGGTAAGCGATTAAAAAAACTTGCTGCTGCAATTCAAACAGCTATGGGAGATGTTACCCATATTGCATCTGAAGCTGTTGATGGTCATTTAGAGATTAAATCTTTTAATGCTGAAGATTATGAAAATAGTAGATTTTTTGATGCAAATACCGCAAATAAGACTCAGAATCTGAAACTTGAAGCTACAGGTAACCTAGCAACACCTATTATTCAAGTATTGGTCTCTATCTCACTAGCGCTTATTGCTTATTTTGCTCTTGGATCAAGCTTGGGAATTGCTCTTGATGCAGAGACATTTATAGCTTTTTTCACTGCATCTGGACTAATAGCAAAGCCTGTTAGGCAGTTATCTAGTATAAATATTGTTATTCAAAAAGGCTTAGCTGCAGCAGTTGAGATATTTGAGCAATTAGACTCATCTGATGAAGTGGATGACGGTAGCTCAGTTTCCTCTATTAAAGGGAAGATAGAATTTAATAATGTTTCTTTTAGTTATGACGGCTCTAAGAAAATTCTTAACAATATTAGTTTTTCTGCAAATACCAATGAAACAGTAGCTATAGTTGGTAAGTCTGGTTCAGGCAAATCAACTATTGCTAATCTTATTCCAAGATTTTATGCAATCGATGAAGGTCAAATCCTTGTTGATGATATTTCTGTAACAGAATATAAACTTCAACACTTAAGATCATCTATATCAATTGTTAATCAGTCACCATCATTATTTAATGACACTATTGAAAACAATATTGCATATGGATCTAACGAGATAGATCAAGTGAAATTAGAGGAAGCTGCAACTTTATCTGGATGTAATGAATTTATAGATAATCTTCCAGAAGGCTTTAAATCTGAAATTGGTGATGATGGAGTTCTTTTGTCTGGTGGTCAAAGACAGCGTATAGCTATTGCTCGAGCTTTTTATAAAGATTCACCAATCATTATTTTAGATGAAGCCACATCAGCTTTAGATAACGAATCTGAGCTAATTATTCAAGAAGCTTTAAGTAGATTAATAACAAATAGAACCACTATTGTTATAGCACATAGACTTTCTACTATTGAGGATGCAGATAAAATACTTGTGCTTGATGATGGTGTTGTTGCTGAAGAGGGTACTCATGATTCATTGCTTGAGCATGAGGGTTTATATAAATCTCTTTATAAAAATAAATTCCAAGATTCAACTAATCCAACTAAAGCACCTCAATCTACTGCAAAACTTATCCAAACATATAACCAAGACGATAATTCAACAAGCATGGTGGTTGATGCTTGGTATAACAAAAGTCTATGGCTTTATATGCTTTCGCCTTTTTCACTTATTTATTCATTTTTTGTTACAAGAAGAAGAAATAAATTTATAAGTGGTAAAAATAAATCATGGAAACCAGAAACCCCAATAATTATTGTAGGTAACATAACCATTGGCGGGACTGGAAAAACGCCTTTAGTTAAATATATTGCAAGCCAATTAGAGAAGTTAGGATATAAACCTGGAATAGTTAGCCGAGGTTATGGCGGAACATACTCAGGAACTTTAGAGGTTACTTCTGATAGTACATATAAAGAAACTGGAGATGAGGCACAAATTTTGTCTAAATTAGGCATGCCTTTTTTTCTTGATAGAAATAGACCAAGAGCAGTAAAAAGCCTAGTTAAAAATCATGATTGTGATGTCATTATTGCTGATGATGGTTTGCAACACTATCAGCTTGGAAGAGATATAGAGATAGTTGTTATTGATGGTAAAAGAAGACTAGGTAATTCATTATGTTTCCCAGCTGGACCTCTTAGAGAATCTCCAAAGCGTCTAAATTCTGTTGATTTTGTTGTAAATAATGGCGGCCCAACTAATGATGACGAGTATCTTATGTCCATTAGTCCAGCAAACTTTATTCACCTAAACACCAATAAATCATATTCAGTAAATTCATGGCCTATGCATAAACAAGTTCATGCCGTAGCTGGTTTAGGAAATCCTGGTAGATTTTTTGATACCTTAACAAGATTAGGTTTTGATGTAATCAGACATGCTTTTCCGGATCATCATAAATTTAATCACAAAGATTTATATTTTCTTGATAATCTTCCTATCATCATGACCGAAAAAGATGCTTCTAAATGCAAACATTTTGGAAACACCAAAATATGGTATCTAACCATAGAAGCTGAGTTACCAGCTGACTTTATTGCAAAAATTGATACTCAGTTAAAAGAATTAAATTAGGCTGTTGTTTTGAATAAATCATTTGTAATTATTATCCCATCAAGACTAGCATCCACTCGTTTGCCTAGAAAACCTCTTGCTGATATTGTCGGAAAGTCATTAATTAATAGAGTCTATGAAAGAGCTATTCAATCTCAAGCTAGAAAAGTCTTTGTTGCAACAGATGAGATGGAGATATTTGATCACGTCAGCACCTTTTCAGAGGATGTAATAATGACAGCATCAGATCATCTCTCAGGAACAGATAGAATTCATGAAGCTGCTAATTTTCTAAATATTGAGCCAGATGAAACTATTATTAACCTTCAAGGCGATGAACCTTTTATTCCAATAGATCTTATAAATAACTTATCTAATGATTTTATCAATAGTAATTGTGATGTAGGCACGGTAATAACTGAATTTAATAATAATGAAGATATAGATAATCCTAACGCTGTAAAAGCCGTTATATCGTCATCAAATCAAGCTTTATATTTTTCCAGATCCAGGGTTCCAAATAATTTTACCAATACGGACCAAATTTTTTATAGACATATTGGTATTTACGCATACAAAAAATCTACCTTAGATAGATTGGTAAATCTTCCAACTTCAAACTTAGAACTTGCAGAAAAACTTGAGCAACTTAGATTTCTTGAAAATGGATTTACTATTAATACTTCTATTTATAACTCCAATATTCCTTTAGGCATAGATACTCCAGATGACTTGAAAGAAGCAATAGATTTTATTAACAATGCTAATTGAACAAGACGCTAATTTAGAAAATTCTCTAGCAATTAAATCAACTGCCAAATATCTCATTACGATTGAATCCGAAAGTTGTTTAAACGAATTAACTGAATTCTTAGATTTAAACCCATTAAAAACTTTAATTCTTAGTGAGGGTACTAATGTTGTATTGCCAGATTATTTTGATGGAGTTGTAATATCTTCTAGTCTGAGTGAAATATCCTCAATATCTCCTTCAGTTATAAAAGTAGAATCAGCTGTAAATTGGAACTTTTTTGTTCAATGGTGTCTTGAAAATGATATGCATGGCTTAGAAAATTTAGCACTTATTCCAGGAAGCGTTGGAGCTGCACCAATTCAAAATATAGGAGCCTATGGAGTTGACCTTAAACAGTTTGTTAAATCAGTTCGTTTTTATGATCTTTCTGATCATGCTATAAAAGAATTTAGTAATACTGAATGCAAATTTGCATATAGAAATTCAATCTTTAAAGAAATGAATGTTTTCATATTAAGTGTTACCTTTGAATTTTTTGATGTAAAAATTCAAAGTAATTATCAATCAATATTAGATTATTTGCATGAAAATAATATTGAAGAATCAACCTTAACTCCTAAAGCATTAGCTCAAATTATTACAACTATTCGTCAAAATAGATTACCTAATCCACTATTAACTCCTAATGTTGGAAGCTTTTTTAAAAATCCAGTTGTTAATACAAAAATAATTAGAACGGAAGAATTTTCTTTAGAAGATATTGTTATATGGAGAATTGATGACAATCACTCAAAACTTGCTGCTGCGCGACTTATCGAGTTAATAAAAAGTAGAATTCCTATTAATCAAAATGTTGAGTTATCAAATGAGCATGCTCTGGTTCTAATAAATTCAAATCATGCTACCCAAGAGGATATCTTGTCTTATGCAGAATCAATTCAAAACATTGTCTTAGAGGTTTTTAATGTTGAGCTTCAGATAGAACCTTCTATTATCTATACATAATGTTTATTTGGTCAGCTATCGCTCATCTACTAGCTGTTACAAGCCCAGGACCTGATACCGCATTGGTTATTCGTCAAGTTGCTCGTAAAGGTCGCCTTAGTGGCTTCTATTCTGCTATAGGGATAGGTGTCGGTGTATTTATTCACTCCTTATTAGCCTCTTCAGGAATCTCGCTACTACTGTTATCGGATACAAACTTAAAGTTTGCTATAACTTTACTTGGAGCCTTATATTTAATTTACATTGGCTTAAGTTCATTCATACCTGCAAGTTCTGGTGGTGAAAATCAAGATATTCGTGAATATGATACTTCAGCATTTTTTAGGGGTCTTTTAACTAATCTTTTAAATATTAAAGCATTAATATTTTTCGTATCTTTATTTACTATTATTATTGATTCATTAGCTGGTATTTGGCTCTTAATCTATCCTATATATTTTGGTCTTGTAACCTCTGCTTGGTTTAGCTTTCTTTCATATATGCTTACCACTCCAAAAATAAATATAGTATTTAACAAGCACAGCGATACTATTGATAAAATTTCATCAATCTTTTTACTTGTTATAGGACTTTTAATTCTAATTAATCTTTTTTATGTCAATTGATTCAATAATAAAATCTTTAAAAGATTTTGATGACAGCACATTTCCACCAGTGCATTTATGGAATCCTGAGCTCTGCAATAATGCTTCTTTCTCAATTGATGCTAGGGGGGATTGGTTTTATAACAATTCAATTATTGGTAGAAAAAGATTAAAAAAATTATTCTCAACAGTTCTTAAAAAAGAAGCAGATGAGTATTTTTTAGTAACTCCAACAGAAAAAATTACAATCGATGTTGCAATTGCGCCTTACATTATTACTGATTACGACTACGATCCATCTAGCAAAGAGCTTATTTTTCATACTAATTTCGATTTCTCTTTTCCTCTAAATAATGGTCATCCTTTAATTATTAAAAATATAAATAATGAAGATTATCCTATTGTTGAGGTTAGATCAGGTATCGAGGGTTTAATTTCAAGAAGTGTCTATTACAAACTAATAGATATAGCGATTTCTCAACAAACTTCAGCGGAAAACGAAACATTAACAATTCAAAGCTTTGACTCACATCATTCGCTTGGATCTCTTGCATAAGAAACAAACACTACCATCTAAAATCTGTTTACATTGTAAACAATCATTCCTATGGAGAAAGAAATGGGAAAGAGCTTGGGATGAGGTAAAGTTCTGCAGTCTTAAGTGCAAAAAAAATTTTATTAAACCAAATTCTTAGTTACTACATTTTCTATCCTTTTAAATGTGCCATAATAAATTATGATAGAAAATTTCTTACAATATGGTCAGTGGGTAGTCTTAGTCTTAAGTATTTATAGTTTGTATCTGGTTAGCTCTATTAAGCATGAAACAAGATTAAATGGTTATATATTTACTGCAATCAGCAGATTTAGCGGAGCTCTCATATTTCTTGTTGTAGATTTACCTGCATTTGTTATCGCTAATTTAATTCAAACTTATATAGCAATTAAAGGTTATCTTGATAATAAAAAAGCAGGGAAAGAGAATTAAGCCTTAGAATTTATCCATTCGTCGATATACATCTCTAGTGTTGATAAAGGCAGAGCGCCTCTTTTTAAAACTTCATAGTGGAATTCTTTTATATCAAAGCCTTCACCTAATGCATTTTGAGATTTTTCTCTTAATTCTAAAATTTTCATTTGTCCAATTTTATATGCAAGAGCTTGCCCTGGCCAATTAATATACCTATCCACTTCATTAATAATATCTTGCTTACTTTTAGCAGAGTTTTCTAAAAAGTAATTAATAGAATCATCTCTAGACCAGTCCTTGTAATGCATTCCAGTGTCAACAACTAACCTGATAGCTCTCCACATTTCATACGTCAATTGACCAAATTCTGAATAAGGATCTTTATATAAACCCAAATCATATCCTAGAGCTTCACTATAAAGACCCCAGCCTTCAACAAAAGCAGTAATTCCTCCATATTTTCTAAATTTAGGTAAGTCTAATTCCATATTGATTGATATCTGCAAATGATGACCTGGCATAGCCTCGTGAACGGTGAGGACCTCTATTTCATATTTAGGTCTTACCTCTGGTCTGTAAAGATTTACATAATAGTAACCAGCCCTTGTACCATCTGCAGCTGGAGGTTGATAGTAGGCTGTAGTTGTATCAGGGGCGCTCTCCATTGGAATTTGTCTAATGCCATATGGGATTGAAGGCAAATAACTGAATAGATTAACTAATTCTGGATCTATTCTTTTAGCTGTAGCTAAATATTCAGTAAGTAGATCATCAGGATTATCAAAATAAAATTGAGGATCTGATCTTAAGTATTCTAAAAATTCTCTAAAAGAACCATCCCATTTTACCTCTTCAACTATTTCCAACATTTTAGTTTTTATTCGAGCAACTTCATCTAAGCCAATTTGATGAACTTCATTAGGATGTAATTGAGTGGTAGTAAATTTTTTTGTTAAAGCTTCGTAATACTTGGCTCCATTAGGAATTTTATTAATACCTATAGAGTCTCGACACATAGGCAGATATTCACTGTTAAAAAAATTATAGAGTTTTATATATGCAGGAATAACAGTTTTTTGAATAATCACTGTTGCTTCATTTTGAATTCGTTGTTTATCTTCAATATTAATAGAAGAGGGCATTTCAATAAAAGCTTTATTAAACGGGCTATCTTTAGCTGTTGAAAAGGCCTGAGCTTTAATCTGATCAAGGACTCTTTGCATAAGAATACGAGGCGGCATAATATTATCAGCCATTCCAGCTTTTGCTACATCAATATGTGAGTCGATATAGTGATCAATTTTAGATAGTCTCGATAACCAATCTTCATAATGCTTAACCGATCTAAGAGGAAGAGTTTCAGCAGACTCATGTTGAAGTTGAATACCGCCTCTATGACTAAAAGGCATTAAAAAATTTTTAAACTGATAAAGCTCTGTAGAGTTTATATATTGATCTTTAAATAATTGAAGATTCAGCAGATTATCATCGCTGAATGCATCACTATCTAGCTGATTAAGTTGAGTTAATATCTTAAGATCATGCTCATAATTAGTTTTAATCTTTTCAACTGAATACTCTGGCCATTGATCATTCTTATCAAGGTTTCCCATGCTTGATGCATATAAAGGATTCTCATCAATACCTCTTTGCCATTCTGATTGCATTAGCTCTTCAAACACATTCTCATCTGAATTATCAGAACATGAAGATATTAAAAAGAAGAGAGGAAGTAAATAACTAAGATTCTTCACATTACATATTTGGATAATTAGGTCCGCCAGGGCCTTCAGGTGAAACCCATTTAATATTTTGAGAAGGATCTTTAATATCACAAGTTTTACAATGAACACAATTTTGAGCATTAATAACAAATTTACTTTCACCGTCTTTCTCAACAACCTCATAGACTCCTGCAGGACAATACCTTTGAGCGGGTTCATCGTATAAAGGAAGATTTACTAGAATAGGTATAGAGGGATCCTTAAGTTGAAGATGGCACGGCTGATCTTCTTCATGATTGGTATTAGAGAGATAAACAGAGCTGAGTTTATCAAATGAATAAACACCATCAGGTTTAGGATAGTCTATCTTCTTAGCTTTATCAGCTGTGATTAGACATTCATGATCTGGAGTAGGGTTGTTGAGAGTAAAAGGTAAATTACCCCTAAAAATAAATTGATCAATAGCATTAAATGCAGCACCTATTAGCGCACCGAATTTATGAAACAATGGACCAAAATTTCGTGATTTATATAATTCAGAATGAATCCATGACTCTTCAATTAATTTATCATACCCATACTCATCACTTGGGTTAGTAAGTTTATTATGAATATATTCTCCAGCAATGATTCCAGACTTCATAGCTGTATGCGAGCCTTTAATTTTAGAGAAGACTAAAACCCCAGCATTATCACCAACAATCAAGCCACCAGAAAATTCCATTTTAGGTAAAGATTGAAGACCACCTTTTATTAAAGCTCTTGCTCCGTATGAAATTCTTTCACCACCTTTTAAATGCGAGGATATTGCAGGATGAGTTTTCCATGTTTGAAATTCATCAAAAGGACTTAAGTAAGGATTTTTATAATCCAAAGGAACGACATATCCTAAATAGATTTCTTCATTTTCACCATGGTAAAGGTAGGAACCAGAAGGGGTGTCTGTGCTTGTTGGCCAGCCATTTGTATGCATAACTAAACCGGGCTCATGTTGTTCAGCTGGAATTTTCCATACTTCTTTAAAGCCAATTCCATAATGTTGAGGGTCCTTACCGTCATCTAATTTATATTTTGATATCAGCTCTTTACCTAAGTGGCCTCTACAACCTTCAGCAAAAATAGTGTGCTTAGCTCTTATTTCAATACCAGGCTCAAATCCGCCTTTCTCAGAGCCATCCATTGCTATACCCATATCACCGGTTTGAACTCCAACCACTTGATCATTTTCATAAATAATTTTACTTGCGGGAAAGCCAGCAAATATCTCAACACCTAAATTTTCAGCATGTTCGCCCAACCATCTGCATAGGTTGCCAAGACTTAAGACATAATTTCCATGATTGTTCATAGGAGGCATGATAAAAGCAGGAACAGGAATCGCTATATTTTTTAAAAGGAATTTTAGTTTATCTTTTGTTACCGGAGTATTAAGCGGAGCTCCTAATTCTTTCCAGTTAGGAATTAATTCATTGAGAGCTGTGGGCTGAAAAACATTACCAGAGAGAATATGAGCTCCAACTTCTGAGCCTTTTTCTAAAAGACAGATACTGTAATCGGTGTTATGTTCTTGATTAAGTTGTGCAAATTTAATAGCTGTTGCTAAACCTGAAGGACCGCCTCCAACAACAACAACGTCATACTCCATTACTTCTCTTTCCATATCTAATTTCCCTTATATATGAACTGAATTTATATCTATCAATATCTCCCATTTATATCTTTAGATAATTTACAAAAAACATTACAATTATACAGTTTTTAAAATCATCAATATATATACTGAGGAAAATATGAAAATCTTAGTTCCAATCAAACGCGTAGTCGATTATAACGTAAAAGTTAGACCCTTATCTGATCAATCTAATGTAGATTTAAATAATGTAAAGATGTCTGTTAATCCTTTTTGTGAAATTGCTTTAGAAGAAGCAGTACGATTAAAAGAGTCAGGTGCAGCCACTGAAGTTATAGCGGTATCGGTAGGACTTCAAGCATCACAAGAACAACTAAGAACTGCCTTAGCTCTTGGTGCTGATAGAGCAATTTTAGTTGAGTCTGAAAATTTAGTTGAGCCGTTAGTTGTAGCTAAAGCTCTTGCTAAAGTTTGTGCAGATGAAGCTCCAAACTTAATTATTCTAGGAAAACAAGCTATTGATGGCGACAACAATCAAACAGGTCAAATGCTTGCAGCTCTTATGGGGTATTCTCAAGCTACCAATGCTTCTGAAATAAAACTTTCAGCTGACTCAGCAGATGTTACTAGAGAAATCGACGGTGGTCTTCAAACTATCAAGGTTAGCCTTCCAGCTATTGTCACAACTGACCTGAGACTTAATGAGCCAAGATATGCATCTTTACCTAATATCATGAAAGCAAAAAAGAAAGAACTTAATACTATTAATTTAAGTGATATGGGTTTTGATACAGCTACAAGAACAGAGTTAATCTCAGTAGAACTTCCTCCACAAAGAGCGGCTGGAGTAATAGTTGAATCAGTTGATGAACTTATAGATAAACTTAAAAATGAAGCGAAGGTGATTTCATGAAAATATTAGTTATAGCAGAACACGACAATACTAACTTAAAAGGATCTACAAATTCTACGATAGCGGCAGCTAAAGAAATTGGTTCGGATATAAGCGTGCTTGTAGCTGGACAGTCTTGTGGTGATGTTGCCTCAGAGGTTTCTAAGCTTGATGGCGTAACCCAAGTGATGATGGCTGATGATGCAGTTTATGCAAATTTTCTAGCGGAAGATTTAGCTAAATTAGTCGAGTCAGTATCAGCAGATTTTGAATACATACTAGCTCCTGCAACTACTTTTGGAAAAAATTTCTTACCAAGAGTCTCAGCATTACTAGATTCACAACAGATATCTGAAATAACTGAAGTTGTTAGTGGTGATACATTTAAAAGACCTATTTATGCAGGTAGTTGTATAGCTACCGTTAAAACTCTTGAAGCTAAAAAAATTATATCAGTAAGATCTACAGCCTTTGATGGTGTTACAGCTGGATCCGCTGAAGCTCCTATTGTGAGTATTGCTGCTGTTGATTCTACTAACGTAGCATCTTTTGTTAATGAAGAGCTTGCAGTAAGTGATAGACCTGAATTGACCGCTGCTGATATTGTCATATCAGGTGGAAGAGGGATGCAGTCAGGCGATAACTTCCATTTGCTAGATAGTATTGCAGATAAATTAGGTGCTGCTGTTGGAGCTTCTAGAGCTGCAGTAGATGCTGGCTTTGTTCCTAATGACTATCAAGTTGGCCAAACAGGTAAAATTGTTGCTCCTGATTTATATGTAGCTGTTGGAATTTCTGGAGCTATTCAGCATTTAGCTGGCATGAAGGACTCTAAAGTTATAGTAGCAATCAACAAGGATGAAGATGCACCAATATTCCAAGTAGCTGACTATGGTCTTGTTGCAGATTTATTTGATGCTCTTCCAGAACTAGATTCTAAATTATAGATTTTAGGTTCAGATAAGTTATTTTCTATTAAGTTAGTAGAATTTTCTTGTGCTTCAGCATCTTTAGCATTTACACTGCGATTTCTAATAGGTGCATCCTCTCCCTTATCGCGACGGCTTTAATAGATGTTGTACTTGTTAGTTCATCTTAAATTTCTTTTTATTCCAATCTATGTCAATATAATTTGTGGAAAATAAAGAATTCAATACCTTCCCTATAGTGCTGCCAATCCTAGTGATGATAATAATAGTAGCTAAGTACTTTCAGTAAATGAAGAAACTCTTAATAATATTAATACTTATAGTTTTTGCTATAACTGCTTATAGCGATTTAGCTCTCCCAGTCCTATCTTAGTAGGCTTTTTTATATGCCAGGCATTTCTATAGGCCAGTAAGATTTTGGTTTATACTTTTGGTATGAAAAAACTATTAGCGAAATATGGAAAACATTTTCGGATAATTACACTTTGTATCTCCATTTTTGCCACCTATGATTATTTCTATGGTGAAGGAATTTTCTTTGAAATATTAGCTTTGCCCATATTAATTCTATTATATTATTTTGGATTTGTTTCAGACGGCAAGGGCAAGGCAAATTAGAAGAATA
>CAZJJG010000012.1:0-38546 GCA_964546275.1 uncultured Gammaproteobacteria bacterium
TAAAAAGGATCAAATTTTATATATAAAAATTAGTTGCAATATTTGACTTTACTCAGATTCTTCTTTAGCTAAAGCTTTTAGGGATAATTTCATCTTTCCACGATCAAATCCAATTAACTTAACTTTGAGTTCTTGGCCTTCTTTTAGAACAGCATTTACATCTTCTGTTCGCTCTTCTGCAATTTCAGAAATATGAAGTAGCCCATCTTTGCCAGGTAAAATATTAACAAATGCACCAAATTCTACAATTTTTACGACTGTTCCTGTATAAACTTTGTTTAACTCAGGATCTTCAATTATTCCTTCAATAATTGCTACCGCTTCAAGCATTGCACTTTGTGTTTGCCCAAATACTGCAACAGTTCCATCATCACTAATATCTACAGTTGCTCCAGTTTTCTCTTGCATCCCTTTAATAACTGCGCCACCTTTGCCAATGATTTCTTTGATTTTATCGGTATGCACAACAAACTTCTTCATTGCAGGTGTATGCTCTGAAAGTTCTTTAGGTTGATTGATAACTGCATTCATTTCACCAAGTATATGGTTTCTTGCTACTTTAGCTTTCGTAAGAGCAACTTCCATAATATCTGCGGTAATACCTTGAATTTTAATATCCATTTGTAGTGCGGTTATTCCAGTTTCAGTTCCAGCAACTTTAAAGTCCATATCACCTAAATGATCTTCATCTCCAAGAATGTCTGTTAGAACAGCAAAATCATCGCCCTCTTTAATTAATCCCATAGCTATTCCAGCTACCGGGCTTGTTAAAGGAACTCCTGCGTCCATTAAGGATAATGAGGTACCACATACTGTTGCCATAGAGCTAGAACCATTTGACTCAGTGATCTCAGATACAACTCTTAGAGTGTAACCAAAGTCATCTGTATCTGGCAGAACAGCTTTGATAGCTCTTTTTGCTAAATTACCATGTCCGATTTCTCTTCTTTTTGGTCCAAGCGGCATTCCAATTTCTCCAACACTGTATGCAGGAAAATTATAATGAAGCATAAAATGATCAGTATCTTGTCCTTCTATAGACTCAATTCTCTGAGCATCTCTAGTTGAACCTAATGTGGCAACTACAAGCGCTTGTGTTTCACCTCTTGTAAATAAAGAAGATCCATGTGCCTTAGGAAGGAGTCCAGTTTCAACCCATATTGGTCTGACTGTATCTTCATCTCTGCCATCAATTCTTGTTTTATTCTGAATAATGCTTGTTCTTACAATATCTGATTCAAGTTTTTTAAATGCGCCCATAACTTTTGACATTTTCATATCATCAAGGTCTTCATATTCAGCAATAATAGTACTTTTAATAACGCTAATAGCTTCTGTTCTTTCAGATTTATCAACTATTTTAAAAGCAGCTGCAATTGCAGTTGTATGCTTTTCTTTTAACTCGCCATAAAAAACAGGTGTTTCTTCATCAACAGCAACAACCCAGTCTTCTTTTCCTGCTAAATCTTTAAGCTCTTGAACGCCTTTAATAACTGCTTGCATTTCTGCATGAGCAAATAAGACAGCTCCTAACATAAGATCTTCACTTAGCTCTTTTGCCTCAGATTCGACCATTAGAACTGCTTTTTCTGTTCCAGCTACTACCATGTCAAGATATGAATCCTCTAACTCTTCATATGATGGATTTAAAACATAACTACCATCAACAAAACCAACTCTTGCTGCGCCCATAGGGCCATCAAATGGAACTCCTGCAACACATAAAGCTGCTGATGTTCCAATCATGGAAGCTATATCAGGGTTATAGTCTTTACCAGAAGATAAGACAGTACAAAATACTTGTACTTCATTTTTAAATCCTTCTGGGAATAAAGGCCTTACTGGGCGATCTATCAATCTTGAAGTTAATGTTTCTCTTTCTGTTGGTCGAGCTTCTCTTTTGAAGAATCCGCCTGGAATAGATCCCGTAGCATAAAATTTTTCTTGATAGAAAACTGCTAAAGGGAAGAAATCTTTTTTAGGGTCTGCTTCCTTTCTAGCGACTACAGTAGTGAGAACTACTAAGTCATCGATTGTTACTAAAACAGCACCTGTAGTTTGTCTTGCTACTTTGTGTGTTTCTAATTTTACAGTTTTATTGCCGTATGCAAATTCTACTGATTGAGATTCTAATTTATTTTTATCCACAATATTCCTTTTATTATTTTATTATTTTTATCCGCGTAGTTTTAAAGCTTTTATAGTCTGGAGATAGCTTTCTTGATCTTTACGTTTTAAGTAAGCAAGAAGCTTTCTTCTTAGATTAACCATCCTTATAAGTCCTGTTCTAGAATGATGATCTTTTTTATGTTCTTTGAAGTGATCTTGGAGTTTATTAATATTTTCAGTTAAAAGTGCTATTTGAACTTCTGGAGAACCAGTATCTGTATCACTTTTTTGAAATTTACTTACAATACTTGCCTTTTCTTCTGCTAATAGAGCCATTTCTTATCCTTGATATACATGTAAATAGTGAATTCAAACCTCGTATATCTAAAGTTTGAGCGCGTAGCTTATTACTAAATAGGAGATTAAACAAGCTGTTTGAGCTTGAGGCCCATTTCATTCATTTGTCCTAATCCTATAAATTCCTGAGAATGGGTATAAATTTTTATAATCTTCTCAGATCCATTTATTGACTCAACTCTCCCTCCATTTTTATAAATCTTAGTATCAGCTTCGTTAAGATTAATAGAGTCAAAATCGGGGAATGCGTCTTGAATAGATATCATCGAATCTAAAGTAAGATCTTTAATATATTTTGCTGAACCTACGCTAAAGCAACCTTGTTGGATTCTTTCTAATTTTGATAAATATCCTCCACAATCTAATAAATCTCCTATGTCTCTAGCAATAGATCTTATATAGGTTCCTTTAGAACAAATAATATCAAAATCTAAACATGGACTTGTATAGCTAGGGTTCTGAATATCAATAATAGTTATTTCTCTAGGAGGTTTTGATATCAACTCTCCCTCTCTTGCATATTTATACAAAGGCTTGCCTTTATGTTTTAAAGCTGAAAAAAATGGTGCCTGTTGAAGTGAAGTCCCTAAAAAACTATTGAGAGATTTTAAGACTACTTCTGAACTTAATGGAAGATTGCCTTTATCTGTAATAATACCTTCTGCATCATCAGTATTAGAAGAGCCTCCCAGAGTTACTTCTGCAGAATATCCCTTAATCTCATTAAGAAAATATGAAGAAAATTTAGTAGCTTTATTAATAGCAATTATCAGTAAGCCAGTTGCCATAGGATCTAATGTTCCTAGATGGCCTACTTTTTTAAAATTAAATTTCTTCTTAATTTCTTGAACTACGCCATTTGAAGAAATTCCTTTTTCTTTTCTAGCAAGAAAAAAACCATCCATTATTTTAAATTCTTTAAAAGCTCTTCAATATTATTTGAATATTCAATACTTTCATCAAATCTGAAATTTAATTTTGGAACTCTTCTTATTTTCATGATTTTAGAAAGTCTTGATCTAAGCATTCCACTCAGCTTTTCTAATGTTTTTGGAGCTAAATTGAGATCAGGCTCCTCTTGACCAATAATAGTATAGTAAATTGTGGCCTGACCAATATCTGAAGAGACTTTGACAGCAGTTATATTAATATTTTTTAGACGCGGATCATTGATTTCAGTTGAAATAAGAAGTGAAATTTCTTTTCTAAGAAAATCACTTACTTTTTGAGCCCTAATAGATGACATAAAACTATCTAAAGGGTTTGAGCCTCTTCTTTTCTATCAAAGACCTCAATCTTATCTCCAGCCTTTATATCCTTGTAGTTTTTAATTCCAATTCCACATTCGGTACCGCTCTTTACTTCAGCTATATCATCTTTGAATCTTCTTAAAGAATCTAGTTCACCTTCAAATATAACAATATCATCCCTCAGAACTCTAACAGGCTTACTTCGAAGTATAGAGCCTTCTATAACCATAGAACCGGCAATTTGTCCGAATTTTGGAGAACTAAATACTTCTAATACTTCTGCTGTACCTACAATCTCTTCTCTTATTATTGGATCAAGTAAACCGCTTAATTTAGCCTTAATATCATCTAATAGTTCATAAATGATGCTGTGATATTGAAGATCAATTGACTCTTCTTCTATAATTTTTTTGGCTGCATTATCAGCTCTAACATTAAAGCCTAAAATAATAGAATTAACAGCTAATGCTAAATTGGCATCTGATTCAGAAATTCCTCCAACCCCACTAGAAACAATCTTAACTTTTGCAAGATCAGTACCTAAATCATTTAAAGCTGCAACTATAGCCTCAGAAGTTCCCATGACATCGGTTTTAACAATAACATTAAGGACTTTCTTAGAATCTTGACCCATAGTTTCAAAAATATTTAAACTTCCATCTCTTTGCTTTAACTGCTTTCTATCTTTTTCCTTATTAATTCTAAACTCTGCAATTTCACGCGCTTGTTTGTCGCTATCAACTACTTGGAATTGATCTCCAGCACTAGGAACAGAATTTAGCCCTAAAACTTCTATTGCTGATGAAGGTCCAGCAGTTTTAAGTTTATCTCCATCGCTATTTATAATGCTTTTTATTTTTCCTACTGAATTTCCAGAGGCAACTATGTCACCAATTTTAAGTGTTCCATTTTGGATTAAGAAAGTTGCTACTGGGCCTCTAAATTTATCTAATTCAGCCTCAACAACAACCCCTTGAGCTGGACCATTAACATGGGATTTAAGTTCAAGCAATTCTGATTCTAGATAAACGCTTTCAAGAAGCTGATCCATACCTTCTCCAGTTATTGCAGAAACAGGAACCATTTGTATAGTTCCGCCCCAATCTTCAGGTATCAGATCTTTGCCAGCTAAATCACCTTTAACTTTTTCAACATCCGTATCTGGTAAATCTATTTTATTAATTGCTACCACAATAGATACTCCGGCCGCTTTAGCATGATTAATAGCTTCTTCCGTTTGAGGCATAATTCCATCATTGGCTGCAACTACAAGAATAACTACATCAGTAGTATTAGCTCCCCTTGCTCGCATAGATGAGAAAGCAGCATGACCTGGTGTATCTATAAAAGTAATTAAGCCTTTTGATGTCTGAACTTGATATGCTCCAATGTGCTGAGTTATTCCTCCAGCCTCTCCATCTACTACCTTGGTATTTCTAATAGAATCTAATAAAGTTGTTTTGCCATGATCAACATGACCCATCACAGTCACTACTGGAGCTCTGGTTTGAGGCTCATCTGAGTAAGCTATTAGGTTTGCAAGCTCTTCTTCAACATTATCAGACTTTAATGGAATTGCTGTATGCCCCATTTCTTCTATAACTAAAATTGCTGTCTCTTGATCAATTGCATCATTAATAGTCGCTGCCACCCCTAAACTCATCAATTCTTTAACAACTTTTCCGCCTTTCACAGCTATAAGCTTAGCAAGTTCACCGACTTGAATTGTTTCAGGTATTTCAACAGTTTTTGCTTTTACTTCTGAAGGTGCTTCAAATTGATGCTCTGCATCAGAACGAGCAGCTCCTCTTGATTGTTTCTTATTATATTCTTTAGAAGCTCTAGATAATTGATCCTTAATATTAACTTTTGGCTGAATTACAACCTCTTTTTTGGATGCTAGTCTTTGCTCTCTTTCTTCTTTCTTTAATCTAGTTGCTTCTTTTATTTGATCTTCACGTTTCTTCTGTTGTTCTTTTAATTGTTCTGATGCAGCTGCTCTTTTAGCTTCTATGTTATCTGAGTAACTTTTTGGAGTATCTGACTCAACTTTGTTACCTTTTGATACAACTTTAATACCAGAATCTGAAGAAACTGATGAAGTTTGAGATTTTCTATTCTTTAGAGATTTTAATAAAGCTGATTTATCTGCAGGTGTTATTTCATCTGAACTAGATTTATGTTGTAAGCCTGCATTTTGCATTCTTTCAAGCAGAGCAGAATCAGATATTTTTAAAACCTTTGCGAAATCTTTAACAGTTAAAGCCAAAATAAGTTCCTCTTTTAATTAAACCAATGTTCTCTTGCTTTCATGATGAGCGCTGCCGCATCTTCATTAGTTATTTCTATAATCTCCTGAAGTTCATCAACAGCTAGTTCAGCTAAATCATCTTTATTTTTGATAGCTTTATTTGAAAGCTTAGCTAGATTTTCTTCACTGATATTTAAGTCTGCTAATGATTCGGCATCCTCTTCCTCTGCTGATATCTCTCCCATTGCTTCCATTAGAGCTGCATCTTCTGCGGTCGATTTAACACGCTCCATTTCAGCTGGATCTGATATGATTCCTGATAAAATATTATCATCAGCATAAGCAATATCATCAAAATTATTAAGGCCAGCTGCGACTAGACCTTCTGCTATATCCTCTTTAACATCCAAGCTTTCCATAAGATTTCCTAAAAACTCAGTCTGGTCAACTTTTTCTTTAGCTTCAGCCTCTTCGCTACTAATAATATTTAATTCCCATCCAACTAGTTTTGATGCAAGTCGAATATTTTGACCTCTGGAACCAATAGCAAGCGCTAAATTATCTTGATTGACTGCAATATCCATTGATCTTGCAGCCTCATTCATAACAATAGACTCTACTTTTGCAGGGACTAAAGCATTAATAACAAGTTGAGCTGGATTGTCGTCATAAATAATAATATCAATTCTTTCATTACCAAGCTCAGCTGAGACCGCTTGAACTCTTGAACCTCTCATTCCAACACATGCTCCAACTGGATCAATACGACCGTCATTAGTTTTAACTGCTATCTTAGATCTTGAGCCTGCATCTCTTGCTACGCCTCTTATCTCAATAATATCTTCATTAATTTCTGGGACTTCGATTCCAAATAATTCAGTAACCATTTCAGGACAAACTCTACTTAACATAAGCTGGGCTCCTCTTCCTTCAACCTCTTGAATCTGAAGAATTGCTCTAATTCTGTCATTAACTTTATAGATTTCTCCAGGCATTAATCTATCTCTTGGAAGAATAGCTTCAGCATCATAGCTAATATCCACGATAATATTATCTCTGGTAACTCTTTTAACAGTTCCATTCACCAAATTATTATTTTGATTTTTAAACATTGAAACAACTTTTTCACGCTCAGCTTCACGAACCTTTTGTAACATTACCTGTCTTGCTGCTTGAGTTTCAATTCTTCCAAAAGTAACGCTATCAATATCTTTTGTATAAATTTCATTCATTTCTAAATCTGATTCAGTAACTTTAATATGAGTCTCTATATGGAATTCTGGATCCTCTTCATCTGCAACAATCCAATTTCTAAATGTTGTGTACTCACCTGTCTCTCTATCAATTTTTACATGAAGTTCTGCATCTTCATGAAAATGTCTTTGAGACGCTGATGCTATAGCAAGCTCAATTGCTTCAAAAATTGAATCTTTATCTAAACCTTTTTCATTAGATACAGAATCTACAACTGCTAAAATTTCATTACCTTCCATAATTTTCACCCATCCTTAAAATATCATCAAAACTTGGATTCAAACGACATAACTCTGTGTCTGAAAACTTAATTATAAAGCTTCCGCTTTTGCAATCTATAGTAAAATTTTCTTCACTATAACTACTAATACATCCTTCTAAATTCTTTATATTATCTTGCGCTTGTCTTAATTTTACCTTGAAATTTTCTCCAAGTAGACCTTCAAGCTGTTCAATATAAAAAATCTTTCTATCAACCCCGGGAGTTGAAACTTCTAAAACATAGTCTTCCATAAAAGAGCTTTCTAAAGCCAATTCATAATTTAGGTCTTTAGATATATTTTCACAGTCATCTATGTTAGCTCCTGTCTCAGATTCAATATAGATTCTGACTGTTGGTCTTCTTTTACCTCTTAGTATTTCAAGACCCCACAGGAAGCATTCTCTATCTTCTATAACTGGTTTTACTATGTCTATTATCTCTTCTCTATTCATTTCCTTCGGATACAAAAATGGGGCATATGCCCCACAAAATAAATTTACGTGGTAGCGGGGGCTGGATTTGAACCAACGACCTTCGGGTTATGAGCCCGACGAGCTACCAGACTGCTCCACCCCGCAACGCAGCGAGTGTGAAGTTTAATGAAGTTAGGTGTGTTTGGTCAAGTATATTATTTTTTATTATTTAAATTAATATCTTGTATAATCCTCAAACTTTTAGCCGAAGTGGTGGAATTGGTAGACACGCTAGCTTGAGGGGTTAGTGAGCGAAAGCTCGTGCGGGTTCAAGTCCCGCTTTCGGCACCATTCATTCAATACTTAATTGAAAATTATCTCTTCTGAGTTTGCTGGGAGGCTAATTAACATATCCTCTTCTGAGGCAATTAAAACTTTTTGTTCTGAATCTTTAAAAATACTTTTTACCTTTCTTTCTGTTATTTGATTAACAGGTGGTACAAAATGAGATAAAACAAGTAGCTTTGTATTTCTATCTTTAATATTCTCTTTGATATCGGCAACATCAGCATGATATGAAAGAATATCATTAAAGATATGAGAAATTCTTTCACTTCCTGCCTCTTTAGCTGCTGAAGACATAATCTTTACATGATCCTTAAACATTGCCTCATAGATAAGTACATCTCCATTTTCAGCTAGTTTAAAAATATTTTCTGAAATATCAGTATCTCCAGAAATAGTGATAGATCTTCCGCCAAATACAATTTTGTAGCCAACACTCCCTTCAACGGGAAAATGAGAATTACTTACTGCGTATACCTTTACACCATTTTTATTAAAAACAAGCTGAGGTTCATTAGAGGGCTCAAAAGTAATAGCCTTAAAATTTTGAGCAGATGAAATCATAAAATCTCCGTCTTTCCACGAATCGTTATTATGATGCTCTGTTCTATATTTAGTATCGTTTTTATAAACCAGATTAAAACCATCAATAACATTTTGAATCTCAGGTGATCCATAAACAGGTAATTTCTCTTTTCTTCCTTGCACCCAAGATGCTAAATTTATTTCTCCAAGACCTGCAATATGATCAGAATGAGCATGCGTAATAAAGATTGCAGATATATGGTTTGGGTTTAGCAAAGGATTTGTCTGAAATGAAACTTCTGACCTAGAACCTACATCAAATAAATAAACTTTATTATTAATTTTTACTGCAATGCAATTTTGAGCTGATTCTGAAGCTAAAGGGGAGCCAATGCCACAAAAAGATAATTGCATGGTATCTTGAACTGAAGAAAATGAAGAGATATTTTGAGAAACTCTGGATTCTGTAATTCTTTCCACTATCTTATTTTGAAACTTGGAAGAATTAAGTAGGTTATTAATTGTTAAGAGGCAAATAACAATAACTATTAGGACAATAAAAAACTTATTTTTTAATATTTTCATATTTTTCTATTAAAAGTATTGACATAATATATGTCAATTTATTGCCTAAGGTCAATAAAAATGAAACTAAAAACTTATGCTAGCTTGAAGGTATTTCGTCTTCTACAACTTCATCAATTAATGTTTCTTCAGGAAGAGCATTAAAAATTTCTTCAGTATTTTGAGATTTTAAAATAAATGCTAAAGAAAGAACTAAGACCATCCATAAAGCTACCAATATATAGGTTAGCTTACCCAAAAACCCTGCTGGACCTGTTGCCCCAAAGACTGAATTAGAAGATCCTCCTCCAAAAGCTGCTCCCATATCTGAGCCTTTGCCTTGCTGCAACATAACAAGAATAATAATTGTTACTGATAATATAATACTTACAACAGTTATAAAAGTTACCATTCTTACCTTCCTCTATTTATAAAGATATTTGCAATTTCAGCAAATTCTTTTCCGTTAAGTGAAGCTCCACCAATAAGAGCTCCATCAATATAATCTTCTTTAAATAAATCTGCTGCGTTCTTACTGGTAACACTGCCTCCATAGAATACTTTTGGAGTGATATTATTTTGAGTTGCTGATTGTACTATATCTTTAATGTATTTATGAATAGCATTTATTTCTTCCGTTTTAGGAAGCTTCCCTGTTCCGATTGCCCATATTGGCTCATATGCTATAGCAAAGCTCTCCGAAAGATTGATGTTTTGAATGCATTCCAAAATTTGAGTTCTAAGATACTCTCTTGTTGTACCAGAAATATATTGATCTTCAGGCTCACCAATACATAAAATAATATCTAAGTCTTGCGCCTGAGCAGTAATTAATTTTTTTTTAATATCAGTGTTATTTTCGTGGAATAATTGCCTTCTTTCTGAATGCCCAATTAAAGAAAAGTTACAACCTATATCTATACAAGCATCAGCCGATATAGATCCAGTTCTTGCTCCATTAGATGCATCAATATCCTGGGAACCGATACTAATATCAATATCTTTAGAAATTGAGGTCATTTGATCTAAATAAATATGAGGGGGACATATAGCAGTTAAAGGAAGAGCTGAAATAGAAATAACGCTTTGGAAATCTTGAATCCAAGATTTATTTAATTCAAGCGAACCATTTGATTTCCAATTTCCAACAATTGAAATATTCATAAGCTATGTTTTAGATGAAATTAATTTTGCTATATCATCAGCAAACTTCTGTGCAACACTTTGCTCAGATGCTTCTACCATAACCCTTATAATGCTTTCAGTTCCAGAAGCTCTTACTAAAACCCTTCCAACTGTAATGTCAGACTCTACCTCTTTAATAAAAGACTTAATTTCTGAATCATTAATAATGTCTTTATTTGTTACTGGAATGCTGATGTTAATTTGTGGGAATTTTGAGTAATTAGATAGAACATCCATAGGATCTTTTTCTAAGATCAATAAAGAGCTTATAACTTTTAAAGCAGCTATAGTGCCATCACCAGTGCTAACTAAATCTCTACAAATTATATGCCCAGAACTTTCACCGCCTAGCATCCAACCTTTTTTTGCGAGCATTTGACTAACGTACTTATCCCCAACATCCGCTCTTTTAAATTCGTAGCCTAAATTCTGAATACCTTTTTCTAAACCGAAATTTGACATCAGTGTTCCAACAACACCTGACCACTCTCCGGTTCTATTAGGATTACAAAAAGCTAAAATATATAAAAGATCATCGCCATCTAAAATATTGCCATTTCTATCAATTAAAATAACTCTGTCGCCATCTCCGTCTAAAGTAACTCCAAAATCTGCTCTGTGCTTTAAAACCATTTCTTGTGCAAGTTCTGGATGAGTTGAGCCACATTCATGATTTATGTTAAATCCGTCTGGATCTACGCCAAATGAAATAACTTCTGCACCAAGCTCTTTAAATACTTTCGGGCTGACTTTATAGCAAGCTCCATTAGCGCAATCAATAACTATTCTAAGTTTATTAAAAGATACTTCTGCTGGTACGGTAGATTTACAAAATTCAATATATCTTGCTGTAGATTCATGAAAAGCTTCAGCCTTACCTAACTCTGAGGTAGGAACTAGGTGTAACTCTGATTTTAAAAGTTTTTCTATTTTTAATTCTATCTCTCTAGAAATTTTTACTCCATTTGCATCAAAAATCTTAATTCCATTATCTAAAAAATTATTATGAGATGCGCTAATGACTAAGCCAAATTGTTTTCTAAAAGTTTTAGTTAGGTAAGCAACGCCAGGAGTAGGAATAGGACCTAATAATCTTACATTCATTCCTGCAGCGATAAATCCAGCTTCTAGAGCTGCTTCAAGCATGTAGCCAGAAACTCTAGTATCTTTGCCTATCATTACAGTATCAAGGCCTTCTTCTTTTAAAACTAATCCGGCAGCATGTCCAATTCGAAGACAGACCTCAGGAGTAATCTCAGTTTGAACAGGCCCTCTAATACCGTCGGTTCCGAATTTTAAATTCATAATTCGGAATTATAGCTCTTCTGCAGGACCTTTTATTGAAGTTTTAGTAGATTTTTTCTTAGGTAAATCTTCATCTGTCCAATCTTTTGGAGCTCTTGGTTTTGCTCCAGCCATAATGTCATCAATTTGATAAGCGTCAATAGTCTCATATGTTAGAAGGGCTGAAGCCATCGCATGCAACTTATCTAAATTATCATTTAAGTACTTTTGAGATCTTGCATAACAAGTATCAATAATCATTTTGATTTCCGAATCAATAACATGAGAAGTTTCATCGCTTCTAAAACTGGTTGGGGAACCTGCTGACCGTCCTAAAAATGGACTGCCTTCATCCTCTCCAAATTTCAAAGGCCCTAAGGTCTCAGAAAGTCCCCATTTAGTTACCATGCTTGTTGCTATATTTGTTGCAACCTCAATATCATTTGAAGCCCCTGTAGTAATGCCATTAGGTCCATTAATAATCTCTTCGGCTATTCTTCCACCATATAATGCGCATACTCTACTTAATAAATACTCTTTACTCTGCATATAAACATCTTCTTCTGGAAGGAACATTGTTACACCTAGAGCTCTGCCTCTTGGAATTATTGTAACTTTATAGACTGGGTCATGGAGTGGAGCTAATCTTCCAATAATTGCATGGCCAGCTTCATGATATGCAGTAATTCTTTTTTGCTCTTCAGAGAGAATCATTGATTTTCTTTCAGCGCCCATCATTATTTTATCTTTTGCTAAATCTAAATGGGATTGATTAATTTTCTTATCCTCATACCTTGCTGCAAATAAAGCAGCTTCATTAATTAAATTGGCGAGGTCAGCACCAGAGAAACCAGGCGTTCCTCTTGCAATAACAGAAGCATCAACATCGGCATCAAGAGGTACTTTTCTCATATGAACTTTTAATATTTGCTCTCTTCCTCGAATATCTGGGAGATCGACTACGACTTGTCTATCAAATCTTCCTGGTCTTAATAAAGCAGGATCAAGAACATCAGGTCTGTTTGTTGCAGCGATAACAATAACTCCATCATTACCTTCAAAGCCATCCATTTCTACTAGAAGTTGATTGAGTGTCTGCTCTCTTTCGTCATGACCGCCGCCTAAGCCTGCGCCTCTGTGTCTTCCAACTGCATCTATTTCATCAATAAATATGATGCATGGGGATTGCTTCTTAGCTTGTTCAAACATATCTCTTACTCTTGAGGCTCCAACACCCACAAACATTTCAACAAAATCTGATCCAGATATTGTGAAGAATGGAACTTTGGCTTCACCGGCCACCGCTCTCGCAAGTAAAGTTTTACCAGTTCCAGGAGGGCCTACCATCAAAACTCCTCTAGGTATTTTTCCGCCAAGTTTTTGAAACTTAGTAGGATCTCTAAGAAAATCAACAAGCTCTTGAACATCTTGTTTGGCCTCTTCGCATCCAGCAACATCTTTAAAGCTCGTTTTAACTTTTCCACCTTCCATGAGTTTGGCTTTACTTTTTCCAAAGGACATTGGGCCACCTTTGCCAGACATACCGCCTTGCATTTGTCTCATAAAGAAGAAAAAGATTCCAAGCAATAATAATATTGGGAATGCTCCTACTAGTAATTGGGACCATATTGAGGGTTGCTCAACTTTTTCATACACAGTAATGACGCCATTTTCTTGAAGTGCCTTATCTAAAGAATCATCTCGTTTAAAAATTGGGTAATTTGTTTCAAACTTAGAGCCATCTAGTCTATCTCCAGTAATCGTCATCTGATCACCCTTATATTCAACTTTTGCAATTCTGTCAGAAAGAACTTCCTCTCTAAATTGTGAATAGCTAACCTGTTCTCTAACACCAGTGGATTCGATGTTACTAAAAACGTACATTAAAAGTGATCCAAGAATAACCCAGACCATTATGTTTCTTAAAAAATTATTGTTCATCTATTAAAAGCTCCATATAAATATATTTCAGCAGATTGTTTCTTCGATGCGGCCGGTTTAAAAGTTTGAACCTCATCAAATGATTTCATCATTTTTGTTCTCAGTTTCTTAAGCATGCTATTTTGAAAAGTCTTAATTATGAAAACACCCTTTGATTTACTTAAATATTCTACAGCAACATCAAGAGTAATGTCATTAAGCTCATAAATATTTGATTCATCTATCACGCTTATCCCTGTTAAATTGGGGGCTAAATCTGAAATAACAAGATCAAAAGATCCTTTTAATTTAAAAATATTTTCAATGGAATCTATGTCCTCTACCCTAGCCTTATAAAAATCTACATCTTCAATTGGCTCTATATCGAGAATATCTAATGCAAAAACATTTGAATGTTTTAATTTGTACTTTATTAATTGTGACCAGCCCCCAGGAGCAGCACCAATATCTAATACATTTTTGCAGTTTCTTAGCGCTTTTGTTTTGTCTAAAATTTCTTCTAGTTTAAATACAGCTCTAGATCTAAAGCCTAACTTCTTTGCTCTTAAACCCCAATTATCAATATGCATATTATATTAGCTGAGACTAGATATGGCTTACTTTCTCTACCTCATATGTAATAGAGCCCGAAGGTGTTGATATGGTGACTTCATCTCCAACATATTTACCAAGCAAACCTCTGGCAATAGGTGTATCTATAGATATCAATCCAATATCTGGATCTGATTCTAAATTTCCAACTAACTTGTAGGTAACCGACTTATCATTTTCAAAATCAAATAGATTGATTGTTGAGCCAAAAATAACTCTGCCAGTTTCTGGAATATCCTTCACATCTATAATTTGAGAGTTAGCAAGAGATGATTCTATTTCTTGAATTTTTGCTTCTATAAGGCCTTGTAATTCCTTGGCTGCATGATATTCGGCATTTTCCTTAAGATCGCCATGAGCTCTTGCTTCAGCTATAGCTTCAGATATCTTTGGTCTTTCTTTAAATTTAAGATTTGCTAGCCTTTCTTTGATTGCAGCTTCGCCGTCTTTTGTTATAGCAGATTTAGTCATAGAAAGATTATAACAACAGGAAGCTAGTTTTTATTAATTTCTTGAAGGGATAAATATGTCCAATTCGCTTCTGAGCTATTTAAAGCTTCAACAACTGCTAAGGCGCCAAACATCGTAGTGGTACAAAAAATTCTATTTTGAAGCGCAGTTTGTCTTATGGAGGCTGAATCATTAATTGATTGCTTCCCTTCTGTTGTATTAATAACTAAATCAATATTGCCATTTACCATTTCATCAACAATATGTGGTCTTCCTTCCATAACTTTATTAATATTTTTTACAGGATAACCAATCTTTTTAATATATTGAGCTGTTCCTTTTGTAGCAATTAAATTAAAACCTTGATCAATAATTTGAGGAATAAGTTCATCTAAGTATTTTTTATCTGATTCTTTAACGCTTATAAATGCCGTGCCATTTCTAGGTAGATGCTTATTTGCAGCTTTTTGAGCTTTGGCATAAGCTTCCCCAAAATGTTTTCCAATACCCATAACCTCACCAGTAGATTTCATTTCAGGACCTAGAATTGGATCAACTAGAGGAAATTTATCAAATGGTAAAACTGCCTCTTTAACAAAATATAAATTATCAGGGAGTTTATTTGAAAAGTTTTGGTCTAATAAAGATTTATTTACCATGGATTTTGAAGCAGCTTTGACTAAAGAGCTTCCTATTGCTTTAGATATAAATGGGACAGTCCTTGAAGCTCTGGGGTTAACTTCAATTATATAAATATCATCTTCTTTTACAGCAAACTGTATATTCATTAGGCCAATTATATTTAACTCCTTAGAAATACTTACTGCTTCAGCTTCAAGTCTTTTTATAATACTTGCAGATAAACTGTAAGGAGGTAATGAGCATGCTGAATCTCCGGAGTGAATTCCAGCTTGTTCAATATGCTGCAATATTCCACCAATCATAATATTTGTTCCATCTGAAATAATATCAA
Organism: uncultured Gammaproteobacteria bacterium; assembly: GCA_964546275.1. Lineage (GTDB taxonomy): Bacteria > Pseudomonadota > Gammaproteobacteria > Magnimaribacterales > D2472 > MED-G78. The sequence goes on from CAZJJG010000012.1 coordinate 15,755, forward strand.
CATCAATTTCTATAGCGTCAGTAAGGTAACTATCTAAAAGAATAGGTTTTTTGTTTGATACATCTACAGCTTCTTTAAAGTAGATTTCTAGTTCATGATTATTATGAACAAGCTGCATTGCTCTTCCACCAAGAACATATGAAGGCCTAACTACAATTGGGTACCCAATTTTAACTGCAGAAGCTAGAGCTTCCTCAAGATTCCTAACTGTTGTATTCATTGGTTGTTTTAAGTCTAATTTTTCTACTAATTCTTGAAATCTTTCTCTGTCTTCTGATCTATCAATAGCATCTACATCTGTTCCTAATATATTTACTCCAGATTCTTGAAGAGTAGAAGCTAATTTAAGAGGAGTTTGCCCTCCAAACTGAATTATTACGCCATCTGGATTCTCTATCTCAATAATATCCATTATTTTTTCAGAAGTAATTGGTTCGAAATAAAGTCTATTTGAAACGTCATAATCTGTGGAGACTGTTTCTGGATTACAGTTCACCATAATAGATTCATAGCCTTCTTCTTGCATTGCAAGAGATGCGTGCACACAACAGTAATCAAATTCAATTCCTTGCCCAATTCTATTAGGGCCACTTCCTAAAACCATAACTTTTTTATTAGTTGTTACATTGCTTTCACATTCCCCGCCATATGTTGAGTACATATAACAGGTTGTTGTTAAAAATTCTGCAGCGCAAGTATCTACTCTTTTAAATACCGGTTTTATAGATTTTTGTAATCTTGATGATCTCACAGAGATTTCTGATGTATTCATAATAAAAGCAAGTCTTGAATCTGAAAAACCAATTTTCTTTAAATTGTATAAATCAGTTTTTCCAAGATCTTCTAATGCAGTACTGGAAATTTTTTGTTCCTGATTAATAATATTTCTTATCTCATTAAGAAACCAAAAATCAATCCCTGAAAGAGAGTTAATTTTTTCATTACTCCATCCTGATCTCATTGCATCAGCAACATAAAATATTCTTTGAGGGCCTGGAAAGGATAATTCATACTGTAATTTTTCTTCTAAATTATCATCAGCGGATATAACAGAATTTAGTCCATCTAGGCCCTCTTCCATGCTACATATTGCTTTTTGAAGAGATTCCTGGAAATTTGTACCAATTGCCATAACCTCTCCAACTGACTTCATTTGTGTAGTTAAGCGATCATTAGCTTGAGTAAATTTCTCAAAAGCAAATTTGGGCATTTTTGTAACAATATAATCAATCGATGGCTCAAATGAAGCTGGGGTTAAGCCTCCAGTAATATCATTTTGAAGTTCGTCTAAGGTAAAGCCAACTGAAAGAAGAGCTGCAACTTTTGCTATTGGAAATCCTGTAGCTTTTGATGCTAGGGCTGAAGATCTACTAACTCTTGGATTCATTTCAATAACAATCATTCTTCCATCTGCAGGATTTACTGCAAACTGAACATTAGAACCGCCCGTTTCAACTCCTATCTCTCGTAATATTGCAAAAGAAGCATTTCTCATTTCTTGATATTCTTTATCTGTTAGCGTTTGAGCTGGGGCTATTGTTATTGAGTCTCCTGTATGAACTCCCATAGGGTCAAGGTTTTCTATTGAACAGATAATAATGCAGTTATCATTCTTGTCTCTTACAACCTCCATTTCAAACTCTTTCCAGCCAATCAAAGATTCATCAATTAAAAGTTCGCTAGTTGGCGATAACTCTAAACCTTTTTCACAAATAGCTTTGAATTCTTGAATGTTATATGCAATTCCTCCACCTGTTCCACCCATAGTAAATGAAGGTCTAATAATAGAAGGGAAGCCAATTTCTTTTTGGACTCTTAGGGCATCCTCCATATTATGAGCAATACCTGATCTTGGTGTTTCTATGTCAATAGACTTCATTGTCTGATCAAATAGCTGCCTATCTTCAGCCTTATCAATTGCTTCTCTTGAAGCTCCGATCAAGATAACTCCATGTTTCTCTAAAACGCCTTCTTTAGCTAGAGATAAAGCGGTGTTTAATGCAGTTTGCCCGCCCATAGTGGGCAGAATGGCATCAGGCTTTTCTTTTTCTATTATTTTTTCAATATTTTGCCAATGGATAGGCTCAATGTATGTAGCATCTGCAAGCAAAGGATCTGTCATTATGGTTGCAGGATTTGAATTAACTAAAATAACTCTAAACCCTTCTTCTTTAAGAACTTTACAAGCTTGCGCTCCGGAATAATCAAATTCACATGCCTGCCCAATAATTATTGGGCCTGCTCCAATAATTAGTATTGTGGATATATCAGTTCTTTTTGGCATGATTTTCTACTAAAGAGTTAAATTTTTTAAAAAGTGATTGTATGTCCTGAGGTCCAGGGCTTGCTTCGGGATGCCCCTGAAAACTAAAAGCTGGATGATTCATAAACTCAATTCCTTGAAGAGATTTATCAAATAAAGAAATATGTGTTGTATTTATATCATTAGAAACGCTTGAAGCATCTACTGCAAAGCCATGATTTTGAGAAGTTATAAATACCTCTTTAGTTTCTAAATCTTGAACAGGATGATTGGCGCCATGATGTCCAAACTTCATTTTGCTTGTTTTTGCCCCGCCTGCTAAGGCAAGAAGTTGATGGCCTAAACATATTCCAAAAATTGGTATATTAATTTCTAAAAATTTCTTAATATTCTCAATCGCATAATCACACGGTTCGGGATCTCCAGGACCATTAGATAAGAATATCCCATCCGGAGATAATGCCATTACTTCTTCAAAAGAAGTCTTAGCATTGACAACATGAACGGCGCCTACATTTTCTGCAAGTAACCGTAGAATATTCCTTTTAATACCAAAATCATATGCGACTATAGAAACATCACTAGTAGTTTTTGCATATCCAGGCCAAACACCCTCATCCCATATATATGTGGAATTTGTTGAAACTTCTTTAGCTAGATCTAAACCCTCCAAACCTGCAAAATCTTTTGCATACTTAAGCGCTTGTTCTTTTGTACATTGTGATGAAGCAGCAATGCAACAGCCCATAGATCCATTTTCTCTGAGATGGTTAGTAAGCTTTCGAGTATCTATTCCTGAAATAGCAATTACGTTTTCTTTAATTAGAAATTCTTCTAAAGAAAGAGTAGATCTCCAGCTGCTTGGATTTTCAGAAAATTCATTAACAACTATGCCTGAAGCGTGGACTTTTGAAGACTCCATATCCTCATCATTAGTTCCTGTATTCCCTATGTGAGGATGAGTAAAAGTAATAATTTGTTTTTTATAAGATGGGTCAGTAATTATTTCTTGATATCCTGTCATTGATGTATTGAAAACAATTTCACCAATTTCAAACTTTTCTATACCAAAACCTACTCCATCAAATATACTTCCATCCTCAAGAACTAGTATTGCAGGAAAAGACATTAAATCTGACCTCTATGACTAGAATTATTGAGAATAAAAAGGGTAAAAAAATAGTTAAATTTATCGGATTTTAATGAGCTAAAATATTGAGCAGGCATTAAAATTGTACTTTACAGACTAAAGTCATTAACGTCTACTAATTAATGAAAAAAATATGAAAATTTCAATAAAAACAGAGAGTGATATTCAAAAAATGCGAGTAGCAGGAAAATTAGCTGCTGAAGTTTTAGAGATGATTACACCATATGTCCAACCAGGTATTTCAACAGGAGAGCTTGATTCAATTTGTTATAAATATATAACAGAAGTTCAAAAAGCTACACCTGCTAATATTGGGTATAACGGTTTTGAAAATACAATATGCTCTAGTTTAAATAATGTTATTTGCCATGGCATTCCGGACAATAATAAAATCTTAAAAAACGGTGATATATTAAATATTGATGTCACTGTTATTAAAAATGGCTGGCATGGAGATACTTCAAAGATGTTTTTAGTTGGGAAATGCCAAGCTCATAATGAAAGGCTGGTAAAAGTTACTCAGGAATGTCTTTATCGGGCTATTGAGATAATAAAGCCCGGCATTCACCTTGGTGATATTGGTCATGCTATCCAAAATCATGCTGAAAAAAATTATTATTCTGTAGTGGAAAATTATTGTGGTCATGGAATTGGGGATGTGTATCATGAAGAGCCACAAATTCTTCACTATGGCATTCCGGGAACAGGGATTGAAGTTAAAGAAGGTATGTGTTTTACGATTGAGCCAATGATTAATCAAGGATCAAAATTTAATAAAGTTCTTTCAGATGGCTGGACTGTTGAAACAAAAGATGGCAGAAATTCTGCACAATGGGAGCATACCCTTGCTGTAACAACAAATGGCGTTGAAATACTTACAAAAAGAGATGAAGAGCATCTATGAAAGAAAATCTAGAAAATCTAGATTTACAGTTCTGGAAATGGTTTCCTCAAGGCATAAAAAATCCAAGTAAAATAAATTATTATTTGAATCAAAGATCTGATTGGTTAGATCATAAAATTATAAATCGCTTCGAAGAGCTTGAGCTTCATAAAAACTTTGGTCTCTTTGCTATTGGAGGTTATGGAAAAAAAGAAATCTTTCCAGCTTCAGATATAGATATTTCTATAATACAAATTAATTCAAAACATGATAATTATGAAAAATTAGAAATTTTTATTGCATTTTTATGGGATTTTGGACATAAAGTTGGACACTCTGTTAGAACTAAAAATGATATAAAAAAAATAATCACTAGTGATGTAAAGGAATTTACTTCCTACTTAACATTCAGACCTTTGTCAGCAAATACAAAATCTATAGAAATACTAAAGGACGTTTTAAAAAATAAAGAAAAGATATTTACCATAAATAAATTTTTTACAAAAAAGAAAAATGAGCAGAATGAAAGATATAAATCTTTTGATTCAACAGAGTTTAATTTAGAGCCAGACTTAAAAGAATCTCCAGGAAGCCTAAGAGATTATCAAACTGCATCATGGATTTTAAATCATTGTTTTAAAATTTCTTCGGATGCTGAAATAAAAAAATCTAACTTTTTTAATGCCCAAGAGCTTGCTTCAATAAATAATGCTTACGATTTTATAAAACTATTACGTTATTCTATAAATTTACTTCAAACATCATCAAGAAATAGATTAAATTTCAATACTCAAATTGAATTAGCAAAAAAATCTAAGATTCCTCCATCAAAAGCGAAACAGTCAGTCGAGAAGCTTATGCAAATGTATTATTTTAATGCAGAAAAGCTCTCTATTTTTAATGAAACCGTATTTGATAAATATGAAGAAAAAAGTTTTTTTAGTTTAACTAGAAGCTATGGAGATTTTTTTATAAAAAATAATAGAATAGGATTTAATCAGCTAGATCTTCGGAATCATAAAAATCTTATTTTTGAAATTTTTGTAAAGATTGGGCAAAGAAAAGATCTTACCCATATCGATACTAGCACTGCACGAATTTTAAAAGAAAATATTCATTTAATTGATGCAGAGTTTAAAAATAACCATAAATATTCTCAGCAATTTTTAAATATTCTTAAATCGCCATACAACTTATCATCGATTTTAAGAAAAATGAAAAGGTTAGGAATAATTCAGGCATATATTTCTGAGTTTTCAGAAGTTATTGGTCAGATGCAGTTTGATTTATTCCATGTTTATACAGTTGATGAGCACACATTTAAAGTAGTCCGCAATATGAGACAAATGAAGATAAACCAACTCGGTGATGGTTTTGAAATTGAGAACGAGCTAATTAATAGGCTTCCTAAAATTGAGATTTTATATATCGCAGGTTTGTTCCATGACCTAGGCAAAGGAAAAGGAGGTAACCATTCTGAGATAGGTGCTAAAACCAGTTATAACTTCGCAATAAAGTTAGGCATGTCTCTTTATGATGCAAATTTAATATCATGGCTTGTGCTTAATCACCTAGAGATGTCATCTATCTCGCAAAGAAAAGATATTCATGACCCATCTACTATCGATGATTTTGCTTTAACTTGTGGAGATATTCAAAGATTAAATTATCTTTATCTTTTAACTATCAATGATATTCGAGCTACCAATCCAACAATATGGAATGGTTGGAAACATGACCTTCTGAGATCCCTCTTTTTTAATACTCGAAGTAAATTAAATAAAGAAGTGAATCTAAGTATTGAAAAAGTTGTTGAAGATAAAATTAAAGGCGTCCTCAAAAAACTAGAAATTAATAACGCAAATATTATAAAAAGATTATGGAGCAATATTGATGAAGGATATTTCGGAAGGTTTTCATCCTCTCAGCTTGAATGGCAAGCTAAATCAATCTTAGAAAAAGATGATGATGTAAATATTATTTCATTAAGAAGAAACTTTGACAGTCTTGTTGAGATATTTATTAAAGTTAATAATTTTGATGGTCTATTTCTTGAGTTGGTAAGAGTTTTTGATGTATTAGGAATTGAAATCATTGATGCAGATATCGCAACTACCAAAGATAAAAGAATCGCTTTAAATACATTTATAGCCTCATATAAGTATAAATCCATAAAACTTACACAGAATGATGTGAAGGATCTGGAAAAGAAAATATGCAATATTTTTAATGAAGCTAAGCAAGAAGTCAGACCTAAGAAAGTAAAAAATAAAAATACTTTTTTTGAAAAAAATACTAAGGTAGATGATTCTATTGATAAGCAAAAAAATAGAAATATTATTACTATAGAAACTATTAATAATTCAGGTCTATTAGTAAAAATTGCAAAGGTTTTTAGAGAATTTGGTGCGTCAATTCACTCTGCAAAAATTACCACCTTAGGAGAGAAAGTAGAAGATACATTTTTTATTGAAGATCAAAATTTTAAATTAATATCAGGTTCAAAAATGATAAAAATTAAAAAAGCTCTTAAGGAAATTTAATAAAATAACCATATGGGCACTATAATAATACAATGAATATTTATGCTTTAGGTCTTGCAACTGAATCATCTAATGGAGATATGCTTGAAGTATATTTCCCCTATATTGAGTTCGGAGAGAAAAAAAATATTCTTAAAAAACCTATTGTAAATTCTAGCGAGAATAAAAAGGTTATTGAAATAAACTGTGACCTTAGTGATCTCAGCTCACCAATTAAAAATATAGCTGATGCTTATTTAAGATTACATCTCCTTTCATATAAATTTGTTTTACCTAATTCTATAAATTTAGAGGGTTTATTCAGAGCACTTCCAAATCTCGTATGGACTAACCAAGGAGCAGTTTCGATAGAAGATATAGAATCAAAGCTATTAGAGTCAAAAATAAAGAGTCAAAATTTATACATCAGGTCAATAGATAAATTTCCATGTTTAACAGATTATATTATCCCGCAAGGTGTTCGAATCGCTGATGCCTCCAGGGTAAGACTTGGAGCATATCTAAGCGAGGGTACTACAATAATGCATGAAGGCTTTGTTAATTTTAATGCTGGAACGCTTGGTAAAGCTATGATTGAAGGTAGGATATCTGCTGGTGTTGTTGTTGGTTCAGATTCTGATCTAGGCGGCGGCTGCAGCACCATGGGAACACTATCAGGTGGAAATAATACAAAGATATCTATCGGTAAAAATTGTCTCTTAGGGGCTAACTCAGGCTTAGGGATTCCATTGGGGGATAACTGTATTATAGAAGCTGGTTTGTATTTAACCTCTGGAACCAAAGTTGCTCTATACGATGGAAGTATTCTTAAAGCCTCAGAATTATCAAATAAAGATAACTTGTTATTTAGACGAAACTCTATAACAGGATCTGTTGAAGCTAAAAATAATGAATTAACTATCGAATTAAATTCTGAACTCCATAATAATTAAACAATATGAATAATACACTTACTGATCTAGCTAAATCTCTTCTTGAAATTAAATCTATTAGCCCTCAAGACAACGGCTGTTTTGATGTTGTAGAGAGTCATCTAAATAAAATGGGTTTTATCTCAAAAAGAATTAACTATCTAAATGTTGAGAATATTTATTCCACTATTGGCACTAAAGGTCCAATGTTCTGTTTTCTTGGCCACACTGATGTTGTTCCATCAGGGCCTGTTGATCAATGGGATATTGATCCCTTTAAACCTGAAATAAGAGATGGTTACCTTATTGGAAGAGGAGCTGCAGATATGAAGGGTGCTGTAGCAACATTTATAGTCGCTGCAAAAGAATTTTTGCATGAAAATCCAAATCCAAATTTTAGAATTTGTATATTTTTAACTAGTAATGAAGAGGGTGAGCCCTCTGATGGGAAGATTAATAAAATTATTAAAGATCTTCAGGCTGCAGGCGAGCATATTGACTATTGTTTAGTAGGTGAAGCTAGCTCTTCGTCTAAATTAGCAGATACTATAAGACTTGGAAGAAGAGGATCATTAAGTGGAACTTTGACAATAAAAGGTAAACAGGGTCATGTTGCATATCCAGATAAAGTAAATAATCCCATACATCTATCCGGTAAAATCATTGACTCGCTTAAAGAAAAAAATTGGGATAATGGCAATGAGTTCTTCGAGCCTACTAGTTTTCAAATTTCAAATATAAGCTCTGGAACAGGTGCAACTAATGTAGTGCCGGGTCTTCTTGAAATGAAATTTAATTTGAGATTTTCCTCTGAATCAACTGAAGACTCTTTAAAAGAAAAAATATTAAGCATATTGGATGATCATGGAGTTGAATATGAGATTGAATGGGTTCTCAATGCTATTCCTTTTATTACCAAGCAGACCTTTTTCAAAGATAAAGTTATTGAATCTATTAATTCTGTAATGGGTTATAAGCCTGAAATAAATAATGGCGGAGGAACTTCTGACGGAAGATGGATTGCCCCTATGGGATCAGAAGTAATAGAGCTCGGTCCTATCAATGAAACCATTCATCAAATTAATGAAAAGGTAAGTATCAACGACTTAGAAAAACTAAAAGAGATCTATAAAGAAATTCTTATTAACCTAAATCAAGCTTAATAACTTTCGTTTCTTTCCTTTCATATTTAGTTTTATCTTTATGAGTTTTTGGCTTATGAAGTTTGTCCATATTTTTCTTTACAGGATTTTTTTTCTTCATAAGTATTGATTTACTCTTCTTGATTGACATCCTTTGCTTTTATTACAAAAGAAAGAACTACAAGAATAACCGCAATAATTAAGTAATATTGAATCATAAAGTTAAATATTGGGGAGATTGACTCCAATCCTTCAGACATAGCATCTCCTCCAAGCAAGCCTGCCAATACACCGCCAATGGCCGAAGCAAGGAACCATAGTCCAAACATTTGACCCATATAACGCTTAGGAGAATACTTAGAAAAAGCTGCTAAACCAATAGGCGATAAGGCTAGTTCACCCCATGTCTGAATTGCATAAGTGATTAGAAGCCATTGCATTCCAACAGGAGCGGAAACCATTGCAAGATTAACTGCATAAATCATTACGATAAAGCTCATAGCCATAAATAAAAGACCAATAGCAAACTTAATAGGTAAAGATGGGTTCATATTTATTCTGCCCAAGTAAGCCCACATGCCGGCAAATATTGGTGCAAATATTACTACTAATATTGGATTGGCAAATTGAAGCCATCCAATAGGCAGCTCAAAGCCTCCAACGCTTAAATCTGTAAAGTCTCTAGCAAAAATACTTAATGAACTTGCTGACTGATCAAAGCCTGACCAAAAAGCCGCTGCTCCAATAAATAGAATAAATAAAAGTAAAAGATTTTTTCTTTCGTTTGAATTTAATCCAGCAAAAAGAAATAAATATAAAAAGTATAATCCAGCAACTGTCGTTAAAAAATATGCAAAGTTTTCTGCAAAAGCTCTAGGATCAAAACTAAACATACCAAACAGACCCATACCAATAACAAGGAACATCCCAACAAGACTAAATTTTGTGTATTTAATTAATGATGCGCGTTTTTCATCAGGCATATCGTTTGGCTCAGAACCAGCTGAACCTAATAAATGTCTATATTTTATATACTGAAATACACCAAATGACATCCCTATTCCAGCAGCTCCGAAGCCATAATGCCATCCAATCTTTTCACCTAAGTAAGAACAAATAAGAAAACCTAAAGTTGATCCTATATTTATAGACATATAAAAAATGGTGTATCCGGACTCTCTTCTGTCATCATCATCTTTGTAAAGATTTCCAACGATAGTCGAAATATTTCCTTTAAGAAGGCCGGTTCCTAAAACAATAAGAATTAAGCCAAGAAAGAATGTTTGATTTAAAGGAAGTGCTAAAGTGAAGTGACCCAATGCAATAATTATCGCACCTATTAGAACTGCTTTTTGATGACCTAAAATATTATCGGCAATCCATCCGCCTGGAACCACCATAAAGTAGACGAACCCTACATATATTCCATAGATTGCATTAGCTTCTACAGCTGACCAACCAAGCCCAGGATTAAAGCCTGTCATAGCTCCTGTCATATAAAGAACTAATAACGCCCTCATGCCGTAATAAGACATTCTCTCCCACATCTCTGTTAGAAATAAAGTCCTTAAACCAATTGGGTGTCCAAAAAATCCTTTATCCATAATCCTATTTCCTTTTATGTTGATCGAAGATTAAAATACTATAACTAGTATGAATACACAATATAAAAATGTTTACCCGTTTAAAAGAATTATTGCCTCTATATATGATGGACTGCTTTTATTATCAGTAATCCTGATTTTGGGATACCTTTCTGTATATTTTTTAAATGGCTTGAATTGGGAACTTCCTGAAGATCCAAGTCAACCAATACTTCCAGGATGGTATGCATTACTGCTAATAAGTTTATCTAGTTGGGGATTTTTTAGTTTTTTTTGGATTCGCGGAAATAAAACTTTAGGTATGGCTGTATGGAAAATCGAGATTTATAGTATAGATGGTAAAAAAATTACAACTTCTCAAACTTTTATAAGATTTTGCTGCAATATCTTAATTATGCTTACTTTTGGAATTCCGTTGCTTCAAATATATTTTTCAAAAGAGAAAGTTGCCTTTAATGATGTTATGTCTGGAACAAGGCTTAGAATAGTCTAGATTCTTCGATAAAAAAATATACATAATATAAACGAAAGAAAAATTGGTATAAGAACAGACATCAATATATTGAGCGCATATGTAATAAATATACTGATTAAAAGATCTTGTAAAACTCCATAGAGGAAACCACAAACTACCCCAAGCACTATTTTAGTTCCCATTGAAGCTTCTCTTAGAGAGCCAAACATGAATGATCCTGCTAGAAGCATTATTGCTAAAGCTGAAAATGGAATAGATATAGTTGTATATACATTTTTTTCTAACTCTGCTTTAAAAGAATTATCTTGTATAGAACTACTATTTTTTAAACTTCTTAAGTAACTGAATTGATCAGATATTTTTATATTATCAATATTGGCAGATGAGAGCTGAAGTGCTTTTGGAAAAATAAAAGGAATTCTTGAATTAAAAATTTTATCTTTATTAAAATATTTTAAGGTAACAGGCTCAATTAGATGAATATTATCTTGATATATGATTGCCTTATTTGCACTTGCGGAATAGGTAACTCTATTGTCTAAAATATGAACAACTGATACATCATAAAGAGAATCCTTGTCTTTTAAATAAAATTCCAAGAAAGTTCCATTACTCTCAATCCATTTAGCATCTAAATTTTGTGTATTTTTATTTTGAGCAGATGATATATTTTTATTTATCTCAGCATTTAAAGCTATGCTTTTAAAATATACTTCATCTCCTAGAAGGAATATTAAAATCATACCTATAGCGCCTAAAGAAGCTATAGATGATATTTTAAATGGCGAAAAACCTGCAGATCTTAAAACGCTAAGGTTTCCCTCCTGATTAGAAATACTCATAGATATTAATATACCCAGAAGGCATGAGCCTTCAAGATAAGCTAGCGATCTATGAGGCATTATTCCAAATACATAACTTATCAAGTCTCCCGTAGAATAAAAATCTGATAAATCATCTATTTCTGCAACAATTACAAAAATGGCATCTAACGCAATAAATCCAAAAAAAACAAAACAGGAAACTAAAAATGTTCTCCGAACAAGATATCTTGAAAAGATTCCAAAATTTGAAATCATACTAACAGCCATATTGATAATATAAATAAGAACATTATCAAAAGATATTTTTTTGAAATACTATTTGAAGAAAGTATATTGAATTCAAAGTTGAAGTAATACTTGATCAAATATAGCAATGAAAGCATAAAAAATAACGCATGCACCCACCAAAGACCAAAGCCTGATAAAAATCCACCGCTAACCATAGATTCTCGACTGGATACCAATAAACTTATATAGAGCATATATATAAATAATCCTGGCAATATGCCTCCAAGCCTTCCCTGTCTTGGTCTTACTTTTCCTATAAAAATTCCTAAAAATAATAAATTTATTATTGTTAACGGGATGGAAAGATTCCATTGAAAATTAGCATTGTCAGATTTTTCTGAATAATCATAAACTTTATTTAATCTTTCTTTTGCTAATAAATTTGAATCATCGTTTAACTCATAATCAAAACTTCCGAACTTGGTAATTATCTGAGGTTTTGGGTTCATAACATCTGAATAAATAATCCCATCTATAAATGAAATATTAGAACTTGTATCTAAATCAGAAATTAATAATTTGTCTGATATTACTATAGAGGTTGAACTATTATCTCCAGTAACAAATAAAACACCCTTTAACTCTCCCTCACCAACCTGAGCAGCTTTAATATAACTGCCCTTACTTATCTGTATTAGCTCATTAGGTCTGAGTGCTTCAATTGTTTCAGTAAAGGTTTTAGAGGTCATTAATTCTTTGGACAGAGCTTTAGTATAAGGCGCAATATTTAAACTCAATAATCCTGTGATGAATACAAAAAATAATGCTTGAGGAAATAGATATTTAATAATATCAAGCAAAGACTTGCCGCCAGAAAAAATTGCATAAATTTCTTTATCACCATAAAGCCTACTGGTGGTTATAAGGACTCCAAGAAAAAAAGATAAAGGAATGAGAAGAGTTATAAAATCTGGCATTCTCAGAGCTATAACTGGAATAATAATTTTAGGATCTAAAGATCCAGCAGCTGCTTGCTCGTAATATCCAACTAATCTTGATGCTATTACAAGCAGAAAAAAAATCAATAAGCAGCCTAAAGTCGTTTTAAAGACCTCGAAATTAATACTTTTAGCAAGAATATCTTTTTTATACATGCCTTGAGAAGTATGATGCATTACAATATTTATCTTATCAGTAATTAGTATAAAGGAGATTCACAAATGGCTTATAAAGTTCTAAGTAATATTTTAGTAAAAGATACAACATCAACAAGTTTAGTAACACTAAATTCTGCAATGCTTGTGGTTATGGTTAATAAAGATACGAAAAAAAATGTAGCTTTTAAAGCTTTAGATAAAGCATCAAAAGGTTATATTTCAAAATCAATATCTACACATTTAAAAGATGATGGCAGTTCAATCCTTCTGCCGCAGATTAATGGCACAAAAGCTGAAAACATATTATTGGTAAAAGGTTTAGATAAAAATACTCCAATTTATAAATGGTTATCTGCTTATCAAGCTATTGCTAAATCTGCAAATAAATTAAAAGCTAAAGATTTATCAGTCATGTGTGGAAATATTTATCCTGAAGGTAAAGATGAAAATTGGTTAATTGAAATGGTTGCTAAAACTATTGAATCAAATGTTTATATTTTTTCTCAAACTAAAAATAAAACTGCTAAAACTCCATCTCTAAAAAATCTAGTGATCTTAACTACAGGATTATCAGGTGTAAATTTAACTAATGCTAAACAAGCTGCTAAAAAAGGCTTTGCTATTGGCGAAGGAGTTAATACAGCTAAGCATTTAGGTGACTTGCCAGCAAACCACTGTACTCCAAGAATAATTGAGAAAAAAGTTAAGGCTATGAAGAAGGACTTTCCTAAATTAAAAATTACATCCTTTAATGAAAAAGATCTTGAAAAAATGAAAATGGGTTCATTTTTATCAGTAGGTAGAGGCAGTGATGAGCCCTCAAGAATGATGGTAATAGAGTATAAAGGTGGTAAATCATCTGATAAGCCTGTTGCGTTAGTTGGTAAAGGTATTACATTTGATACTGGTGGTGTCTCACTAAAACCACCTCAAGCTATGGATGAAATGAAATGGGATATGTGTGGAGCAGCAACTGTCTTTGGAGTTATGTCTACACTTGCTAGGCTTGATGCAAAAGTTAATGTTGTTGGAGTTATGGCTTGTGCTGAAAACATGTGCTCAGCAAAAGCTACTAAGCCTGGTGATGTAGTGACGTCTATGTCTGGCCAAACTATTGAAATACTTAATACTGATGCAGAAGGTAGATTAGTTTTAGCTGATGCTCTTACATTTGTTGGTAAATATAAACCTTCTTATGTAATTGATATGGCTACACTTACAGGTGCAGTAGTTGTGGCTTTAGGAAGACATGCTAGTGGAGTTATGGCTAATGACCAGTATCTTGCAGATATGATTGTTGGTGCGGGTGAAGATTCAGGTGATAGAGCATGGCAACTACCTTTGTGGGATGAGCATCAATCATGCACAAAGACTGATTATGCAGATTTAGCAAACATTGGAGGAGGTAGAGAAGCTGGAACTATCCATGCTGCTGCATTCTTATCTAAATTTACTAATGATTATAAATGGGCTCACTTAGATATTGCAGCAACAGCATCTCATAGCTCTCCTGTTAAGGCTGGTACAGGGAGACCTGTTCCTCTTTTAAGTGAATTGCTTTTAAGTAATAAGTTAAAGTAATTAATATCTATTAGAATCTATGGATAAGACATATTACCCTGTTGAAATAGAGGAAAAATGGGCAAAGATTTGGGCTGAAAGAAAGGTTAAGAATGAGAATTCAAATGAATCTTTCTCACAGGTCATCCCTCCTCCAAACGTAACAGGGACTCTTCATATGGGTCATAGTTTTCAGTACGCTATTATGGATTTTTATACTAGATATAATCATATGTCTGGCAAAGATGCTCACTGGCAAGTTGGGAGTGATCATGCTGGTATTGCAACTCAAATGGTAGTCGAAAATAATCTAGCTAAAAAAGAAATTTCTAGAAATGATTTAGGAAGAGAAAAATTTTTAGAAGAAGTTTGGTCATGGAAAGATTACTCTGAAGAAAAAATTACGTCACAAATTAAAAGATTAGGCTCAACAGTTGATTGGGATAAATATCGTTTTACTTTAGATGATGGTTTTAATGAGGCAGTTATAAAAGCCTTTGTTGAGCTTCATAGAAATAATAAAATTTATAGGGGCTATAGATTAGTTAATTGGGATCCTGCATTGAAAACTGCCGTTTCAGACCTTGAGGTTGTGAGACAAGAGAAAGATGGTTTGTTATGGCATATCAAATATCCAATTGAAGATTCTGATAAATTTATTACCGTAGCAACGACAAGACCTGAAACAATGTTTGGAGATATGGCTATTGCTGTTAATCCAGAAGATGAAAGATATACCTCTCTTATTGGGAAGAATATTATTCTTCCTTTTGTTGGAAGAAAGATACCTATTATTGGTGACGAATATGTTGATATAGATTTTGGAACTGGATGTTTAAAAATAACACCAGGTCATGATTTTAATGATTATGAAATAGGGAAAAAATATTCATTACACGAAGTTGATGGTCAGGTAAAAACTTCCAGCACAGCTAGTGATTTTCAACCAATCAATATCTTTAATGATGACGCTTGGTCAAATGATAATGTGCCTGAACCATTTAATAATTTAGATCGCTTTAAGGTTCGAAAGCTTGTTATTGAAAAACTTACTGAATTACAGCTTCTAGAAAAAGAAGAAAAATATCATATAAGCGTACCTAGAGGCGAAAGATCTAATGTTGTTATAGAGCCTAAGCTTAGTCATCAGTGGTATGTTAAAACTGGTGAAATGGCAGCAAAAGCTAATGAAGCCGTGAACAAAGGTGAAATTAAATTTCATCCTGAAAATTGGATTAAAACATATTTTAATTGGATGAATAATATTGAAGATTGGTGTATTAGTAGGCAAATATGGTGGGGCCATAGAATACCAGCTTGGTATGACGAAACTGGTAATGTCTATGTTGGCTATGATGAAGTTGAATTAAGGGATTACTATAAATTAGATAGCAGAGATTTATTTCAAGATAATGATGTATTAGATACATGGTTTTCATCGAGCTTATGGCCGTTTGCTGCGATGGGTTGGCCAAATGAAACACCGGATTACAAGAAACACTTTCCAACATCATTATTAGTTACTGGCTTTGACATCATTTTTTTCTGGGTTGCAAGAATGATGATGATGAGTCTTGAATTCACCAATCAAATTCCGTTTAAAGACGTTTATGTTACCGGATTAATTAGAGACGAGAATGGCCAAAAAATGTCAAAGTCAAAAGGTAATGTTATAGATCCATTAGATTTGATATACGGAATAACCCTAGAAGATCTTGTTGAGAAAAGGACTTCTAATCTTATGCAAGAAGGTAAAGCTGACAAAATAGCAAAAAAAACAAGAAATCAATTTCCAAAGGGTATTGAATCCTATGGAACTGATGCTTTGCGAATGACATTCTACTCCCTGGCTACTCACACCAAAGATATAAGTTTTGAATTAGGAAGGCTCAAGGGGTATAGAAACTTTTGCACAAAGATATGGAATGCAGCTAGGTTTATAAATGGCTACCCTGTTGGCAATGAAGTCTTTAAAGCCTCTAACGAAATTGATGTCTGGATTGAAGAAGAGTTTAATAAGACAGTTACTAAGATTCAAAAGAATATAAAAGAATATCGCCTAGATTTTGCTATTACTGAAATATATGAATTTTTCTGGAATAAATTTTGCGATGTTTATATTGAAGAATGCAAAAAATCTGGAAATACAGATAATTTAAGACCTATGTTAAAAAATATTATAGTCACAATGCATCCATTTGCTCCTTTTATAACTGAAGAAATTCATACTTTGCTATTCAATAAGCAAATTATTGAGTAACACCAGTTTAATTTTTTTGGAAACTATAAATACTTCCAGTATTTAATATCTGGGTTAGCTGATCTAGGATTTCATAACTTTCATTAATTAAATCTGGGTCTTCTAAATCTGTAATATCCAAAGCATCTCTATAAGAATGGTTAATAAGATTTTCTAGCTTACTAATTAAAATATCATTTAAAAGAAAGTTGGGATTTATATTGTTGAACTCATCTTCATTAACTACTATTTTAAATCTTAGGCACGCAGGCCCTCCTCCATTCATCATGCTTTGTTTAATATCTACATATTTTAGATCTGTGATTGGTGTTTCGCTTCTTATTTTTTCAAGCCATTCTGTGCATTCATTGAAATTTTGAACCTCGCTAGGCATTATTAGGGTCATATTCCCATGAGGATTTGAAACAAGTTGTGAATTTAATAAATATGAATCTACCAGAATATTTAAAGGAATTTCTTGTTTGGGAATACTTATAAAAAAGTAATCCTCAATTGATGCAATGCTATCTTTTATAGAATTAATGGCATTGTCTGAGTTTTCAAAAGCTTCTTCATGATAAATAAATATATTTTCAGTAGATAAGCTAACAATATCATTGTGAAAGCTTCCGCTATTAATAGCGTTAATATTTTGCTTTAAAAAAAAAGTACTTCTTGGATTTAATTTATGATTATTTGCTATCTGCTGAGATGCTTCTTTAGTCTGTCTTGCAATAAAATCTAAACTGTCTTGAGAAGCTCCTCTTCCATAGACAAATATTTCTATACCTTTTTCTAAATGTGATTTAGCTATCCTTAAATGATTAGCTGCGCCTTCATCTGCCAATATGCTAGAACTTTTAAGAGGATTATGAACTTCAAAATGAGATTCATTAAAAATAATCTTTAGCTGCTTGTAGGTAAAATCTGATTCAATTCTTCTGTGCATCATTGAAAATAAATTAGCTGGTGTTATGTGAGCTTTTGAATCATTAGTATCAAAGCTTGGAGAAAATGTAGCTGCATTTGCAGCCCACATTGAAGAAGCTGAGTAGGATTGATTTAATAATAATGGAGACTTTTTTAAAACTGATGAAACTACATCAGCTTGATTACCATCAAAGCCATGGCTTCTTAAAAAATTTATATGAGGTCTTTCATGTGGTAAAAAAATGCCTTGAGGATATCCTAGCTCCATCAATAATTTCATTTTCTCTAACCCCTGAAGAGCGGCATTCTTTGGGTTTGAGGTTTTTTTATTATTTTTAAATGACGCTATATTGCCTTCGGACAACCCTGAATAATTATGAGTCGGTCCAATTAAGCCATCAAAATTTAATTCACCTTTATACATTTCTAGAAATTATTGTTAACAACACTTGCTACCGGCCATGCGCAATAATCTGCTGCATAGAACCCAGCTGGCCTTAAATTCCCACTCATACCCGATCCTCCAAATGGCGCTCCGCCTGAAGCTCCTGTAGTAGTAGTATTAAAATTTATGACTCCTGCAGAAACTTCATTAACAAATTGATCAAACAAATCATTATTATCTGAAATAAGTCCTGCTGAAAGACCAAAAGAAGTATTATTTGCTTCTTTAATGGCTTCATCATAGGAATCTACATATTTAATTTGAATCATTGGCCCAAACATTTCTTCATCTATAAATTTTTTTGCATTTGTCATATCTATGATTGATGGACTTACATAATTACCCTTAGATTTGATATAAGTGCCCTTGCATAAAATTTCTCCACCAATCTTTACAAGGGATTTTTGGAAAGCTAAAAAACTTGAAACAGCTTCTTTAGAAATTAAAGGTCCATAATAATAATCTTTTGATGCTGGATCATATTTTAATGATTTGGATTTTCTCTTTAAAATTTCAACAATTTTTCTAGATGATTTAGTATTAGGTAAGATAAGTCTTCTTGCGCATGAACATCTTTGTCCGCTAGAAATAAATGCTGACTCAAAAATTAACTCAGATGCTTTAATTAATTTTCTAGTATTCCAAACAACCAATGGGTTATTACCTCCTAGCTCTAGTGCTAAAATTTTATTTGGGTAATTTGACATTAATTTACTCAATGACATCCCAGCTATATGACTTCCTGTAAAAAGTAAGCCGTTTGTATGAGGATCCTTAGCAAGACTTCTTACAACATCCTTTGAACCATGAAGAAGACTTATCACTCCCTCTGGTATACCCGCTTCATGCCATAATTTAATCATAAGTTCGCCAACAAGTGGCGTATGCTCACTTGGTTTTAAGATAATGACATTTCCTGCAATAAGGGCTGGTGTAATATGGCCATTTGGAAGATGGAATGGAAAATTAAATGGCCCAATGACATTTAAAATACCATGAGGTCTGTGATTGGTAATTTGAATATTAGCTCCAAGAGGCATGGAAGAATTTCCAGTGCGTTCATGGAATGCATTTAAAGAGTTTTGGTATTTTCCAATAGAAGCTCCAACTTCAGATAAGCTATCTTTTGACTCTTTACCTGTTTCTAATTGAATTAAATTTTTTATTTCTTCTTTCTTGGATTCAAGTAACGAATAGAATTTTTTTATTATTACCAATCTTGATTTTAGACCTATTTTATTCCATTGAGGGAAGGCTTTATTTGCTGATTTAATAGCTCCACGAACTTGGGAAATAGATGCATAGTTTCCTTCCCAAATTATTTTATTGTCTGCTGGATTAAAGCTTTTAAATTTCTTGCCTTTGCCTTTAATCCATTTCCCGTTTATGTAAATCATCAAACTGTCTCAATATTAACTCTTACTTCATCTCCAGAAGAAATTTCTAAAGCTTTTGCAGTTTTTTGAGAAATTTCAATAGTCTTCTCATTAATTAAATTATAATTTTCTCTAACTACTCTGAAGTTGTCTAAAGAAAAATTTACTATAAATCCATAATTACTAAAATTAACTGACCTTTTAACATCAACCTTTACTTTTATAGAGGATCTAACGATTGGTATATTTTTTACTAGAACTTCCATGCATGGGCCACCATCTAAAATATCCACTAGTCCGTTTGTTTTAAAGCCCTGCTTTGAAAGCATACTTAAAGCCGGCATTGCATTAGGGTGAGCTTTTCCTAATACTTTCTGGACTCTGCTAGGCAATAATTCAACCATAAAGGGAAATTTTGGAACAGACTCGGTTATAAAGTGATTATCTATATAACTTAATCTATCAATGCTAAAAAAATCTAAATTAAAAAAAGCTTTACTAAATGATTCCCAAAAATATGATTTTCCATTTTTATCTTTCCACCCTCTAATCTCAACAAGTATTTTTTTATCAAATCTTGCTTGATGAGATGCCATCAATTGAAGTCTAGCAAAAGATAATAAAGAACCTCTTCCGCGACCTCTTGATGACGGGTCAATAAAAATAGTTCCAAGCTCAGAATATGGTTTGTGTAGCAGGTGAAGTTTTAAAATATCAGCATATTTTTCAAAGTCATAAGTTTGAGAAGATAATTTAATTTTTTTAAGTTTAAAAAAAACAGACGGTTTGTCTTTGGAAACTGAGGTGTATATAGCTGAGATTCCTATTATTTTTTTATCATTTTCAAGAATAAATAAGTAAGTATCTTTATTTGGATTAGCTCTCTTTTTGCTTGTTGAGGATATTGACCAATCAATTCTTTCTTTAACTTCTTTCTTATTTTTAGGCATAGTAGTCATGCCTATATCAGTTTTTTTAATTAAATTCGTAACCTGCTGAAGATCAGATATTTTTACTAGCCTAACAACCTGCATAGCAGCTATCTTAAAGAGTCGTTCTTATGATAATAGAATTTATAAGTAGAACTTATTGGAATATCTGTTCCTGCAACAACGCTTCTAGATTCTTTCAAAGATATAACATCAATATCATTATCATTATCAGCATCAAACCAAATAGTATTTATCGTATTATTTAAAAAATTAATAGATTGAGTGGCGTCAACTTCTGACCAAATGAATGTTGTTACAACATAAGTTCCGATAGTTACAGAGCCTCCATTCCCAGTGTCACTTGCTGATGCAGCTGCCGAGGATTCAATTGTATATGTATCAAGTGAAGGGGTCGAAGTGATTGTGAACTGTCCATTTAGTATATCAGCTGAAATAGTGCCGCCTAAGCCTTCAGCACCACTAAAAGTAACAAGTTGCCCACCTCTAACACCGTGAGCTTCATCTGTAACAGTAATTATTGTAGATCCTTCTGAAGCTAAAAATGTAATATCGCCAGCTGCAGTTGAAACATCGCTGTTATATGTAGATTTTTCAAAAGTACTAAAATTTTTATCAGTACAATTTTGCTCAACGCAGTCAATGGGAGCTAAAAGATCAAAATCATTATCTAAATCTAAATCAAGAACTATCCAGTCGCCAGTATATTTTAAAGTTGAAGAAAGTAGTGGTTGGAAATCACCAGTATCCTGAGCACTTATTATGGCTGAATAATAATCTCTTTCATAAACTGTAAATTTTGTATCATTTTCAAGTAATATTAAATCATAAAAACCATCTAGATTATTGTCATCAATATTTATGTTCTTAGAGTAAGATTGTCCAGAATTAACAGAGGGTGTAAGCACATCTGATGCAGAAGCTGACCAATTATAATCATTACCTTCATCATATCTTTCAGTAAAGTTGGTATAGGTGCATGAAGAAAGTTCAGAACCACAGGCGGAAGCAACTAAATCAATCTTAATGTCCTCATTAAAATATATTTGAGAAGTACCATAAAAATCTTTCCACTCACAAAGAAAAGGGATATCTTGAGAGCAGCCTTGGCTTGGTAAATATGGATCTAAATTAATAAAATCAGTGCTTAATTGAACAAATGGATTTGTTGCTGTATTAGAAATAATATAAAAAGGAAGTCCAGCTGTTGAACCATCTCCTTCCTTTGCCCATAAGAGCAAATCAATATATCCATCACCACTTATATCTACAGGATCCCATGAAGTAACAGCAAAGTTATTAAGATCTATAGATGAATCATTATCAACCATGGTATCTGAGTTCCAATTTGTTACATCTAGTCCTGCATCAGAACCTATAAAGAAACATATATTTGAATCAACTGCTTCGCCTGAAATAGTCTTAACTGTTTTTGTTGGAAGAGCTACTACATCTTGAAAACCATCCAAGTTATAGTCACCAGAGCTATATAACTCACTAGAATTACATCCATCAAGCAGCAACTCAGAAGTAACAAGTTCTGCGCCACCTAATACTTGAAAAAATCTTGGAGCTAAGTCTGCCGAATTATCCATTGGATCTGAAATACGCATGCCAATTAGAATATCTTGCGAGCCATCACTATTGAAGTCTCCAACATAACTAGATATTTTATGTCTCGCACCATTACTATCATTAATTTCAAGTAATTCAACAATATCTTCATCTTTAAAATCGAAACTATCTACAAAATCTTTTTCTAATTCAACTACAGCTTGAGCTTGGGCAAATATATTATTTTTCCTACATTCGATTCCATATCCAATTGGACCATTTCGTTTAGCTATAAAAGTTTCAGATCCTGATATAGATTTTTCTCCACTCCAACCTCCAGATGCATAGCATTGGCTCCCAGTAGAAGTCCAAGAAATCGTATAAGATTCATTGTATTGAACTGTTTCTGCACTTGATGCAATGGTAACTTCAACAGTGATTGGAGTTGTTCCAGAACCGCCTCCACAACTGACTAAGAGCAAACCAAGTAAAGAGATTGAAAAGTATTTTCTAAGCATATTATTTAGATTCTATTTTGGTTAATAAGTTCAAATATAA
>CAZJJG010000013.1:0-35869 GCA_964546275.1 uncultured Gammaproteobacteria bacterium
TCTTTAATGCTTGAATAGCCGCGATAACAAAGAAACCCATGAAGCCAAGTTTAACCCCATGCTCTTTCTCGAATTCAGCACCATATTTTGACCTAAGTTCTTTAATAGGTTGCATATCAACCTCATTAAAAGTTGTTAACATTGCTGTTTCTTGTTTGACAGTCAAAAGTCTCTTTGCAATAGTCGTTCGTATTCTTGACATAGGAACGCGCTTCTCATCTCTTGAATCAGAAAAAGAAATACTATCTGTTAAGGATGGAGAAGGTTTTATTGGAGTTGGTTCTGAAGAACTATTCATATGATTAACTAAATCTGCTTTGGTAACTCTTCCGTCTTTACCCGTACTCTTAATATTAGCAGGGTCTATGTTTTCTTCAGCGATGATTCTTTTAGCAGCAGGCCCTAATTTTTTAACTTTTGGAGAAGGTATCTCTTTATCAATAACAGGTTCAACAGATTCTGATGAATTATCTTCAGCAATAGCTCCTTCGTTAAATTCTGCTATTAATTCTGAACTATTAACAATCTCGCCTTCTTGCTTCACAATTTTTGTAATAGTTCCACTTACAGGAGCAACTACTTCTAGAACAACTTTATCGGTTTCAATTTCTGCGATAACTTCATCCTGCTGAACACTTTCACCCTCTTTCTTTACCCAATTAGCAACTGTGCCATCAGCTACTGATTCAGGAAAAGTTGGTGATTTAATTTCTATACTCATTCTTTCTCTCCATTGGACTCTAATGTAAGAGCCTTTAATACTATTTCTTTTTGTTGTTTTAAATGTAACTTCATTAAGCCTACTGCTGGAGCCGCAGCTGCACGACGGCTAACTAGATCAATTTCATTCCTACCTTCAAGTCTATCAAGAACTCTTTGAAGTCTATGTCTGTGGCTGAACCAAGCACCCTGATTTGCAGGCTCCTCTTGACACCATATGAAATCTTTAGCGTTTGGGTAAGTAGCAAGAATAGCCTCTAAGTCATCATATGGAAATGAATAGAGTTGTTCTATTCTTACCAAGGCAATGTCAGACATATCTTCTTTATCTCTTTTTTGTAGAAGATCGTAATAGATTTTGCCAGAACACATTACTACTCTTTTTATAGCCTCTTTCTTAACTATTGTGTCATCAATTACGCACTGAAATTCTCCATCAGCTAGTTCTGATACCGTTGACGTTACCAAAGGATTTCTCAGCATGCTTTTTGGCGAGATAACAACTAAAGGTCTTCTCATTTTTCTAATAGCTTGTCTTCTTAACAGATGGAATATTTGAGCCGGTGTGCTTGGAACACATACTTCAATATTTCCATCAGCACATAATTGCAAAAACCTTTCTAATCTTGCACTGCTATGTTCTGGACCTTGCCCTTCAAAACCATGCGGAAGTAACATGACTAATCCTGATAACCTTTCCCATTTATGTTCTGCTGAAACTATAAATTGATCAATAACTACCTGTGCTCCATTAACAAAATCTCCAAATTGAGCTTCCCAGATAACTAGGCCCGATGGCCATGTTGCTGAATATCCATATTCAAAACCTAGAACAGCCTCTTCTGATAAAAATGAATCATATATATCTATTCTTGAAGAATTTTCCCTTGCTACTTCTACCAAAGGTATATGACCTAAACCATCATCTGTATTGTAAATAGCTGCATGTCTGTGAGAAAAAGTTCCTCTTCTAACATCTTGTCCTGTTAGACGAATTGGAAATCCTTCTGATAATAAGGTTGCATAAGCCATAGTCTCTGCAAAACCCCAATTTATTGGAATTTCACCTGAAGACATTTTTTTTCTATCTTCAAAAACCTTTTTAACTTGTCTACCAAGTGTAAAGTTTTTAGGTGCTGATGTTATCTGCTCTGCAAGTGCTGAAAGAGTTCGAGTATCAAATGTTGTATCTGTATCTTGCCACCATGTCTGATTAAGATATGGCTCCCAATTAAACCAAAGATTATTATTTGGTTTTAAGGCAAGATTGCCAACTACGGAAGCGCCTTTCTCAAGAGACTCTCTATAATTTTTCTGGAAATTAGTAGAATCTAATTTTGTAATAACTTCTTCTTTAATTAATTTATCTTCATAAATTTTTAGTACAGAAGGATGTTTTGCTATTTTTTCATACATTAGGGGCTGAGTTGCAGAGGGATCATCAGCTTCATTATGACCTCTCCTTCTATAGCAAAATAAATCAACAACTATATCTTTTCCAAATTTATATCTATATTCACATGCAAGTTTTGCAGCATGAACTACCATTTCTGGATCATCACCATTTACATGAATAATTGGTGCTTCTATCATTTTTGCAACATCAGTTGAATACTCAGTTGATCTTGCATCATATTTATAACTGGTCGTAAATCCTATTTGATTATTTACAATGACGTGTAATGTTCCGCCAACTCCATAACCTCTTGTTTGTGACATTTGGAGTGATTCCATTACCACGCCTTGTCCTGAAAATGATGCATCTCCATGAATTAATATTGGTATAACTTGCTGTCTGCCTTCATCAAATAATCTATCTTGTCTTGCACGCACAGACCCAAGAACTACTGGATCAACTATTTCAAGATGAGATGGATTGTTAAATAAAGAAACATGAACCTCCCCGTCAGGAGTAAGTAGATTTGAAGAGAAGCCAAGATGATATTTAACGTCACCTGTATTTGCCCCTGTTAACTCAACATCTTCTTCAAAAGCAGAAAATAGTTCAGCAGGAGTTTTACCAAGAACATTAACTAATAGGTTTAATCGACCTCTATGAGCCATGCCAAAACATATCTGTTTAGCTCCAAGGATTCCACAATTTTGAATAAGCGCATCTACTAGAGGTATAAGGGATTCACATCCATCAATTCCAAAACGCTTCATGCCTGGATATTTTGCAGCAAGAAATTTTGCAAGACCTTCTGCAGAATTTAATCGATTAAAAATATACTCCTTTTCATCATCTTTAAAACTACATTTTCCTAGTGCTGGTTCTAGCTTTTGTTGAAACCATTTTCTCTCTTCGGTACTAACAATATAGTTATATTCAATTCCTAACCCGCCACAATAAATTGCCTTTAAAGAATCAAGTATTTCTTGCAAAGTAGCTTCTTCTTTACCAATTTCCAAAGTGTCTGTTTTAAAAAAAGACTGGAGATCATCTTTTGATAAACCGTGGTACTCAATCTCTAAATCAGCAACTTGTTCTCTTTCCATCATTCCTAATGGATCTAGTTTTGCTGCTTGATGCCCTCTGTTTCTATAAGATTGGATTAACTGAATTACTTTTACTTGCTTATCATTTGATTTAGTAACGATTTTTGGAGTTGCTGAACTTCTTCTGTGATTTTTAAATGAATTGATAATATTTTGATGTGATACATCTTTTTGGCCTTTGTTTTGATCTTGCAAATCATCAAAAAAACTTTTCCATTCTAAAGGGATGCTAGCTGGATTATCTAAATATAATTCGTATAGATTTTCAAGATAAGATGAGTGGCCTACAGATGCATGTGAATCTTGCCAAAATTTTTCCATATCATAATTCATGTTATGTCTGAGCAGTAACTCCATCTGATGTAATTAAATTTTTTGATTTATTGCCTTTAAGTAACATTGTTTTAATTTCACCAATTGCTTTATTAGGGTTTAATCCTTTAGGGCATGCAGCAACACAATTCATAATTCCATGACATCTGTATACGCTAAATGGATCTGTTAAGTCATCTAATCTGCTGTCTTTCTCTAAATCTCTTGAATCAGCAAGAAATCTATATGCTTGTAATAACGCTGCTGGGCCTACAAATTTATCAGGATTCCACCAGAAAGAAGGACAACTTGTAGAGCAACAAGCGCAAAGTATGCATTCATAAAGACCATCAAGTTTATCTCTGTCTGCAGGTGATTGGAGGCGCTCTTGAGCTGGAGGAGCAGTATCATTTTGAAGAAATGGTTTTATCTTTTCATACTGATTATAAAACTGGGTCATATCTACAACGAGATCTCTAATTACAGGAAGTCCGGGCAATGGTCTTATATCAAGTCTATCGCCTTTTAGAACATCTGACAGCGGAGTAATACATGCTAATCCATTTTTGCCATTAATATTCATTCCATCTGAACCACAAACACCCTCTCTGCATGATCTTCTGAATGATAAAGAGGAATCAGTTTCTTTTAATAAGTGAAGTAAATCTAGGACCATAATATCCTTTTGAGGTTTCTCAACTTCATAATTCTTCATATAAGGAAATTTATCTTGCTCAGGATTGTATCTATAGATATTTATTTTTAACATAATATTATTCTAATAAACTCTTACTTTTGGAGGAAATGCTTCCATTGTTTTAGGTGCGAAATTAACCACTCTTTTTGATAAAGATTTATCATTCGGATCAAATATTGAATGACATAACCAGTTCTCATCATCTCTTTCTGGAAAATCATCTCTAGCATGTGCTCCCCTGCTTTCATCTCTATTTAAGGCTGATATAGCAGTAGCATCAGCAACCTCTAAAAGATTTTGAAGCTCTAATGCTTCTACTCTGCTTGTATTAAAAGCTGAGCTCTTGTCTTCTAAGTAAATATTCTCTGTCTTTTCTCTGATCTCTTCTAACTCCGCTACGCCTTTTTCCATAAACTCACCACGTCTAAAGACACCAAAATAATTTTGCATACAAGTTTGTAATTGTTTCTTGACCGAAGCAACATCATGACCAGAGGTTGATTCATTTAATTTATTTAGTCTTTCTAAAGAGTTATTCACATCATCATTACTAGCAGAATCTACACCTCCGCCAGATTTAAGCTCTTTTTGAATAAACATTCCTGCAGCTCTTCCAAAGACAACTAAATCAAGTAAAGAATTTCCACCTAATCTATTAGCGCCATGAACAGAGACACATGCTGCCTCTCCAGCTGCAAATAATCCAGGAACAATAATATCTTTGGCATTAATTCTTGTAAAAGCTTGGCCATTAATATTTGTAGGAGTTCCTCCCATCATGTAGTGACACGTTGGTACTACAGGAATTGGATGATAAACAGGATCAACATGAGCAAATGTTTTAGATAATTCACATATACCTGGTAATTTAGAATTTAAGACATCTGCGCCTAAATGATCGAGCTTAAGAAATACATGGTCTTTTTTTTCTCCACAACCTCTGCCTTCTAAAATTTCTAAGACCATAGACCTAGCAACAACATCTCTTCCAGCAAGGTCTTTTACGTTTGGGGCATACCTCTCCATAAATCTTTCGCCTTCGCCATTAACCAAATAACCTCCTTCACCTCTACATCCTTCTGTTACTAAAGATCCAGCTCCATATATTCCAGTTGGATGAAATTGCCACATTTCCATATCTTGCGCAGCAAAGCCTGAACGCAAACTCATTCCTAATCCATCTCCAGTATTAATTAGAGCATTTGTTGTAGAAGCATAAATTCTTCCTGCACCACCTGTGGCAAGCACTGTAGCCTGAGCCTTTAGATGAGCAACTTCACCTGACTCGATAGAAAAAGCTATAACTCCCGTTACTTCATTTTTAGAATTCTTAACAAGATCAACTGCAAACCATTCATTTAAAAAGTTAGAACCTTCTTTAACATTATTTTGATACAAGGTATGAAGGAGTGCATGACCTGTTCTATCAGCTGCAGCACATGTCCTCGCAGCCTGACCTCCCTTTCCAAAGTCTTTTGATTGACCGCCAAATGGCCTTTGATAGATCCTACCATTATCAAACCTAGAAAATGGTAACCCCATATGTTCTAGTTCGAAAACTGCTTTAGGTCCTTCTGAGCACATATATTCAATAGCATCCTGATCACCAATAAAATCAGCACCTTTAACGGTGTCATACATATGCCACCTCCAGTCATCATTTGGATCAGCGCTTTGAATGGCACAAGTGATGCCCCCTTGAGCGGAGACTGTATGAGATCTAGTTGGGAATACTTTAGATACAACGGCTGTTTTTAAACCAGACTTAGCTAACTCTAAAGAAGTTCTCATACCTGATCCACCGCCACCAATAATCAAAGCATCAAACTCAAGAATTTTAATATTATTAGCGTTAATCGTGTTTGTCATAAAGTTATATCCAAATCAAAAAAAGTAAGTAAAAGTATAAAAACAATCCTAAGGCTGAAAATATAATGTTATAAATCAACCTCGAAGAATCTGCTATCTTTGATAAATTTAAGCTTAAAAAACCTAAAGTTCGTGGTGTTAAGTAATCAGTTCCTATTGTCCATAAGCCTAAATATGCATGCACTAAAATACTTAAAAAAGTTAAAGAAGTAGATAGTTTAAATATTAACGACTGAGTAAAAATATTCCAAACATCAAATGTAATAGGCTGAGTAAAAAAGATAAAAAATGTTACAAGGGTAATATAGATAAAGATAAAAACTGCGCTCCATCTTTGTAAATACCAAATTGTTGAGCCCTTCATAGGTATATCACCACACTTGCAGCAATTAAAGAAAAAAACCAAATACATATTACAAAAATTGATGAATTTTGACTCGCCTCAAGCGACTCTCCAATATGCATATCCATAATTAAATGTCTAACACCGGTAAGAATATGATACCAAAGAACTAGAAAACTAAAAGCAACAAATGTTGATATAAAGAGGTTATTATTCAATAAAATAATTAAATTAGTGAACTGTTCCTGATTGTTAGTAGATAGATAGAATAATATTACTGATAAGGGAAATGTGATAAAAAAAATATACATACCTGCTAATCTGTGCGTAATAGAAGTTAAAGCTGAAATTGGCAGCTTTATCTTCATTAAGTTTATATTGACTGGTCTTTGGTCATTTTTCATTTTAGTAACAAATGTTCCCTTATAGATCAAAATTACAAAACAATTATACGTAATTGTATGCATTAAATCTTATTTATTTTAAATATAAGACAAGTTTAATGAGAATTTTTAGAGAATATATACACTAAGTCAAATTTATAAAATTTGCTTTAATGGAGGGCTTGATAGAGCTTAATTTATGTAGTTTTGCTACATTATTATATGAAAATAAATATTTATAAAATTTGTTATTTATTTTTTAACATGTTTCATTAATCTTTTTTTCTTCTTAACCTGTCTATCTGTCAATTTATTTACTTTTCCTTCAAATGGATTATCAGCTTTTCTGAAAATAATTCTTAATTGGACGCTTTTAAGGCCTAATTCTTCTCTAAATGAGTTCTCTAAATATTTTCTATAATTAGCAGGAATTTTTTTGTCTTGATTCGAGTGAATAATCAATGTTGTTGGTTGAGTTCCTCCAAAGTGAACATATCTTAATTTAAGTTGGCGACCAGCAACAGATGGAGGAGCACTTCGTAGTACAAATTTATTTAAATGTTTATTGAGCAGAGCAGTTGAATAATTAGTCTGGGATTTTTCTATTAAGCTGTTGAGAACTCTAAAAAGTCTTTTAAAGCCTAAGCCTTTCATTCCGGAGACTTCAATTTTTATAAAATCTGTTAAAAAATTAGATTGGAGTCTTTTTGTTTCATATATAGCTTTAATATCAGACTTGCTTAAAAGATCTACTTTGTTTAACCCAATAAGCACAGGCTTGCCTTGTTCACAAATCATATTAATTAATTTGAGATCTTGATCGACGATGCTTTCCTCAGAATCTACTAAAAATAAAATAACATCACTTTCCACCACAGCATGCATTGCTCTTACATATGAAAAATATTCTACTTTATGATTCTGTTTGTAACCTTTTCGTATACCAGCAGTATCTATAAAAATAAAATCATTACCATCAATAGAAAAAGGTATTCTTATGGCATCTATAGTTGTTCCAGCTATCTCAGACACAACTAACCTATCCTCTTTAATGAAATTATTAATAAATGTAGATTTTCCAGCATTAGGCCTTCCTAAAACTGCAATTTTTTTCCCTGCCACACCCTCATCTTCAATTTCTTCAGGCAGCTGCTCCTCAAGGGATTTCTTAAGCGTATCTAATCCTCTTGAATGCTCAGCACTTATGTGTATAAAATCCATTACTCCTTTTGAAGTAATATCGTTCATTGCATCTGATTTAGATGATTTATCAGATTTATTAAGTAAAGTTATAAATGGTTTATTTAATTTTCTTAGATTACTTAGGATTTCAAAATCTTCAGAAGTAAGATGCTCCGACCCATCAACTAAAAATAATATTAAGTTGCACTCATTAGCTGCTATCCAAGCTTGATCTGAGATATTTTGTGATAAATTTGATTCATCTTTGCCGATACCACCAGTATCTATGATAAGACTCTTTAACTTGCCTAGTCGCACATAACCGTAATTTCTATCTTTAGTTAATCCTGGAAAATCAGAAACTATAGCCTCACGAGTCTTAGTAAGTTTATTAAAAAGAGTTGATTTGCCTACGTTAGGACGGCCAATTATTGCTATTGAAGTAAACATTTTTATAGAGCATTCTAGAGACTAATAGAATATAAATTAAATTCTTGGTCTACAGCGTAGATATTATCAGCCCTTGCAATAATATTTTTTATTGGATTTTTAGTTAATCTTAATCTGCTTCGGGTTTTACCGTTTAATGGATTAATAAAGTGAATATATCCTTCAAAATCTCCAACTACTATATTTCCTTTATAGGAATCAGGGTTAGATAAATCTCTTAGATAATAGTCATCAGAAGTCCATGATGGCATAAGGGTTTTAGCTGCATATGTATTAAAGGTTGAATCAGTTTGAATGACTGCTATTACACCTTTAGTAATTACAGGTGAATAAAATGATGAGGTTTTTTCTGCCCATACTATTCTTCTTTGAGCTGGATCAAAAGCTGCTATCTGCCCCTGATAGTTAGCTACAAATAACAATCCACCTTCAAGCACCGGAGCGCTATCTGCATCAATCATGTTTTCTAGCTCAGATGTTCCTTCAACATATGAAATAGCGCCATCCCATAATAGAAAACCTGTTTCTATTTGAAAAGCGCCTAATCTTCCATTATCAAAAGCTGCATAAACAATACCTTCTTCTATTACAGGAGGACTGCTTCCTCTTAATGTAAGAGAGGGAAGTTGAGATCTATATGACCATTCTTTTGTTCCGTCTGATATGTTGTATGCATTTAATTCGCCTGAGCTTGTTTTAACTAAAACAAGTCTTGCATCAATCGCAGCTTGAGCTAATACCTCTCCTCCAGCATCAACTGACCATAAAGTTGAGCCATCGTCTTGTGATAAACATATTAATTCACCCTGATCACTTGCAACAATTAGAACGCCAAAACCTGCCGAAACGCCTGATGAAAGAGGTGGCACTTGAACAGTCCAATTTTCTATACCGGAAGCTTGATCATATGACCCAACAGATCCATTATTGTTTGCAAAAAATATTGTTTTGCCTGAAAAACTAGGTAAAAAAGATCCTAACGTATTTTCTCCGTCTGATAGTAGGTCAGGTATTATATTTAACGCTTTCCTTTCAGTAGTTAGAGATATTTTCCAATTTATAGTTATATCATCTTCTTGATTTGATATCTCTATTAAGCTCTTTGGCTCTGTTAAATCTATCTCTTCTTCTCCATTATTCCAAAAAGTTAAAGTGTCAATTAGAGATCTAGATTCTTTTGATTCGACTTCCTCATCATTGTTATCCAAAAAAGGAATGCTTGAGCATGAGCTTAAAAATATAATTATCAGTAAATGTGAGAAATATTTCATAGTTATTTATAAGACCTGTTAGATATTATTAAGTTTCATCATAATAATATTTATTGAAGCTTGATCATCATACAACTCTTTAGCTAAATTATATTGTTCAATAGCTAATTCATTTTTTTCTTGTCCAACCAGGGCATCTCCAGCCAATTCATGAACTAATGGATCTGATTCATCTATAAGGGTTTCTAAAGAATTTAACGCCTCTATATAGTCAGCTTCCGCTATTAAAATTCTTGCTAAGCTAACTCTAGACATTTTATTTATTAGATTATTTCCAAAAAAGCCGCTTGAAAGTTCTTGAAGTTGATTGAAATAATTCTTACTTTTCTCAAGCTGCATATCTCCAGCTAATGCTGATGCTTTTTTTAATATAGCTAGTTGAGCAAATCCGGTTGAGCTAAAATTTTCAGTCAATTCATCAAATGCTGGAATATCATTCAATATATTAGAATCTTCTGAAGATACTTCATTCATCCATTCACTATAAAGAATAGAGGCTGATTCAGCCTTTGAATCATTAAAAGACTTAATGCTGTATGAACTAATTCCTATTACAGAAATAGATATTAATATTGTAAGTATAAGACTCTTGTAGTGCTTGAAAAAATCTGCAATCGCAAGAAGTCTCTCGTCATCATTACTGTATTCTGCCATCTTTTATGTCCTTGTAATCCTTTCTAAATCTCTTTATATAATTCTATTAATTCTTTTAAACTTACGTTGGTCTGCTCAACATCTTCTCTAAGATATTTAACAATAATTAAATTGTTATTAATTTCTTCATCACCAAGAATAAATACATGAGAAGCATTTGTTTTATTAGCTCTCCTTAATTTAGCCTTGATGCTGCTTTCAGTTAAGTCCATATCTAATGAAATCTCTGAATTAGCAGATCTGAGCTGGTTCGCTATTTTAAATGCTAATGGTGCTATATTGCTAGTAGAAGTTATAAAAGCTACTTTTTTCTTATTAGACGGCGATATGGTTGCAATCGAAATTATTCTTTCTAACCCAATTGCAAGACCTATTGCTGGCATATCTTTACCGCCAAGCATTTCTGAAAGAATATCGTATCTTCCTCCTCCAAGAAATGCATCTTGAGCTCCTAAATCTGACGAAGTAGCTTCAAAAACTAGACCAGTGTAGTAATCAAGACCTCTAACAAGATTATTATCAATTTCTATATTACATAGATCTCCAAATGTACTTTGAATATTTTCTAATAATTCATTAGCTGAATTAGGAATAAAGTCCTTCAACGAAGGTCCTGATTTTAAAATTTCTTGGATGTTATGGTCTTTAGTATCAAGTATTCGCAATGGATTAGTATTTAATCTTTCTAGATCCTTTTCGTCCATTTGATCTTTATATGAGCTTAAAAAACTAACTAGCTCTTTAGCAAAATCTTGTTTGGACTGCTTATCACCCAAGTGATTTATCTTTAATGTGGTATTTTTTATCTTTAAACCATTAATGATTGAGCAAATCATAGAAATTAATTCAAAGTCAGCTTTGCCTTCTTCAAAACCTAAAAGCTCAATTCCTGCTTGGTGAAATTGTCTATATCTCCCCTTCTGAGGTCTTTCATACCTAAACATTGGTCCCATGTACCAGAACTTAGATTGCTGTTGATCTAATTTTTTTTCAATAATTGAACGAATTACTCCAGCTGTTCCTTCTGGACGAAGACTAAGACTTTGATCATTCCTATCATTAAAAGAATATATTTCTTTGTTAACGATATCTGATGTATCTCCCACGGATCTTTTATATAAATCTGTGTATTCCATAATTGGTGTTCTTATTTCATTGATTGAATAAGAGTTGAATATTTCTTCAAGTTTATTTTCTACAGGGGTCCAGCTGATGATATCTTCAGGATAAAAGTCAGGCATGCCTCTTAATGAATTAATTTTATTGGTCATTTAGCCTCTTACAATAACATTTGAGTTATCTCTTTGTAATAACTTCTCTCTAACTTCATTCTCTATCTCATCTATGAGATGTTCACTAGATATCTTTCTATCAGGCACTCCGTCAACGTATAGTAAGTTTTTTGGAGATGCCCCAGTTAAACCAATATCTGCAGCCTTTGATTCTCCAGGACCATTTACATAACAACCTATAATAGCAACTTCAATATCTTCAGAAATATCCTCAAATCTTTCTTCTAGAGCATTTACTACTTCAATAACGTTAAAATTCTGCCTTGAG
Source organism: uncultured Gammaproteobacteria bacterium (assembly GCA_964546275.1). Taxonomy (GTDB): domain Bacteria; phylum Pseudomonadota; class Gammaproteobacteria; order Magnimaribacterales; family D2472; genus MED-G78. Next base: position 11,941 of record CAZJJG010000013.1, read on the forward strand.
CAGCTAGGACAGGCAATAAGTTTTACACCTCGACTTCTAATATTTAGACTTTTTAAAATATCCCATCCAATTTTAATTTCATCTACTGGATCAGAAGCTAAAGAAATTCTAATTGTATCTCCAATACCTTCAGATAAGAGCATCCCTACTCCTATGGAGGATTTAACTGTTCCTGCCCTATAACTTCCTGCCTCTGTAATACCTAAATGAAGAGGTTGATCAATAATTTTTGAGATTTTTCTATACGCCTCAACTGTCATCTCTATATTGGAGGCTTTAAGACTCATTTTATAATTTGCAAAATTAAATTTATCTAGAATATCAACATGTCGCATAGCAGACTCTACTAAAGCATCTGCATTAGGCTCTCCATACTTCTTTTGGAGATCTTTTTCTAAAGATCCAGCATTGACTCCAACTCTAATCGGCACATTATTATGGATAGCAGCTTGAATAACCTCTCTTACTCTATCCTCTTTTCCAATATTACCTGGATTAATCCGTAAACAATCAGCCGAATCTGCAACTTCTAGGGCTATCTTATAATCAAAATGTATATCAGCTACCAAAGGTATATCTACAGCTTTTCTAATTTCTTTAAAAGCAGCAGCTTCCTCAAAACCCGGAACTGACACTCTGACAATATCTGCACCAGCGGCCTGCAGGTCATTAATTTGATTAACTGTTGAGATAACATCGCATGTATTGGTATTTGTCATTGATTGAATAGCTATAGGGTTTTTTGCACCTACAATAACTCCGCCGACATTAACAGATTTAGTATCTTTTCTTTTAATCCATTCACTCATTATTAAATATAGTTGTGCTTACTTTAAGTTTATTGGCGCTATTGCTAAAGTTAATATCCGAAGGCCCATAAGTGCCTTTAACATTATCAATATTACCTATTGTAAGTGTAAAGCTTTTTTCAATCTCTATTTCTAAAAAATCATCTTTATTATATAACTTATAAACTAAAGGTTTTTTATTTACTGAATATATTTCTACCCAACATTCTCCAGAAAAAAATAATTTTAGGTAGTTATTCTTATTGACTAATTCAGGAATAGGCTCCTCTGCCACTAACTCATCTGTGACTTTAATTTCATTAACATTTAAAGGTTTTAAGGTCTCTATGTCAGTTTGTAGTTCTGTATTATTAAAAGGTGAGTTAAAGAAATTTAATATAATAATAAGAAAAATAAATATAGAAAATAAAATAATTTTTTCTATATTTATAGTAACAAAATACAGCACATTATTAATTTTTTTACTTGGTATTTTTACCTCTTGATTGCTATTGGCTTTTTTATTTTTTTCTAAGGGAAAAGGTTCATTAATTCCAAGAAATTTAGAGTATTTTTTAAAATAAGCAACAGCAAATGCTCTTGCTGGAAAAAATGAATAATTATCAGACTCGATAGCTGATAAATATTTAATATTTATTAGGATTTGCTTAGATACATCCTCAAGACTTAAATTTAGTTTAGATCTTGCATCTACAAATTGTGATCCTAGATTATCTGATTTTTTTGTACTTCTTTTTGACATTTGGGTAGCTAATGAATGCTTGTATGCTTGATAACACCTTTCCCTTTGATTGATTTTTTTAAATTCCCAACTAGTTGACCGCAAGCTCCGTCAATCGCATCTCCTCTTGTTATTCTGCAAGTAGTGATATAACCCTTATTAACTAAGTAGCTCTTAAAAGCATAAATATTCTTATTTGTAGATCTTTTATATTCGCTCCCATCAAATGGATTGAAAGGAATTAGATTAATTTTACAAGATATGGTTGATAAAACTTTTGAAAGAGAGGCGGCATGCTTAAGAGAGTCATTAATGCCATCAATTAAGATATATTCAATTGTAATATTTCTTTTTCCTGTTTGTTTTGATAAATAATTCTTACATGAAGTTAATAAATCATCTATAGGATATTTTTTATTTATAGGAACAATGATATCTCTTAATTCATTTTCTGCTGCATGAAGTGATATGGCTAATGAAACATCTGTTATTTCAGCTAGTTTATTAATTTGAGGAACAATGCCTGAAGTGCTTATTGTAATTCTCTTTCTTGATAAACAGTATGCTATTTGATTTCGCATGATTTCAACAGATTCTATGACAGGATCAAAATTAAGGAGAGGTTCGCCCATTCCCATAAAAACAACATTAGTAATAGGAGCTTCATCTCTATCATAAAAATTTGCTAACCATACTTGGCCTATTATCTCATCTGCCGTTAAATTTTGATCAAAGCCTTGAGCGCCTGTAGCACAAAATGTGCATTGAAGAGCACAACCTGCCTGGGATGATATGCATAAAGTTATTCTTTTCTTTTCAGGTATTCTAACCATCTCAATAGATGATCCTGAGTCTAACTCTACTAAGTATTTCTTTGTACCTTCATCAGAAGTAAGAACATTCTTTACAATAGGCGTCTTTAATATAGCTAAATCTTTTAATTTTTCTCTTAGAATTTTATTAAAATCAGTCATCATGTCGAAATCTAATTCACCTTTTTGATGAATCCATTTTAATAACTGTTTAGCTCTAAAAGATGGCTCGCCTAGATCATGAAAAAAACTTTCTAAAGATTTTTGCGAATAGCCTAAGAGATTTACTTTTTCTAGCAAAATTAAGTTGAAGTAATCTCTTCTAGATCAAAAAAATAATTAATTTCTCTTTCAGCACTCTCTGGAGAATCTGATCCATGTACAGCGTTAGCATCTATACTTTTAGCAAAGTCTGCTCTGATCGTTCCAGGAGCTGCTTCAGCTGGATTAGTGCTTCCCATTAGCTCTCTATTTTTCATGACCGCATCTTCACCTTCTAAGACTTGAACAAAAACTGGACCTGAAGTCATAAACTCTATTAATGCAGGGAAAAAAGGTCTTTCTTTATGCTCAGCATAAAATCCAGAAGCTTTTGCTTCAGATAGAGAGATTAGTTTTCCAGCAATAATTTTTAAACCATTTTCTTCAAATCTAGACAAAATCTTACCAATTACATTTTTAGATACAGCATCTGGCTTGATGATTGAAAGTGTTCTTTGAGTATTCATATTAATTCCTTATTAAAATTTTGGCTATTATAAGAGACTTATTCATATTCTTCTATCCATGTCATTTGAATAGCTTCGAGAATTTGTTCATTTGATTTATTTAAATCTCCAATAAAGCCATCTAATTCACATACTTTTTTGTGTAGATCAGGAAAACTAATCCATTGAGGGTCTATATCAGGAAATTTATCATATAACCCTATGGCTATATCATTTATATCAAGCCAATCTAAATTATTCATTAATGATCCTCAGAAACCATATTGATATTATATTTTGGTAGTTCAATTTCTATTTCTTCATCAATAGGTGGTACTGCTTGGCAACTCAATCTAGATGTTTGCTCCAAGCCCCAGGCTTTATCAAGCATATCTTCTTCTATGTCACTTGCTTCATTTAAGCTATCAAAACCTTTTCTGATGATGCAATGACAGGTAGTGCATGCAGCAGACATTTCACACGCATGCTCTATTTTAATACCCTCTCTTAAAGCAGCCTCACATATTGTTTCTTCAGGAAGAGTTTCTATATCTGCACCTTTAGGGCAGAGTTCCTCATGAGGCCAAATCTTTATTCTTGCCATGATTTATATGGTAAAACTTTCTCCGCAACCACAAACAGCTTTTGCGTTAGGATTTTTGAATTTAATTCCTTTGTTAAGGCCATCTTCAGAGTAATCTACTAAAGTACCTTTAAGAAAAGAAAGACTTTGATTATCAACAAAAATTTTACAACCATTTTCTTCAAAAATAGAATCTTCTAGATTTATCTCATCTACAAAATCAAAGAAATATTCATATCCCGAACAGCCTGCTTTTCTGACGCCTATCCTTACTCCAATGCTATTCTTTTTATTAATAATGCTTTTATTAAAATGTTTTATAGCCTCATCTGAGAAATTAAGTTCAGCTGGTTTAAAAGTTTCCATCTCTAAAATAATCTATTGTTTTGATTCAAAATCTTTAATTGCCTGTTTAATAGAGTCTTCTGCTAGAACAGAGCAATGTATTTTTATTGGTGGCAATTCTAGAGCATCTACTATTTGCTTGTTTTTAATTTCTTTAGCTTCTTCTAGGGTTTTACCCATAAGCATTTCAACTAGCTCGCTTGATGATGCAATTGCAGAACCACAGCCGTAAGTTTTAAATTTTACATCTTTAATAATATGAGTATTACCTTTTTGCTCACATTTTATTTGAAGCTTCATTACGTCGCCACATGCTGGAGCTCCAACCATTCCAGTACCTACATTTAATTCTTTTGGATCAAATTTTCCAACTTTAAATGCTTGAGGATTATTTAAAGTATTCTCAAACTTATCTACTACTTTTTTACTATATGCCATTTTACGCTCCTATACGATTAGCTGTTATTAATGAGTTTCCCACTCTACTGTATCAAGATCTACACCATCTAAATGCATCTCCCATAGAGGAGATAATTCTCTTAATCTTTCTACAACATTACCTAAAATTTCTATTGTTCTTTGAACATCCTCTTCTTCTGTAAATCTTCCAAAAGAGAATCTTATGGAGCTATGAGCTAGTTCATCTTTTCTTCCAAGAGCTCTTAAGACATAAGAAGGCTCTAGACTAGCCGAAGTACAAGCTGAACCTGATGAAACTGCAATGTCTTTTAAGCCCATTATGAGAGACTCCCCTTCAACAAAATTAAAACTAATATTTAAAATATTTGGCACTTTATTCTCAAGATCGCCATTAATATATGCATGCTCTATTTTCATGGCTTCTTTTAAAAATTTCTTATGGAAATTTTCTATTTTAGTTAAATCATTTACCATTTCTGACTTTGCAAGTTTAAAAGCTTCGCCCATCCCAACAATTTGGTGAGTTGGTAGAGTTCCAGATCTCATACCTCTCTCATGACCACCACCATGGATTAAAGCCTCTAGCCTTACTCTTGGTTTTCTTCTAACAAATAAAGCGCCTATGCCTTTTGGGCCATAAGTTTTATGAGCTGAAAAAGACATTAAATCTACTGGTAATGCAGTTAAATCAATATCAACCTTTCCTGTACTTTGTGCTGCATCTACATGGAAAAATGCCCCATGCTTTCTAGCAATAGCTCCAATAGCTGCAATATCATTAAGAGTTCCAAGCTCATTATTTATATGCATAACCGAGATTAATATTGTATTTTCTTGCAATGCATCTTTTATTGCTTCAGGAGTAATAATGCCGCCTTCATTAGGATCTAAATAAGTAACTTCGAAGCCCTCTCTCTCAAGCTGTCTACATGGATCTAAGACTGCCTTATGCTCAATTTTAGAAGTAATAATATGATTGCCCTTAGATTTATAAAATCTTGCAACACCTTTTATGGCTAGATTATCTGCCTCTGTTGCGCCAGAAGTCCAAACAATTTCTCTTGGATCACAATTAACTAAGTTTGCTACATGCGATCTAGCCTCTTCAACTGCATCATCAGCTGCCCATCCGTATCTGTGAGATCTAGATGCAGGATTGCCAAACTCGCCATCAGGAGTAAGGTATTCCATCATTTTGCTAGCTACCCTTGGATCAACTGGGGTTGTAGATGCGTAGTCTAAATATATTGTTGATTTTGTGCCTGCTTCCATCAAGTTATCTCCTTAATTTGAATGTTTGAATTATCCTGTTGTATTAAATGTGAAATGGTTACATTGCTTAGAAATGAATCGACAACATTATTCAAATCACTCCACAAATTGTGTGCGTTACATTTTTTACCATGATGACATGATGAAGAGCCATTACAGCTAGTTGCATCAAGATCTTCATCAACAGCATTCATAATATCTTTTATGGATATAAATAATGGATCTTTGGCATAAATATAACCGCCTTTTCTTCCTCTCACACTCTCAACAATTCCAGCTAATCTTAATTTTCTAAATAATTGCTCAAGATATGTTATTTCAATATTTTGACGATTAGATATATCCGATAATGCTACAGGGCCGTCATTCTGAAGTGCGCAGAGTTCGGTTAGAGCATTTACAGCATATTTGCTTTTAGTCGTGAGTTTCACGCGCCAATTATAGATACCCGACTATTTTAGTCAAGTTTAATATTCATTCCCAATCTATCTGCAACTTGATGATAAGACTCGACCACATCTCCCAAGCCTTGTCTAAATCTATCTTTATCCATTTTAGCTAATGTTTCTGTATCCCAAAGCCTGCATCCATCTGGTGTAAATTCATCAGCCAGAAGAAGTTTGTTGTTAGTAATTCCAAATTCAACTTTAAAATCTACCAATATTAGATTACTTGCCAAGAAAAGCTCTGATAGAATTTCATTTATTTTTAAAGTTACTGCCTTCATTTCTTTTATATGAGCTGCGCTGGCCCAACCAAAAGACAATATATGCTCATCAGTAATTAAAGGATCGCCTAGATCATCATCTTTTAAGAAAAATTCAAATAATGGCGACTCTAATATAAGACCATCTTCAGTTCCTAGTCTTCTACAAATTGACCCTGTTGCTCTATTGCGGACAACGCATTCTATAGGAAACATTTCTAATTTATGAACAAGAGAATCTGTTGAATTTAAGATTTCAATATGATGAGTCTCAATTCCCTTAGATTCTAGGTGCTTCATAATAAAAGCATTGAATTGATTATTTACTGAGCCCTTGCCAAGAAGAGCTTCTTTTTTCTTTCCATCAAAAGCAGATGTATCATCTCTAAAATGCATTATTAATTGATCAGATGTATCAGTTGTATATAAAGATTTAGCCTTGCCTGTTGTTATTTCATTAATTTTATTCATTAGCTTAGTGACTCATTAATTTTAGATAATAAAGTTTCAGCATCTTCGATGCTCCCATTTGCAGCCTTTGCTGTAATAACTGTTTTTGCTCCGATTGCTTTAACATTAACTTCAAATGCTGCCTCTTCACCAAGGATAAGCCCTTCTTCATTCTCTTCTTTTCCAAAGGATAAAAAGGAAAAGAAGCCAGGATTTGTCTCGCTAGCATAACTAACGTAAAAAATTCCTTCGTCTCTATTTCTATCATTAGTGACAATGCTTCCTGCTTTTAAAGCTCTGCTCACAGCAGACCAAGCTCTTGGATAAGTTAAATCAAGCTCAATTACTGTTTGATTATCCTTAGAAAAAATTCTTGCTTTTTTATTTTCATTCAAACTCTGAGCTGCAAGAGAAGTTCCAGAAAAATTTTCGACTGAAGCGGCAAGATAATCAACAATTTTTTCAAACTCTGGTTTTAAAAACTCAGAATCACTAATATTTTCATTATTTATGTTTAGATGTTTTAAAAATATTTCTGTAGAAGCCTCTTTAATTCCATGCTCAACAGTCATTTCGAGACTAGAACTCTCATCATATTTAATTTTTATAATACCTTGTTCTGCATTTGTAGAAATAATCTTATAGCTAGATGCTTCCCAATAGTTTTTAGAGATAGGCCAAGCAGTAGATGGAAGAGTCTCAACATATATCCACATTAACTCACCTAATCTTCTTAATTGAACTTCAGATGCGCCTCCTGAAGAAAAAACTTGTCTAGGTTTTGGTATATCTTTAGGAGATTCTGCATAAACACTAACTTCTACAGGGTAGTGGTTATCCTTAGAAATATTATCTAGGGAATCAGGTATATCTAAATTAGGAGAAACCTCTTCTTCAAGAAAGTCATACTTGGTTTCTGGGAACATCCCCTCAGGCCCAGTAATGTATGAACATGACTGAATAAATAAAATAGTTAATGTAATTTGGAATATATTTTTCATAATAGTTTTAATTTTACCATCTCTGACTCGATCTGTTCATGAAAAGTTTCATTAAGATTAACTAAAGGCAATCTAATATTATTCTCAATTCTGTTAAGTTTATAAAGAATCCATTTTATAGGTATTGGGTTTGATTCAATAAAGCATAAATCATAGAAATTTTTATAAATATTATTTATCTCATCAGCCTTCTCAAAATTTCCATCAAAGGCATTATTGCAGATTGATGATATTTGATGCGGCAGTGCATTTGCTACAACTGATATTACTCCATGAGATCCCAGCTTAATAGATTCTAAAAATGTTGGATCATCGCCAGAGTAAATATAGAAATTTTTAGTCTCTTCTAATGCTTTTGATATTTTAATTAACTCCACCACTCTGCTTATATCATTTACAGCTTCTTTAACACCTATTATGTTTGTATGATTTGCTAAAACTTTTACTGTAGATGGCAATAAATCACATCCAGTTCTAGAGGGAACATTATATAAAATTTGAGGTATATCTATAGTATCTGCAATTAATTGATAATGATTAATTAAGCCTTCTTGAGTGGGCTTATTGTAATAAGGGGTTACTAAAAGACAAAAATCTGCTCCAACACTTTTTGCTTCTTTGGTTAAGTTAATAACCTGCTGCGTGGAATTAGATCCTGTTCCTGCTATAACTGGAATTCTGCTATCAACATATTCAACTGTTTTTGCTATAACCTCTATATGTTCTTTAGCATTTAATGTAGATGACTCTCCTGTTGTTCCAACAGAAACAATGCCATGAGTGTCATTGTCTATATGCCAATTAACTAAATTTTTTAGTGATCGATAATCTGGGCTTCCATTTGATAATAGTGGGGTCACTAATGCGACCAAACTTCCTTTAGGGGGTTGCATGAATATTTGTTTCAGTAAAAAATAGGGTTATAGAATTATTTTATATTAACAATTAAGGAAAGAAAATGACAAAAAATCTATTAGGCAAGAAATCTCCAAAATTTAAAGCTGAATGTACCAGTAATAAAACTATTTCCTCAGAAGATTTTTTAGGTAAAAATTTAGTATTATATTTTTATCCAAAAGATAGCACTCCGGGATGTACGACTGAAGGTCAAGAATTTAGGGATGCTTTTAAAAAATTTAAATCACTCAATACAGAAATTCTTGGGGTCTCTAGGGAATCTATTAAATCTCATGAAAACTTTAAAGCAAAACAAAATTTTCCATTTGAATTACTTTCTGATCCAGATGAAAAAGTATGTAAAGCCTTTGATGTTATGAAACTCAAGTCAATGTATGGAAGAGAGTATATTGGAGTTGATAGAAGTACTTTTATTATTAATACAAAAGGTAAAGTGGTTAATGAATGGCGGTCAGTTAAAGTAAAGGGTCATGTTGCAGAAGTGCTAGAGGCTGTTGGAGCTATTAAAAATTAGCCTTGAGAAGGCCATGCATTCCATATAGCTTTAATAAAAGTAGCTATAGGTATTGCAAGAAATATTCCCCAAAAACCAAACATGCTTCCAAAAATAAATACTGCTAGTATTATTACAACTGGATGTAATTTAACTGCATCAGAAAATATTAGAGGAACTAGTAGATTTCCATCCAAGGCTTGTAATAGCAAGTAAAGACCAGTTAATAAGTAAAATTCTGTAGATACGCCAAACTGGATTAATCCTACAGCTAAAACTGGGATCGTAACAAGAAATGCTCCTACATAAGGAATTAAAACTGATATTCCTACAAGCGCAGCAAGCAGCGCAGTATAGTTTAGTCCTAATGATGCAAATATGACGGCTGAAACCAAACCAACAATCAATATTTCTATTGACTTACCTCTTACATAATTGCTTAACTGATTGTCCATCTCAGACCAAACATTTGAAAGCATTTTTCTCTCGCCAGGTATAAGTTCCATGAAACTATTAATGATATTCTTTCTATCAAAGAGAAAGAAATATACCAATATTGGAAAAAGAATAAGATACATAACAAAGCTAATAGTTCCCTGTATTCCTGTTAGAGATGTCTTAACTATATTTTGAGTAAAGCCAGTTAATTCTGCTGATATGCCTTCAAAGAATGAGGCTACTTGCTCAGGAGAAAGAAGGTCTGGATAATTACTTGGAACAGTCTGAATAAAAATAATTAATTCGTTAATTAATCTTGGTGACTCTAAGACTAGAGCCTGAAGCTGCTGATAGATTAGCGGAACTAGCCATGTTAGCAAAGTAGTAGTTACTATTAAGAAAAATATGTATGTTATTACTAAAGCAGACGATGTTTTAACTCCGTATCCCTCTAATCTAACCTGCACACCAACAAGTAAATATGCAACCATGATACTTATTAAAAATGGTGATAGAACACTACCAAAAAGAGTAATAGCTACAAGAGAAACTACTAAAATTAATGAAAATACAATTGTTTCTTCATTCACAAATACTTTTTTTATTGATTGAGTAAAGAAAAAATATCCCATACTTGCAAATAAACCTAAAGCTATAAAAGATAGTGCGTTGCTAAGTAATGAATCACTCATAAAAAATATAATTCCTTTTAATACTGTTAATTATAAAAACTATTTCAAATTATTATTGTCAGATAGTAGATATATATAAATTATGATAATTTATTAAGTTATATTAATCTAATAAATAATGCAGATATTGCTTTGGTTAAGAATACAAATTTTTAAAATAAAAGAATGAAAAAAATACTTTTTATACTACTTCTTGCAAATATTCATCATATTTATGCTGAACCAGAGCTAGATTTATCTCTCCCAGAGTTAGGCGATAGAGTATCTGGCGTGGTATCTGGTGAACAAGAAAAAGTTATAGGAAATGAATTTTTAAAGCAAATATATAGCCAGGCTCCATTAATATCAGATCCTTTGATACAAGAATATTCTGAATTATTAATATATAGATTATCTGAGTATAGTCAGGTTAAAGATAGAAGCTTTAATGTACTTTTAATTGATGATAAATCTCTCAATGCTTTTGCTGCTCCAGGCGGTGTTATTGGTATTAATGGAGGTCTTTTTTTAAATGCAGAAAATGAAGGACAGTTTGCTTCAGTTCTTACCCATGAGCTTGCTCATTTAAGTCAAAGACATTTTGCTAGAAATATACTTAATTCAAGAGACAATAATCTTGCCTCAACTCTTGTTATGGTTTCAGCAATTGCTGCAGCTATAGCAACAAATAATCCAACTGCATTTATTGCAGGGCCAGCTTATTTACAGCAACAAGCATTACGCTATAGTCGTTTATTTGAAAAGGAAGCTGATAGAGTTGGATTTAATAATCTTATCAATGCGCAATATGACCCTTCTAGCATGGGAATGATGTTTGAACAAATGGCAAAACTAAGAAGGTTAGCAGGTGATAATATTCCAGAATTCCTCTTAACTCATCCAATCTCCTCTTCAAGAGTTGCTGATGCTTTTAATGCAGCAGATCAAATAGAAAACTCATATAAAACTAAGGACTCTGTTAACTATCAGTTAATAAGGGGTAGGCTTCAAATGAGGTATGAATTAATTCCATTAAGCTCACTAAGGAAAATGGAGAACTTAATAGCTACTGAGCCGTCTAATCAAAATAGATATGCTTTATCAATTGCCTATAAAAATACTGGAAACTTTACAAAGAGCTTACAAGAGATAGATAAGTTAATTGCTAATAATCCAAAAAATTTAATTCTAGCTAATACTAAAGCTGAGATTTTATTAGACCAAGGAAATTCAGATGGAGCTCTGGAGCTTGTAAATAAATCTTTAAATATATCGCCTAAAAATTATCCTCTTTCAGTCCTTAAGGCTAAAATTCTTGCATATAAGAAACAACTATTTGCTGCTGAAGAGCTAATTAGAGATCAGTTATTAAGAAGAAATACAGATCCTTATCTTTGGCTCTATCTCTCAGAAATTCAAAGAGATAGCAAAAATGTTGTGGGCTATCATCAAAGTAGAGCAGAGTATTATTTACTCTTAGGTCAATACGAAGATGCCTTAAATCAACTTCAATTTGCATTAAAATTAACTGAAAATAATTTTCAAGTTTCTGAATTAATTATGACAAAAATTAATGCAGCAAGACAATCAATTGAAGGTCTTAGAGGTCAATAGATTTTTGTTTCTTTTGATATTTTAATTCCAACATAGGAAAGAATTCCTGTTAATGGTATAGCTAGTAAAGGTATTACAGAAAAGGTAACTCCGATAGATTGGCCAAGTGTTATAAATAAACTTCCTGAAAGATCGCCAAACCTCGAAACAAAAGTATCTACAAAAACTGAAGATTTATATCTATCATTTTGTTGTAAATGGCTATAAACAATTTCTCGAGTTGGCTTATTGATAGCATATTCAAATAATCGAAGAAATACCGTAACAAAAATGACAATAGAGATTGTTGGAGAGATGGAATATGCAAGAAAGACAAGTAGAAAAGCAGCTCCATATAAAAACAGTATTTTTCTAACGCCCAAGAAGTTAATAATAATTGATGTGAGCAATAATTGAGTTGGTAAAGTTAAAATTGTTACTAGCTGCTCCATTTCTGCAAATAAAGCTATGCGTTCAACGGAATCGCTTGACCAAGCATCAATAATAGATATTGCGGTCATCCAATGAACAGTCATAAGCCCTGTCCATATCCATACATAAATAGCAATTGATCGGATGTCTTTCTTAGTTAAGGCGTTTCTTATTCCATCAAAGCCGCCTCCTCCAACAGCCTTAGCTGTTTCATGATTATTCTTAGAATTTGTGTAACTGATTAAAATTAAACCAACAAATAGAGCAGCAAAAAGTAAAAAAATAGCTGACATACTAAAAAATTCTAAGCCATAATTAGTAAATGAGCTTGAAAATCTTTTAGATATCTCTGATCCAAATAAAGCTCCAAAAGATCCACCAGCCATTATTACTCCATAATAATTTCTTGATTGTGACGATCGAAATACATTAATAATTACTACCCAGAAAATTGAAACTACGAAGAAAGAGTAAATATTGCACCATATATAAAAAGCTCGACCAAGCCATGCAACTCCTTGCAAATCTAGAACCTTCCAAGAAAATAAAAATCCTAAAAGGTTTGCAATAAAGAATAAATAACATGTAATTAATAATCGTTTTAGATTGTTCTGTGAAGCAGCCCATGAATATATTGGATTAACCAACAGCATAGCCAAAGCTCCTGCCGCGAGCAGTAAAGGTAAATTATCTACATTTGAGACAGCCATTTCATTACGAACAGGTCTAAGAACATACCAAGAAGACAAAACAAAAAAGAAAAATAAACCTGCAAGAGATGATTCTTTAGTAAAAGGAAGAAATAATTTTTTAAGAAATATATTCATCTTCTTATATTTTTTTGTAACTAAATGTATATAAGTAATTTGAAATTTTTATGCTGTAAATGGTGGGTCGCACAGGATTCGAACCTGTGACCAATTGGTTAAAAGCCAACTGCTCTACCAACTGAGCTAGCGACCCTTGATTTAGCATGTCATAAAAAGTGGTGATTATTCCATATCTTCTATGCTTTGCAAAGACATAGATGATGCAGAGTTATTAGGGAATTCGCGAATGACAAATTGATACTTTTCTTTTGCCATTTTTATGTCCCCTTGCTTAAAGGAAATATCTCCTAATTTTTTATGAGCAAGTGGCACTCTCCAGTGATTTTTGAAAGATGAAATTAATTGTATATAGTATCTTTTACTATCCTCAAAGTTACCTGAAGAAAATTCAATTTCCCCCAACCAGAATAAGGATAAAGGCAGTTTGTCTGGATCTGAGAAGTTGGTTATTAAATAATTAAAAAGTTTTTTTGCAGAATTATAGTCCTCATTACCTAGGGATAAAATTGCTTGATTATAGATCTCCTCAATGCTCTGAGAATCATTAATGCCATCAAATCTATATACATCTTCTCCTAAGGCAGGATCAGTAGAATCTAGATTTACTGATTCAGCAACTTCTTCTTTTACTGATTCATTTATTAACTTTTCAATTAAATAATTTTGAGCTTCAACCTCATTTCTTAGATCTGCCATTTCCATTTCAAGCTCTTGCATCTTTAAAAATAAAATATCAGATTCCGTTGATTGAGAATCTTGAGTTATTGAAAAGCTTGAAAAAAATACTAAAAAACTAGAAAGAACTAATTGTTTATTAATTAGTTTATACATTTAGAAATTAATTTATTTCGGCTCTTCTGTTTCTAGCCCAAGATCTTTCATTTGAGCTAGAAACAGCTGGCATCTCTTCTCCGTAACTCTTTACAGTTAATCTTGATTTTGGAATACCTTTAAGAGCAAGGTAATCAGCTACGCTTTCTGCTCTTCTTTGACCTAAAGCAAGATTATATTCTCTTGTTCCTCGCTCATCAGCATGACCTGCTATTGTTATCTCTATTGCAGAATTTTCTTTCATTAGCTCTATTATGCTTTTTAGTGCTTGAATAGATCTTGTGGATAAATTGAACTTATCAAACTCAAAGTAAACCGTTGCATTAGCAAAAACAGCCTTAGACTCTAATGGAGAAGCTAATTCATCCTTATTAGATGAAACCTCTATACTTTGAATAGAATCTTCATAGACAGCCTCTTCTGTAACTTGAACGCTACTACAGGAAGCTACAAAGAGTCCTATAAAAGCATATGAGATCATTGATTTATTGCTAGTTTTCATATTTTTTCTCCAAAAAAAATTTATCTTAAAAATCCTGACCATGCTGGCTCTCTAACTTTGCCATTTGTTGCAGGAAGAACGAAAGTTGCGCCGCTTAAGGTCACTCCAGCTATCATTCCTGACTTGTTATCAGTTATTGCATAGACTATCACATTACCATTGGGAGAAACACTGGGGGATTCATCCATTTTTGATTCAGTTAATGGTCTAATAAAATTCTCATTTAAATACTTTAAAGCAATTTGGAATTGATCTTTTGATCTATGAACAAAAATGATACCTTCATCATTAGGAAGATATGATCCTTTTGCATTGTAATTACCTTCAAAGGTTAATCTAGATGGTTTTGCATTAAGTTTTGTTAGATCTATTTCATAAAGCTGAGGTGATCCAGATCTACCTGATGTAAATAAAATCTTGGTTCCTTTAGTTGACCAGCTTGACTCTGTATCAATTGAATAATGCTTTGTTAGTCTTGTAAGATTTTTGTTAGCTAAATTTAAAATATAAATTTCTGCATTTCCATCTTGGTATAATGTTAAGGAAAGTAATTTACCATCAGGGGACCAGGCTGGAGAGCTTACTTGGTTGTCATTAATTAAGACTAATTCACGTTTGCCAGTTCCAATATCTTGGATAAATACTTTTGCCATTCCTGTTTCAAATGAAACATAAGCTATTTTTTTAGAATCTGGTGACCAGGCTGGAGATATTATAGGCTCATTACTTTTAAGCAATACTGCTTCATTAGAACCATCAGCATCAGCAACATAAAGAATATAGTTTATTTGAAGACCATCTGTAACTTCATTTACATATAGTATTTTTGTAGCTGAAATACCCTTCATGCCTGTAACACTTTCATAGATTCCATCACTTATGTAATGAGCAAGTTGTCTTAGTTTGCCAGGTATGCCATATACAGTTGAAGATCTTATCTTTGATTTTTTATTTACATCATAGATTTCGTAGGAAGCTTTTAAAGAAATATCATCTTCATTTATAACCTTTCCTATAACAATAAAATCAATATTTAGAAGTTTCCATTCAGAAGGTTTAATATCATCTATAGTTTTAGGAATAGATAACAGCATCTCTTCACTTAGAGAGAAAAACTCTCCAGACCTAATTAAATCAGCTTTGATAATATCAACCATTGTGCTCACTGATTTATCAGAACCTTCAAATGGAACAATTGCAATTCTATATGGGTTATCAGACCCTTTTGTTATTTCTAAAAGAAGTTCAGCAAATAAAAAATTGGGTAGAAGTAAAAGTATAAGAATATTCTTCATTTGGACGGATTAAAACTTATAACAATATTTTTAAAAGCATCTTCATATGTAGTTTTTTTTATTTCATTAAAAAAAGGAAATGTTTCAACACGTTTTACAGCTTGAAGAGCTGAATTATCAAAGCGAATATTTCCACTACTCTTGAGAAGCGTAATATTTATAATTCTCCCTCGTGAATTTGTTTTTATTTTGATATCACATATTAAGTTATCTTGAATATTTTTTGGCTTTATCCAGGCCGCTTCTATTAAACTAATCATATAACCGCTATATGTATTTATTTCATTTTCTAAATCACCAGAATTAAGTATCTCAGATTCCTGGGTAAGAAGATTTTTAAGATTACTGATAGAGCCTTCGCTATCTATTTTAGCTATATCATCAATACTTTTTTTAGTTTCTATATTTATATTTTCTATAGGATTACTCTTAGAAATTTGGTTTAAATTTGGCTTCTGCAATATCTTTTCAGAAGCTGTATCTACAATAATATTTACATTAACTGCTTGACTTAAAATTGGGCGTAATTGCTTTTCAGAATAAAAAAAACCCACTAAATATAAAAAAATTATTGCATGAATCAGAAATGAAAAAAATGATGCTTGTATGTAATTCTCTCTAGTTTGCATAACCAGTTGTCACTATGCCTATTTTTGATATTCCAACGCTCTGCACTGCTGCCATGGCCTTAGCAACACTATTAAAACTTACCGCTTCATCGCTTTGAAAAACCACTTCTATATCCTCATTGGCTTTGTATATCACACCGGCTTTTCTTTTCAGCTCTTCAAGGGAAATTGGAAGATTTTCATCACCTAAATTTAGATAATAATTACCTGTTGCATCTATAGATATAACTAAAGGCTCATTTTGAATTGTCATCTTCGTAGTATCGGTTTGTGGAAGATTTACTTCAATCCCTTGAATTAAAAGAGGAGAAAGAACCATAAAAATAATTAGCAAAACTAACATAACATCAATGTAAGGTACGACATTGATCTCAGCATGTAATTTTTTTCTTTTCGCTAAGCGATAAATCATTTCTTATTTTTTAATGTCTGCCTATAAAAAATACTAGCCAATTCTTCAGCAAAGATTGTTGTAGATTGAGCAATAGAGTCTGATTGAGACGTGAATCTATTAAAAGCTACAACTGCAGGTATAGCAGCAAATAAACCCATAGCTGTTGCAACAAGTGCTTCAGATATTCCTGGAGCTACAGCATTAATAGTAGCTTGGGTAGCGTCTGATAAGCCTTGAAAAGAAGTCATTATTCCCCAAACAGTTCCAAAGAGTCCTATATAAGGACTTACTGAGCCTGCATTTGCTAAAAAAGGTAAATGTTTATTCATCTCTTCCTCATCTCTAGCAATAGCTACTCTCATGGATCTATTTATACCCTCTAAATCTAACTCACTAATATTATTATCTAGTTTTAGTCTATTAAATTCTTTGAATGCGCTTCTAAAAACGCTTGATGACCCGGATAAAATAAGGTCTTTATTATTAATTTCAGAATACAGACTATTCAAATCATCACCTGACCAAAATTTATTCTCAAAATCAACATTTAGACTTTTAATCTTTCTGTATACAAAATATCTTTCAAAGATAATTATCCATGACGCTAAAGATATTAGAAGTAATATAAACATGACGCTTTTGACCAATAGGCCTGCTTCAAGAAATAAATTAATTGCAGATATGTCGTTCATATAAGTTAACCGTTAAAAATTTTTAATAAATTTTCTGGAAAAGCTTTTGGCTTATTTTGATTTAAATCTAAAAAACAAACCTCTACCTCACCACGACATATAATAGCATCATTTTTTGGCCTAATTATTTGTTGCAAAAAAAGTAATCTAGCTTTGGAAATATATTTTACAGAACTCTTTACTACCAATTCGTCTTCAAGCCTTGCAGGTGAAATGAACCTCACATTTAGATCTCTAATAACAAATGCCAGCTTACATGCTTCTAAAGAGAGTTGAGATACTCCTTGTTGGATTAAGAACTGAGTTCTGGCTCTTTCAAAATATTTTATGTAGTTAGCATGATAAACAATGCCTTGAAAATCAGTGTCTTCACAAAATATGGTTAGGGCAAAATCCTTACACTTGAAATGTTTCTTCATGGATCTGAATATCTTTTTGAAATAACTCTAAAATAATCTCTATAAAATCATCCCATAGTAAATCTACTGTTACTAACTTATTTTGTATATTTGGATTAATTGATGATGCTAATAATCTTACCTTGATTGGTCTTCTATTAAATTTATAGACTAGAGCTGGCATCAGAGAAGCTTCTGAACAAGATCTAAGTACTTGCTCCCACCAATCCTTTGGAGGCTCTCCCCCATCTCCATATCTTTTGCATTCAATACACCACCTTCCTAATCTTAAGTCTGGTAATTCTTTTGTTCGTGTTTGCTCAAGAATTCTCTTTACTGGATTAATTAAATTAAGATCTTGCACCAATAAGTTGCCAATCTCTCTTTCAAAATTTGCACCTTTCGCTCTAGAATTTACAGGCAAAACTATTCCTCTATCTCAAAATCATCGGCAAAATTACCATTTGTATGAACTTCCTGAACATCATCCAGATCATCCATAAAATCCATAATCTTCATCACTTTTTCTGAAGCCTCAACATCAAGATCAATCAAAATATCAGCTCTCATAGTGACCTCTGCTTGAAGAGTCTCGATACTATTATTTGATAAAGCTTCTAAAACTAAACTTAATTCTGTTGGGGTTGTAATTACTTCATAGCCATCTTCATTTAAGGACATATCATCAGCTCCTGCTTCGAGAACTATCTCCATCAGAACATCTTCATCGTATGTAGAAGCAATATTTATTACTCCAAGCTTATTAAAAAGATATGCTACAGAGCCATCAGTACCTAGATTTCCACCAAATTTAGAAAAAGCATGCCTTACATCAGCAACTGTTCTATTTCTATTATCAGTCATTGTTTCAACCAATATAGCTACCCCATTTGGTCCATAGCCTTCAAATGTAATTTCCTCAATTGCACCCATCTCTCCAGTTCCAGAACCTTTTTGAATTGCTCGTTTGATATTATCTTTTGGCATATTTGAAGCATTTGCTTTATCTAGTGCTAATCTTAATCTAGGATTATCTGCAGGATCCGGTCCACCTTTGGCTGCAACTGTTATTTCTCTGATCACTTTTGTCCAAACTTTTCCTCTAGAAGCATCCTGTCTAGCTTTTCTGTGCTTGATATTTGCCCATTTGGAATGTCCTGCCATTAGTCTTGCTCTTTAAAAGTTGATTCTATAAATAATTCTTCTAGCTGACTCTCGTCAACAGTGTTTGGGGCTTCAGTTAAGAGACATGAGGCGCTTTGCGTTTTAGGAAATGCAATTACATCTCTTATGTTCGAAGTGTTGGTTAAAAGCATTACAAGTCTATCTAATCCAAATGCTATTCCTCCATGAGGAGGACAACCGGAAGATAGTGCTTTTATAAGAAAACCAAATTTATTCTCAGCCTCTTCATCAGAGATGTTTAATGCCTTAAAAATAGATTGCTGCATAAGCGGATCATGAACTCTTAAAGATCCACCGCCAACCTCATATCCATTTAGAACTATGTCATAAGCTTCTGCAATAATATTTATCGGATCACTTGCAAGCTCCTCAACTGATGATTTAGGCATTGTAAAAGGATGATGAAGTGAAGTTAGATTTCCTTCTTTATTTTTTTCAAACATAGGAAAATCAATAACCCAACATGGAGCCCATTGGCAAGTATAAAGATCTAAATCTTTACCAATTTTTTTAATTAAACTACTCATGCTTAAATTTACAACATTGTTAGAGCCAGCTCCAAAGAATAAGAGATCATCTGTTTGGAGATCTAAATTATCTACAAGACTTTTTATAGTGTCTGTGTGTAAAAACTTTAAAATTGGAGATTGAAGGCCGTTTTCAATATCTGTTACATCATTTACTTTAATGTATGCAAGCCCTTTTGCTCCAAGCTTTCCTACGTATTTTGTATACTCATCAATCTGTCCTCTTGTTAACTTGTTTCCTTGTGGAATTTTAAGAGCAACAACTCTTGAATCTAAATCTTTAGCTGGTCCAGAAAAAACTTTAAATTCTTCATTGATAACCAAATCTGAAATCTCAACAAGTTTTAAAGGAATTCTTAAATCAGGCTTGTCGCAACCATAATCCTCCATTGATTGGTGCCAGTTTAATGAAGGAATATCCTCAATCTTATGATCAGCAAATTTATCTAACAAAAGCTTCATCATCTCTGTGCCAGTTGAAATAATATCTTTTGTTTCAACAAAAGAAGCTTCAATATCTATTTGGGTAAATTCTGGTTGTCTGTCTGCTCTTAAATCTTCATCTCTAAAGCATCTAGCTATTTGATAATATTTATCAAAGCCCCCCATCATCAATAACTGCTTAAATAATTGAGGAGATTGAGGTAATGCAAAAAAGCTTCCAGGATGGACTCTGCTTGGCAAAATATAATCTCTTGCCCCTTCTGGGGTAGCTCTTGTTAAAATAGGTGTCTCAATTTCATGGAAATTATTATCATCTAAGTAATTTCTAATTGATGAAGCTATCTTAGATCGAGTAACTATTCTATGATTCATTTCAGGTCTTCTTAAATCAAGAACTCTATTTTTTAATCGAACATCTTCATTTACTTCCTGGTAGTCATCTAACGGAAATGCTGGTGTTACTGCTTTATTAAGAAGGTCAATGCTTTCAGCCTCTAACTCAACTTCACCAGTGCTCATATTTGTATTAATAGTTCCATCAGGTCTTTGTAGGACTTTACCAGATACTTTTATAACAAATTCATTTCTGCAATTATCTGCAATATCAAATGCAATTTTATTTTCAGGATTAACTACAACCTGGCAAATTCCTCTAATGTCACGAACGTCTAAAAAAATGATACCTCCATGATCTCTTCTTCTGTGGACCCATCCACAAATAGAAATATCGCTATCTAGATCTTTTGATGTAACTTCACCACAGTAATGTGATCGCATATTTATCCTGCCTTTTTATCTTTAGGGTTCTTCTTAGTAATTTTATCTTGTTTATTGTCTTTCTTCGAACTAGATTCATTTTTTTTCTCATCGGATGCAAGATTTTTTTTACTACCGGTCTTAAAATCTGTCTCATACCATCCTCCACCCTTTAATCTAAAGGAAGGAGCTGAAACCATTTTAGAAATAGAATTGTTGTTACATTCAGGACATTTTTTTAAAGGATCATCAGAAAATTTCTGAATCACTTCAAATTGATGGTCGCATTTTGAACATTTATAATCATAAATCGGCATAAGTCTCTAAAAAAATATAAAATTATAAACTATAAGAATTTATATATAACAAAATAAACAAAATGCTGCTTTCAAAATTACTATTACCAACATTAAAAGATGCTCCTCAAGAGGCAGAAGTCGTAAGTCATAAGCTAATGCTTAGAGCTGGAATGATAAGAAAGGTTGCTTCTGGGATCTATACTTGGTTACCTTTAGGCTTAAAAGTTTTAAGAAAAATTGAAAATATTGTTAGAGAAGAGATGGATGCTTCAGGCGCTCAAGAGGTTTTTATGCCAATGGTTCAACCAAAAGAGCTATGGGAAGAAACTAAAAGATGGGACAAAATGGGCCCTGAGTTGCTTAGAATTAAAGATAGACATGATAGAGATTTTTGTTTGGGGCCTACTCACGAAGAAGTTATAACTGACATAATTCGTAATAATGTTAAAAGTTATAAAGAGCTCCCTTTAAATATTTATCAAATTCAAACTAAATTTAGAGATGAGGTAAGGCCCCGTTATGGAATCATGAGGGGTCGAGAGTTTCTCATGAAAGATTCTTATAGTTTTAATATAGACGAGGCTTCACTCCAAGAAACATATTTATCCATGAGAGAAGCTTATAAAAAAGTTTTAGATAGAATGGATTTGGAATATAGAATTTCAGCTGCAGATTCTGGAGCAATAGGTGGAGATAGTTCTGAAGAATTTCATGTATTGGCAGAAAATGGAGAAGATACTATAGCGGTAAGCAATGCTTCTGAATTTGCAATAAATACTGAACTTTTATTAAAAGAAGGTGAGGATATTAAATCACTTGAGGGCAAGCCTTCTCCTGATGGAAATGGAACAATCCATATTAAGAAAGGCATAGAGGTTGGTCATATATTTAAATTAGGTGAGATATATGCTGATTCAATGAAAGCAAATGTACTAAATAAAGAAGGTAAAGCTACAACTTTACATATGGGTTGTTATGGAATTGGAGTTTCTAGATTAGTTGCAGCATCTATCGAACAAAATAACGATGATAAGGGAATTATCTGGCCACAGAGCATCGCTCCATATGATATTAATATTATTGCCATCGGTTATGAAAAGAATGAGGAAATTGCATTAGCATCTCATAAACTTTATGAGGAATTATTAGAAATGGGTTATGAGGTTCTTTTAGATGACAGGAAAGATGGTTATGGAACCAAAATGAAAGATTCTGAATTAATAGGTATTCCTTTAAATGTTATTATTGGTAAGCAATATCTAGAAAATCAAGAAATTGAATTAAAATCTAGAAACGGTGAAAGCTCTATTAATCCAATTTCTGATATAAAAACTATATTGGATTTCTTTAAAGATAAATAGTTTTTAGTTTACTAAGTAAGCTTTTTAAGCTCTATTAATGTTTCTTTTTCCATCCAGCATCATCTGCAACTGCTATTAATGATGTATTCTTTTTAATAGGTATTAATATCTTTTTTATCATCATTTTTTTTAAAATATCTCTGAATTAAATAAGACAGAGCTATTGAAATCAAACCCCAGATAACAAGTGCGTATGCCCAATTAGAAATTAAAATAAATTCAAAATTTACTTGTAGCTTATATATTAAGCCAACCAATATGCCAGCTAAGCCGAGCGGAAGAAATAAAACAAGAGATCCAACAAATATCTCTAAAATAATTAATACAGTGCCTGCAATTAACCATATATCAGGATTTTCTAACATAGCTATTTCCATTATGATTTCTCATTCCCTGGCATGCTCCCAAGAAGGACTTCTAAACTTCCCAAAGCCTTAGTAACATCAGAAGGAATTACTATAGTCTTTGATTGACCAGATGAAGCTATTGTTGTTAATCCATCTACCTGCCTTTTCATAATTTCAAAATTAACTGCGGGTTGTCCATCATCTTTAATTGCTTTGCCAACAACTCTAGTTTGTTCAGCGTCTGCTTCAGCCTTAGCTTTAATTGCATATGCATCTGCATCTGCAGTTATTTTTACAGCTTCAGCTATCTTTCTAGCTTCATAAAGTTGAGCATCAGCATTAAGTTCGACGCTTCTTTTTTTACCTTCAGCTGAAGCGATAGTTGCTCTTCTTTCTCTTTCAGCATTAAGTTGCTGACGTTGAGAATCTTTAGTTTGATTATCAACTAAAACATCTAAAATTTCTGTTCTAGTAACTTGAACTCCCCATATTTCAGCAGCCTTAACAAGTCTATCTTTAATCTCCAAATTCATAGATTCTCTCGAAGATTGAAGGTCATCAAGCTCTAATTGGCCTGCAGCTGATCTGATCACAGAAATAGCTGTATTCTCAATAGCTAAATCAATATTCTTTATTCTATATACAGATTTTGAGGCATCGAGAACCCTAAAAAAAACTGTAGAAACTAAACCAACTTCGACATTATCTTTAGTAATTACAGATATCTCAAATCTAGGCAATTGTCTTTCTAAGATATCAACTTTGTGGGCTACCTTATCAATAAAAGGAATTATTAATGAAAGACCTGATTCTAGTGTTTTGGTATATTTACCAAATCTCTCTATTACATAAACCTTTGATTGAGGAACAACTTTAATTCCTAAATAAAGAACAAAGATTATAAGAAGAGAAATAAGAACTAAAAAAACTGTGTATTCTAAGGTCATAGGATATATGTGTAAAAAAAGGTTATAAATAAATATAACATACAAATTTATTATTTATTAAATAATGCTTTAAAGACTTAATTAGATTTAGGCTTAAACCAAATAGGTGATGACCAGGCTC
>CAZJJG010000014.1:0-35771 GCA_964546275.1 uncultured Gammaproteobacteria bacterium
CCACTTATTGATTCTTTAGCATCACCAAAAAGCATCCTTGTATTTGATTTAAAAAATAGAGGGTTTTGAACGCCTGCAAAGCCTGAAGACATTGAACGTTTTAATACAAAAACTGTTTTGGCATTATGTACTTCAATGATAGGCATTCCATAAATAGGACTTCCTGGTTCTTCAGTTGCTGATGGGTTTACAACATCATTTGCGCCAATAACAACAGCAACATCAACAACATCCATTGTAGGGTTAATATCATCAGGTTCAGCAAGAACATCATAAGAAACATTTGCTTCAGCTAGAAGAACATTCATGTGACCCGGCATTCTTCCTGCTACAGGATGAATACCATACTTTACCTCTGTTCCATTCTCTTCCAATAATTCGCCAAGCTCTCTGACAGTATGTTGCGCTTGAGCAACAGCCATACCATAACCAGGAACAATTAAGACCGAGCTTGCATTTTCTAGAATTAAATATGCATCGGCAACAGAGATTGGGTTAATCTCACCCTGCTCTTCTGATGATGAAGCTACAGAAGAACTTGCATAACCTACAAACAGAATATTGGAGATTGAACGATTCATAGCTTTAGCCATAATCACTGTAAGAATTAGACCACTGGCACCAACCAAAGACCCGGCGACGATTAAGACATTATTGAATAATAATAATCCTGCAAATGCTGCTGCTATTCCAGAGAAAGAATTTAGCAGTGAAATTACTACAGGCATGTCACCCCCGCCAATTGGAAGAACAAAACCTATACCACCAAGTAAAACTAAAATTATTAAGACAGTGAAAAAATCAAAAGTTGGAATAAGAATAGGTGTAATAAAAATTGAATAGATTAAAAACGCTAAAGCAGCATAGAAGATCGTTGTAAAAACTTTTGTAATGAATGATGTTTTAGCTATTTTTAACTTCTCAGAGAGTTTTCCATATGCAACTAAGCTTCCTGTAAAAGTAATACCACCTATAGCTAAAGTAAGCATAACTAATGCTGCTTGAAAGACACCTTCAGGATTATTATTGAATTCTGACCAAGCAATTAAAAATGTAGCAAGACCTCCAAAACCATTAAATAAAGCTACCATTTCGGGAATAGATGTCATTTTTACTTTTAACGCTATAAAGGAACCAATAATAGCTCCAAGTAATATGCCACTAAGTAAGATAATCGGACTCACCAGGCCTATGCAGGTCACGCCAACAGCAACAAACATTGCGATAGCTGAAAGAAGATTACCTTTAACCGCTGAAGATTCTTTTCCCAACATCTTAATGCCAGTAATAAAAAGCACTGATGAAATGATGTAAGTAATATTTTGAAGGGTAGATATATCTAATAGTAAATTCATGGCTACTTCTTTTTAAACATTTTAAGCATTCTATTAGTCACTAGATAACCACCAAATACATTTATCGATGCAAACAAAACTGCAAAGAATGCAAGAGAAGTTTGTAAATTACCATCTTGTGATAACAATAAAGCTCCCACCAAAGCAATGCCAGAAATAGCATTAGCGCCTGACATTAATGGAGTATGAAGTGTGCTAGGCACTTTAGATATAAGCTCTAAGCCTAAATATACTGAAAGTATCAAAACAAAACCAAGAAGCATATATGTTTCCATTATTGGAACCTCTCATTAATAATCTTACCTTTAAAAACTAGAGTGCTGCTTTGAACTATCTCATCTTCAAAATTAAAATTGATAGCACTTTTTTCAGCATCATAAAAATCACATATCCAGTGATTAAAATTATTAGATAGAGCTAATGACGCATGACCAGAAACTTTAGATGCTAGATTAGATATACCTATAATCTTAACTCCATTTTTAATAACAATTTCATCAACAATTGAACCTTCAACATTTCCACCTGTTTCAACAGCCATATCAAAAATTACACTTCCTGAGCGCATCTTTTCAATAGTTTTATTATCTATGATTCTTGGAGCAGGTCTTCCGAAGATTTGAGCAGTTGTGATAACAATATCAGATCTTTCACATACCAAGGACTGGAGTTCTTTTTGTTTTTCTATTTGTTCAGCTGTAAGCTCTTTTGCGTAACCTTGATCTGTTTGACCTGTTTCTCCTAGATCTATTTTTACAAATTTTGCACCTAGTGACTTTACTTGCTCTTCTACAACATCTCTCGTGTCAAAAGCTTCAACTCTAGCTCCAAGTCTTTTAGCAGTTGCTATGGCTTGCAGACCTGCAACACCGACACCAATTACAAATACTCTTGCTGGTTTTAATGTTCCTGCAGCTGTCATCATCATAGGAAGTGCAGTTGAAAGATGATTTGCAGATTCAAGGACCGCAGCATAACCTGCTAGATTAGCTTGAGAGCTTAGGACATCCATTTTTTGCGCTCTAGTAATTCTTGGTATGAATTCCATACTAACAAGGTTTATATTCTGAGCGGCACAATTATTTAATAATTCAATATTAGAAAATGGATTCATTAATCCCAATAAAGTTGAGCCCGGCTTCATTAGAGAGATTTCTTCTTTGTCTAGAGGCTGTAAAGAAATAACAAGATCAGATTTTTTAATACAATCCTCACGAGAAGCTTTTTCTAAGCCCTTTTCAATATATTGCTCATCAGTAGTATAGACACCTAGTCCAATGTTACCTTCAAATAAAATATTTACACCTAAAGACGTTAGTGCAGAGATGGTATCAATATGAATAGGAGATCTTGAATCTCTTGAGTCATTTGACTTTAAAGCAGATATAATCACTTATTGATTTTTTAATTAAGTTTGTAGTGAAGTTAAGCTTAACGAGTTTTAAAAGTCAATTAGTTTTTTTTATCATTAAGAACAAAGGATTGTTATTAAAAAAAAATGTAGTTTTACTACAAAAAAAGGGAAATAAATACTATTTATAAAAGATATGACTAAAAATATTGATAAATCAGAAGTAGAAAAGTTCGCTGATCTTTCTCAAAAATGGTGGGATCCGAAGGGCGAATTTAAGCCTCTACATATAATCAATCCTCTTAGAGCTAACTTTATTGCATCTAGAGTTGACCTAAATGGTAAGGATATTCTTGATGTAGGATGTGGTGGCGGTCTTTTATGTGAAGCTTTGTTTGATCATAATGGAAATGTTTCAGGCATCGATGCTGCAGGCCCTGGAATAGAGATAGCTAAACAACATGCTAATGAAAATAATAAAGAAGTTTTTTATAGAGCTACTACAGCTGAAGAGCTTATTGATTCAGAGTCAGAAAAGTATGATGTTGTTACATGTCTTGAAGTGATTGAGCATGTTCCTGACCCTCAATCATTGGTAACAGCATGTTCTAAATTATTAAAACCAGGTGGTAGTCTTTTCTTATCAACTATAAATAGAAATCCACGATCTTGGATTACTGCAATTGTTGGAGCGGAGTACATTTTTAATATTCTTCCAAAGGGAACTCATGAATTTGCAAAATTTATTAAGCCATCTGAATTAGCCGGTTATATGAGAAATGCTGAAATTAATTTATCTGAAACGAAGGGCATGTTTTATAACCCTATTACACACAAGGCTTCTCTTAACAATGATCTTGGTGTTAACTACTTAATGTATGGAAAAAAACCAAGCAATTAAAGGAATACTTTTTGATTTAGATGGAACGCTAATTGATACAGCGCCTGATTTTATTCTTTCTTTAAATAACATTCTAACTAAGCATAATCATGCAGAGCTTGATAGCTCTATTATAAGATCTCATGTTTCTGATGGTTCAGGAAAATTAATTTCTTTAGGATTTGGTATTAACGAAGAAGATCTAAATTTTAATGCTTTGCGTTCAGAATTTTTATTAGAATATGAGAAAAATCTTTTAGTAAATTCCAATTTATTTGATGGAATTACTTCATGTTTGCAGTTTTTGGAAACAAAAGGAATTAAATACGGGATAGTTACAAACAAACCTAGAAGATATGCAGAGCCACTTATTCAATATTTTGAAGCACTTAATGGGTCAGAAGTTTTAATATGCTCTGATGACTTGCCAGCTGGGAAACCTAATCCTATTGGAATAGAGACTGCTCTTAAAAAGTTAAATATTAGTAACTCTGAGTGTATATATATTGGAGATCACTTAGTCGATCTTCAGGCTGGAAAAGGGGCAGGTACTGAAATTATCGCTTGTTACTTCGGCTACTCTCTTTTAAAAGAAAATAATCCATATGATTGCAACGCCGTTGATAGTCCATATGAATTAAATGAATTATTTAAGAGAATCTTATGAAGAATAAAGTAATACTTATAACGGGAGCAAATAGAGGTATTGGGAGATCTCTATCTTTAGGATTAAGTAAATTAGGTGCTAATATTATTCTACTTGGGAAAAATGAAGAGTCCTTAGATATTGTCTATGACGAAATTAGTAAAGCTACTTCGACAAAACCATTAATAATACAATGTGATTTAAAAGAGCTTACATCTATAGCTGCGCAACAGATTAGAGATGAAATTATAGGTAACTATGGAAAATTAGACGGAATTATTCATAATGCCGCTAAATTAGGAAAAATGTCTTCAATAGAAGATTATGAAGTAGATTCGTGGAAGGAGATATTTAATATAAATCTTCATAGCGCATTTATTATGACAAAAGAGCTTTTACCAATACTAAAAGAGTCGTCATCAGGGCGAGTAATATTTACTTCATCAGGAGTAGCTGAAATAGGCAAAGCGTTTTGGGGAGCATATTCTGTATCCAAATTTGCAGTTAAGGGTTTAGCGGAAATAATAAGAGATGAGCTTGATTCAACATCTAATATTAAAGTTTTTAATTATGACCCTGGTAAAACTCGAACTTCAATGAGAGCTTCAGCTTATCCTGCTGAAAATCCAAATGAGTTAAAAAATCCAGATGAATTAGTCAAAGATTATGTATGGTTTTTTTCTGAAGAGAGTCAGAAATCTTCTAAGCATTATTTTAAGTTTGGAGATTAAATAGAATCTAAGCCTTTCCATAGATATAAACTTAAATATGTTCGGTAAGGTTTATATATTGTATTGATATGATCTGAATCCAGTCTAGGTAGAAAAATTTCTATCGCTTTGTTGATACCAAGATCTCCATCGAGCCAGACATCTTCATCTTGAATAAAAAACATCCTTGTAATGCCTATTGTCCATGGTCCAACGCCCTTAATCTGAATTAACATTTTATTTAGATCATCTAAAGGAAGGCTCTCTAGAGTTTTTTTTGAATAAGATCTAAGAGATTGATTATTAAGAATACCCATAATATATAGAGATTTTCTCTCTGAGATGCCTGCTGTTCTTAAAATCTCTGGGGTTATACTCTTACCTTTGTATGTCTTAAAAATACCTTCCATCCTTTCCCATATAGTTTTTGCAGCAGAAGTTGAGACTTGTTGACTAACAATAGTCTTTATCAAAAAAAACTGAAGACTTAGAGTATTTATCTGAGAAGAATTAGAATTAATAGATACTTCTTTGTTAGAGCTAAGAAGTTTATATAGCTCAGTATGTTTATTTTTTTTAGCTTGTTGTTGAAGAAATAGTTTAGCGATCTTAGCCTTATTGGCCATAGTTTTTAAGACTTAGTATTTCATTCTCAGTTAATTCCTTGCACTTGCCTTCTGCTAAGGTAGAAGGAAGAAATATGGGACCATATCTTGTTCTTTTTAATCTGCTCACTGTCATGCCAACCGCTTCAAAAAGTTTTCTTACTTCTTTGTTTTTTCCTGAAGTTAGGCAAGCTGAAAACCACTGATTAGCTCCAGTTTTTTCGCCTTCTACAAGATCACTAAATTTATGAATAGATCCGTCAATCTCAATACCTTTTCTCATTTGTGCTTCTTTATCAGAATTAAAAGAGCCTTTGGCTCTAACTAAGTATTCGCGATCAATTGAATTTGAAGGATGCATGCAGTAGTTTGCAAATACTCCCTCATTAGTAAATAACATTAAGCCTGAAGTATTGATATCTAATCGTCCTATAGATATCCAATCTCTTTGATTGGATGAGCGAGGCAGATAATCAAAAACCCTAGGGAGATCCTTTTCTCTGACATTGGAAGATAAAACGCCTGGTGGTTTATTTAAAATAATTACTTTTAAAGAAACTTCTTTTGATCTAATAATTTTATTTTGATACTCGACTTCATCTTCAGATGAAACTGAAGAACCAATAGATGCTATTTTTCCATTTACCTTCACCAAGCCTTTTTGGATTAATTCTTCGCACCCTCTTCTAGAACCTACGCCTGCTGATGCAAGAAATTTTTGCAGTCTTATTGACATATTTTTATTATTTATAAAGCTTGAAGTTTAAATGATTCTTCTACTTCTTTAACTTCAGGGAGGTCAGGCAATTCATTAACTTTCTTTAAATTGAAGTCATTTAAAAAATTGGGTGTTGTTGAATATAATGCTGGTCTTCCTGGAACATCTCTATAGCCAGAGACCTTTATCCAGTTTCTTTCGAGAAGACTCCTAACAGTTTGAGTGCTGACATTTACTCCTCGAATATCTTCTATATCCCCTCTAGTAACTGGTTGTTTGTATGCAATGATCGAGATGGTTTCCATTAAAGATTTTGAAATACGCTGAGACTTATCATTCCAAAGTGTTGAAAGGCAGGGGCTAAATTCTTGTTTAACTTGAAGTCTATAGCCAGAAGCAACTTCTTTTATTTCAATAGAGGTATTTTGATATCTTTCCTCTAGACTATTTAGAGCAATTTTTATTGATGATAATTCTAGCTGACCTAAGTCCATTTCCAATAAACCCTTTATTTCAGAAAGTCTGAGAGGTCTTCCAGCTCCAAAAAGTAAGGCTTCTATAGAATTAATTATTTTATTATTTATCAACTGGCGCTCCTTTTAATAGATTTAATATAAATCTCATTATTTTTATTCTGAATCAATTCAACATGTCCATCTTTTGCAAGCTCCAATGAGGCCAGCAAAGAAACTGCAACACCTTGTTTGCCTTCAGATTTTTGTAAGGTTTTATTAAAGCCAATAATATTTCTTTTGGCTAATATTTGTAGGATGTAATTTATTCTGTCTTG
The DNA here is from genome assembly GCA_964546275.1 of uncultured Gammaproteobacteria bacterium. Lineage (GTDB taxonomy): Bacteria > Pseudomonadota > Gammaproteobacteria > Magnimaribacterales > D2472 > MED-G78. The sequence goes on from CAZJJG010000014.1 coordinate 7,056, forward strand.
GGTGGAAAGTTCTTCAAAAGCAATTTGATGGCTTAATTGTAAATCTGGCCTTTCTAAAATTTCTTGAAATATCTCCCTGAGATCATTTGCGTTAAGATCGAGTGACTCCTGCGCTACTTCGAGTTCGGGCAAAGCTGCTGAGGCTATAAAATAATCTCTATCCACTCTTGGCAAAATTGCCATTTTTTCAGATGCAACTTTAAATCTTTGATATTCTTGAAGTCTTTTAATAAGTTCCGTCCTTGGATCTAACTCGTCATCCTCAGATTCCGGCTTAGGAAGAAGCATTCTTGATTTAATTTCAGCAAGGGTAGCTGCCATTACAAGATACTCAGCTGCAAGCTCAAACTTAAGAGAATCCATTAATTCTATGTATTCAATATATTGGTTTGTTATGTCAGCTACATTTAACTCTAGTATGTCTATATTTTCTTTTTTGATAAGGTAAAGGAGTAAATCCATAGGACCAGAAAAAGTTTCTAGACATAATTCGAAAGCATTTGGAGGTATAAAAAGGTCGTCGGGGAGCTTATCTAATGGTTGACCCATCACAAGCGGAATTTCTAATTGCGTTTGTTGTATTTTATCCATGATAAACACTACATAGTGTAAGGTTAGAAGCCTAGTAATACAACATATAGTATTTGTAATATTTTCTTAAAATTTAATAAAAAAAATTAATATTTGAGATTCTTTAAAAAAAAACAATTAATGGGAAAAATATTGGACTAGTGCTCCGAAATTCCTATACTCTAAATTAATATAAAGTTTCTAGAATAAAAAACATGAATTATTTAACTGACAATACACGAATCATTGATAGAGTAGATGTTCCTACTCCAGCAGATATTATTAATGAGTATCCTATTACAGATGATATATCCAGACTGGTTTATGGAACAAGGAATGAAATTAGTCAGATTCTCCACGGAAATGATCATAGAGTTTTAGTAGTTGCAGGCCCTTGCTCTATTCATGACACTGATTCTGCCCTTGAATACGCTCAATGGTTGCAAGAAGCAAGACAGAGATATCACAAAAATCTATTAATTGTGATGCGTGTATATTTTGAAAAACCTCGCACAACTGTTGGCTGGAAAGGTTTAATAAATGACCCAAATCTAGATGGAAGTTATGATATTCCTAAGGGAATAAGAACTGCTAGAAAGTTACTTATTAAACTTGCTGAGTTAGGTCTTCCAGCAGGAACAGAATATCTTGATCCCATTAGCCCTCAATATGTCTCAGATTTAATTTCATGGGGTGCTATTGGCGCTAGAACAGCTGAGAGTCAAATTCATAGAGAGCTTGCATCAGGATTATCTTGTCCGGTGGGTATAAAAAATGGAACAAATGGTGATTTAAAAGTTGCAATAGATGGAATTCAAGCAGCAAACCACCCTCATGTATTCTTGTCAGCTACTAAAGAGGGAGAGGTAGCAGTTTTTAAAACTTCGGGAAATATTGATACGCATATCATATTAAGGGGCGGCATAAATCCAAACTATTATCCAGAATCTATTTCTGAAACTTTATCAGCATTAAAAGAAGCTGAGGTGAATGAATCTATTATGGTTGATGCAAGTCATGGTAATAGCCAGAAAATATTTAAGAATCAAATACCCGTTATTTCTTCAGTATGTGAGCAAATAATTGCAGGCAATAAAAATCTTAACGGCGTTATGATCGAAAGTCACTTGGTAGAAGGTAATCAAAAAATATCAGATAACCTTGTTTATGGTCAAAGTGTTACTGATGGTTGTATGAATCTAGATGATATCGATGGCTGTTTTAAAGAGCTTGATGCTGCAATAGCTAAAAGTAGAGGTTAATTAGACTTGGAAGAACAAAAGATAAGCTTTAATAAAGAAGCTGCCGACACTCTAGGAATAGAATCTGCAATAATCTTAGAGCTCTATAAATCAATAAAATTTAATGAATCTTTAGATGAGGTTGATCTATTTAAAGTTATAAAAAGTGAATGCTCGTTTATGAGCGATGACAAGATCAAGAGTAATTTTGAGAAATTAAAAAAATTGAAACTAATTACTTTTAACTCTAATAAAACCAAGGCTTCTAACAATAACTTTGAAGTAAAATTGCCTCATAAAAATAATAATCAATCAAAAACTAACATAAGTCATTCTTGGACTCCCTCCAAAGAGACAATTGAGGTACTAGAGCTTGGCGGTATTTCATTAGACTTCTCAAAGACTAAACTTAAAGAATTTAAGATATATTGGAATGAGAGAAATCAAGCTAGAGATAATTGGAATATACTTTTTTTAGATTACATGAGAAGAGAATGGGCTAAAGAAAACTCATCCAATAGAGGGATGCCTTTTTGTATGCACAAAGAATGGTTGCCTAATGATGACGTCTACGAAGTACTAAATTTATCTCAAATTTCTAGAGAGGCTGCAGTAAAATATCTTGGTGAGTTTATAATTTATTGGGAAGAAAATGGAATTGCTTTAAAATCATGGAACTCGAAATATATTGAGTATGTAAAAAGGAAAGAGTTAACAACATCGACAATTAATGACAAAAAAAATCAAGGAATACATGAACCTGGAAGGTTCTCAAAAGATTTTTCGGAGAGAAAAAGTGACCAATCTTGGGCAAAAGAATTCAAACTCTAATAACTTAAAACAATATATAGAAGCTATTGATAAATTGTTTTTAAAGCTTGAGCTTGCCTATCATTATCAATTCTATAAAGTATTTGGAACGGATGATAAGTTGAATGAAGGCAAAAAATTATGGGCCTCTAGTCTTAAAAAATTCGATATTGAAGCTATAAATAATGCATCCGAACATGTTATTCAATCCCAGCCATATTTTCCAACTCTAACTGACTTGGTGCAAGCCTGTATGGAGTTAAAGAAGAATGATTCTCTGCCCTCTCCTGAAGAAGCTTTTATTGAAGCTAGAAAATCATACTCTCCGAGAAAAAAATACAATTGGAGTCATCCTATAGTTTATTTTGCTGGAAAGAAAACAGGTTGGAATTTTTTAAATGAAAAAGATGGGAAAGACATTTTTTATGATTTTAAGAAAAACTATAATACTTTTGTTAAGGCAATAAATGGCGGCAAAGAATTTAATATTCCTAAAGATGAAATTGATGAAGAGCTAAAACCATTAGATCAAAAACTCTTCGAAACCCTAAGAAAAAAATATAAGATATAGATTACAATAATAGTTCTCTAAGCTAACTTTTGTTATTATTAGTTATGGCATCTTATATGTCATATTCATTGGATAAATTATGTCTAAAAATTTACGTATATCTTTATACATTCTACTACCTCTTAGTTTCTGGATGATCTCTGGGTTCTTTGTTAAGGAAGAGGTAATTGAGCAAGCTCAAATCGCACAATTTGCAGAAGTTGCTGTCATGAGAAGTATTTCTGAACTATATAAACCAGAAATAATGCTTAAAGCTACAGCGATTTCAGAAAGGAGAGTAAATGTCCGCGCTAAAACATCAGGTGAAGTTGTTTCTATAGGAGCTAGGCAAGGAGAGTTAATACAAAAAGATTTTGTACTTTGTAGTCTTGGTGTGGTTGCATTAAACAGAACTGAAGTGAAGGCACCTTTTTCTGGATATATTGAGAGCATAGTAAAGCCTGGTAATTTTATTGAAAGAGGTCAAGTATGCGCAACTATTATTAAACTTGATCCTATAATCTTTATAGCTGAAGTGCCTGAAATAAGTATTGCAAAAGTTAAAGTTGGTCAAAATGTTGATATTAATCTAATAACAGGTCAAAAAGTTTCAGGCATATTAAGTTTTGTTTCAAAAAGTGCATCTCCTGCAACAAAAACTTTTAGAGTTGAAGTTGAGATAAAAAATAAAGATGGTTTGATCAAAGACGGTTTAACTGCTGATCTTATTATTAAAACTGACGAAGTCAAAGCTCACAAAATTTCTCCATCTATTTTAATTCTTGATGATGATGGAAAGCTTGGAGTAAGAATAACCAATGCAAAGAATATTGTTGAATTTCATGAGATTGATATTGTGCAAGATTCTGCTGAAGGATTGAGAGCAACCGGAGTACCTGAAGGAGCTTATATTATTGTCCAAGGACAAGGTTTTGTTGAAGAAGGTCAGACTGTAGAAATTACAGATTTAGGGCAGCTATGACAGGAATAATTGATTTTGCTTTAAGTAAAGCAAAGACTACTTTAATGATTGCTGTATTAATCGTTATAGCTGGTTCATATGCTCGCCAAGAAATACCTATAGCTGCATCTCCAAATATTCAATTACCATTTGTAAGTGTTGCTGTATTCCTTGATGGAGCATCTCCTTCAGATGGCTCAAGACTAGTTGCTAAACCTTTAGAAAATCGATTAAGGACTGTACCTGGAGTTAAAACTATTAGAGCAACTAGCAGTCTATCTAATGTAAGAATTTTTCTAGAATTTGAAGTTGGTTACGACATAGATAAAGCTATAGTTGATACTAAACAAGCAGTTGAAGAGGTAAAGTTTAATTTACCTCAAGAGGCTGAAGATCCTCAAATTAATGAATATAGTAATGCAAATTTTCCTGTGATGAATCTAAGTGTTATTGGTGCGAGCTCCCTAAGACAAAAAGTATTTTATGCAAGAGAGCTTAAGGATAGGTTGGAAAAAATTGAGGAGGTTTTAGAAACTGAGGTCATTGGCTCTCCTGACGAAGTTCTTGAAGGCATTATTAATAAATCCAAGATGGAAGCTTATGGTGTAACGCTTACAGACCTGTATTATTCAGTTGCTAATAATAATGTAATTATTCCTGGTGGTAAGCAAGATACTGGTCTTGGTAGTTTTATGATTGAAGTGCCGAGCGTTATAGAAACGGCTGAAGATGTTTACAGCATACCAATTAAAGTAACTAAAGATGCTGTTGTCACTCTTAGTGATATTGCTAGCATTAGGAGAACTTTCAAAGATTTTAATTCATATGCAAGAGTTAATGGAGAGGATGCTGTTGCAATTGAAGTTATGTTAAGAGAAGGAGCTAATGCAATTGATGCAGCTAATAAAATTGCAATTGAATTAGATGAATTTAGAAAAATATTGCCTGAAAACCTAACAGTTGTTAAGACAAATGATGATACTGTTTGGGCTAATATGATGGTATCAGAACTAAATGGCAATATTATCTCTGCAGTTGTTTTGATAATGATATTGGTTGTAGCAAGTATGGGTTTTAGGGTCTCTATGCTTGTAGGTCTTTCAATACCATTTTGTTTCTTATTAACCTATCTAACGTTATATCTATTAGGGTATGAAGTAAATTTTCTTGTAATGATGGGGCTCTTGCTTGGAATGGGGATGCTTATTGATGGATCTATTGTAGTAACTGAGTATGCAGATAGAAAAATAAGCGAAGGTCTTTCTAGACTAGAAGCATACAGGTTAGCATCCAAAAGAATGTTTACCCCTGTATTAGCTTCAACTGCGACAACAATAGCAGCTTTTATTCCTTTAATTTTTTGGCCAGGATTTACGGGCCAATTTATGAGATATCTTCCTATTACAGTGAGTATTGTTCTAGCTTCATCATTATTTTATTCTCTTGTCTTAATCCCGGTCCTGGGCTCATATTTTGGGCAGAGCTCTTCAACGCTTAAATTAGGAAAAGACAGTGATAAAACTGGAGAACCTTTATTTGATCGACTAGCTGAGTACTATGGAAAGCTAACAAAGCTATTTGTTAAAAATCCAGGTGAAACCATTATTCTTACACTCGCAGTATTATTTACAATTGTTACTACATACAATTTTTACGGAAAAGGAACGGTCTATTTCGCAATAGTTGATCCAGTAAAAGCTGAAATTACAGTTAGAGGAAGAGGAAATTTTTCAGCCTTAGAATCTAAAAAGATAATAGAAGTGGTTGAGGAAAGACTTCTACAAATTGATGAGCTAGAAAGCGTCTTTTTGAGATCAGGCTCGCCTTGGTGGGAGCGAGGTGGAGATAAAATTGGAAGTGGTTATGTTGAAGTGGTAGAGCCATCTGAAAGAGATATTAGTGGTCTAGAGATAATGCAGCTTGTTACAGAGGTAACACAAGGAATACCAGGAATTATTGTTGAAGCTGTGGCTGATCTTGGTGGTCCTCAATTTGATTCTCCTATCGAGCTTAATATTACCGGTGATATTGAATCTGAAGTTGTTGCAGCAGCTCTTCTTGCAGAAGAATATATGCGAAATGAAGTTAAGGGATTAACTAATATATTCTCTAGTCAACCCTACCCTTCTGTAGAATGGAATGTTCAAGTTGATAAGCAAAAAGCAGCTCAGTTAGGTGTAAAAGTTGGAGATGTTGGAGCTCTTGTCCAGATGCTTACTTCTGGATTTAAAGTTGGTGAGTTTCGGCCTGATGACTCTAAAGATGAAGTAGAAATAAGAGTTAGATTTCCCTCAAAGGATAGAACGATAACTGGAATAAATACTCTAAATGTAACTACTGCAAATGGTTTAATTCCTGTTAGTTCTTTTATAACACTTTCACCTCAAGAAAATAGATCAACTGTTAATAGAAGAAATGGTCAATATGTTCAAGAGCTTGCAGCAGCAACTATTGATGAATCTTTGGTAGCAGCAAAGGTTGCTGAAATGCAGTTATGGATAGAGGCGCAGAATTTTAGCAAACAAGGCATCAATATGTCCTTTACTGGAATGCAAGAAGAGACTGAAGAAGTTAATGAGTTTATGGTTATGGCTGGCATTACAGCCTTATTTATAATGCTCATATTGCTGTTAACTCAGTTCAATAGTTTCTATCAATCATTTTTAATACTCTCTGCAGTATTCATGTCCTTTGTAGGAGTTCTGCTTGGTCTTTTGATCTCAAATAGACCATTTAGCTCTACTATGACTGGTATATCAATAGTTACCCTTGCAGGAATTGTAGTTAACAATAATATTGTTCTAATAGACACATTTAATAGATTAAAGTTTGAGTCTCCAGAAACTGACCGTCTTGAGCTTATAAGAGCTACCTGTCAGCAGAGATTGAGGCCTATTTTGCTTACTTCAGCTACCACAATATTTGGATTGCTCCCTCTTGCAATGGGATTAAGTTTTGATCTTATAGGCAGAGAAATAGCAATAGGAACTCGAGTTGTAGATTGGTGGCAAAATCTTGCTCTATCTATAGTTTTTGGTCTTGGTTTTAGCACACTTTTAACCTTAATATTTACTCCTGCAGCTTTAGCATTTCCATACAAGTTAAGAGATAAATATGGTCAAAGATTTGCTGAAAAAATTAAAGCTTAAATAAGTTTTATAAGAATACTAAGTTACAATTAGATATGGGTAATACAAAAGATCAAATAGATTTTGAAGCATCTTTGAAAAAGCTGGAATCTATTGTTGCAAAACTTGAAAATAACGATATAAATTTAGAGGATTCAGTTCAATCTTTTGAGGAAGGTATTAAGTTAGTAAAAGAATGTCAAAAACAATTAAGTGATGCTGAACTAAAAGTAAAAAAGTTACTCGAAAATGGAAGTATTGCTGACCTAGAAGATAAATAAAGTGCCTATAAAGTTCTTAACTCGATCACGAGAACTTATTCATAATAATTTAAAAAATATAATTAAATCTGAATCTTTAATTGATGAGGCTATGAGATATTCTGTACTTAGTGAAAGTAAAGTTATAAGACCTGGTCTAGTTTTTGCATCTGGTCTATTAAATAAAAATTTAACACAAGCCAGTCTGATAAATTTAGCATCTTCAGTTGAGCTAATTCATACCTATTCTTTAATTCACGATGACTTACCATGCATGGATGATGATGATTTACGCAGGGGTAAGGAGTCTAGTCATGTGAAGTATGGCGAAGCTCATGCAATTCTTACAGGTGATGCTCTACATGACTTAGCTTTTGAAATAATTGTATTAGACAGGGATATGTCTGATCAGAATAAAGTTGAGGCTGTAAGTATATTAGCTAAAGCCTCAGGCGCATCTGGTATGGTTTTGGGTCAACATCTTGATGTGCAATCTGAAAAATTAGATTCTAATATATCTAAAAATGAAATGGCTAGAATTCACTCATTAAAAACAGGGAAACTTATTCAAGCATCGGTTTTAATGGGGCAAATTAATTCAAATATCAGTAATGATAAGCAAAAGATGTTGGCAGATTTTGGTTCTAAAATTGGTTTAGCTTTCCAAATCTTTGATGATATATTAGATGAAATAGGAATTTCTTCAGTTATTGGTAAATCTGCTAAATCTGATTTAAAAAATCTTAAACAAACATATGTTAAGGTCATGGGTCTTAAAGAGTCTGAAGTTTTAGCTAATGATCTTGCATCAGAATCTATAAATATTCTTAAAGAAATAGATCTTGGAAAAGAAATGGAAACATTAAAATTACTTGCAGAATATATGGTAAATAGGAATAAATAAATTGAAAATTTATAATCAAATACCAGAATCAAAACCCAATACTCCGCTATTAGATAAAGTTAGTCTTCCTGAAGATATAAGATCTTTTTCTTCTAATGAGCTAAAACAGCTTGCAGATGAATTAAGAGAATTCCTTTTATACTCTGTAGGTATCTCAGGAGGTCATCTAGGAAGCGGTCTTGGAGTAGTAGAATTAACGGTAGTCTTGCATTATCTATTTAATACACCTGAGGATAATATTGTTTGGGATGTAGGGCATCAAGCTTATCCGCATAAGATTCTTACAGGAAGGAAAGAGAGTATTCATCAAGTAAGACATAAAGATGGCTTAGCGCCATTTCCTTCAAGATCAGAAAGTCAGTATGATGCTTTTGGTGTTGGTCATTCTAGTACCTCTATAAGCGCTGCGCTCGGGATGGCTCTTGCGAATAAAGAATTATTACAAGATAAGCATACTATTGCTGTAATTGGTGATGGAGCTATAACAGCAGGAATGGCTTTTGAGGCTTTAAGTCATACAGGGCATGAAAAGCCTAACCTGTTAATAATTCTCAATGATAATGATATGTCTATTTCAGAAAATGTTGGAGGTTTATCAAATTATTTTTCTAGAATTTGGGCTTCTAAACTCTACAAAGGGATTAAAAAAGGTGGTTCTAGTTTTCTAAAGAATCTTCCACAAGCTCACCACCTTGCCAGAAAAGTTGAAACTCAAATGAAAGCCATGGTTGCACCTGGAATGATATTTGAAGAACTTGGATTAAACTATATAGGTCCTATAGATGGGCATAATATTGATGAGCTTATTGAAGTGATAGGAAACTTAAAAGACTTTGATGGGCCTCAATTCCTTCATATTATAACTAAAAAAGGTGCAGGTCTAAATCCTGCTGAAGATGACAGAATTGGGTATCATGCTATAACAAAAATTAAACCAAAAGATTCAACAAAAGCTAGTTCACCTAAATATCAGGATATTTTCAGCAAATGGATTGTGGATACTGCTAAAGAGGATGATAAGTTGGTAGCTATAACGCCAGCTATGAGAGAAGGCTCTGGTTTAGTTGACTTTAGCAGAGAATTTCCTAGCAGGTATTATGATGTTGCTATTGCAGAACAGCATGCTGTTACTCTTGCTGCAGGCCTAGCATGCGAAGGTAAAAAACCAGTCGTTGCTATTTATTCAACATTTTTACAAAGAGCATATGATCAATTTATTCATGATGTAGCTCTTCAAAATCTTGATGTTACTTTTGCATTAGATAGAGCTGGTTTAGTTGGAGAGGATGGTCCAACACATTCAGGAAACTACGATATAGCCTATCTTAGATGTATTCCTAATATTGTAGTCATGACGCCATCTAATGAAAATGAAACTAGACTTATGCTCACAACAGCCTATGAGTATAAAGGGCCTGCATCTGTAAGATATCCTCGAGGCTCTGGCCCCAATGTGCAAGTTAGCGATAATTTGGAAAGTCTGGAAATAGGAAAAGCTAATATAATTAGAGAAGGTTCAGATAAGGTAATTTTTTTAAACTTTGGTTCATTACTTCACGAGGCTATAACAGTATCAGAGGCACTTGATTTAACATTAATTGATATGAGATTTGTTAAGCCTTTAGATAAAGAGATTTTAATAAAGTATTTAACAACTGCTGAATTATTTGTTTCTTTGGAAGATGGTTCTATTGCTGGTGGAGCTGGCAGCGGTGTTCAAGAATTCTGTTCTGAAGAAAATATAGTCATTAAATCTAAATTATTAGGTATTCCAGATATTTTTATTGAGCATGCCTCTCGAGAAGAGATGATTAAAGATGCAGGCTTGACTGCTATACAAATAGAAAAAACATTACTGCCATTGATGTAATTGCTGCAAAAATACCTGCTATAACATCATCTAAAACTATCCCTAAACCGCCCTTCACATTCTTATCAATATAAGAAATAGGGAAAGGTTTTAAGATATCAAAAAATCTAAAAAGGAGAAATGCAATTATTACTAGTGCAACTCTTTCATCTTGAGTTTGATATAAAATTGCTGGATATAAGGCAATCCACATTCCAGCTAATTCATCTATTACTATAGATTTATGATCTTTCTCAACTAAATTAACTGAAGCTCTTTCACAAATCCATATTGAAAAAATAGTAACACTGCAAATAAGAATCTCAATATTAGAGACGTAATGAGAAATAAAAATGAATAATATACATGCAAAAAAAGAACCCCATGTTCCTGGAGCAAAGGGCATCTTGCCAATACCACCTAAAGTTGCAATAAAATGAATAGGGTTTTTAAGATCTGGAAATTTATTCATTATTTTAGAAGTGTTCGTATCCTTTTATATCAACATCATAACCTTTTAATGAAACTAACTTAATTTCTTCTTCTTGAGTAACTTCACCTATCTTAAAAAAATTATTATCAAATTTGTCTTTTGGTATTGTGAAACATAAGTCATAGTCATCACCTCCATTAATATCATCTATATCCTCGGTTATAGGAATATCATCTATATTTATTACTCCTCCTCGTTTAGAGGCTTTTAGTAATTTTGTTAAATCAGCCAATAATCCATCTGATGTGTCTATGCAAGCTGATGCATAACTTACAATTTTTTTACCTATTTCAATTTTAGGTAATGGTCTTAGGTAATCTTTAATAAAAATTGAATCTCTTTTCATCTTCTTCCAGTCAGTTAAACCCTTCTTGGCTTTTCCTACCGAACTACTAATACAGATATAGTCTCCAATTTGAGCAGTGTCTCTCCTTAAGATTTTTTTAGAAAATGGAGTTCCATAAACAATAGCATTTAAGTTTAAAGGTCCTTTTGTTAAGTCGCCTCCAATTAGCGATATCTTAAATTCATTAGCTATATCCTCAACACCAATAGCTAATCTTTTATACCAATCAGAATCTATAAAAGGTGAAGTTACAGAAAGGCTAAAGGCTATTGGCCTGCAGCCCATTGCAGCAATATCGCTTAATGCAACAGCAATAGCTCTATATCCGATGTCTTCTGGAGAAGCGTCTGATGGGAAATGAATATCAGCAACTGATGCATCGACAGAAGTAACAATAGGGCTCTGCAAATCAAAAATGGCGCAATCATCGCCTGGGCCAATAATTACACCATTCTCTTTATAATATTCAGCACCTATATGCTGAAATAATTCAATAAGTTCAAATTCTGAAGACAAGAACTAACTTGGGTATCTTTCAAATAACCCAGAAGCTCCCATGCCACCACCAACACACATAGTAACAACACCAAATTGTTTATCAGTTCTTCTAAGTTCACGTGAAATATGACCTACACATCTTGCTCCAGTCATGCCAAATGGATGTCCAATAGAAATAGATCCACCGTTTACATTAAGTTTATCCATTGGTATTCCTAATGTGTCTCTACAGTAAACAACTTGAACAGCAAAAGCTTCATTAAGCTCCCAAAGATCAATATCACTAACTGATAATCCATTTTGTTTTAGTAATTTAGGTACTGAAAATACAGGTCCGATTCCCATTTCATCAGGCTCGCATCCCATGGTTGTAAATCCTCTAAAGTAAGCAAGTGGCTTAAGACCCAACTCAAGAGCTTTATCTTCAGACATAATCAAGGAAACTCCAGCTCCATCTGATAATTGTGAAGAATTACCTGCTGTTACCGAACCATTTTCAGCAAATACTGGTTTCAATGAAGCTAGACCTTCCAAAGTAGTAGTAGGCCTATTACATTCATCTCTATCTACAGTTACGTCAACCTCTTTAGCTTCGCCAGTCTCTTTATTCATTAGCATCATTTTAGTATCCATAGGAACGATTTCATCTGCATAAATTCCAGATTCTTGAGCTGCCGCTGTTCTCATTTGACTCTCTAACGCATACTCATCTTGAGCTTCTCTTGAAACGTTATATCTATTAGCTACTGTTTCAGCTGTAATGCCCATTGGATGATAAATACCAGGATATTCTTCTGCTAGTCTTGGATTAACAAAATTATCCATATTTTGTGCACCCATCATAGAGATTGTTTCTGCACCACCAGCTATAACAGCGTCATAACATCCAGCCATAACCTGAGATGCTGCCATTGAAATAGTCTGCATTCCTGATGAACAATATCTATTTACAGTAGTTCCACCAACGGTGATAGGTAAGTTTGATAATACTGCTGCATTTCTTCCTAAATTATGACCCTGTGCTCCCTCTGGACTTCCGCAACCCATAATCACATCTTCTATAATTTCTGGAGGTAAGTTAGGATTTCTCTCTAATAAAGCGTTAATAATATGGGCAAGCATGTCATCAGGTCTGGTCATATTAAAACCACCTCTGTGAGATTTAGCTAATCCAGTTCTTACGCTGTCTACTATTACTGCGTTTTTCATGTCATCTCCTATAATAAATTTTCATTGCTATTTTAGACTATCATAATCGCAACTTAAAGCTTTATCCGAATTAGGGATAATAACTATATTAAACTGATTTGTTTTTCTAAATATATATGTTCTATTGTATTACGGGCTTAATTTAATATGATAGATTCTGATTATGATAAAAGCTGATAGAGCAAAACTAGTTTCAAGTATTTTAAATAAACAATATCCTGAAACTCCAGTACCTTTAAAACACGATTCTACATATACATTATTAATAGCAGTTCTTCTGTCTGCTCAATGTACTGATGAAAGAGTAAATAAAGTTACTCCAAAACTTTTTCAATTAGCCTCTTCTCCTGCAGAGATGTCAAAAATTTCTCAACAAAAGGTATATGAGATTATTAAGCCTTGTGGACTTGGTCCAAAAAAATCAAGCGCTATTATTTCTTTATCTAAAATTTTAGTTGAAAAATTTGCCGGTATTGTTCCTAAAGATATAATCGAATTAGAAAAACTTCCTGGTGTTGGGCATAAAACTGCTTCAGTTGTTATATCACAAGGTTTTGGCATCCCAGCTTTTCCAGTTGATACACATATTCATAGATTAGCTCAAAGATGGGGTCTCACTAAAGGCAAGAATGTAGTTGAAACAGAAAAAGATCTTAAAAAAATATTTCCAAAATATGATTGGAATAAGCTTCATCTTCAAATAATTTTTTGGGGACGTGAATTTTGTCAAGCAAGAGAATGTTTTGGCACATCGTGTCAGATATGTACCTCATGTTTTCCAAAAAGAACTAAACCTTTTATGCACAAACGACCATAGTTCATTTAAAATAAACATTCTAAAAATTTCCTAATTGGAGACAAAATGTTGTCAAAATCAGATTCTATTTTTAATAATAATGATTCTATAGAGAAATATGATGCAGATCTGTGGGATGCATTAAACAAAGAATCATTTAGGCAAGAAGAACATTTAGAACTTATTGCATCAGAGAATTATGCAACTAAGAGAATTCTTGAAGCTCAAGGATCAATTCTTACTAATAAATATGCTGAAGGGTACCCCTCTAAAAGATATTATGGCGGTTGTGAATATGTAGACATAGCAGAAGAGCTTGCTATAGAGAGAGCTAAACAATTATTCAATGCAGATTATGCAAATGTTCAGCCTCACTCAGGATCTTCAGCCAATGCTGCTGCATTCCTTGCACTACTAAAACCTAATGACAAAATTTTAGGCATGAGTTTAGATCATGGGGGTCACTTAACTCATGGAGCTAAAGTAAATTTTTCTGGAAAAAATTATGAAGGGATTCAATATGGGCTGCATCCTAAAACTCATGACATTGATTATGATCAGGTAAGGAGTTTAGCTCATGAGCATAAACCTAAACTAATAATAGCTGGATTTTCTGCTTTTTCTGGAATAATTGATTGGTCAATTTTTAGAGAAATTGCAGATGAGATTGGCGCATATTTCCTTGTAGATATGGCCCATGTTTCAGGATTAGTTGCAGCAGGCTTATACCCTTCTCCACTGCCTTATGCTGATGTAGTAACATCTACAACTCATAAAACATTACGAGGTCCAAGATCAGGAATAATTTTAGCTAAGAGCAATCCCGAGCTTGAAAAAAAACTAAATTCTGCAGTATTCCCTGGCTCTCAAGGCGGGCCATTGATGCATGTTATTGCGGCTAAAGCGATATGTTTTAAAGAAGCATTGGAGCCTGAATTTAAAGTCTACACTCAGCAAGTATTAGATAATGCTAAAACAATGTGTGATGTAATTCTTTCAAGAGGAATTGATATCGTTTCAGGGAAAACAGACAATCATATAATTTTGATGGACTTAAGAAGTAAAGGTATTACAGGAAAAGATTCAGAAAAAGCACTTGGGCTAGCTAATATAACTGTAAATAAAAATGCTGTTCCAAATGATCCTCAGTCTCCATTTGTGACATCTGGGATTAGACTCGGTACTCCTGCCATTACTACAAGAGGGTTTAAACAAGAAGAAATAATATTAATTAGTAATTGGATTTGTGATGTGATCTTAAATATAGAAAATGAAGAAATGATAAGTAGTATTAAAAATAATGTCATTGAGCTATGTAAGAAATTTCCTGTATATAATAAGTAATTATGTACTGTCCATTTTGCCAAGCTGAAGATACAAAAGTTGTTGATTCAAGGCTAGTTGCAGATGGTTCGCAGACTAAAAGAAGAAGATCATGCGAAGTATGCCAATCAAGATTTACAACTTTTGAAACAGCTGACTTAGCTTTACCAAGAGTTATAAAAAATAATGGTGAAAGACAGCCTTTTAATGGCTCTAAGTTAAAAAGAGGAATGTTAAGAGCTCTTGAAAAACGTCCCTTATCTACAGAAGAGATTGATACAGCATTTGGAAAAATGCTAAATGAGATTAGAACCAGTGGCGTTAGAGAGATAGATTCTTATGCAGTGGGTGAAATAATGATGAAGGTTTTAAAAGATATTGATCAAGTTGCCTATGTAAGATTTGCTTCTGTGTATAGAGACTTTCAAGATATAAATGACTTTTCAGAAGAGATTAATTCATTAAGTAAATCATCCGGTAAGAAGAAGAAAATAAAGAATAATCCAGAAAAAAAATGAGCTATCTTAAATATATGCGAAGAGCTATATCTCTTGCAGATATTTATAAATATACAGCAAAGCCAAATCCTGTAGTTGGAGCAATTCTTCTTAAAGACCAAGTAATAATTTCAGAAGGAGCTCATGAGAGATTTGGACAAGCTCATGCTGAAATTAATGCAATTGAAACAGCAAAAAAACAACTAGGAAAAACTTTTGATTCATTTAATGAATTAACTCTCATTTGCACATTAGAACCTTGTAATCACTCTGGAAAAACTGGGCCATGTAGTGAAGCTATTATTGAAGCTGGAATTAAGAAAGTCATTATTGGCTCTGAAGATCCTAATCCTGAGGTTGCAGGAAGCGGAATAAAAAATCTTATCAATAATGGCATAGAGGTAGAAGTGGGTTTATGTGAAGATCTGGTAAAAGAACAAAATAAATTCTTCTTTTTTAAGCATCAAAATAATAGGCCTTATCTGACTATTAAAATAGCTAGTTCTCTAGATGGAAAATCTCATAATAGAAATGGAAGTAGTACTTGGATAACTAGTAAAGAATCTAGGGAGGATGTTCAACAAGTTAGAGCTAAGTATGACGCGATTTTAACTGGAGGAAATACAGTTGCAGATGATAATCCCAGAATGAATGCTAGGGTAAATTTTGAAGTAAACCAACCAAAAAAAATATTATTATCAAACAAAGATGATTTAGACATGCAAGGAAATTTTTTTAAAAATTCATCTGTACATATTATTAAAGAAAAAAATATAAAAGAAATAATAAAACAATTTAAAACTTCTGATCACTGTTCCATTTTAATTGAGGCTGGTCCTAAATTAGTTAATGCCTTTTTATCTACAAACAATATTGATGAATTAATAGTCTATGAATCATCAGATCTTCTGGGGCCTGAGGGCGTAAGTTGGTTTACAGAAGATAATGCTATTGAAAATCTAGGTTTTAAACTAGAATCCACTTGTAAAATTAAAGCTGATACAAAGAGAATATATACAAAATGTTAAAAGATAATATTAAAGAAATAATAGAAGATATAAAACAAGGGAAAATGGTAATCATTCTCGATGATGAAGAAAGAGAAAATGAAGGCGATTTAGTATGTGCTGCTGATCTTGTGACTCCTGAAATTGTTAATTTTATGGCCTCTAAAGGAAAAGGCTTAATTTGTCTTCCTATGAGTCCTGATTTATGTAATAAATTTGATCTTCCTATGATGACTCATAAAAATAGAGCTGCTAATAGAACAGCATTTACAGTTTCAATTGAAGCAGCAAAAGGTATTACAACAGGAATTTCTGCAGCTGATAGGTCCCATACTATTAAAACAGCTGTAAACAAAGATTCAAAACCATCTGATATTGTTCAACCTGGACATATATTCCCTCTTAAAGCTATGGAGGGAGGTATTTTAAGTAGAGCTGGACATACTGAGGCTGCATGCGATCTTGCTAAGCTAGCAGGTCTTCAGGCTGCTGGGGTTATATGTGAAATAATGAATGATGATGGGACTATGGCTAGAAGAGATGACCTAATTAAATTTGGTGAAGAGCATAATATAAAGGTTGGAACTATTGCAGATCTTATTGATTATAGGTTGTCATCAGATTCAACTATAGAAGCTGTTCATGATCGTGATATTTCAAATGAATTTGGTGAATTTCAACTTATTGTCTGGAGAGATACAGTTAATGATGAATATCATTTCTCTTTAAGTAAAGGGGATTTATCTAAAGTTAAATCTCCATTAGTCAGAGTTCAAACTCACAGCATTTTACAAGACACTCTCGGGATAGAAGAGTTAGGTAAAAATTGGTCAATAAGAAGATCGCTTGAAAGGATTTCAAAAGAGGAAGCGGGTCTTTTTGTTTTAATAAACCATAGGGATGCTAAAAGTTACTGGCTTAACAAGCTTGAAAATAAAGAAACTGAACCAAAAACAAATAGGCGAGTAATTGGAGTAGGCTCTCAAATACTAAGAGCAATAGGTTTAAAGGAAATTACAGTCCTTGGAACTCCCACAAAGTACAATGCTGTTTCGGGTTTTAATATAGAGATTACTGGTTTTATAAATGAATAATATTTTAATAGTTCATACTTCTTGGTACACAGAATATATAGATTCTATGATTCAAACTTCTTCTGAGATTTTAAGTGAAGCTGCTTATTCTATGGATCTAGCGAAGGCTCCTGGAGCTATAGAATTAGCTGCTTTAGCTAAGAATAAAATATGTAATAATCAAGAAAAATATATTGGAGTTTTGTTTCTAGGTATTGTTATGAGAGGTGAAACTTCGCACTACGAGCTAGTTACAAATGAAACCTTTAGGTCTATTGGAGCTTTAGCTATAGACTATCCGAATATTTCATTCATTAACAATGTGATATGCGTTGAAAACAAAGAACAATTGCTTAAAAGAATGTTAATAAATACTAAGAACAATACTACTGCTTTGGTGCAACTAATTAATGAAAAATCTAGCTAAATTCAAAGTTGCAGTAAGAACTAGAGAATACTTAGTTCAAGCCATTTTTCAGCTTCTATTTAATACTGAAAATAAAGATGACATTATTCAACAGTTTGAAGATGAGCATGTTGGAAAAAAGGTTGATTTTGTAACTTTTAGAAAAGTTCTAACAAATATAGATAAAACAAAAGATTCTCTTTATCTCATTTTAAAAGATGATCTTGGTTTAAAGGATTCAGACCTAGAGCTTATTGATCAATCTATTTTGTACTATGGTATAAATGAGATAAAAGATAATATTTTACCTAAAGAAATTATAATTGATGAGTGTATTAGGTTGTCTAAGAAATTCTCAAACCCAGTTTCCTATAAGTTTATCAATGCTTATCTAGATAAATTTATTAAACTTAAAAAAGTTACTTCAGATAAATAGTTTGTTCTCTTGATGGGCCCGTAGAGATTATAGATGCTGAGCACTCTATAAATTCTTCAATAAATTTTATATAAGTTTTTGCATTCTCTGGTAAATTATCAAAGACATCGATTCCTTCGGTTTCTGACTTCCATCCGGGAAAAGACTGAAAGATAGGTGATCCATTTTCATCATAAGCAATACAAAGATCAATAGAATCAAAAGCATCTAAAACATCTAATTTTGTTAAACAAAGATCAGTAACTGAATTTAAAAAAACAGCTTTCTTTAGAGCAACTAAATCAAGCCAACCACATCTTCTTGGTCTTCCAGTAGTTGCGCCAAATTCATGACCTCTTTCAGCTAGCATTTTTGCATTATCATCAAATAACTCAGTTAGAAATGGTCCCTCTCCAACTCTTGTTGCATAAGCTTTTGAAATGCCAACAATTTTATCTATAAATTTAGGCCCTACTCCCAGGCCAGTAGACACTCCTCCTGCTGTAGTATTTGAGGAAGTAACATATGGATAAGTACCATGATCAATGTCTAAAAGTGATCCTTGTGCGCCTTCAAATAGTATTGATTTATCTGCTTTTTTCCAT
The DNA here is from genome assembly GCA_964546275.1 of uncultured Gammaproteobacteria bacterium. Taxonomy (GTDB): domain Bacteria; phylum Pseudomonadota; class Gammaproteobacteria; order Magnimaribacterales; family D2472; genus MED-G78. The sequence goes on from CAZJJG010000014.1 coordinate 25,997, forward strand.
TGATAGATAGTCTCCTGAACATCACTTGAATATTCATCATAAAGATATTTATAACTTCTAAGCTCTTCTAAAATATCCTCAATCTTAAAGGTAGCTGCGCCATATAAATTTTCTAAAACTTTGTTATGGTAATTAACTAATGTAGTAACTTTAGTTATAAGTGAAGCTTCATCACCAAGGTCCCCAAATCGAACTGCTCTTCTAGCAACCTTATCTTCATATGCTGGGCCTATGCCTCTTCCTGTAGTGCCTATTGATTCTTCTTTATCTCTGACTTGGTCAATACCTATATGACTTGGAAGAATTAAAGAGCATGCATTACTAATATGCATTCTATTTTTAAAGGTAATACCTAGGCTTTCTAGACCTTTTAATTCTTTATCTAAGGCTTCTAAAGATAAAACAACTCCATTTCCAATAACACATTGAACCTCTGGATGAAGAGCGCCTGATGGACATAAATGAAGCACTGTTTGTTGGCCATTAACTTTTATGGTGTGGCCTGCATTATGGCCACCTTGAAATCTACATACGGCATGAATCTGTTCACTTAAAGCATCTACGATTTTTCCTTTTCCTTCATCGCCCCATTGAAGGCCTAACACCAGAGTATTAAGTGACATTTAATAACCTTATTCTATATTTGATTTATTATAGTATTTAAAGAATTCATCATCAGAATTAATGAGCATAATATCTGATTTGCTATTAAAGGTTTCTGTATAAGCTTTCATACTTCTAGTAAATTCATAGAACTCAGGATCTTGTGAAAATGATGTAGCATAAATTCCTGTAGCTTCAGCATCGCCATCACCTTTAATCTCTTGAGCAGTTTTACGTGCCTCAGCTAAGATAACAACCTTATCTTTATCTGCTATAGCTCTTATTTCTCTAGAGATTTCTTTACCTTGAGATCTTAACTCTTCAGCTAAACGATTTCTTTGAGTTCTCATTCTTTCATAAACAGAATTACTTAGGTTAGATGGAAGATCAATACGCTTGACTCTAAAGTCAATAATTTCAATTCCTAAGTCAGCAACTACATCGTTAAGACCTGATCGCATAGTATCCATTAATTCATCCCTTTCACCAGAAACAAGTTCTGTTACAGTTCTTTTACCAAACTGATTCTTTAATTCAAACTCTGTTCGTTGAGCTAGTAAGCTATTTAAACTATTAAAACTACCATTATTTGCCTGATAGAATTTTAGAACATCTGTAATTTTATATTTTACAAAAGAGTCTACCAATAGATACTTACTCTCGACAGTAAGAATTCTATCAGGCTCTTCATCTAAAGTTTGAAGTCTAGAGTCAAACTTCTTAACATTTTGGATTATTGGAATTTTAAAGTTTAAGCCTTTATCAACATTTGGTCTAATAGCTTCACCGAACTGAAAGACGATGGCATGCTCTTTATCATTAACAACAAAAACACTATTAATAAGAATAGCTAATATTAGAGCAGCTAGGACAGTTGTAGTTGTAGATCTATTCATTAGTCTTCCTCTCTCTTTTTATTTTGTTCCATAATTTTATCCAAAGGTAGGTATAGAAGGTTATTTCCACCATCTACATCGATCATAATTTTTGTTGAATTTGATAGTACTGACTGCCTTGAATCTATGAATAAACGTGCTCTAGTAATTTCTGGAGCTTTTTTATACTCTTCAAGCAATTTATTAAATCTTGCAACTTCACCTTCTGCATTTGATACCACTTCTTTTTTGTAACCCTCTGCTTCTTGAATTGTAGCTTGAGCTTGACCTCTTGCTTCAGGAACAATTGTTAGAGCATATCTTTCAGCTACGTTTTGGAGTTTTTCTTTATCCTCTCTAGCTGCAACAACATCATCAAATGCATCTTTAACAGCAGCTGGCGGATCAGTTTTTTCAATATTTATTTGCTGTACGATTAATCCTGTTTGGTATATATCAAGGTAGCTTTGCAATCTTTCTCCAACTCGTATCGCTATATTCTCTCTTTCAACTGTGAGTGTTTGATCAAGGGTGTTATCGCCAACAACGTGTCTTAGAGCGCTTTCTGTAGCTTGTCTTAAGCTTGCCTCGGGATCCTTAACATTTAAAACAAAGTCTTTAAGGTTTGCAATTCTATACTGTGCTGAAACCGTTACATCTACAATATTTTCATCTTTTGTAAGCATATTTGCAGACTGAGAATATCTTCTAGTAAGTGTTACATTTTCTATATATCTTTCGTCAACACCTGCAAGCATAAAATTAAGACCCTCTTCCGAAGTCTTGTAATATTCTCCAAATCTTAAAACCACAGATTGCTCTGATGAGTCTAGCTGATAGACACAAAGAGATCCGTAGATTACTGCAGCAGCAAAGAAGCCATAACCAAAGATTTTTTTGGTAGGCATCTTAAAATCTCCACCATCTCCACCAGAAGAGGAGCCATTAGATTTATTATTTCCTCCACCAAATATTGCAGAAAACTTCTTTATTAATTCATCAAAATCCGGAGCATCATTATTATTATTGCCCCAAGGATCTTTGTTATTTTGATTATCCCAATTCACTTTTTAATTCCTATTTGTTTTTTTAATATTATAAAGTCTATTTGGGTACTAAATTTAATAATTAAACAAAACTTTTGATTTCTTTTGCATTTTTTATGCTTTTTATGACTTTATTATCTTCATTCACATCAAATAACCTTAAGTTTTCCCATGAACGCATCCAAGTTATTTGTCTTTTTGCAAACTGACGAGTTGCAAATAAAGATTTTAAATACATAGTTTCCTTATCATATTCATGATTTATAAAACTTAGTGCTTGTTTGTAATTAATTGCTCTTAAAGCTGGATGATCGCTCTCAATATCATAAGAAGTAACTATTTTTCTAGTTTCCTCCACCAGGCCGTTATTGATTATATCTTTGAGTCTAGCGTCGATTCTTTCATGCAAAGATTTTCTTTCTTTAGGAAATATTCCTATCTGCATAACATTATGGGTATTGATAAAATGATTACTTGAAACCATGCCAAGTTGAGAAGTGAGTGTTTTTTTTGAAAGATGTATTATTTCAAGAGCTCTAATAATTCTTTGAATATCATTTTCTTCTATAGACTTGGCATATTCTGGATCTTTTGCTTTTAATTGTTGAAAAAGTTCTGATAACCCCTCTGATTCTTTAATCTTTTTCATCTGAGACCTAAATATACTATCTCTTTCAGGAAGAGCATCTAGTCCTTTTAATATGCTTTGAAAGTACATCATGGATCCTCCTACTAAAAGCGGGATCTTATTTTTATTATGAGCTTCTTTTATAAGGATATTGGCATCATTAGCAAAATTGGATGCTGTATATATTTTTTCAGGAGAACATATGTCAACAAGATGGTGAGGATACCTTGCTAAAGTTTCTTGATTTGGTTTTGCTGACCCAAGATCAAAATCTTTATAGACCATTACTGAATCAACGCTAATAATTTCTATTGGTAGCTCGGAGAAAATATTTATTGCCAAGTCTGTTTTACCAGATGCTGTAGGTCCTAAAAGAAATATAACTGGTTTTTTGTGATTATTTATCTTACAACTCTTCTTATCAAATTAGATAGCATCATCATCCTTTTCGCCAGTTCTTATTCGAATAGCTTGCTCAAGTGGGCTAATAAATATTTTTCCATCTCCAATTTTGCCTGTAGCAGCTGCAGATACAATCGCTTCTGTAACTTGTTCAACGATTTCATCGCTTATAGCAATTTCTATTTTAATCTTTGGTAAAAAATCAATAACATATTCGGCACCTCTATATAATTCTGTATGGCCTTTTTGTCTTCCAAAACCTTTAACTTCTGAAATAGTCATACCTGAAACTCCAATATTGTCTAGGGCAGCTCTGACTTCTTCAAGTTTAAATGGCTTAATAATTGCTGATACTAACTTCACTTTTTATCTCCATTAAGAACTTCAATTATAGCAGAGAGCTGCCTTTTAGATGCCCCAATATTGTTAGCAATAACTTGTGTTGCTGCATTAATCATATGAGTTGTTTTTTCTTTATCAGTTACTGTATCTATAAATTCATTTGCTAGATTTTTGTAATCATTAACTACTCTGCATGATTTAGTGTCAATAAACTCTTTAGCTATAGACTCAAAATTAAACGTATGTGGGCCAATAATAATCGGACATCCCAAAGATGCTGGTTCAATAATGTTATGTCCGCCTCTATCAACTAAACTCCCACCGACAAAAGCTGCCTGTGCAGATTTATATAAAAGTGACATTTTGCCAATCGAATCAATAATTAATATCTGAGAATCAATATTTATATCTCTTGACTCAATTGATGTTGAGAAAGATTTATTTTTAGCTAATTTCTGAATACTTAATGCTCTTTCGGGATGTCTTGGAACAATTACTAATCTTAGATCAGGTATGCTTTTTTGAACTTCTATAAAACTATCTAAAACAATTTCATCTTCACCCTCATGAGTGCTCGCAGCAAGAATAAATTTATTATTTATAAAACTTTGGATTTCCGGATGGTGAAATGAGTCTAATGAGTTGATATCAAACTTTACTGATCCACATACTTTTATTGCATTGCGTGGAACGCCTAAATCATTATATCTTTTCTCATGAGAGGCTGATTGAGCAAGTACAAGAGTTAATTTATTAAAAGAAGCTCTTATGATGAAGCTCATTTTAGAATAAGCTTGATAAGATTTTTTAGAAATTCTGCCATTAGAAAGAATTACAGGGATTTTATTTTTTGAAGCTATGCCAATCATTGATGGCCATATTTCTGTTTCGAAAATTATTATTAAATCTGGATTAATCTTTTTTATAAACACTAATACAAAAAGATAAAAATCCCATGGTGCAAAACTAATCTTTATATTTGTATTTTTGTAAAATTCTTGAGCTTTCCTCATGCCTGTTGGAGTAGTAACAGTTAATATTATATTTGCATCATAAGATAAGCTCTTTACAGTCTCTTGAGATCCAATAACTTCACCAAGGCTCACTGCATGAAACCAAATAGTTTTTTTACTAGATAAAAAGGTAAATGAGTCATCTGCCAAACCAAATCTTTGCAGAAAATTAAATCTATAATCTTTATCATAAAAGCTTTTAAATAGAATCCTTATGCTAAAAAATGGAATTAGCACTATTAAGAAAAGGTTATATAAAAAAAGTTTCATAATTTAATACATGTAATAATACATCGTAGAAAATGCCTATGAAGAAAAATATATTATTTATGATAATTAATCTTTGGAAGTTGCTTGTTAGCCTTCCTAGATTTATGCATCAACCTATTGGTTTTTTAATAGGAATAATCATTTATATGCTGCCAATAAAACGCAATATTTATAGCAAAAAAAATATTGATCTTTGTTTTAAAAGCTTAGATTCAAAACAACGTAATAATATATATAAACAGAATATATTAAATTCTGGCATGGCTTTTATGAACACTGGTGTTGCTTGGTTCTGGTCTAATAAAAGGATAAAAAAATCTATTAAATATCAAATAAATGGTCTAAAAGATATTCGTAAAGAGCAAGAGCTAGGTAATGGTGTGATGCTAATCTTTAAACATTCACTCCACCTTGAGCTTGATGCAAGGATTCTAGGTATGAATCTTCCAATATATGGAGTAGAAAGAACTCATAATTCGATTACATTTGATTCTATACAATCAGATGGTAGGTCAAAAGGAATTATAGAATCTGCTGATAAAAATAAGCCCATCAAGTTTATAAGATGGCTCAAGCAAGGAAAAACAATCCTGTATGCAATTGACCAAGACTATGGCATTAATTCGTCTGAAATTTTAAGTTTTTTTAATATAGATGCTGCCACTATAACCGCTCCCCATAAAGTTGTTTCAAGTACAGGATGTAAGACTTATTTTTTAAATTCATATTTTTCAGATGGCCTGTTAAATCTTTCATTAGAAAGTCTAGAGGCAGATATGAGCTCTCCTAGAAATTTTTCTCAATCAATTAATGATTTTATTGAAAATAAAATAAAACTTCATCCAGATGAATATTTATGGCAACATCGCAGATTCAAATCAACTTTAGGTAAAGAAAACTTCTACAAATGAGCACGATTGCCAATATTGAAAATATTAAAGGTTTTATGCCAAGTCATGAAGGTGAAGCTTTAGCATCTTGGGCAGAAGAATTCTCCAAGATAGGTCCTTTGATGGAAATTGGTAGCTTTTGCGGAAAATCATCTATTTATATGGGCCTTGAAGCAAAAAAACTTAATCAAGTTGTTTATACGATTGATCATCATCAGGGTTCAGAAGAGCATCAGTTAAATGAAGAATATTTTGATTCAGAAATATATGATCAGAGCTTAAATGAAGTTAACACTTTTCCATTATTCAGAAAAAATATTAAATTATTTCTTTTAGAGGATACTGTTATTCCTATAGTAAGCTCGTCAGAAAATGTATCAAAAGGATGGAATAAAAATCTAGGAATGGTTTTTATTGATGGAAGTCACTCCTTGGAATCTGCAACTTTAGATTATGAAAGCTGGCATTCGCATATCGTTAAAGGCGGCTCATTAGTAATTCATGATATTTATGAAGATCCTAATTTAGGTGGCCAAGCTCCTTACGAAATATACAAAAGAGCTTTAAGTGAGGGTTACAAGTTACATGAAAGGGTCGATACTATAGTTTGCTTAATTAAAGATTTCTAGTTTGTTGATCTACAAACAAGTTAGCGCCATCAGTAAACTTAAAAATAGCATCAGCTGCTAAAATTACTGCTCCAGCAGTCCATGAAGGCTTTTCATCAGGCCAATATATATTTTCAACATATTGCCAACCCATATAAGGAATATTGCTGCTATCAGTTATATTGAGAGCTTCTCCAAATATCTTTATAGCTAAATCAGTCTCTTCTGCTTTCATCGCAGCAATAACAAATTCATTAGTTTCAGCAACTGTTACCCATGGCTCCTCTTTAACGCATTTAATACCAAGCCCCTCTACATAAAATTCTGAAATAGTTTTATGAATAATCTCTTTGCTGGAATTTAATTCAAAAGCCCCGCATAAAACTGGATAGTACCAATCCATAGAAAATCTTTTTCTATCAATTTTGTGATCAAAAAGACCATCTGGATTTCTTAAGGCAACTCTTAAACTTTTATAAGCAACTTTCCATGACTTAAGCTTGGTTGTATCAGGATCATTAATGATTTCAAAAAGAGTGATTGCGCATTCTAAACTTTTTAATATCGAAGATGAGCCTGTGATTAAATAATCATCTCCTGGTAATCCTTCCTCATTGATACACCAGGGTATTGTGCCTTTAGCATTTTGTAACTTAATAGAAAAATCAACGCCCTTAATAACCGATGGCCATATTGATGTTATGAACTCTAAATCTCGAGTAATAAGAAAATAATGGAGCAGTCCTACGCTTATATAAGATGAAAAATGCGTCTGTTTATTTAACTTCGTTGGTACATCATTTATAAACTCACTATACCAGCTGCCATCCTCATTTTGACTCTTAATCAACCAATTAAAGCCATCTTTTGCAGCTTCAATATTTCCTAAAGTAGTTAGTCCCATTATTGATTCAATATGATCCCAAGGATCAAGCATTCCAGCTTTTAGCGATGGAATAGATCCTGAATCTGACTGGCAAGATGCTATATAGTCAGAAATTGACTGGTAAAAATCTAGGTTAGAAAAAACAAGATCTATATGTGTTTTTTGCTCGGGTAGATGCATTATTTTTTCTGATAATACATAGCAATACTTTTTCCAAGTATTGGATTAAGGGCTTTATCAAGAATTTCTAAGTAAAGAGGTTTTTGAAGAATCTGTTTCTCTAGTAATTTTTTATAAGCTTTCACTAAAAAATTTGTTTCCTGCGTTTTCCAAAAAAGACATCGTAACCACCAATAAGGGCTATGCAAAGAATGAAACCTCTCTGAAGATACATAATTAAATCCATGACTTGAAATAGTATTTATAGCATGTTTCTTTCTAAATATTCTTACATGTCCTCCTGGCATGCTGTGATAATCTTCTGAAAGCATCCAGCATATTTTTTCAGGCCAGAATGAAGGAAAGCTTGGTAAAAAATAGCCATTTGGCTTTAGAACTCTTTGAATTTCATCCAAAGCATCCTCATAATTAACTAAATGCTCGAGGACTTCTGAGCACACAATTAAGTCAAATGAAGAATCTGCAAATGGCATCTCATATCCTGATGCCATAGTAAAACCTGCTCCTTCATTAGATATAGATTCAAAATAATCAGCCCCTTCTTGAGCAATTTTAAGCGATTCAGCATGAAGATCTAACCCAATACAATAAGCATTAGGATATTTATCCATTACACCGAAAATATGCCTCCCCTCTCCACAACCAAGGTCTAGAATTTTTCCACCATCTGGGACATGAATCTTATTGAAATCAAAGGTTAGCATTATTGCCTCGTATGATTGTTTTATGATCTTTTATTACTTTTCTCATTAGCTCTTCGTATTGCTTTCCAATAACTGTCCAATTAAATTTTTCTTGTATATGCTTTCTGCCCTCTTGAGCTTTAATATTATACAGATTGGGATCAATAAATATTTTTCTTATTGAGTCAGCGATAGCATAAGAGTCTTTTGGAGGGATGAGTATTGCATATTTTCCAGTGATCTCTGGTATAGATGCTACGTTCGTCGCTACAAGAGGAGTAGCACAAGCCATTGCTTCAGCTACAGGGTAGCCAAAACCCTCATAAAGCGAGCTTACTATTGCAACAGAACTCTTAGCATACTCTTGAGCAATCTCTTCTTTTGTTAGTTTAGTTTTAAACGTCACCCTGTTATTAAGACCTAATTCTTGAATTAACCTTTCTGTATGGCCACCTTCCCTAAGGGTTCCAATAACTAATAACTCAATATCACTGAATTCCACTGCTAGTCTTGCTAGAGCATGCAACGAAAAATCTAAACCCTTTAAAGGTACATCTGCGCTGGCAGTTGTTATTAATCTATGAGCTTTCCTTTGAATATCAGGATAAGGTCTAAATATATTTGAATCTACAGCATTGTAAATTACAGAAATATTTTTATCTTGAACTTTAAAATCTTTAGCAATATCTTTTTTAGAACTATGGGACACAGTCACTATATTATTTAGTTTTGGAGCAACTCTTTTCTGCATTTTTAAGAAGGAATACCACCTTAATCTAGAAATTTTATATATAAGATTTTTATTTGTTTCTAATTCATGCTTTAAATCCATGGTGATGGGATGATGAATCACTTCGATGAAAGGAGTTAGTATTTGAATATATTCCATTCCATAACTTATAGACTGATTATCAATAACTAAATCATAATTATTTTTGAGAATATGTTTTTTTGCTCTTATACCGAAGGTTCTCATTTCTGGAAAGCCACCAGCCAGAACAGCTAGAAACTCATAGAAATCAGTAAGAGTTTTATTCTTATGACTGATAAATTTATAAAATCTATCCTTAAAGCTGAATGTTTCAAAAAGATTTAAACCTGGAGATTTTATAAGGTCTATTGCTGTGTCTAAATGAGGATAAGGAGGCCCTGAAAGTACTGTGACTTTATGGCCTAAATCTATAAGTGATTTTGACAAGTCTTTGATATAGATACCTTGTCCGCCCCCAAAAGGTGCGCTTCTATAGCTTAAGATGAGAATCTTGAGAGAGTTCAAAGTTTTTAAGTATTTGTGTATGTTAGCCAGGATTCATACTGATCATTTTTACCAGTTATAATTAGGCTATATG
>CAZJJG010000015.1:0-30604 GCA_964546275.1 uncultured Gammaproteobacteria bacterium
CCCAAGGAGTAGAAGGATGTCTTCCACCTGAAGTTCTTCCTTCACCACCACCATGCGGATGATCAACTGGATTCATGGCTACACCTCTAACTGTAGGTCTTACACCTCTCCATCTTTTAGCACCAGCTTTACCAAGTGATCTTAAGTTATGCTCACCATTACAAACTGTTCCTAAAGTAGCTCTGCATTCTGATAAAACCTTTCTAGTTTCTCCAGATTGCAACCTTAAAGTTACGTAGATACCCTCTTTAGCAATTAATCTAGCTGAAGTTCCTGCACTTCTTGCTAGCTGAGCTCCTTTTAAAGGCTTCATTTCAATACAATGAATATTAGTACCTAAAGGAATATCTTTAAGTTTCATTGAATTACCTGTTTTAATTTCTGCAGAATCTGAAGAAATAACATTGTCACCGACTGCTAATTTAGCTGGAGCAATGATGTATCTTCTCTCACCATCTTTATACTTAAGTAAAGCTATGTGAGCAGTCCTATTTGGATCATATTCAATAGTTTCTACAACAGCAGGTATATCAATTTTATCTCTTTTAAAATCAATAATTCTGTAATGTTGTTTATGTCCACCACCTTGATGACGTACAGTAATTCGACCATTGTTATTTCTTCCACCATTTTTAGATTTAGGTGTAAGAAGAGCCTTAAAAGGTTTTCCTTTATGCAAATCTGACTTAACAGATATCACATGTCTTCTTGCGGGACTAGTAGGTTTTGCTTTAAAAATAGCCATTTTTAATTAATCCCCTCAAACTGAATTTCAGAATCTTTGCTTAAAGTTACAAAAGCTTTCTTATAATTAGATCTTTTATAAGTTCCAGTCTTATTTCTTTTTGTTTTACCTTTTACAACAGAAGTTGTCACAGCTGTAACTTTTACTTTAAAAAGCTCCTCTACTGCTTGCTTAATTTCTCTTTTATTTGCATTTAAATCTACTTTAAACATAACTTGCTTATGAGCTTCATTAACTCGAGCTGACTTTTCGGTAACAATTGGTGCTTTTATTAAAGTGTATAGTTTTTCATTGAACATTAGATCCACTCCTCAATTAACTTAAGTGCGCCTGCTGTTACAGCGACCTTGTCTGCTCTTAGAAGAACTACTGGGTTTATTTCTTTGACGGTGATGACTTCAACATTAGGAATATTTCTAGCAGATAAGTAGAAATTAGTATCAAATTCATCTGATATAAATAAAACTTTGCTAAGAGAGAAGTCGTTTAGAAATTTAACTATTTCTTTGGTCTTAGGCTTTTCTAAAACTGGCGTTTCTATTGCAACAAGTTTTCCTTGTCTTAGTAATTCAGAGAATATAGATCTTAAGGCAGCTCTATACATCTTTTTATTGATCTTCTTACTGTAGTCTCTTGGTACAGAAGCAAATGCTACTCCACCACCTCTCCATAAAGGACTTCTAATGGTTCCTGCTCTTGCTCTACCAGTTCCTTTTTGAGCATATGGTTTTCTTCCACCACCTCTAACTTCAGAACGTGTTTTTTGTTTATGTGAACCTTGTCTAGAACCAGCCATATAACTAACAACAGCTTGATGTACTAGAGATTCATTAAAATCTTTACCAAATGTAGCATCTGATATTGTTATATCTTCTTTTTTTGTAGACGTTGTAAGTAAATCTATCTTCATTTTTTCTTGAGTGATGGTTTAATTTTTAAGTCTGATCCATTAAATCCTGGAACAGCCCCTTTTACATAAATTACATTGTTTTCTACATCTAGCTCAACAATCTTTAGACTTTGAACTGTAGTTCTTGCATTACCCATATGCCCTGACATTTTCTTTCCCTTCCATACTCGTCCAGGAGTTTGACATTGGCCAATAGATCCATGAGCTCTGTGAGAAAGTGAGTTACCATGAGTTGCATCTTGCATAGCAAAGTTATGACGCTTAATAACACCAGCATAACCTTTACCTTTTGATGTTCCTGTAATATCTACATACTGTCCGGATTCAAAGACGTCAGCTGTTAAATGAGTACCTATTACATACTCAGAAGCTTTTTTTGAATCAGTCCTAAATTCTGACAATTTACCTGGATCAAGATTAACTTTTTTAAAGAATTCTTTAGTAGGTTTAGTAAGATTATTTGATTTTTTTGTTTTTGATACAACTAATGCATCATAGCCATCTCTTTCAGATGTTTTGATGTCTGCAATAAAGTTTCCACAAACGGAAATAACAGTTACAGGTACTGAGGTGCCATCTTCTAAAAATAGACGAGACATTCCAGATTTTTTTCCTATTAAGCCAGTGCTCAATTTATTCTCCTTTTTACGGGGCTATTAACCCTCTATGGCCGCCGAAGCGTTAAAAATTATTTACTACCCAAGACTAATTTGGACATCTACCCCTGAAGATAGATCTAATTTCATTAAGGCATCAACCGTTTTATCAGTTGGCTCAACAATATCCATCAGCCTTTTATATGTAACAATCTCATATTGATCTCTTGCATCTTTATCTTTATGCGGAGAAGTCAAAATAGTTGTTCTCTCTTTTTTTACAGGTAATGGTATTGGTCCTCTTACTATAGCGCCAGTTTTTTTTACTGTTTCCACTATTAGTTTTGTAGAAGCATCAATCAATCTATAATCAAATGCTTTGAGCCTTATTCTTATTGATTGATTATCCATTTTTTCCTATTATTTACCCTATTATTCTTTTATGTTCACACAGTGCTTATTGCAAAATGTGGCGTATTCTAAGCTCCTATGAGCACCACTGTCAATACAATTAAACAGTTTTATACAATATACTATTAAGAGTTTTTTAGCCCTTCAGCAATATTATTTGGAACTTCACCATACTTAGTGAATTCCATAGTAAAAGTAGCTCTTCCTTGTGTTTGAGATCTTAAGTCAGTTGCATAACCAAACATTTCTGCAAGAGGGACTTCAGAGGTAACTTCTTTACCAGAAGTAATATCATCCATTCCTAGAATTATTCCTCTTCTTCTATTTAAATCACCAACTACATCACCCATATGATCTTCTGGTGTAACTACTACAACCTTCATTACAGGCTCTAATAGTGCAGGCTTAGCTTTATTTGCGCCTTCTTTTAGTGCATAAGAACCAGCAATTTTAAATGCCATTTCATTTGAATCAACATCATGGAAGGATCCATCGTAAAGTGTTGCTCTAAGAGCAAGTAGAGGATATCCAGCTATAACACCATTTTGCATTTGCTCTTGAATACCTTTATTAACAGCAGGTATGTATTCTTTAGGTATTGCTCCACCAACTATTTTATCTACAAATTCGTACTCATCATCTAATCCTAGTGGCTCTAACTTAACCCAAACATGACCATACTGGCCTTTACCACCACTTTGTCTTACAAACTTACCTTCAACTTCTACAGTTTCTTTAATAGTTTCTCTGTAGGCAACTTGTGGTTTTCCTATGTTTGCTTCAACTGAAAATTCTCTTCTCATTCTATCAACAAGAACGTCTAGATGAAGCTCACCCATACCTGAAATAATAGTTTGGCCTGACTCTTCATCACTTGTAACTCTGAAAGATGGATCTTCTTGAGCTAATTTTCCTAAAGCTAAAGACATTTTTTCTTGGTCTGGTTTAGATTTTGGTTCAACTGCAACGGATATTACAGGTTCAGGAAAGTCCATTCTTTCAAGAACAATTGGTTTTCCAATATCAGATAATGTATCTCCAGTTGTTATATCTTTTAATCCGATGCAAGCAGCAATATCTCCTGCTCTAACTTCTTTAATTTCTTCTCTATTATTGGAATGCATCTGAACCATTCTTCCAACTCTTTCTTTCTTAGACTTAGTTGTATTCATAACTCCGTCACCAACAGAAAGAACACCAGAATATACTCTTATAAATGTCAGAGTCCCAACAAAAGGATCTGTTGCAATTTTAAAGGCCAGGGCTGAGAAAGGCTCATCATCTGAAGATTTTCTAGTATCCGGTTCTTCATCTTCTTCTTTGTTATTTGGAATCACGCCTTGAATAGCCTTAACTTCATCTGGTGCAGGCAAGAAATCAATAATAGCATCAAGCATAGCTTGAACACCTTTATTTTTAAAAGCTGATCCGCATAAGCCTACAATGAGTTCATTAGCTAGAGATCTAATTCTTAGACCTTCTTTAATTTGATCGATCGTTAGCTCGCCAGAATCAAGATAAGCTTCCATTAACTCTTCATTTGCTTCAGCTGCTGCCTCTACCATTTCTTCTCTTAACTGATTACATTTTGTCATCAATTCTTCTGGAACATCTTTTGAGTCAAAGGTTAATCCTTGATCTTCTTCATTCCAGTAGATTGCTCTCATATTAATAAGATCTACAACACCTTTAAAGTTTTCTTCTGCGCCTATGTTGTATTGAATCGGAATGATGTTTGCTTGAAGTCTGTCTTTAATCTGAGCAACTACTCTTTCAAAGTCTGCTCCTGCTCTATCCATTTTGTTAACAAAGACGACTCTTGGGACTTCATATCTGTTAGCTTGTCTCCAAACTGTTTCTGATTGAGGCTCAACACCAGATGTTGCACAAAAAACTACAACGGCTCCATCTAGAACTCTTAATGATCTTTCAACTTCAATAGTAAAATCAACGTGACCAGGAGTATCAATAATATTAACTCTATGTTGAGGGAATTGTTGTTCCATTCCGCTCCAAAAACATGTTGTCGCAGCAGAGGTAATCGTTATTCCTCTTTCTTGTTCTTGCTCCATCCAATCCATAACAGCAGCACCATCATGAACTTCACCAATTTTATGAGATAGTCCTGTGTAAAATAGAACTCTTTCGGTTGTAGTCGTTTTACCAGCATCTACGTGAGCACAAATACCAACATTACGATATCTGTTTAAAACAATTTCTCTTGCCATAATTTTATATTTGGTTAAGGATTAAAATCTAAAGTGAGAGAATGCTTTATTAGCTTCGGCTTGTTTGTGAACATCTTCTCTTTTTCTAACTGCGTTGCCTTTCTTTTGGGATGCATCAGTTAATTCGCCAGCCAATCTTAAGTGCATTGATTTTTCACTTCTTTTTCTTGCAGCATCAACAATCCATCTCATAGCCAATGCTTGTCTTCTTGAAGGTCTAACTTCAATAGGAACCTGATAATTAGCTCCGCCAACTCTTCTTGATTTAACCTCAACAACAGGGCTTACTTCATACAAAGCTTTCATGAATATTTCTAAAGGATCTTCTTTGGTAGTTTCAACAATTCTATCAAATGCTCCATATACAATTTTTTCTGCAATTGATTTTTTACCATCTTTCATGAGGTTATTCATGAACTTAGCTAAGATAATATCTTTATACTTAGGATCTGGTAATATTTTTCTTTTCTCGGGACTTCTTCTTCTAGGCATAATTATTTACCCTTTTTGGCGCCATATTTTGAGCGTCTTTGTTTTCTATTTGCTACGCCAGATGTATCTAACGCCCCTCTAACGGTATGATATCTAACACCAGGTAAATCTTTAACTCTACCCCCTCTAATAAGAACAAGTGAATGCTCTTGAAGGTTATGGCCCTCTCCGCCAATGTATGAAGTGACTTCAAAGCCACTTGTAAGTCTTACTCTGCAAACTTTTCTTAAAGCTGAGTTTGGTTTCTTAGGAGTTGTTGTATAAACCCTAGTGCAAACACCTCTTCTTTGAGGGCAAGCCTCAAGAGCAGGTACATCAGTTTTTCTGATTTTAGGTTTTCTAGACTTTTTTACTAATTGATTTACTGTTGCCATAATATTTATTTAAGTTAGAGCGCGATTTTATAGAGCTGAGTCGGTACGGTCAACACTATTCCTCACTTTCTTGAAGTTCTTGTCTTAATGCTGCTTCAATATCATCAGCAGAAAGAGTTGATTCCTCAAGATCTGTTTGTTTTTTATTTTTAAGTCTGTCATGGAATTCCATACCTGTTCCAGCTGGGACAAGTCTTCCAACAACCACATTTTCTTTCAATCCTCGTAAATGATCTTTCTTTCCAGTAACCGCAGCTTCAGTCAAGACTCTTGTAGTCTCTTGGAATGAGGCAGCTGATATAAATGAATTAGTTGAAAGTGATGCTTTGGTAATACCTAATAACACTCTTTCATATTCAGCAGGAGTATTTCCAGAATCTGAGACTCTTTTGTTCTCATCTTTCATTTGAGCATAATCAACCACATCACCCTGAATAAACTTCGTATCATTACCATCTACTATCAAAGATTTTCTCAACATTTGACGAAGAATGGTCTCAATATGCTTATCATTTATTGAAACACCTTGAAGTCTATAAACTCCTTGAATTTCATTAACTATAAAGTTAGTAAGCTCAGGTACACCTTTTAATCTTAAGATGTCATGGGGGCTATATGGTCCATCAGAGATGATATCTCCTTTGGTAATTCTCTCACCCTCAAACACTGATAAAGTTCTATGTTTTGGTATTAACATTTCAGTATTTTGTATCTTCTTAGTAGCTCCATCAGGGGTTATAACTAATCTAACTTTACCTTTAGTCTCTTTGC
Source organism: uncultured Gammaproteobacteria bacterium (assembly GCA_964546275.1). Lineage (GTDB taxonomy): Bacteria > Pseudomonadota > Gammaproteobacteria > Magnimaribacterales > D2472 > MED-G78. The sequence continues at coordinate 6,528 of CAZJJG010000015.1, forward strand.
CAAATGAAATGATTCCAGTTGCTTCAGATAAAACTGAGGCATCTTTAGGTTTTCTTGCTTCAAACAGATCTGCAACCCTAGGAAGTCCACCAGTAATATCTTTTGTTTTAGATGCCACTAGAGGTATACGAGCAAGAACTTCTCCAGCTGTTAATCTTTGTCCAGCAGCTAAGTTAACTAATGCATTTGCAGGCAATGTGTAGGTAGCAGGAGCTTTATGATCTCCAACAAGAACTGGTTTACCTTTTGAATCCACTAATGAAATTGAAGGCACTAATTCTTTACCAGCAGAAGGTCTTTCTGAGACATCAATTACTTCCACACTACTTAATCCAGTTAGCTCGTCAGTTTGAGATCTAACAGTAACTCCATCAAATCCTTCAATATCATCTAATCTAACTTTACCTGATACTTCTGAAATAATAGGCCTTGTATAAGGATCCCATGAAGCAACTTTTGTGCCCTCTTCTAGAGTGGTATTATTTTTTACTTCTAATGTAGCACCATATGGAACCTTGTATTGTTCAACTAGTTTTCCTTGTGAGTCTGTCATAGTGCATATGGTATTTCTTGATACAACAACTTGAAGCTTATCTTTATTAGTAACAGTTTTCATTTCATCACTAAAAGATACAGTTCCTGAGCTTTTATTAAAGATAGCATTATCTTCTGATGAGCTTGAAGCAGCACCACCAATATGGAAGGTTCTCATAGTTAACTGAGTTCCAGGTTCTCCAATTGACTGGGCAGCTACTACTCCTACTGCTTCACCTCTATGAACTAGATGTCCTCTAGCAAGATCTCTTCCGTAACATGATGAGCAGACTCCATGAGGAGCTTCACAAGTCATAGGAGATCTAACTTTTAATGTTGCAAGGTTTAAAGATTCTATTTTATCTAAAGAATCTTCATCAAGCATTGTACCTGTTGCAAATAACTCTTTTCCATCTGCATCTAAGATTGGTTCTGCAATAACTCTACCAAGTATTCTATCTGTTAGAGCTTGAATGATTTCTCCACCATCGATGATAGATGTAACAGTAATTGAATCTTCAGTTCCACAATCTGCAATAACTACAACAGAATCCTGAGATACATCTACAAGTCTTCTTGTTAAGTAACCAGAGTTAGCAGTTTTTAATGCAGTATCAGCTAGACCTTTTCTGGCACCGTGGGTAGAAATAAAGTACTGTAATACAGATAAACCTTCCCTAAAGTTTGCAGTAATTGGGGTTTCAATAATTGATCCATCAGGTTTAGACATTAATCCTCTCATTCCTGAAAGCTGTCTAATCTGTGCAGGTGATCCTCTTGCGCCTGAGTCTGCATAAATATATACAGAGTTAAATGAATCTTGCTGAACACTGTTGCCATCTGCATCTTTAACAGTTTCTGTACTAATTTTTTCCATCATGGCTTTTGCAACTTGCTCATTTGCTCTCGACCAAATATCAATAACTTTGTTATATCTTTCGCCTTTAGTAACTAAGCCAGATTCAAATTGTTTTTCAATAGCTTTAACTTGCTTTTCTGAAGCCTCTACTATTGCTGCTTTAGCTTCAGGAATAACAAAATCATTAACTCCAATAGAAGAACCGGATCTAGTTGAGAAATCAAAACCTAGATACATTAACTGATCTGCAAAAATAACAGTTTTCTTTAATCCAGCCTTTCTGTATGAGAGGTCGATTAATTTTGAAACAGTTTTCTTATTCAAAGTTTTATTTATATTGTCGAATCCAACTTCAATAGGTGTGATTCTCCATGCAAGAACTCTACCTACAGTTGTATCTTCAATATATGTACCTTTTTCTGCATTAGTGATTCTACATTTTATTTTTGCATGTAAAGAAATTGTCTCAGCTTCAAAGGCTCTAAACACCTCATCAGGATTACTAAATACTCTTCCTTCACCTTTTGAATTTACCTTCTCTCTAGTCATGTAGTAAAGACCTAGAATCATATCTTGAGTAGGGTTAATAATTGGAGCTCCGTCAGCTGGAGAAAGTACATTATTAGTTGACATCATTAAAGCTCTGGCTTCAAGTTGAGCCTCTAATGTTAATGGAACATGAACAGCCATCTGATCACCATCAAAGTCAGCATTAAAAGCAACACAAACTAATGGGTGTAATTGAATAGCTTTACCTTCTATAAGTTTAGGTTCAAAAGCTTGAAGACCTAATCTATGAAGTGTTGGTGCTCTGTTAAGCATAACTGGATGCTCTCTGATAACATCCTCAAGAACTTCCCATACCTCAGGAGTCTCTCTTTCAACAAGTTTTTTTGCTGCTTTAATTGTAGTAGCTAGCTCTCTTTGCTCTAACTGACCATAAACAAAAGGCTTAAATAGCTCAAGAGCCATTTTCTTAGGTAATCCACATTGATGTAGTTTTAAGTTAGGTCCAGAAACAATCACCGATCTTCCAGAGTAATCAACTCTTTTACCTAATAAGTTTTGTCTGAATCTTCCACCTTTGCCCTTAATCATATCTGCTAAGGATTTTAGAGGTCTTTTATTTGTTCCAGTGATAACTCTTCCTCTTCTTCCGTTATCTAATAAAGCATCAACAGATTCTTGGAGCATTCTTTTTTCATTTCTAACAATAATATCTGGTGCGCTTAGCTCAAGAAGCCTTTTAAGTCGATTATTTCTGTTAATAACTCTTCTATATAAATCATTTAAATCAGAAGTTGCAAATCTTCCACCTTCAAGAGGGACAAGAGGTCTAAGATCTGGCGGTAAGACAGGTAAAACAGTCATTACCATCCATTCAGGCTTATTACCAGAATCATTAAATGCTTCTAAAAGCTTAAGTCTTTTGGAAAGTTTTTTTAATTTAGTTTCAGAATTAGTTTGAGGTATCTCCTCTCTAATAATTCTAATCTCATCTGAGATATCAAGATCTTGAAGAAGTCCTTGAATAGCTTCAGCACCCATATCAGCACTAAAATCATCACCATATTCATCAAAGGCTTCTACAAATTCTTCTTCAGTTAAAATTTGGCCTTTTTCTAAATCAGTTAGTCCTGGATCAGTTACTATGTAACTTTCAAAATATAAAACTCTCTCAATTTCACGAAGAGTTATATCTAAAAGTAATCCAATTCTTGAAGGAAGAGATTTTAGAAACCATATGTGAGCAACAGGAGCGGCAAGATCAATATGCCCCATTCTTTCTCTTCTAACTTTTGCAAGAGTAACTTCTACACCACACTTTTCACAAACAACACCCCTGTGTTTCATGCGCTTATATTTACCACAAATACACTCGTAATCTTTTATAGGTCCAAAAATTTTAGAGCAAAAGAGTCCGTCTCTTTCAGGCTTAAAAGTTCTATAGTTTATAGTTTCAGGTTTTTTTACTTCCCCAAAAGACCAAGATTTGATCATTTGCGGAGACGCTAGTCCAGCAGATATGGTTGAAAAATCGTCTTGACCTGTTTTTAGGTGGTTTAATAAGTCTCTCAATTTTATCTCCTAGTTGTCTGAATCTAATTCAATGTTAATGCCGAGTGATTTAATTTCCTTGGTAAGGACATTAAATGACTCAGGTATATTTGCATCCATTTGGAAGGATCCATCAACAATATTTTTATACATTTTTGTTCTTCCGGCCACATCATCTGATTTTACTGTCAGCATTTCTTGAAGTGTATAAGCTGCTCCATATGCTTCAAGTGCCCAGACCTCCATCTCACCGAATCTTTGGCCACCAAACTGAGCTTTTCCACCAAGTGGTTGCTGAGTAACTAAACTATATGAACCAGTTGATCTTGCATGCATTTTGTCATCAACCAAATGATTTAGTTTGATGATATACATATAGCCAACTGTTACAGGTCTTTCAAATTTTGTACCAGTTCTTCCGTCATAAAGAGTGAACTGTCCTGATTCAGGTAAACCAGCAAGCTTAAGCAAATCTTTAATTTCACTTTCTTTTGCCCCATCAAATACAGGAGTCGCAATAGGTAGTCCAGCTGTTAGGTTAGAAGCTAATTCAACTATTTCTGTGTTATTGAAAGAATCTAGATCTTCTTTATTAGCTGCATTTTTATTATATAACTTATCTAAATATTCTTTTAATTCTGCAGGTTTAGCATTTTCTTTAAGCATGGCATCAATTTTTTCACCAATACCTTTAGCTGCCATACCCATATGTGTTTCTAGAATCTGTCCAACATTCATTCTTGATGGAACACCTAAAGGATTAAGAACAACATCTACAGGAACACCAAATTCATCATGCGGCATGTCTTCAACGGGCATAATTTCAGATATAACACCTTTATTACCATGCCTTCCAGCCATCTTGTCACCAGGCTGAATTCTTCGTTTAATAGCTAAATAAACTTTTACGATCTTGATAACACCAGGGGCTAAATCATGACCTCTAATAATTTTTTCCCTTTTTTCTTCAAATCTTGTTTTGATATCTTTAAGGTATTGTTTTAAGTTTTTCTCAGTTTCCTCAACTCTAGTATTTATAGAATCTGAATCAGTTCTAACTGCAAGAAGTTCGTCTAATGAAAGTTCGCTTAGGTTTTCTAAATCTAACGTAGCGCCTTTTTTCATACCGGCTGCCTTGACAACTTTATTATTTTTAAGAATCTCTATAAGTCTTAATTTAGTAGCTTCTTGAACAATTCTTGTTTCATCATCTGCATCTTTTTTTGATTCGGATAAATGATCTTCTTCAATTGCTTGAGTCCTTTCATCTTTTTCAACTCCGTCTCTAGTAAAGACTTCAACGCCTATGACTGTTCCTTTGGTGCTAGACGGCGCTCTTAGTGAAGTATCTTTAACATCTGATGCTTTTTCACCAAAAATTGCACGTAAAAGTTTTTCTTCAGGAGACAGCTGAGTTTCACCTTTAGGTGTAATTTTTCCAACTAAAATATCACCAGGTTCTACTTCTGCTCCGACATAAACAATTCCACATTCATCGAGTTTTCCTAAGGAGCCCTCTCCTACATTTGGAATATCAGATGTAATTTCTTCTGAACCAAGTTTTGTATCTCTAGCTATACAAGTCAATTCTTGAATATGTATAGAAGTAAATCTATCTTCTCTGGCAACTTTTTCTGATATCAAGATTGAATCTTCAAAGTTATATCCATTCCATGGCATAAATGCAATTCGGATATTTTGCCCTAGCGCTAACTCTCCATTATCAATAGATGGTCCATCTGCAAGAACATCACCAGCTTTAACTTTGTCACCAACTCTAACTATTGGGCGTTGATTGATACAGGTATTTTGATTAGATCTGGTGTATTTAACTAAGTTATATACATCTACTGCTGAATTACTATGCTTAGTATCAGTCACTCTTACTACTATTCTAGCTGCATCAACATTCTCAACTATTCCATTAGTTTTTGAAACTATGCAGACACCAGAATCTCTTGCTACAACTGATTCTAAACCAGTTCCAACTAAAGGCTTCTCTGGTCTTAAACAAGGAACTGCTTGACGTTGCATGTTTGAGCCCATTAAAGCTCTGTTAGCATCATCATGTTCAAGAAAAGGTATTAATGAGGCTGCTATAGAAACAACCTGTTGAGGAGATACATCCATTAGATCTACTCTATCTGGAGACATAAGTTCAAACTCGCTAGCGTGCCTTACAGCAACTAGGTCATCAGTAAATCTGTTATTTTTATCTAAAGCAACATTAGCCTGAGCTATAACATGCTGACTCTCATCAATTGCAGATAGATAAAGAATATCATTTGTAACTTTTCCATCAACTACTTTTCTGTATGGAGTTTCTATAAAGCCATAATTATTAGTTCTGGCATACGAAGCAAAAGAGTTAATTAGACCAATATTTGGTCCCTCAGGTGTCTCAATTGGACATACTCTTCCATAATGAGTCGGATGGACATCTCTAACTTCAAATCCAGCTCTTTCTCTAGTAAGACCCCCAGGCCCTAGAGCTGAGACTCTTCTTTTGTGTGTAATTTCAGACAATGGATTATTTTGATCCATAAACTGAGATAATTGGCTTGATCCAAAAAATTCTTTAATAGCAGCAGTAACTGGTTTTGCATTAATAAGATCTTGTGGTCCTAATTCATCCGCTTCAGCCATGCTTAATCTTTCTCGAACTGCTCTCTCTACTCTTATTAGACCGACCCTAAACTGGTTAGCAGTCATCTCGCCAACTGATCTAACTCTTCTATTACCAAGATGATCAATATCATCAACAATATCATGGCCATCTCTAATATTAACGATACCCTTCATGACTTCAATAATGTCAGCTTTATCTAGAATATTTGGATTCTCTTTATCCTCATCTATATGTAATCTTCTATTAAATTTCATTCTTCCAACTTCAGAAAGGTCATATCTCTCTGAATTAAAGAATAAATTATTGAATAAAGTATCAGCTGAATCTTTTGTAGGTGGCTCGCCTGGTCTCATCATTCTATAAATCTCTACCAAAGCTTCTAATCTATTTGAAGTTGGGTCAGTTCTCAGTGTGTCAGAAATATATGGGCCTTTATCAAGCTCATTAATGTATAAACATTCAAAATCTTTAACATTATTTTCTTTTAATAATTCAAGAACAGTTATATCAATAAGAGTATTTGCCGAAACAAGTATTTCTCCTGTTTCTTTATTAAATATGTCTTTTGCTGTTGCTTTATTTAATAAATAATCTTCTGGAAGAGTAAGTTCACTTAGATTTCCTTTTTCCATTTCTCTAACATGTCTTGCAGTAATTCTTTTTCCTGCTTCAACAAAAACTTTATTTTTCAGTTTAATAGCAACTGTAAGTGTTTCGCCTCTGAGTCTCTCAGGAACTACTTTTAAAACTACAGAATCATTACCTAAAACATAAGAATCATTTTCATAAAAATTAGAAAGAATTTCTTCAGTGCCCATGTCTAATGCTCTTAGCATTATAGTTGCTGGTATTTTTCTTCTTCTGTCGATTCTACAGAATAAAACATCTTTAGGATCAAATTCAAAATCTAACCATGAGCCTCTGTAAGGAATAATTCTAGCTGAATATAAAACTTTACCAGAAGAGTGAGTTTTTCCTTTGTCATGATCAAAAAATACACCAGGTGATCTATGTAACTGAGCAACAACAACTCTCTCAGTTCCATTTATTACAAAAGATCCATCCTCTGTCATAAGAGGGACTTCGCCCATAAAGACTTCGCCTTCTTTAATATCCTTAACTTCTTTAAAGTTTGTTTCACGATCGTATAAAACTAACTTAACTTTAATTCTAAGTGGGGCAGAATATGATAATCCTTGAACAAGACACTCTTGAACATCATAAACATTTTTGCCTATTTCATAAGAAACATACTCAAGGGCTGCATTGCCTGAAACACTGGTAATAGGAAATAAAGATTGAAAAACCTCTTCAAGTCCCTGCCTTTTTCTGGCTTCAAGACTAACATCTGATTGAAGAAATTCTGAATAAGAATCTAGCTGTGTTTCAATAAGATTAGGTAGATCCATAACCTTAGTAAAAGTTCCAAAATTCTTTCTTATTCTCTTTTTTTCGGTATAACTGTATGTCATAAACGAGCCCTTATATATGTTATTAATAAATGAAATTATTTAAGTTCTGCTGATGCTCCTGCTTCAGTTAGCTGAGTTATCATTCCTTCAGCTTCTTCTTTCTTAACACCTTCTTTTAAAGTGTTTGGAGCGCCATCAACTAGATCTTTAGCTTCTTTTAAGCCTAAACCAGTAATAGCTCTTACAGCCTTAATAACTTGGACTTTCTGATCACCAGCAGCGTTAAGAACAACATCAAATGCGTCCTTTTCTTCTGCTGCTTCTCCAGCTTCTGCTGCTGCTGCAGGTGCAGCTGCAACTGCTGCTGCTGCAGTTACTCCAAATTTCTCTTCTATTGCTGATATAAGATCAACTAGGTCCATTACGGACATTTCTTCTATCGCTTTTAAAATATCATCTTTACTTGTTGCCATTCTAATTCTCCTTTTTTAGGCAGATGCCTGTTTGTTGTCATGAACTGCTGATAAAACTCTAGCGAGCTTGGTTGGTACTTCATTTAATAAAGTAGCAAATTTGCTAACTGGGGCTTGCAAGACCGAAGCTATAAGACTCAACGCCTCGTCTCTTGATGGTAATGTAGCTAAGATATCTATCTGAGCTCCATCAAGTAACTGACCCTCTACAACCAAAGCTTTGATCTCTAATGCATCAAAGTTTTTAGCGTATGTTTTGAGTAGTTTAGCTGCTGCTCCTGGCTCATCAAAAGAGAAAGCAAACAAGGAAGGCCCTGTTAGTACTTCGTCGGAACACCCAAAATCAGTTCCCTCAAATGCTAATTTAGCAAGTGAGTTCTTGATAACTTGAATGTGAACTCCGGCTTCAGTTGCTTTTTGTCTAACTTCTGACAGTTCTGGTACTTTTAAACCACGTGCGTCTGAAATCACCAAGGATGATGCAGAAGAAGCTACTTCTTTCACTTCATTTACAATCCTTTCTTTTTCACTTTTAGCTAATGCCACAGCAATTCTCCTATATTTGCCTTTCGGCGTTTCGGCGACAAACTGCCTATTCGCAATCTGAACACCACCTACGTAGGAAATTAAGTCTTTCGACACCTACGGTCTTTGACGGCTGCGAAAATCGCAACAATCTAGAGCTTCTTTCAAAGCTCTAAAACTTATACTAGTTCAGCTGAACTAATTTTAACCCCTGGGCCCATAGTGCTACTTAAAGCAATATTGCCAATAAATACACCTTTTGAAGAAGGTGGTTTTAATTTTTTTAATTCTGTTAAAAGCGCAGTAGCATTAGATTGGATTTTATCCGCATCAAAAGATACTTTACCAATACAGCCATGTATTATTCCATTTTTATCTGTTCTGAATCTTACTTGTCCAGCTTTTACATTTTTAATTGCTTCTTCAACATTGTCTGATACAGTTCCAGTTTTTGGATTTGGCATTAATCCTTTAGGTCCAAGAACCTGACCGAGCTTTCCAACAACTTTCATTGCAGCTTGTGTTGATATAACAACATCTACTTGAATTTCTTCTTTGGTAAATTTTTCTGCAAGGTCATCCATTCCAACAAATTCAGCACCTGCAGCTTTAGCTGCTTCTGCAGCTTCACCGTCAGCAAATACAGCAACAATTACAGATTTCCCAAGTGCATTTGGTAAAGTTACCGCACCTCTAACGTTCTGGTCAGATTTACCTGCATCAACCCCAAGTCTAATTGCTATATCGATAGATTCTTCAAATTTAGGAGATTTAACAGACTGCAGAATCTCCATTGCTTCAGCAATAGAGTATGTCTTTTCAGGATCTAATTTTTCAGCAATTATTTTATCTTTTTTTGTAATTTTACTCACTATAGTTCCACCTCTACACCCATACTTCTTGCAGTACCGGCAATAATTTTTACAGCATTATCAATATCATTAGCATTCAAATCCGGCTCTTTTAATTTTGCAATCTCTTCTAATTGTTTTCTTGAGATCTTGCCAACTTTTTCTTTATTTGGTTCGCCGCTTCCTTTAGTAATATTTAGTGCTTTTTTTATAAGTACAGCAGCTGGTGGAGTTTTTACAATAAAAGTAAATGATTTGTCTTCAAAGACGCTAATAACTACTGGAAGAGGTAGGCCCTTCTCAGAATTTTGAGTTTGTGCATTAAAAGCATTACAAAAGTCCATTATGTTGACTCCTGCTTGTCCTAATGCAGGCCCTACTGGAGGACTTGGATTAGCTGCACCTGCAGGTATTTGTAATTTTAGAATTTGTGCAATTTTTTTAGCCATTAAGTTTTCTCTATTTGCATGAAGTTAAGTTGAACAGGTGTCGATCTTCCAAGAATTTGAACAGCAACTTTTACTGAATTTCTTTCGTAGTCAACATCCTCAACAACACCATTGAAATCATTGAATGGGCCATCACAAACTCTAATTACTTCACCAGGTTCGTATATGGTTTTTGGTGCAGGCGCATCTTCGCCTACCTCTATTCTATTTATAATATTATTAAGATCATCTTCAGAAATTGGGAGTGGCTTCTCTTTAGTACCACCTATGAAACCAGATACTCTAGGAGTCTGCTTAACAAGCTGCCAAGTATCATCCTCAAGTTCCATCTGAATCAGAACATAGCCAGGAAAGAATTTTCTCTCAGTTGTTTTTTTTGCGCCACCTCTTAATTCAACAATTTGTTCAGTAGGAACGAGTATTTCACCAAATTTATCGCCAAGACCTTCTAGCAGGATCTTCTCTTCTAAAGCTGCTTTAACTTTAACTTCGTATCCTGAATATGCTTGTATAACGAACCAATCCATTTATTTATCCTAAAATTAATTTAAAAATTAAACTTAACAACGATTCTAATCCCCAAAAAAACAAACATAGAACAACGATGGCCCCAAAAACTATCGCAAAAGTTTGAGTAGTTTCAGCTCTAGTTGGCCAAACAACTCTTCTTATTTCTGTTCTAGACTCTCTCATCAATTTAATTGAATTGGAGCCAAAAGATGTAAAAGCTAAAAATCCTAGCCCTACACCAAACAAGAAAACAACACCAAGGACTCTATAAAGGAATCCAATATCAGAAAAATAGCTATTGCCAACAACCGCTGTACCAAAAATAGCTAAAGCAATTAACCACTTTAGTCTATCAAACAATTTTGAAGCTGATTCTTTAGTCATAATTCCTACTCTACCAGCATGTTAATGGCAGGCCAGGAGGGTCTCGAACCCCCAACCTCCGGTTTTGGAGACCGCCGCTCTACCAATTGAGCTACTGGCCTATAAACTATTTTCATATTTCTCAGAGACAAATAAGCCGAGGCACTAGGCCTCGGCTATTAATATCTAAAAGTGTTATTTAATTATCTTCGCAACGACACCAGCACCTACTGTTCTGCCGCCTTCTCTAATCGCAAACTTTAAACCCTCTTCCATTGCTATAGGAGCAATTAGAGTAACAGTTATCTTGATGTTATCACCTGGCATTACCATTTCAACTCCATCTGGAAGTGCACAAGCACCTGTTACGTCAGTAGTTCTAAAGTAGAATTGAGGTCTATAGTTTGCAAAGAAAGGTGTATGTCTACCACCCTCATCTTTACTTAATACATATATTTCAGCCTCAAATTCTGTATGAGGATTGATTGACTTAGGTTTAGCAAGAACTTGTCCTCTTTCAACAGCACTTCTTTCAACACCTCTTAAAAGAACTCCACAGTTTTCACCAGCTCTTCCTTCGTCTAAAGATTTTCTAAACATTTCAACACCAGTACAAGTTGTATCGGTAGTCGCTTCAGTTATTCCAACAATTTCTAATGGATCTCCTGTATTAACGATACCTCTTTCGATTCTTCCAGTTACTACAGTACCTCTTCCAGATATAGTAAATACATCTTCAATAGGCATCAAGAAAGGAAGATCAACTGCTCTGTCAGGCTCTGGTATAAATGTATCAATAGTTTCAACAAGTTTTTGAACAGCTGGAACACCAATCTCAGAAGTATCACCTTCTAGGGCTTTAAGAGCACTACCAACTATAATTGGCGTATCATCTCCAGGGAAATCATATTCATTTAAAAGTTCTCTTATTTCCATTTCAACTAATTCAATCATTTCAGGATCATCATTTTGATCTGCTTTGTTCATGAATACTACTATATGAGGAACACCAACTTGTCTTGCAAGTAAGATATGCTCTCTAGTTTGAGGCATTGGACCATCAGCAGCACTAACAACAAGAATAGCGCCATCCATTTGTGCAGCACCAGTAATCATGTTTTTAACGTAGTCGGCATGACCTGGACAGTCAACGTGAGCATAGTGTCTTACAGTAGATACATACTCAACATGAGATGTAGCAATAGTAATTCCTCTTTCTCTCTCTTCAGGTGCATTATCAATTCCATCAAATGCAACAGCTTCGCCGCCATATACTTCAGCACATACCTTAGTAAGCGCAGCAGTTAATGTTGTTTTTCCATGATCAACGTGACCAATAGTTCCCACGTTAATGTGGGGTAACGTTCTTTCGAATTTTTCTCTAGCCATTTTCTTATGCCTCTCTGGTTTAAAAATTTTAGTAACTTTGGAGCTCATAACCGGACTTGAACCGGTGACCTCTTACTTACCAAGCAAGTGCTCTACCGACTGAGCTATATGAGCCCGACCCTGTGCAACCAAAATTAAGGTGGCGTATTATCCCCTTAAAAAGATACAAACTCAACCCTTTTTTAAAAGAAAAAAAACGCAGTGTTTAAGGCTTATTTTGGGTAGTATATAAATGGTGGAGAGGGTAGGATTCGAACCTACGTAGCCGAAGCGGCAGATTTACAGTCTGCTGGTATTAACCACTCACCCACCTCTCCATTTCAAGATAGCTATTTTTATTCTAGAATGATTTTAAGTCAATACATATTTTTAGGAGCTTGATATTTTTAACAGGAAGAAAATACTTTCAGATCTTGATGAATCTAGGCTAGAACTTGATTTGCATATATCTACAGGGTCTACAAATGATTTATGTAAAGAAGGTCAAATAAATAGAGAGTTTCTTGCCATTGCATCTGATATTCAGACAAGAGGCAGAGGTAGGCAAGGCAAAAAATGGTCAAGCCCTCCAGGAAATATTAGCTTCTCTATAGCATATCTAGAAAAAAATATAGAAACTCCAACCAGTTTGGTTGCTGGAGTTATAGCCAGATTGGCAATTTGTAGTGCGCTTGGAATAGAAGATATTAAGTTGAAGTGGCCAAATGATCTTATTTTTAAAAATAAAAAAATTGGTGGGATTCTTGTGGAAAGAGATATTCAGGGAAATAAAATTAAAACTATAGTGGGTATTGGTATTAATTTAGCTTTAAGTGAAAAAGAGCCATGGTGGGGAGACTTGAGTTCATTTAACTCATCTTCAGCTCGTGATGATATTATTAATAATATAATCAAAGGTTTTTATGACTTTATTGATGGAGGTTTATCTAATTGGCAAGACTTATGGAATTTAAGTTGTGTTCATTTAAATAAAAATATCTTGATAAAAAATAATAATGTGGTTATTGATGAAGGTATTTTTATAGGGATAAATAATAAAGGCGCCCTCTTGCTTAAAGTTAATAAAGAAATAAAAGAATATGCATTTGGTGAAATATCGATCGAGGGGATATATTAATTATGAATCATTACATTTCAAATATAGATCTTAATGCCGAGTTACCAGAGGGCTATAAATCTATAATTTTAGGTGCTGGCTGCTTTTGGGGTGTAGAGAGAAAATTCTGGGAATTATCTGATGTATGGCTTACCTCGGTTGGATATGCCGGAGGTCTTTCTCCAAATCCAACATATGAGCAAGTATGCTATGAAGAAACCGGGCATGTTGAAGTTGTTAAAGTCTCTTATGATTCATTAAAAATTTCTCTTGAGAATATTTTATCTAAATTTTGGGAGTGTCATGATCCAACTCAAGGAAACCGTCAAGGGAATGATAGAGGAACACAATATAGATCTGTAATATTTTGCTGCGATGAAGATGATTTATCGCTAGCAAAAATTACTCAAGAAAAGTATCAAGCTTCATTAGAGGCTGCTAATTTTGGAAAGATAACTACAGAAATTAAAATATTTAATGAATATTTCTTAGCTGAAGAATATCACCAGCAGTATTTAGCAAAGAATCCAAATGGCTACTGTGGACTTGGTGGAACAAATTGCCCTTTCCCAAATAATTAATTTGTATATAATGTTTTCCTTTGCCGGTATAGCTCAGTTGGTAGAGCAACTGATTTGTAATCAGTAGGTCCCGAGTTCGACTCTTGGTGCCGGCACCATTCTTTAAATTATTACTTAGAATTTAAAAGCTGATTCCAATCTTTAAAAGTAAAATATTTCCTCTTGAGCAATCTATTATAAATAATAGCAAAAAGAACTATAAAGGATGCGCCTATGGCAACCGGCATAAGAACAAAGGTTAAACCTTTTGCTCCAACGACTGCAATAATCGGATTAGCTCCAGCTGGAGGATGTACTGTTTTTGTTGTCATCATGACAAAAATTGCAAGTGCAACTGCTATTCCTATACTTACAGGTGAATAACCAAATAACATATAAACCAATACTCCAGATAAAGCTGAGAAAATATGTCCAAAGAGTATATTCTTTGGATGTGCTAATGGACTTTCATGAACAGCCATAACTAAAACCATACTCGCACCAAATGGCGGGATGAGCCATAAGCTTCCTCCTTGCAAACCATTAAGGTAAGCAAGCGCAGTAATGCAAAGAAATGCACCAAAAGCAGATAAAAGATTTATTTTCATTTTATTAGCATACATAACAAGAGCATTCTTTGCTAACATGAGTAAATATAAATTTCTTAAAAAGTTAAGAAAATAATTAACCGATTTTAAACAGATCTCTCTATTCTTCTATGAAACTTAAAATACCACTTTTAATATCCTGTTTTTTAAATTTAGCTTTAATTGCTGACACGCAAATTGAAGAAATAATTACAACAGGCTCGATATTGAATAACCTGGCAGAAGACTCTTCTCCTGTAGAAATTATTAACCAAGAAGATCTTGATAATTTAAAGATATTAACAATTGGCGAGATATCAAAATATATTGCCTCATCCACCGGATCGCAATTTCAAACAAATGCATTAGATGGAACTGATCAGGGTATGACTTCTATAACGCTTAGGGGTTTAGATCATGCTTCTACCTTGGTATTAATTAATAGTAAAAAACAAACTTCAGCCGGAACAACATCTAATGAGGGCGAAGGCTATGTTGATATTAATATCATTCCTCAAATAGCTTTAAAACAAATTCAGATCTTAAAAGAAGGAGCGACTTCTGCATATGGCTCTGATGCGATATCTGGAGTTGTAAACTTTTTAACACAAGATAATTTTGAAGGGCTTAAATTAAATTTAGATCAACAGCAGACAACTAATTACAATCAAACAGATTCATCATTGGGTATTTTATTTGGTAAAAAAAATGAAAATTCTAACTTGGTTATTGCATTTAATTATTTAGATAGAAGTCCTCTTAATGCATCTGAAATTCCTGGCATTGCTGAACTTGGATTAAGTACTTTAGGCAATTCATTTAAAGTGAGTGCTGATGACGTCATTAATTCTGGTCTATATCAAGGCTCATATACACAGAATCAATGGGTTGCTGACCCAAATTGTGAGGATAATGGAGGAATTATAGCTGAGCCTTTTTGCAAATTTCTTTATGGTGAAAGATTTAATATTATTAATACAGAGGAGCATATAAAAAGCTATTTAAGTTATAAATTTAATGCTAAATCCTATGAATCTAAGACAACTTTAATTTATACCAATGTATCAGTTAAAGATAATCCACAATCCCCCTCTTACCCAGCATTGTCTTTTTTATCAAGAAAAATACTGCCTGGTATTGGCGGAAGCCCATTTAATGTTCCGGTAACTTGGTATGGTCGCCCTTTGGGTTCAGCCTATTCATCTCCAAACTCACCTAAAGATATCTCTCAGCACCACTTAAGCCATGTTATCAATTTCGATATTAATGAAATATCAGATATAGAAGTTTCATTTACTAATTCAAAACACTCAAATATTCATAATAGACCAGATACAATTGACTCAAGGTTTGAGGATGCTTTAAATGGGAATGGTGGTCCTGATGGAAATTTAGCTTGGAATATTTTTGATATTTCAAACCATGATCCTGCCTTAATTGAATATATTTCTGGTTCAGAAAGATCTAAACGAACTGGGGGATTGGGTGTTATG
Source organism: uncultured Gammaproteobacteria bacterium (assembly GCA_964546275.1). Lineage (GTDB taxonomy): Bacteria > Pseudomonadota > Gammaproteobacteria > Magnimaribacterales > D2472 > MED-G78. Next base: position 22,316 of record CAZJJG010000015.1, read on the forward strand.
GATGCAATTTTGCATACAAAAATTCTAGATATGGAATCTGCATTTGGTATCCAATTTAGTCAAGATAAGATTTCAATTAAATATGACTCATCAAGCTCTGCATCATTTGATGAGAATGGTTATTTGATTAAATCAGCAGATTTATTATTTTTAGGTGGCGGTAAGAGCATATCTGAATCACGAAATAAAAAAGCATTATTTGCTGAATTCAATAAAAACGTAAATAGTAATTTTGATATAAGATTCGCTTCGAGATATGAGAAAATTGGATCATCATCCTCTTTTGATCCTAAAATATCTTTTAAATATTCACTGAATGACTCGCTAGTTTTTAGAGCATCTGCTGGCTCATCTTTTGCAGCTCCATCAATGGCACAATTATTTGCATCTGAAATATTGCTGGGAACAATTAGGGGAGCAGACTTTTCAGATAAAGCCAGAGTTATTCAGATAGGCAACCCGAATTTAAAGCCTGCTACAGCTAATAACTCAAATATTGGAATGATTTGGAAATTACATAGTAATTCTAAACTTACTTTGGATTATTGGACTATAGATTATAAAAATAGGATTGAGCTTGAAAATGGTTCTGTAAAAGCCTCTTTGGAGGCAGATAGTCAAGATATAATTAGAAATGATGAAGGTTATATCGTTGGAGTTCACACATCATTTTTCAATGAAGAGCAATCTAAAGTGAATGGTATAGATACATCTTTTGAGACATATTATGATTTTAAAGAATTAGGCAGTTTGAGATATAAAATCCAAGGGACTAGCTTTTTGGATTATCTCACGCCAGATAAAGATACTGGCTCTATGGTTAATAGAGTTGGGTATTACAACTATAATGCACATATGCACTCTATACCCAAATATAAAATTAATTCATTTTTAACATGGGAAAAAATGCAAACAAAAGTTAATTTGATTACAAGGTATATTAGTGGATATAAAAATAAAACTCCTATTACAAGCTCTCATGCTGCATTAGGGTATACAGACAAAGTGGATGATTCGATGATGGTTGATATAGGAGTAGAGCAATATTTTCAAGCAAATGCATATAATATGGTTCTTGGAATTAATGTTATAAACATTTTTGATAAAAAGGCACCAAGGTTATATAACGCACCGGATTTTAGTTTTGATCCAAACGTTCATGATGCAAGAGGCAGGCTAATCAATTTAAGTATCCAGCTAAATTTCTAGCTTTTAATTTGTATTAAACTACACTCCAATAATGAATATCCACGATGAAGCAATTGAACAAATTTTATTTGAGAATAATATTAATCATGAATGGTCTAAGTCTGTTCAACATGAATTAAAAGGAATAAATTTATCTAAAGATTCACGCAGAAAAGATTTAACTGATAAACCTTTTATAACTATCGACGGTTCTGATGCAAAAGATTTTGATGATGCTATTTTGTGTGAACATAAAGGAAGTCAAACAGTCTTAAGTGTCGCAATTGCAGATGTTGCTGATATCGTTAAGTTAGGTTCTAATCTTGATAATGAGGCTCGGGACAGAGGAACGTCAATATACTTTCCAGCTAAAGTTATTCCAATGCTTCCAGAAGAAATCTCCAATAATCTATGCTCATTAGTTCCTGATGAGATAAGAAATGTTTTAGTTTGCAAAATGGTATTTGCTGATAACGGAAACATTGAAAGCTATGAATTCCTTGAGGCTGCTATTAAATCTCAATTAAGGGCAACCTATCAATCAATAGATGAAGTCATTAATAAAAAAGCTGTTTTATCAGAACCTATTCAAAGGTCTGTTCATGCATTAAAAAACTTAACAAAAGTTTTATTAAGAAGGAGGACGGAAAGACAAGCTCTAGAGATTGATTCTGATGAGCCTATTCTTAATCTAGATAATTCAGGTAATGTTATAAAGATTGTCACTTCGAAAAGGCTATTTTCACATCTAATGATTGAAGAATCCATGCTAGCTGCAAATATATGTGCAGCTAAATATATGAAAAAACATTATGGGTTTGGGGTTTATAGAATCCATGAAGAGCCTGAAGATATTAAAATTGATGCATTAAAAAACTTTTTTGCAGCAAAAGGGCTTACAACCAAATCAAAGAAAGATCCGTTAGAAATAATTAATCAGTGCTTAGAATTTTCTAAAGAGCATGATTTAAAAAAATCTCTTCAAACCTTAGTCCTTCAAAGTCTTCAGAGAGCAGAATATTCAACTGAAGATATAGGTCATTTTGGTCTGCAGTTAAAGCAATATGCTCACTTTACATCTCCTATAAGAAGATATCCTGACCTTATGGTTCATAGGCTAATTAAAAATAAACTATATAAGAAAATAGATGCAAATCTTCCCAACAAAGAGCAGATAGAATTAGATTGTTGTGAACTTTCAGATTTAGAGAGGCGAGCTGAAAAAGCTTCCAGAACTGTTGTTCAGCAACTTATATGTCATCATTTAAAAGAATATATCGGCGATGAATTTAATTCAATAATTGTAGGTGTTACAGATTTTGGAATTTTTGCAGAAATAGATAATTTTTATATTTCTGGGCTAGTGCATGTCTCAGACTTGCCAGGTGATAGATATATTTTTGATAAAATTAGCGGAGTTCTCAAAGGAAAATCAAGCGGTAGAACTTTTAGACAAGGTCAAAAAATAAAAGTAAAGATTAATAATGTTCTTCCGTATGAAAGAAAGATAAATTTATCTATTATTAGTAAATGAAGCAAAGCAACTTAGATCAAAGAATAGGCTTTCACAGCATAGAAAGTATTCTTGAGAATCATCCAGAAAAAATAAAGAAAATACTCCTTCCTGCTAATAGAGAAGATGAGAGAATTGAGTCATTGAAAAATTTAATAAATTCTAAGGGGCTTTCATACGAATTATCAAAAAAAATAACTCAAGAGCCTGAAGCAACTATAAAGAAAGAGATTCAGTCGTCATTTCAAGATCTAAAAATATTAATTGAAAATAGGGATGCTCCGTCTCCGCTTATCTTAATACTTGATAATATTATTGATCCAAGAAATCTTGGCGCATGTATTAGATCCGCAGCTGTATCGGGAGTCGATGCTGTAATAATAAATAAACATCATTGCGCTCCTACTAATGCTATTGCTCACAAAGTCTCTGCTGGAGGTTTTGAGGTTTTAAATATTTTCCATGTTACTAACTTGGTTAACTGCATTAAATTTTTAAAGATAAATGATATACAAATACTCGGGCTCAGTGAGCACGCTCCTTTGTTTCATTATGAAGAAGATCTTAGTATTGCTTCAGCGTTGATTATGGGATCTGAAGAAGCAGGTATAAGACAAAAGACCTTAGAGGTATGTGATAACGTAATTTCTCTTAGTGGAAATAAAAAATTTAAAAGCTTAAATGTATCAGTTGCTACTGGAGTTATTTTAAATGAAGCCGTTAGGCAAAGGAGTCAAGCTAAGAATTAGCTTGATATGAATTAATATTACATTAGACTTGATACATGCTTAAACAAAGAACCCTTAGAAATGCTATTAAAGCTACCGGAGTTGGTTTGCATACAGGTATTAAAGTTAACATGGAGTTGATGCCTGCAGAGGTTAATTCAGGCATTAGATTCATAAGAACTGATATTGATTCTGATATTGAAATCCCTGCTCTAGCTGAATATGTTGGTGAAACTAGCATGTCTACAACCTTGGTAAAGGGTGATATTAAAGTTCATACTATAGAACATCTTCTCTCTGCCATTGCAGGGCTTGGAATAGATAATTGCATTATTAAATTAGATGGTCCAGAAGTCCCTATTATGGACGGTAGCGCTGGGCCTTTTGTTTTTTTACTTCAGTCAGCCGGTCTTCAAGAGCAAGAAGGTATGAAAAAATTTATCAAAGTTAAAAAAGAAGTAACTTCGAAAAGAGATGATGCTTTTGCAACCATTAAGCCTTTTGATGGCTTCAAAGTTTCATTTAAAGTTGATTTTGATCATCCTGTTCATAAAACTCTTCCATCAGAATCTGTAATAGATTTTTCATCTACATCTTTTGTTAAAGAGGTATGCAGAGCTAGAACATTTGGCAATATGGATGAAATGGATGAATTAAAATCTAGGAATCTTGCACTTGGAGCAAGTGTAGCTAACGCAATTGCTTTTGGTAAAAATGAAATTATTAATGAAGAAGGCTTAAGGTTTAATGATGAGATAGTAAAGCATAAGATGCTTGATGCTATTGGCGATCTTTATCTGCTTGGTGGCAATTTAATTGGAGAATTTTCAGGATACAAGTCTGGACATGCATTAAATAATCAACTTTTAAGAAAAATTATTGAATCAGAAGAAGCTTATGAAATAGTAGGGTTTGAAAATCTAGATAATGCCCCCATTTCATATGTAAGACCGCCATTTGGTGATATTACTTAAAATACTGCGTCATAATACAGAAGATAGGAATTTTCAAAACTAAATTATTTAATGCTTAATATATTTTCAAAAATCTTTGGATCTAGCAATGATAGAACTATCAAAAAGATGCAGCACCTTGTTGATAGCATTAATGGCTATGCTGATGAAATGTCTGATAAGGAAGATGTTTATTTTCTTAATCTTAAAGAGGATCTAAATAATAAATATCAGAAAAACAAAGATATCAATTCCATATTACCCCTTGCATATGCTGCTGTTAGAGAAGCTAGCGTTCGAACTTTAGGCCTAAGACATTTTGATTCTCAGCTTTTTGGAGGAATATCTTTAGCTGAAGGTAATATTGCAGAAATGAAAACAGGAGAAGGTAAGACTCTAGTAGCTACCTTGCCTGCATTTTTGAATGCAAGTATAAATAATAAAGTTGTACTTGTTACTGTTAATGATTATCTAGCAACAAGAGATGCAGAATGGATGCGCCCAGTCTATGAATTCTTAGGCTTAACTGTTGGCACAGTCTACTCTGGCCAGTCAACCGAAGATAAAATAAGTGCTTATAAAGCAGATATTATTTATGCAACAAATAATGAATTAGGTTTTGATTATCTTCGCGATAATATGGCTCTAAGTGTAGAAGATAGAGCTCAATGTTCTTTAGATTTTGCAATTATTGATGAAGTTGACTCCATCTTGATTGATGAAGCAAGAACTCCTCTGATTATATCTGGTCCATCAAATGAAAGCTCAGATCTATACAAACAGATTAAAAAAATTATTCCGAAACTTCAAAGGCAATCAAGAGAGGAAACAGAAGAAGAGCCTTTAAAAGATCATGAGCGCGGACATTACATTATTGATGAAAAGAATAGATCTATAGAGCTCACAGATGATGGGTATATCTTAGTAGAAGCTGAGTTAGAATCTTTAGGAGTTTTAGCTCAATCAGATGGGCTCTACTCTGTATCTAATTTAAAAATTATGCGTTTTGTTCAAGCAACTCTAAGAGCTACATTTATATTTGATAAGAATGTTCACTACCTAGTAAGAAATAATGAAGTGTTACTAATTGATGAACATACTGGGAGGACCATGAGTGGCAGGCGAATGTCTGAAGGTGTTCATCAAGCTTTAGAATGTAAAGAAAATGTGCCAATTCAAAGAGAGTCACAAACCTTAGCATCAACAACTTTTCAAAACTTTTTTAGATTATTTAAAACTCTATCAGGAATGACTGGAACAGCTGATACTGAGGCGCTGGAATTTAAAGAGATTTACGGCCTAGATGTAATAATTATTCCTACAAATAAACCAATGGTAAGAGATGATAAGAATGATCTAGTTTTTCTTACTAAAGCTTCAAAATATAAAGCTTTAATTAATGAGATTGAATCTTTACGAACAAAAATGGCTCCTATTCTAGTTGGAACTGCATCAGTGGAATCTTCTGAAGAAGTTTCTGAGTTATTAAAAACAAGAAAAATTCCTCACCAGATTCTAAATGCAAAGCATCATGAAAAAGAAGCAGAAATTATTGCTAATGCAGGCAAGGCTGGAATGGTTACTATTGCAACCAATATGGCTGGAAGAGGAACAGATATAGTTCTAGGTGGTAAAAAATTAGATGATGATGCTGATTGGGAGAGTAAGAATAAAAATGTTCTTGATGCTGGAGGTTTACACATTCTAGGAACTGAGAGGCATGAATCAAGAAGGATTGATAATCAGCTAAGAGGTAGATCTGGAAGACAGGGTGATCCAGGATATTCTCAATTCTTTTTATCTCTAGATGACGATCTTTTAAGGTTGTTTATCTCTGATAGTAGAAGAGCTCTCTTCGAAAGAGTTGGTTTAGGAGAAGATCATATTGAACATAGAATGTTATCAAGAGGTATAGAGAATGCTCAAAGAAGAATTGAGAGTAGAAATTTTGATATAAGAAAAAATCTTCTTGAATATGATGATGTTGCTAATGATCAGAGGCAAGCTATATATTCATTACGCAACCAGCTTCTAGAAGAGTCTGATATTAGTGAAACTATTTATGAGTTAATTGATCAAGAATTTACATCAGCAGCTAATGTTTATATTCCTATTGAATCTATAGAGTCACAATGGCAGGTTAAGGAATTAGAAGAGCAATTATTAGAAGATTTTGGAATGAATTCAGATATTTATAATAAAGTTCAAAAAGATAAATCTTTGTTACCTGAAACAATTGCTGAAATCATTTCTAATGATGCTCAGGAATTTTATAAAGAAAAATATGTAAAATTAGCAGACACTAAATTAATGCTAGAAAAACAAGTAATGCTTCAAATTCTAGATGTCCATTGGAAAGAACATCTAGCAGAAATTGATCACTTGAGACAGAGTATAGGACTGAGAGCTTATGCTCAAAAAAACCCTAAGAATGAATATAAAAGAGAAGCTTATGCAATGTTTGAAGAAATGTTGGATCAAATTAATAAAGAAACTGTAAGAATACTTTTCACCCTCCAGATAAATTCACCGGATGATGTTAAAAACATAAAAAATTCAGATAATAGTAATGAGAGTAATGAATTAGAGATGAAAAAAGAAGATTTTAGTTCTGATGATAATTCACAAATCCCATCAGAAGGAACTCAAACTATCAAAAGAGATGAGCCAAAAATTGGAAGAAATGATCCGTGCTGGTGTGATTCAGGAAAGAAGTATAAACAATGTCACGGAAAGTAATTAAACTCTATTCCTCATAGAAATCTTCAGAATCAATAGGCCTAGAAACTACATTTTCTTCGCCAGCCCAAGAACCAAAATCAATTAATTTACATCTTTCAGAACAAAATGGTCTAAAGACATTCTTATTAGTTAAATCAATTTTTTTATTACAATTAGGACATTCGTTCATTAGTGATTTCCAAATAAAAGTTATGTGTTTTAGCTACTTGTTGCTGAAGAGATGTTAGAGAAGATTCATTAGTAATGACATCATCTGCAATACTAAGGCGTTGCTCTCTAGTTGCTTGTGAAGCCAATATTTTACTTATTTCAGCTGGATTAGAATTATCACGATTACTAGCTCGAGATATTTGTAACTGCTCACTACAATCAATAACTAAGATTCTTTCGTATTGATCCATAGATTGAGTTTCATATATAAGTGGAACCATAATAATTGTGTACTGTGATTTTGAAGCAAAAATAGATTTACTCATGTTGTCTCTAATTACAGGATGGAGAAAGCTTTCTAAAACTTTTTTTTGTGAGTTATCATTAAAAATGATCTCTCTTAATAGTTTTCTATTTATATTCTTAAACTCATCTAGTATTTTAGTTCCAAAATGATCAATTATTTTAAAATAAGCATTAGAGTTTTTAGAGGCTGCATCTTTAGCAATAAAATCTGCATCTATAACTGTGATACCTAGTTTTTCAAACTCATTTCCCACTGCAGACTTACCTGATCCTATTCCGCCTGTTAAGCCTATAATCATATTAGTTTCCATAATAAAATCTTACACTATATTCAACATTGTAAATTATTTAAGACAAAAAAAAGCCCGCGTATAGCGGGCTCTAAAATTAAAGCCTGACAATTTCCTACTCTCACACAGGGAGACCCTGCACTACCATTGGCGTAGGTTCGTTTCACTTCTGAGTTCGAGATGGGATCAGGTGGTTCCAAACCGCTATTGTCATCAGGCAGACTGGTATGTAATTATTTCACTACAAATATTAAAAATATTTTATTGTTACTCTCAAACATGTTCCTTTCTTAAGGTTACATGATCAAGCCTCACGAGTTATTAGTACTAGTTAGCTCAACGTCTCGCAACGCTTACACATCTAGCCTATCAACGTCATAGTCTATGACGACTCTTTAGGAGACATAAAGTCTCTGGGA
>CAZJJG010000016.1:0-30158 GCA_964546275.1 uncultured Gammaproteobacteria bacterium
CATGGTGGTGGTGAAGGAAGAACTTCAGGTGGAAGACATCCTTCTACTCCTTGGGGTGTTCCGACTAAAGGCTATAAAACTAGAAAAAATAAGAGAACTAATGACCTGATCATTAGAAGAAAAGGAACCAGGAAGTAACATATGCCAAGATCACTTAAAAAAGGACCATTCATCGATCTTTCTTTAGAAAAGAAAGTTGACGCAGCTAATGCTTCTAATGATAAAAGGCCAATAAAAACTTGGTCCAGAAGATCTATGGTAATGCCTTCTATGGTTGGATTAACTATTGCAGTTCATAACGGAAGACAACATGTGCCCGTCTATATTAATGAAGATATGGTAGGTCATAAACTTGGTGAATTTGCCATCACAAGAACATTTAAAATGCATTCAGGCGATAGGAAGAGTAAATAATGGAAACAAGAGCATACCTTAAAGGAACTAGATTATCTCCTCAGAAAGCAGGACTAGTAGCTAATGCGGTAAGAGGCAAATCTGTTCAAAATGCTATGGACTTTTTAATGTTTGATAAACAAAAAGGTTCTGCTGTCATTAAAAAATTACTGGAATCAGCCATTGCAAATGCTGAAAATAATGAGAAAGCTGATATAGATCTATTAGTTATTAAGTCAATAATTGTAAATCAAGGCATGAGATTAAAACGTATGAAGCCAAGAGCAAGAGGCAGAGCTGATAGGGTGTTAAAACCAACATGCCATATTGAAATCATACTTACTGATCAGGAGAAATAATGGGACAAAAAGTTCACCCAAATGGTTTTAGATTAGGAGTTGTTAAGAAGCACAATGCAAATTGGTATGCTAAAGGAAAAGATTTTCCTAAAAATTTAGTTCAAGACCTTAAAGTTCGAGAGTATTTTAAAAAGAAACTAAAATTTTCATCAGTAAGCAAAATTGAGCTTGAAAGATCTGCTGATAACTTTGTAGTCTTTATTCACACTTCTCGCCCCGGAATTATTATTGGAAAAAGAGGCGAAGAAATAGAGAACCTCAAAAAAGCTGTCCAAAAAATAGTAGGTCAGCCAACTCAAATAAATATAAAAGAAATTAAAAAGCCAGATTTAGATGCTCAAATATTAGCAGAAGGTGTTGCACAGCAACTTGAAAGAAGAGTTATGTTTAGAAGAGCTATGAAGAGAACTGTTCAAAGTGCGTTAAGACAAAGCGCTAAAGGCGTCAGAATTGAAGTCTCAGGAAGATTAAATGGTGCTGAGATTGCTAGAACAGAATGGTATAGAGAAGGCAGAGTGCCTCTTCATACATTAAGAGCTGATATCGATTATGGAACTGCTGAGGCTTTAACTACATATGGAATTATTGGAGTTAAGGTTTGGGTATTCAAAGGCGAAATAATGGGTGATCCATTTAAAGAAGAAGTTAAATAAAGTTTAAATATTATGTTACAACCAAAACAAACAAAATTTAGAAAAATGCACAAAGGCCGAAATAGAGGCCTGGCTCAAAATGGAAATACTGTTGCATTTGGCAGATTTGGATTAGTTGCTCTTGATAGAGGCCGTATTACAGCTCGACAAATTGAGGCTGCTAGGCGTGCAATGACAAGACACATAAAAAGGGGCGGTAATATCTGGGTAAGATTATTCCCTGACAAACCTATAACAAAGAAGCCACTAGAAGTAAGAATGGGTAAAGGTAAAGGTAACGTAGAGTACTGGGTTGCATTAGTTCAGCCTGGAAAAGTAATGTTTGAAATGGCCGGAGTATCTGAAGAGTTAGCAAGAGAAGCTTTTAAATTAGCATCTGCTAAATTACCAGTTAAAACCCGTTTCTTGAAAAAGGATTAATAGCAATGAGTAAAGAACTAATAGATTTAAGAAAAAAAGATTTAGATCAACTAAATCAAGAGCTAGCATCTGTTAGAGCAGAGCAGTTTACGATGAGAATTAAGCATAAAACTGGACAGTTAAACGAAACTAATCTTCTTAAAAATACAAGAAGAAAGATAGCAAGAATTAAAACTCTGATTACAGAGACTATGAATAAGGAAGTTAAATAATGACATCTTCAAATCCAAGACTGCTAACTGGAGTCGTTATATCTGATAAAGCAGATAAAACCATAACAGTTAAAGTTGAAAGAAAGGTTAGACACCCACTTTACGGAAAAATTTTAAAGCGAACAACTAAAGTGCATGCTCATGATGAAAATAATATGGCAAGCATGGGCGATATAGTTACTGTTAAAGAATGCAGACCAATTTCAAAAAGCAAGAGTTGGATGCTAGTTTCTGAAGAAGAAGCTAAATCTCAGGAAGTTCCAGCAATAAATACTGAAGAAGTATTAGAGGAGACTGAATAATGATACAGATGCAAACAATTCTAAAGATTGCTGATAATAGCGGAGCAAGAAGCGTTATGTGTATTAAAGTTCTTGGTGGCTCTAAAAGACGTTACGCTAATATTGGTGATGTTATAAAAGTTGCTGTTAGAGAAGCTATCCCAACTGGAAAAGTTAAAAAAGGACAAGTAGTTGATGCTTTGATAGTTAGAACAAAAAAAGGTGTAAGACGAAGCGACGGATCATTAATTAAATTTGATGAAAATGCTGCAGTTTTACTGAATAACCAAAAAGCTCCAATAGGAACCAGAGTCTTTGGACCTGTAACAAGAGAGTTAAGGGATGGAAGCTTTATGAAAATTCTATCTTTAGCACCAGAAGTTTTATAATGAATAAGTTAGTAAAAACAAACACTAAACTCAAAACTGGCGATGAAGTTGTAGTAATTGCTGGAAGAGATATTGGCAAAAAAGGCAATATCAGAAAAATCATGAAAAGTAACAATAAAGCTGTTGTTACTGGTATTAACATGGTGAAGAAACATACTAAACCAAATCCTCAAATGGGTATTACAGGCGGTATAGTTGAGCAAGAAGCAGCTATTGATTTATCTAATATTTCTATATGGAACCCTAAGAAGAAAGGCGCTGACAAAATTAAGTACGCAGAAGATAAAGACGGCAAAAAAATAAGATTATTTAAATCTAATAATGTGGAAATATAGCAGATGGCTAATTTAAGAGAAAAATTTAACAAAGAAATGGTTCCTGCTTTACAAGAGAAGCTTGGAATTAAAAATGTGATGGCTGTTCCTAGGCTTAAAAAAGTCGTTATCAATATGGGTGTAGGTCAAGCATTAACTGATAAAAAACATTTAACTTCTGCTGTAGCAAACCTAGAATCAATTGCAGGACAAAAGGTTGTAACAACAAAAGCAAGAAAGTCAGTTGCTAGCTTTAAAATTAGAGAAGGCTATCCAATTGGTTGCAAAGTTACTCTTCGTGGTGAACGTATGTATGACTTCATTGAAAGATTAATAAATATAGCTATCCCAAGAGAAAGAGATTTTAGAGGCCTTAATCCTAAGTCATTTGATGGACAAGGTAATTATAGCTTTGGAATTAAAGAACAAATTATTTTCCCAGAAATTAATTATGACAATATAGATAACATTAGAGGTATGGATGTTTGTATCAACACCTCTGCAGAAACCAAGGAAGATGCTAAAGCTTTATTAGAAGTTTTACAGTTCCCATTTAAGAAGTAGGAATATAAATGGCTAAAAAATCAATGATCGCAAGAGAAGTTAAGAGAAAAAAAACTGTGGCTAAATATGCTGCAAAAAAAGCTGAGCTTAAAGCTATTGTTTCAAATATGAATTCATCTGATGATGAGAGATCAGATGCATCTAGAAAGCTACAAAAGCTTCCTAGAAATGCAAGTGCTTCAAGAGTTGTAAGAAGATGTTCAATAACTGGAAGACCTCATGCAGTCTATAGAAAATTTGGCTTAAGCCGAATTAAACTTAGAGAAGCTGCAATGAGAGGCGATGTTCCAGGTTTAGTTAAATCAAGTTGGTAATATAATATGAGTTTTCAAGATCCTATATCAGACTGTCTAACAAGAATCCGTAATGGACTTATGAGAGGCAAAGTCGAAGTTTCTGCACCTTATTCAAAATTAAAACATGATTTAGTTAATGTTTTAGTAGCCGAAGGTTATGTGAAAAGCTGTAAAAAAATTGATGAAGAAAATAATAAAGCTTCTATTAATATTACACTTAAGTATTTTAATGAAAAGCCTGCTATTAAAAATATTAAAAGGATTAGCAAACCAAGTTTAAGAAGATACTCTGGACCAGAAGACTTGAAGCCTGTTAAAAATGGACTAGGCGCTTATATTATTTCAACCAATCAAGGTCTTATGACAGACAAACAAGCAAAAGCAAAAAATATCGGAGGAGAAGTCCTTTGTGAGGTATTTTAATTATGTCTAGAGTAGCAAAAAATCCAATAACAGTTCCTGACTCAGTCAAAGTAATGATAGATGGTTCTAATATTCAAGTCTCTGGTGCTAAAGGCACGTTAGATTTTGAAGTCCCTAAATCTGTTTTAGTAAAACAAGAAGAAAATATTTTAACTGTAGAATTTGGCGAATCTCAGCAATCTATAGCTTTAGCAGGTACAACACGTGCTTTAGTAAATAATATGGTCATAGGTGTTAGTGAGGGTTTTACAAAAAAATTACAGCTTGTAGGTGTAGGTTATAGAGCTAAAGCTTCAGGTAAATTACTTGAACTAACTTTAGGATTTTCTCATCCTGTAAAGTACCAACTTCCAGAAGAAGTTAGCGTTGAAACTCCTTCACAAACTGAAGTGGTCTTAACTAGTCATAACAAACAGAAGCTAGGTCAAGCTGCAGCAGAAATAAGAGCATTTAGACCACCAGAACCATATAAAGGTAAAGGCGTTAAATATTCTGATGAAGTAATTAAAAGAAAAGAAGCTAAAAAGGCAGCCGGGAGCTAACCAATGAGTGAGAAAAATATTTCAAGATTAAGAAGGGCTAAAAGAACTCGTATGAAAATACAAGAACAAGAGTTTCCTAGATTAAGTGTGTTTAGATCTTCTAAGCATTTTTATGCTCAACTATTTGATAGCTTAGGAACAAAAGTTATTGCTTCAGCTTCTACTATAGAGAAAGAAGATAAAGCAAAGAATAATAATATAGAGAGTGCAAAAAACTTAGGCAAAAAAATTGCTGAAAGAGCTCTTGAGAATGGTGTAAAAAAAGTTGTTTTTGATAGATCAGGTTATAAATACCATGGTCGCATCAAAGCATTAGCTGATTCTGCCAGAGATGCTGGCTTGGAGTTTTAATTGAATATGAAACAAGAGAACTTAAATAATGCTGGACAACAACAAGATGCTCTTGAAGAGAAGCTTGTTCAAGTTAATCGAGTGGCAAAAGTTGTTAAAGGCGGAAGAATTTTTGGCTTTACAGCGCTAACTGTTGTTGGTGACGGTAACGGAAAAGTTGGATTCGGTAGAGGGAAAGCAAAAGAAGTACCAATAGCTATACAAAAAGCCATGGAAAATGCAAGAAGAAGCATGGTTGATGTTGAGTTAAACAATACTACGATATGGTATCCAATTAAAGCTAAACACAATTCAGCAAACGTATACATGCAACCAGCATCTGAAGGTACTGGTATTATTGCGGGTGGGGCGATGAGAGCAGTTTTAGAGCTCGCAGGAGTTCAAAATGTTTTAGCTAAATGTTATGGATCTACAAATCCTGTTAATGTTGTGAGAGCAACAATTAATGCATTAAGTTCAATGGAATCTCCAAAAACAATAGCTTCAAGAAGAGGCAAATCATCAGAAGCAGAGCTATGAGTAAAGATAAAACATTAACAATTAAATTAATTAAAAGTGGTATTGGCCGCATGAAGTCTCACAAGCTTTGTATAAAAGGACTAGGTTTTAAAAAATTAAATCAAACTGTGACAATAATTGATACACCAAGCAATAGAGGCATGGTTAATAAAATTTCTGACATGGTAGAGGTACTGGAAAGTTAAAAATGACTGAAGAAACAACAAATAATTTATCCCTTAATACTCTTTCTAATCCTGGGACTGCTCAGAATAGAAAAAGAGTTGGAAGAGGTATTGGTTCCGGAACAGGTAAAACTGCTGGTCGAGGACATAAAGGACAAAAATCAAGATCTGGTGGAAATGTAAGACCAGGATTTGAGGGCGGACAAATGCCTTTACAGCAAAGAGTTCCAAAGTTTGGCTTCTCATCTAGAACTAACAATCTTTTAAAAGAAGTAAATATTAAATTACTTGAAGGAATGACAGAAGTATCTTTAGATACTCTAAAAGCTAGAAAAATTATTAGTAAAAAAATTGAGAAGGTCAAAATATTTGGTGACACAGAAATAACTTCAAAAATTAGTGTTGCTGGGATGAGAGTTACAAAAGGTGCAAAAGCTTCGATTGAAAAAGCAGGTGGAAGTGTCGCTGATTTTGTTGCCCCAATACCAAGACCAAAGTTTGTTAAGAAAGTTAAAAAAGAAGAAGAGGTTTCGGAATAATATAAATGAGTGATCAAGGAAAAGGCATGAGTGATTTATGGAGGAGACTACGATTCGTTTTTGTAGCTATTCTTGTATATCGCCTTGGAACTCATATACCAATTCCTGGAATAGACCCAGATAGATTAGCTTCTTTATTTGAACAGAATCAAGGAACCCTTTTAGATATGTTTAATCTCTTTTCTGGCGGAGCGCTAGAAAGAATGAGTATATTTGCGTTAAATGTTGTTCCATATATTTCCGCTGCAATTATCATGCAGCTTTTTTCTAATTCAATTCCTTACCTTCAAGAGCTTAAGAAAGATGGCCAGGCAGGAAGAAATCAAATTACTCAATACACAAGATACGGAACTGTCGTTCTTGCATTTATTCAAGCCTCAGCTCTTGCAGCAACCCTAAGCGGAAGTGGACTCGCTTATAATCCAGGCGCAGCATTTTGGGCTTCAGCAGTATTTTCAGTAGTTGCAGGTACAGTTTTCTTGATGTGGCTAGGAGAGCAAATTTCAGAAAGAGGTATTGGAAATGGTATTTCTCTTATTATTGCTACAAGTATCTTAACAGGCATACCTGGTGCTATAGGCCAAGCTTTAGAACAGTCAAGACAAGGTGATTTAAATATCTTATTACTTCTTGCAATAGGTATTTTAGCAATGGCAGTAATAGCTATAGTTGTTTTCATTGAAAGAGGCCAAAGAAGAATAACTGTCAACTATGCTCAAAGACAGCAAGGAAGAAAGTTGATGCAAGCTCAATCAAGCCATCTACCTTTTAAGGTTAATATGGCTGGTGTTATTCCTGCAATTTTTGCTAGCACTTTCTTATTATTTCCAGCATCTTTAGCATCATGGTTTGGTCAAAGTGAAGGAAATAATTTTCTACAAACAGCATCATTAGCTTTAACACCTGGCCAACCTCTTTATATTCTAGTCTTCTCTGCTTTAATTATTTCTTTCTGTTTTATTTGGCTTGCTCTAACATTTAATACTAGAGAAGTTTCTGATAATCTTAAAAGATCTGGTGCTTATATCGCAGGCATAAGACCTGGCGAGCAAACAGCTCAATACATTGATAGCGTTCTAGCGCGTCTAACTGTGTTCGGAGCAATTTATTTAACTCTAATTTGTTTATTACCTTTAGCGCTTATTAATTTTGCTGGGGTTTCATTTTATTTTGGTGGCACATCAGTATTAATTATTGTTGTCGTTCTAATGGATTTCATTTCACAAGTACAATCACATATGATGTCTAGCCAATATTCATCATTAATGAAAAAAGCAAATTTAAAAAACTATAAAAGATAATATGAAAGTAAGAGCATCTGTAAAAAAAATATGTAGAAACTGCAAAACAGTAAGACGCAATGGCGTTCTTTTTGTTATTTGTAAAACTGACCCTAAACACAAACAAAGGCAAGGATAGATTATGGCAAGAATCGCAGGTGTAAATATTCCAGAAAACAAACATGTTGAGATTTCACTTACTCATGTTTTTGGCATTGGTAGAAAAACTGCACAAGATATTTGTGTAAGTCTTAAAATTGACTATACAAGAAAAGTTTCTGACTTAACAGAAGATGAGGTTGAGAAACTAAGAACAGCAGTTGGTACTTATCCTGTAGAGGGAGATCTTAGAAGAACTATAAGTACAAATATTAAGAGATTAATGGATTTAGGAAGCTATAGAGGTATTAGACATAGAAGAAAGCTACCTACAAGAGGACAAAATACAAAAAATAATGCAAGAACACGTAAAGGTGCAAAAAAACCAATGAGAGGTTCATAGAATGGCAGTAAAAGGTAAAAAATCTAAGAAAGTTGTTACTGAAGGTGTTGCACACATTCAGTCTTCTTTTAATAACACAATTGTTACTATTACAGATAAACAAGGTAATACAGTTTGTTGGGCAACCTCAGGCGGTTCTGGCTTTAAAGGCTCTAGAAAAAGTACGCCTTTTGCAGCTCAGATAGCGGCTGATAAAGCAGGAACAGCAGCAAAAGAGTTTGGGATGATAAACCTAGACGTTAAAGTAAAAGGACCAGGTGGCGGAAGAGAATCTGCAATTAGATCTCTTAATGCATGTGGTTTAAAAATAAAAAGCATAACTGATGTTACGCCTCTTCCTCATAATGGATGTAGACCATCCAAAAAGAGAAGAGTTTAAGGAGATTTAAATGGCTAGATATACAGGACCATCTTTAAGACTATCAAGAAGAGAGGGAACAGACCTTTTCTTAAAAAGTGGCGTAAGAGCTATTGAGTCAAAGTGTAATATGGAGTCACCTCCGGGTGCTGCTCAAGGAGCAAGAAGAAGTAGATTATCTGATTATGGACTTCAGCTAAGAGAGAAGCAAAAAGTTAGAAGAATGTATGGAGTTTTAGAAAAACAATTCAGAAACTACTATAAAAAAGCTGCGTCTACCAAAGGCAATACTGGAGAGAACCTATTATCTTTGTTAGAAGGAAGACTTGATAACGTAGTTTACAGAATGGGATTTGGATGCACACGTGCTGAGTCTAGACAAATGGTCTCTCATAAAGCATTCACTGTGAATGGCTCAACTGTAAATATTCCTTCTTACCAAGTCAAAGCTGGCGATGAGGTATCTGTAAGAGAGTCTAAAAAAGGTCATTTAAGAATTCAAGCTTCATTAAAGCTAGCAGCATCAAGAGAAGTTTGTGACTGGGTTGAGGTTGACGACAAGAATTTAAAGGGTGTATTTACAAATGTTCCAGATAGAACTGAACTAAGTACAGAAATTAATGAAAACTTAATTGTTGAGCTTTACTCGAAGTAACAATATTTTTTAATAGGAAAACGGGGAAATTATGCAAACATCAGTAATCGACTTATTAGTCCCATCAGATATCCAAGTAGATGATATCGGATCAAATGTATCAAAAGTAACATTAGAACCTCTCGAAAGAGGTTTTGGTCATACTTTAGGTAATGCTTTGAGAAGGATTTTACTATCCTCTATGCCTGGAGCTGCTGTTACAGACGCTACCATTGAAGGCGTAGCTCATGAATACAGCACTATTGAAGGTGTTAGAGAAGACGTAATTGATATTCTCTTAAATCTAAAAGATCTCCCGGTTCAAATTATTGAAGGAACATCTGCAACATTAGTTTTAGATATTGCTGGACCTTGCGAAGTAACAGCTTCATCTTTTGAGGTGCCTGGTAATGTTGAGCTTGTTGATGGAGATCATCATATAGCAACTATCGTGGACAAAGTTTCATTAAAAATGTCAGTTACTGTCAAAACAGGAAGAGGGTATGAGCCAGCAGACTTAAGAGAAGAAGAAGATTCTTCTATCGGAGCACTAAAAGTTGATGCTTCATTTAGTCCAGTAAGAAGAGTGGCTTATTCAATTGATAATGCTAGGTTTGAGAAGAGAACCGACCTTGATAAACTTATTATCGAGCTAGAAACTGATGGAACTATAGATCCAAAAATGGCAATTGAGCACTGCGCTACTATCTTGCAACAGCAATTAGCATCTTTTGTAGATTTAGATGCAATAGCAGAGCAAGAAGCTAAAAAAGATCAAAATGATTTTGATCCGCTTCTTTTAAGATCCATTGAAGAGTTAGAGCTAACTGTTAGGTCTACAAATTGTTTAAAGGCTGAAAGTATTTTCCTTATCGGAGACTTAATTCATAGATCAGAATTTGATCTATTAAAAACTCCTAATCTTGGAAAGAAATCATTAAATGAAATAAAAGATGTTCTTGCATCTAAAGGCTTATCACTAGGAATGGTGGTAGAGAATTGGCCTCCATTAGGTTAAAAAAATATGCGACATAGAAAAGCTGGTAGAAAATTAAATAGAACTTCATCTCATAGAAAGGCTTTGCTTAAAAATCTTTCTATTGCATTAATCGAAAGAGAGATTATTCGTACAACTTTAGCTAAAGCAAAAGAGTTAAGAATGACCATTGAACCTTTGATAACATTAGGCAAAGAAGATACCGTTGCTCACAGAAGGCTGGCTTTTAATAGGCTAAGATCTGATGCTGCTGTTGGCAAGCTTTTTACTTCCGTTTCAGTCAATGCAAAAGATAGAAAAGGCGGTTATACAAGAATTATCAAAGCTGGATTTAGACCAGGAGATAAAGCTGATATGGCATATATTGAGCTAGTTGATAGAATTGAAGATACTGACATCAATAATGCTTCTGAACCAGAAATAAAGGAAAATAACGCAGCTTAACTTTTAAGAATTTCTTTTAAGTACATTCCTGTATAAGATTTTTTATTTTTAGCAACTGTCTCAGGGGAGCCTTCTGCAACAATAAAACCTCCTTCACTTCCCCCTTCAGGACCAAGATCTATTACCCAATCAGCAGTTTTAACAACATCTAGATTATGTTCAATAACTGCAATTGTATTTCCTTGCGACTTTAGTCTTTCCAAAACTTTTAATAATAACTCTATATCAGCAAAATGGAGTCCAGTAGTAGGCTCATCTAATACAAAAAGAGTTTTTCCTGTACTACGTTTCGATAATTCTTTTGCAAGCTTGATTCTTTGAGCTTCTCCACCAGATAAGGTTATAGCAGACTGACCTAAAGTTATGTAACCTAATCCCACATCAGACAAAGTAGCTAGTTTCTTTTTAATAGGCGGAATCGCATCAAAAAATTCAAGGCCTTCTTCAACAGTCATATTTAAAACTTGGCTAATATTTTTATTTTTAAATTTAATATCAAGCGTTTGTTCGTTATACCTCTTACCATTACAAACATCACATAAAACATATACATCTGCAAGAAAATGCATTTCTACCTTGGTAACCCCATCACCTTGGCAAGATTCACATCTTCCACCTTTTACATTAAAGCTAAATCTTCCAGGCTTGTATCCTCTAGACTTAGCCTCAACAGATTGCGCAAACATATCTCTTATATATGTAAATAGACCAGTATATGTAGCTGGATTTGATCTAGGAGTTCTACCTATAGGCGATTGATCAATACTAATTACTTTATCTAAATATTCCAACCCCTCAATTTTTTCACATTTGATTTCTTTAGCTAACTTAGCTTTATTTAGCATAAACGAACTAACTGGAAGAAGAGTTTGATTAATTAAAGATGATTTACCTGAGCCAGAGACTCCTGTTATACATGTAAATAATCCAATAGGTATCTTTACAGTTACATTTTTTAAATTATTTTCTGCGGCATTTATTATAGAAACAAAATTATCCCCAGGCTGATTTCTTTTCTTTGGGATTTTAATTTCTTTTTCGCCTGATAAATATTGCGCTGTGATAGAATTTTTATTTTTTAAAATATCGTCTAAAGTGCCTGATGCGCATATTTCGCCTCCGTGCTTTCCTGCACCTGGACCAATGTCAATTATATGATCTGCACTTCTAATTGCTTCCTCATCATGCTCAACAACAATAACGGTATTCCCAAGACTTTTAAGATGATTTAACGTCTTAATTAGCTTTGCATTATCTCTTTGATGTAAGCCAATAGAAGGTTCATCTAAAACATAAGTTACCCCAACCAAACCAGAGCCTATCTGACTTGCTAGTCTAATTCTTTGAGCTTCTCCGCCTGATAAAGTTTCAGCGCTTCTTTCAAGGGTAAGATAATTCAAACCAACATCTTCCAAGAAAGATAATCTCTCAATAATTTCCTTTAATATTTTTTCAGCAATTTTTGCTTTTGACCCCTCTAATTTCATATCCTTCATGAACTTAAGAGAGTCAGATATTCTCAATGTTGTTATTTTATTAATTGGGGTTTTATTAATAAAGACATTACGAGATTCTTTATTTAACCTTGATCCATCGCACTCATTACAAGCACTTTTTGACATTAATTGAGCTAGCTTATCTCTTATATAGTCTGAATCAGTCTCTTTAAATCTTCTTTCTGTATTTGGAATAATTCCTTCAAATCTATGCCTTCGAACAATCTTACTTCCACTTTTAAATCTATGTGAAAAATCGATTTGCTCTTTTGACCCCCATAAAAGAATTTGTTTTATTTCATCTGAGTAACTACTCCATGGAGTATCAAGGCTAAATTCATAATGCTTACTGACACACTTTAATTGATGATAATAAAATCTATTTCGTCTATTCCATTTCTTTATAGCACCATTGCTAATTGAGACTTCTTCATCTGGAATTAGCCTTTTTTCATTAAAATATTGGATAACTCCAAGCCCGTCACACTTTGAGCAGGCTCCAAAAGGGTTATTAAATGAAAACATCCTAGGCTCTAATTCTGCTATTGAATATCCGCATTGTGAGCATGAAAAGTTTGAAGAAAAGAGTTGATCAATTTTCTTAGATTCTATAGATTCAATTCTAACCAGCCCATTTGAAAGCCTTATAGCGTTTTCAATTGATTCTGATAGCCTAATTCTATTTTCATCTGAATTTTTTAGCGCAATTCTGTCTACTACTGCAGAAATATCATGTTTTTTATTCTTTTCCAAATCAGGAAACTCTTCCATAGGATATACAACTCCATCAACTTTTACTCTTACATATCCTTCTTTTCTAAGCTCCTCATAAATACCTAGATGCTCTCCCTTTTTCCCTCTTATTAAAGGTGCAAGTATCATTATTTTTGTATTTTCATCCAATTGATAAACTTCATCACAAATCTCTGATACTGTTTTTGCTTTAAGCTCCTCATTGTGATCTGGACATTTTGGCGTTCCAATTCTTGCATAAAGAAGTCTTAGGTAATCATATATCTCTGTCACTGTCCCAACAGTTGATCTAGGATTGTGTGAGGTTGATTTCTGTTCTATTGAGATAGCCGGAGACAACCCCTCAATTTGATCTACATCAGGTTTTTCCATTAACGAAAGAAATTGTCTTGCATAAGTTGATAAAGATTCAACATATCTTCTCTGACCTTCTGCATAAATAGTATCAAAAGCTAGCGAAGATTTACCTGAGCCAGATAAGCCAGTAATTACAATAATTTTATTTCTTGGAATCTCAAGACTAATATTCTTAAGATTATGTGTTCTAGCGCCTTTAATAGAAATACTGTCCATAAGTAACAAAATACCAGTGATGATTAAATAAATTTAGGTTAAACTTTACTGAATATTATAAGAGGTAATTATGAGCAATGGCGTAAATAAAGTGATATTGATTGGTAATCTTGGTCAAAAACCAGAGATGAGATATACAGCAACAAATTCGGCTGTAGCTAATCTATCAATAGCAACAACTGAATCATGGAAAGACAGAGAATCTGGTGAAATGAGAGATAAAACAGAGTGGCATAAGGTTGTATTTTTTGGTAAACCAGCGGAAACAATAGAAAAATATTTAGATAAAGGCTCTAAAATTTATATAGAAGGCAAGCTGCAAACTAGAAAATGGCAAGACAAAGATGGAAATGATAGATGGACAACTGAAATCGTTGGTAATCAATTCAATTTCTTAGATTCACGTCCTACCCAAGGAGACTCCTCTATGAACCAATCAGGCTCTAGCTCAAGCTCAATGCCTCAAAGTGATAATACTGGAATCTCAGAAGAAGACATCCCTTTTTAAACAATCTATCTAAATGAAAGATTATCAAACTATTCATTTTAAAGAAGAAGAATCTATTGGCTTTATAACATTAAACCGCCCTGAAAAACTTAATGCATTTACCACAAGAATGATGGCAGAAATGCTAGATGCATTTGATTATATTGATTCAGAGGATGCAATAAAGGCAGTTATTATAACAGGAGCAGGTAGGGCATTTTGTGCAGGAGCAGATCTTTCAGGCGGAGCTGATACTTTTAATTCAGAGTTTGATACATCTGGAGATTACGAAGCAGATTTTAGAAGAGATTCTGGAGGAATTTTAACGTTAAGAATGTATAACTGCTTAAAGCCAATTGTTATTGCATGCAATGGTGATGCGGTTGGAATTGGAGCATCTTTGCAGCTTGCTGCAGATATAAGGGTAGCATCTTCAAATAGTAGATTTGGATTTGTCTTTGCGAAAAGAGGCATCGTTCCTGATGCATGTGCAAGTTGGTTTCTTCCTAGAATTGTTGGTATATCTAAAGCATTAGAGTTATGTTTTTCCGGTGAAATTTTTGGAGCAAAAGAAGCCTTGAGCTTCGGATTAATTAATTATATTTTTGAACCAGACGAATTAATTGACCAAACTAAACAAATTACAAAGAAATTAATATCTAATACTGCACCAGTTTCCGTAGCACTTACCAGGCATATGATATGGGACATGTCGTCAGCTCCAAGTCCAGAAGATGCCCACATAATAGATAGTAAAGCTATAGACTCTAGAGGAGCCTCAGATGACGCTGTAGAGGGAGTTATGTCGTTCTTAGAAAAGAGAGAAGCTAAGTATACGAATAAGATTTCAAGAGATATGCCTAGCTTTTTCCCATGGAGAAAAAGTAAATTTAAAGATCATCATTAGCTTAAGAGCAAATTTTAAGAAATATAATTAAAAAATAATTTGGACCCGTTATGTTATTTGAGCCATATAAATTAAAAAATACTAATCTAAGAAATAGAGTTGTTATGGCCCCAATGACTAGAAGCCAGTCTCCTGGAGGCATACCTACTGATGAAGTTATTGCTTATTACAAAAGAAGAGCTGAGGCCCAAGTAGGACTAATAATAACTGAAGGAGTTGAGGTTAGTCATAAAGCTTCAAGCGCATACCCAAATGTTCCAAGACTTGATAGTGAAAAAGCTAGAAATGCTTGGAAAAAAGTTGTGCACGGAATTAAGGAGCATGATGGAGCTGTCATAGCTCAACTCTGGCATTGTGGAGGTTTTAGAAAAGTTGGAATGGGACCTGATCCAGAAGTTCCGGGATATACAGCTTCAGGCCTTGTTAGACCCGGAAAACGAGTTGCTCACGCAATGACTTCTGATGATATTAATGAGACGATTGCAGCATTTGCTTCAGATGCAAAATTTTGTGAAGAGATAGGATTTGATGGAGTCGAAATCCACGGAGCGCATGGCTATTTGATTGATAATTTTTTATGGAAGGGCACTAATGAAAGAGAGGATTTATTTGGAGGATCGATTGAGAGACGTTCTCAGCTAGCAACTAATATAGTCGAGGCGATAAGGTCAAATGTCAGCGATAATTTTATTGTTGGACTTAGATTTTCACAATGGAAACAACAAGATTATGATGCTAAGTTAGCTTCAACCCCAGAAGATTTAAAAAAAGTTATTGGCCCACCTACAGATGCCGGTTTAGATTACTTACACTCAAGCATGAGAAGGTTTTGGGAGAGTGAATTCGAGGGATCAGAAGAAAACTTAGCATTTTGGACAAAAAAATTAACAGGAATACCTACAATTAGCGTGGGTAGTGTTGGGCTTGATTCTGATTTTATTGATATGAGTGCTCCAGCCTCACCTGCTAATATTAATAAAGTGGTTGAAGATATAGCCAACCATAAATATGACATGGTAGCGGTAGGAAGGGCGCTTATTGCCGATCATGAATGGGTAATTAAAATGAAAGAGGGAAGACTTCAAGACGTGATTCCATACACACAAGAAGCTTTATATAAACTGTATTAGTATTTACTGAATATTAAACTGGCATTAGTGCCACCAAACCCAAAAGAGTTACTCATTGCTGAATTTAATTTTTTATCTAATGTTATCTGATTGATACTTACCCCATGAGCTTCATCAACAATATTTTCAATATTAATTGATGGCGCAATAAAACTATCTTGCATCATCATTATTGAATAAATTGCCTCTTGAGCTCCTGTTGCTCCCAAAGAATGACCTGTCATGGATTTAGTAGAGCTAATGATGGGAGTATTACTTCCAAAAACTTTCTTAATAGCGTCTAGTTCAGCTAAATCTCCAACAGGTGTGCTAGTTCCATGAGCATTTATATAATCGACACTTTTTCCATGCATTTTCAATGCTTCTTGCATACACCTTTTCGCGCCTTCTCCAGAAGGAGCAACCATATCGTATCCATCTGAGTTGGCAAAATATCCGGTAATTTCAGTAAGAATTTCTGCATTTCTTTTCTTAGCATGCTCTTCACTCTCTAGAATTATAATTCCCGCCCCACCTGAAATAACAAAACCGTCTCTTGCTTTATCAAACGGCCTAGATGCTTTCATAGGCAGATCATTATTTTCTGATGATAGCGCACCCATAGCATCAAACATAGATGATGATGTCCAATGCTCATCCTCAGCTCCGCCTGCTATAACTATATCCTGCTTCCCACTTTCAATAAGCTCCATTGCATGACCTATACAGTGAGCACTAGTTGAGCATGCTGAAGATATTGAATAATTCACACCTTTAACTTTTAAAGCAGTTCCTAAAATTGCAGAAACTGTGCTCCCCATGGTTTTAGTAACTGCATAAGGACCTATTCTTTTTGGACTTTTTTCCCGAGCAATATCTGACGCAATAATTTGACTCTGTGATGAAGCTCCTCCAGAGCCTGCAACAATACCAGTTCGAGGTGAATCTAATGCTTCCTCAGAAATTCCTGCCATTGATATTGCTTGAATTGCTGCAAGGTAACCATATGCAGCAGCATTACTCATAAACCTTAACAACTTTCTATCTATCAAAGTATCTAATTCTAAATTAATAGATCCAGAGACATGACTTCGAAACCCCATATCAGAATATATTTGGTTAGCAGAAATTCCTGATTTTCCTAACTTAAGGGATTCTAAAACTTCATGTTTTGAATTGCCTATACAAGAGATAATTCCATATCCAGTTACTACTACTTTTTTAGTCATTCTAAAAACTGCTTGTGTCTTTAAAAAGACCAACCTTAAGATTTTCAGCTGAATATACATGCCTATCATCAACAAACATATTTCCATTCGCTAATCCAAGCACAGCCCCTCTATTAATTACACGTTTTATATCTAGCTCATATCTTACTAATTTTGCAGTAGGCAAGACCTGACCAAAAAATTTGACTTTCTCAGCTCCAAGAGCTCGTCCTACACCAGGCAAACCACTCCACAATAAATAAAATCCTAATAATTGCCACATAGCATCAAGCCCTAAACATCCAGGCATAACAGGATCATCTTTAAAATGAACATCAAAGAACCATAAATCAGGGTTTATATTTAAATTAGCTACAATAGATCCTTTTCCAAATTCGCCGCTACAATCATCTATTAAAGAAATATTATCAAACATCAACATTTCTCTAGATGGAAGTTTTCCATCTTCAGGACCAAATAAACCACCTTCAGAACACAAGATTAGCTCTTCTTTAGAATATTTATTTTGAGGATTAAACATTATTTTGTTCTTTCATATGAAAACTTAGTTAAGTTTAACATCTCTTCTCTTATTTTTTTATTGTCAATTTTATTTGCTAACTGAATTGACTTATCAATATAGCTCTTTAAAAGTACCTCAGTTTCTCTGATACCGCCTAAAAGCTCTATTTTTTTTAATACTTTGCTAACACTAGTTTTATTTTTTAAACCTAGAATACTTAGTAAATATTTTTTATCTTTCAAGTCAGCTTTTTGCATTGCAAAATAAAATGGGTAGGTTATCTTTCCTTCTCTAAGATCTTGAAGTATTGGTTTGCCTAATCGCTTAGCGTTGCTCGAATAATCCAACATATCATCTTTAATTTGAAATGCTATGCCTAAATTTTTAGCAAAATTACTAATATTATTAATATATTTTTGATCACTTTTTGCAACAAGAATAGCGCCACACTTAGCTGAAGCCTCAAAAAGTCTTCCAGTTTTATAGTAGCTTACTTTTTTTAGTTGATTTAATGAGATATCTTCTTTGCCGATTAAGTCCAGCTGAATTAATTCACCTTTTGAAATATCATTTGTAGCTTTAGAGAGTTCATTCAATATATCTATATTAGATATATCAACCATTAACATAAATGCCTTAGAGTAGATAAAGTCACCCATAAGTACTCCATGAGAATTTGTCCAAAAATTATTAATTGTTTCCACCCCTCTTCGAAGAGGAGACTCGTCAACAACATCATCATGAACTAAAGTTGCTGTATGCAAAAGCTCAATAATAGCTGCAACTTGAACCCTTTTTGAATTTTTTCTTTTATCAGCAGATGAAGAAATAAGGCTTAAGAGAGGTCTTAATTGCTTACCATTTTTTTTAAAAATATAGTCATATAATTCCTGAATAACTGTTTCATTAATAATCTCATCCTTTATAAGTTTATTAACTAGCTTTAGTTCTGTTTCGTATGACTTATCTATTAATTTCATTTGCACTCCTAATTGCATCAAAATTATACATAACTATTGATAAATTCCTCATTAAAGCGTATATTTTGCCACCTTTAGGAATATAAAAATGTATGCAGTAATAGAATCAGGCGGTAAACAACACAAAATCGTAGAAGGCGAGTACCTTTCTGTTGATTTATTGGGCGATGAGCCTGGATCAAAAGTAACATTTGATAATGTTTTACTTTACGTTGACGACAATAATGTTGAAATTGGTCAACCGTATTTATCGAATGTAAAAGTAACTGCAGAAATAACAGATATTGTTAAAGCAGACAAAATTACTATTTTAAGATTTAGAAGAAGAAAGCACAGTATGACAAAAACTGGTCATAGAGCTAGATATTCTCAAGTAGAAATTAAATCAATTAAGTTAGAGAGTAAATAATGGCACATAAGAAAGCTGGTGGTTCAAGTAAGAACGGAAGAGATTCCAACGCCAATAGGCTAGGAGTTAAAAGATACGGTGGGCAAGTTGTCAAAGCCGGCGAAATTCTTATTCGCCAAAGAGGTACCAATACTCATCCTGGAATTAATGTTGGAATAGGCAAAGACGATACTCTATTCGCAAAAGCAGCAGGAGTAGTTGAGTTTACTTATAAAGGTCCTAAAAGCAGAAAAACAGCTAACGTTATTACTCAATAACAGTTTTCCATTATGAATTTTATTGACGAGGCCTCTCTTGAAGTTAAGGCTGGAAATGGTGGCGCCGGTGCAGTTGGTTTTCGTCGCGAAAAATTCATTCCTTTTGGCGGTCCCGATGGCGGAGATGGCGGCAAAGGCGGAGATATAATTTTTAAAGTTAATCTAAATAAAAATACTCTTATAGATTTTAGAAACACTCGCGTTTTTGCAGCTAAAAATGGCAAGACGGGCTCAGGACAAAATAAGTCAGGCGCAGCGGCAGAGGACTTAATTCTAGATATTCCCCAAGGGACTATTATATATGACGATATTTCCAATGAAGTTATTTTAGATTGTTGTGAGATAGGTCAACTGTATACGGTTGTAAGAGGCGGAGATGGCGGTCAAGGTAATGCACGATTCAAATCAAGCCGAAATCAAGCTCCAAGAAAATCTACTCCAGGTTTTGAAGGAGAGGCAAGATTTATAAGGTTAGAGTTACGATCCTTAGCAGATGTAGGATTGGTAGGAATGCCTAATGCAGGTAAATCCACATTTCTTAATACAGTATCTTCAGCTAAACCTAAGATAGGAAGTTATCCTTTTACAACATTAAGACCGCATTTAGGAACTATTCAGACATCTGATTCTAGTTATGTTATTGCAGATATTCCAGGTCTTATTGAGGGTGCTTCTGAAGGAGCTGGGTTAGGTACAAAATTCTTGAAGCACATTTCTAGAACAGGCTTACTGCTTTTGTTTATAGATCTATATCCAGATGAAAATAATTCTACTATTGACCAAATTAAAGCCTTAAGAGTTGAATTAAAATCTTACGAAGAGGACCTGACCCAAAAAGAAGCTTGGGTTGTATGTAATAAGATTGATTTATTGACTAATGAAAAGCTAAATGAATTACAACTATCTATTCCAGAGGAAGTTAATAAGCTTGGTATAGATAATGTTTTCTTTATTTCTGCTGCTACAGGAACTGGAACTAAAGAGCTTTTAAATGCTCTTACTGAAGAGATAACTAATATTAAATCTGATTTAGCCTAAAGCTTTAACTGCTTTATTTAATCTGCTTTTATATCTAGCTGCAGCATTCTTATGTATTACTTTTTTAGATGCAGTAGCATCAAGAATTTTTTCTGCTTGAAGAAGAGTCTCTTTAGCTTTTACAGGATCATTAGCCTCTATAGATGCTCTTACAGCTTTTACAGCCGTTCTTGCCATAGATCTCTGTGCATGCTTAAGCTTATATGTAGTAATATTTTGCTTAGCTCTTTTTATTGTTTGTTTCGAATTTGCCATAAGTGGGGAGTAGTTTAATGATCTAGCTCATATATGTCCATATATATTTCAATTATAAAAAAAATGGTGGAGGCGGCGGGAATTGAACCCGCGTCCGCTAATCCTTCAGCCTAACTTCTACATGCATAGCTCACCCAATTGGCTTTTTAACTTTTGTGACCCGAGGAGCAGGGTACAAAAGCGAGCTTGATTAGTTTTAACCAAACTGTGTCCAAGCAACACAGCTTGGCTAGACTATGATATTTGCCGATACTTCAAACCATAGTCAATTCTGGTATCGGTTAGCATTAAGCTGCTAAAGCGTAGTTGTCGTTATTTGCAACTAAATTTTTTGTAGTATGTTTTACAAGAATTACCACAATCTTGGCATGCGCTTCGGAGTCCAGTAGAAACGTCGAACCCTGTTCGCCCCCATAGGGGTGTTGATTATACAGTATTACTTGAAATTTTTAGAAGGATGGCTGTTATTTTTGGCATTTTTAAGAATTCTACCCTGATCTCGTTCCCAGTCTCTTTTTTTAATATCTTGCCTTTGATCCCGTACTTTCTTTCCTTTACCGGTAGCAATATCACATTTGATATGATTTTCTTTCCAATACATAGAAGTCATTATTATTGTTAAACCTTTTTCATTTTTTAGCTTTTGTAGCTCAGAGATCTCCCTTTTTTTTAACAACAGTTTTCTTGTTCTAACTGGATCTACATTAAAGTCTTGTAAAGAAGCCGGAGGATCAATTTTTATGCCAAATAACCAAGCTTCATCTTTCTTAAAAGTAACGTAGCTATTTTTAACGTCTATCTTGCCATCTCTTAGAGATTTTACTTCCCACCCCTCTAAAACAATCCCAGCTTGAAATATTTCTCCAAGTACATAGTTTCTCGATGCAGTTTTATTCTTTACAATAACTGAGGTTTTTTGTTTTGACATAGCATTATTATGTATAGACTAAACACAACTGCAACTCTTAATAGGAATTAATTACTTTTGAAGATATTACAATTAAAAAAAACCCTTGGTTATATGGGTTTTGTTCCATTTTGTTCTCTTTCAATAATTCCATGGATATTTGGAGGAGTGATAGCTGAACATTCAATTTTTATACTCTTATTTTATAGTGCAATCATCCTTTCTTTTTTAGGAGGAATGTCTTGGGGCTGGAGTGATAACAGCTACTCTCAGGAATTAAATCTTATATATGGAATAGGTTTCTCTCTTTTTAGCTGCCTTATATTATTTGCCGCATTTAAAAATCACATGTTATCTTTGTGTTTATGTTTTATCGGTTTTAATGCTTTTTATTATTTCGAAAGCAAAAGCGATATTCTTTTTGATCAAAATATAGAATATAAAGAACTTAGAAAAAATCTCACTGTTTTAGTATCAATTTGTTTTTTGGTTACTATTGCTTATATAGTTAACCCTTATAGTTAAATTTTATTTATTAAGGACGTAATATGGACACCCTCTCAAAACTAAAAAGCCATGGCTCATGGGTAGGAAGATGGACTTTTATTCTAGCGGCTACAGGCTCGGCGGTAGGATTGGGTAATATATGGGGCTTTCCTTATAAAGCTGGGACAAATGGCGGCGGAGCTTTTGTTCTTATTTATTTGCTATGCATTTTAGCAATTGGTATTCCTATAATGATTAGCGAGATTATTATTGGAAGAAGATCTGGCAATAGCCCAATTAATGCAATGAGGCTTGCTGCAAGAGATTCAAATACTACCTCCATGTGGCAACTGGTTGGATGGAGTGGGATTATTGCAGGTATTTTAATACTATCTTTTTATAGCGTTATTGCCGGCATATGCATTAACTATATTTTTCTTGCCGCAGCATCTGGTGGTGTGGATTCTGCAGAACAATTTGGAAATGTTACTTCTTCCCCAATTAATTTACTTACTTGGCATACAATTTTTATGCTTATTACATGTAGTGTAGTTTCTGCTGGTATTCATGCAGGGATAGGAAGAGTAGTAAAAGTATTAATGCCCATGTTAGGAATTCTTTTAATATTTATGGTTATAAATGGAATTCTTAGTGGTGGTTTTATGCAAGCATTTGCATTTCTATTTGCACCAGACTTTTCAGAAGTAGATTCCAATACTTTTCTTAGTGCTATGGGGCAAGCATTCTTTAGTTTAAGTTTAGGAATGGGTTCAATAATGGCTTACGGAGCTTATATGCCAAAAGAGCAAAAGATTATTTCTACATCTTTTACAGTTGCTTCCCTTGATACCTTGGTAGCAATTTTCGCAGGTTTAGCTATTTTCCCAATTATATTTGCATTTGGACTGGAGCCTAATAGCGGCCCGGGACTTGTTTTCGAATCACTACAAACAGCATTTATTGAAATGGATTATGGGCAAATTATAGGCCCTATTTTTTTTATACTCTTATCTATTGCGGCTCTAAGTTCATCTATATCTCTACTTGAGCCTGGAGTAGCTTTTATCTCCGAGGAAGGTTTATTAAGTCGTAAAAATGCAGCAATCTTGATATCTCTCGTAGCTTGGTTTTTAGGAATAGGAACAGCTTTGAGCTTTAATATATGGAGTGATTTTAACTTAACTCCAGGAAGAAATTTCTTAGACTCTATGGATTTCATTGCAAATCAAATACTTTTACCTTTAGGCGGAATGTTTATAGCAATTTTTGTTGGCTGGTTTATGGATAAAAATTTAATTAAAGAAGAGTTAGGCAATGTAAATCCTGTGCTTTTTGGATTATGGAAATTCTTTGTTAGATTTATTGCGCCTCTTGCAGTTGCAGTAATTTTTTATAATGCAATTTTTGGGTAAATGCCTAATTCGTTTAGCTATGAAGAATTTATAGATCAAAAGCCTGAAATAGTTTTTGATTTAATTTCAGATTTTGCTGATTACAAGAACTTCTTACCTGGTTGTATTAATTCTGAAAGCATTTCAAGCTCTGAAAGTTTTGATATAGGAAGATTAGAATTTAATTTTTTCAATAAACAATACTTTATTGAATCCAAAAATTATAAAACTCCTGGCGAGCTTAATATTAAACAAATTCAAGGCCCTTTTAATAGCCTAGATGCAAAATGGAAAGTTGAACAAAAAGATTCAGGCAGCATGGTTTATTTTTATGTAGAATTCAATGCACCAATTCTTTTAAGACCATTTATGCAGCAAACCCTTATAGATAACTTTGCAAATAAATTTATACATGCATTTCTTAAGAGAGTTAGATGAAAATATTTTTTACTTATCAAGGAGATATAGAAAAAATATTTTTTGATTTAGATGTTTCTGAGAGTTCTACTGTTGCAGAGTTTTTAGATCTTCCTAGGGTTAAGAGCGTATTAAGTAAGATAAGTCACAGCATCACAATTGGCGTTAATAGTGAGATATTGGATGGGGTATTTAAACCGCTTCCCAAGAGATATAGACTCAGTGAGGGACAGAGAGTTGAAATATACAAGCCCTTAAAACAGGACCCAAAAGAAAGAAGAAGAAAAAAAGTCTAGTTATTGAATATTTTCAAAAACCCAACTATCTAAAAGATCATTAGAGTCAAAGTACACTATTAGTTTTTTATCTGATACCACTAATTCTCCAACTGTTACTTTATTGATGTAATCCCATCTATTTTTATGAAATGGATCTTGTACTAGCGCAGTACCAAGAATAAATTTAACTTGTTCTTTAGTAAGGCCTTTTGATAACTTATCAAGATCTTCTTGTTCGTAAAGATTACCTTGAACTACTGGAACATTATAAAATTGAAAAGTGCTACAGCCTTGCAAAAAACAAAAGACTAGAGCAAGAGATAATAATTTTTTTTGATGTTGTTTCATAAGTTAGATTATACTTTGTTATATAACAGAAACGATTAATTTTTTAGCAAATGTCAGATCAAAATTTAGAATTAAAAAAAACTGGACTTAAAGCGACGCTTCCAAGAATTAGAATTCTTGAAGTGCTTGATTCAACCAAAGACGAAGAAGCTCATCTAAGCGCTGAAGATATATATAAAGAATTACTGGCGTCAGGAGAGGATGTTGGACTCGCAACAGTGTATAGAGTTTTAACTCAATTTGAATCTGCTGGAATTGTAAAAAAACATAATTTTGAAGAAGGTCACGCAGTTTATGAAGTGATATCTGATGAGCATCATGATCATATGGTCTCCCTTGATGACGGAACTATTTATGAGTTTCACGATGAGGTTATTGAAGAAAGACAAAAAGAAATTGCAAAAGCTCGAGGTTTTGAATTAGTAGAGCACAGCATGGTCTTATACGTAAGAAAAATTAAATCATAATTTTTTAAAATATACTTGAACTAAGCATATATACCCCAATATCTTTGTATTGAGAGGTTAATATGTCCAAAAATAAACAAGAAGACAAAAATTTAATAGATGAGGAGCTTGAAGCTTCGACTGAATTAGATGATACATCGACTGAAGAGCAGTTAGAAAATGATACATCTGAATTAGATGATACTGCTGATCGAATTGAAGTTCTTGAATCTGCTTTATTACGATCTAGCGCTGATCTTGATAATGCTATCAAAAGATCAATCATGGAAGTTGATAAAGCGCATAAATATGGTGTTGAAAAACTCTTAAACGAGCTGTTGCCCGTTATTGATAATTTAGAGAATGCACTCAACAATTTTTCAGATAAAACCTCAGTTGAAGACAAAGAAGGCATAGAGCTTACATTGAAGTCTTTCGAGTCTGCACTTGATAAATTTGGAATGAGACCCATCTATCCAGTAGATGAGGAATTTAATCCAGAAAAACATGAAGCTGTCACGATGACAAAAGATGAGAATAAAAAAAATAATCAAATTGGGGAAGTTTTTCAAAGAGGCTGGGAATTACATCAAAGAGTTATTAGACCAGCCAGAGTTACAGTTATAAAAAATTAAAGAGGAAAAGAATATGTCAAAAATAATAGGTATTGATTTAGGAACAACGAATAGTTGTGTTGCCGTTATAGAAGGTCAACAACAAAAGGTCATAGAAAATGCTGAAGGTGGAAGAACTACGCCATCAGTAATTGCATACACAGATAACGATGAAGTTCTTGTAGGTCTTCCTGCTAAGAGACAAGCTGTTACAAACCCTGAAAACACTTTGTATGCTATCAAAAGATTAATAGGTAGAACATTTGAAGACAAGGTTGTAAAGCAAGATGCTGACATGGTCCCATATAAAATAATTAAAGCTGATAATGGCGATGCTTGGGTAGAAGCAAATAAGAAAAAATTAGCTCCACCTCAAGTTGCTGCTGAAATTCTTAAAAAGATGAAAAAAACAGCTGAAGATTATCTAGGAGAAGAGGTTAAGGAGGCAGTAATAACAGTTCCTGCATACTTTAATGACGCTCAAAGACAAGCTACCAAGGATGCTGGAAAAATAGCTGGCCTTGAAGTTAAGAGAATTATCAACGAACCAACTGCAGCTGCTTTAGCTTACGGTCTTGATAAACATCAAGGGGATTCAACAATAGCTGTCTATGATCTTGGCGGTGGAACATTTGATATTTCAATCATTGAGATTTCTGATGTAGATGGAGAGCACCAGTTTGAAGTACTTTCAACTAATGGTGATACCTTTCTAGGTGGTGAAGATTTTGATATGAGGTTAATTGACTACTTTGTTGACCAATTCAAAGAAGAGTC
Organism: uncultured Gammaproteobacteria bacterium; assembly: GCA_964546275.1. GTDB lineage: Bacteria > Pseudomonadota > Gammaproteobacteria > Magnimaribacterales > D2472 > MED-G78. Next base: position 26,294 of record CAZJJG010000016.1, read on the forward strand.
TGGTTTTGATCTTAAAAGCGACCCTTTAGCTCTTCAAAGGCTTAAAGAAGCTGCTGAGAAAGCTAAAATAGAACTTTCGTCAGCTGAACAAACTGAAGTCAACTTGCCATATATAACTGCTGACAGCACAGGCCCAAAGCATTTCGTTCATAAAATAACACGAGCAAAGCTAGAATCTTTAGTTGAAGACCTGGTAGATAGAAGTTTAGAGCCATTAAAACTAGCTCTTGCTGACGCAAAGTTATCAAAAGGCGAGATAGATGAAATTTTATTAGTTGGCGGCCAAACTAGGATGCCTTTGGTTCAAAAGAAAGTTAAAGATTTCTTTGGAAAAGAAGCCAGAAAAGATTTAAATCCTGATGAAGCAGTAGCAGTAGGTGCAGCTATTCAAGGTTCTGTTTTATCTGGAGATACTAAAGATATTTTACTTCTTGATGTTACCCCTCTCACGCTGGGTATAGAAACATTAGGCGGAGTTTCAACACCATTAATTGATAAAAATACTACGATCCCAACCCAGAAATCTCAAGTATTTTCTACAGCTGAAGACAATCAAACCGCTGTAACAGTTCATGTTATTCAGGGAGAAAGAACTCAGGCTGTTCAAAATAAATCATTAGGGCAGTTTAATTTAGCTGATATACCACCTGCTGCGAGAGGTATGCCACAAATTGAAGTTTCTTTTGATCTTGATGCCAATGGTATTCTTAATGTATCAGCAAAAGATAAAAATTCTGGTAAAGAACAATCTATTATTATCAAGGCATCAAGCGGATTATCTGATGAAGATATTGAAAAGATGGTTAAAGATGCAGAAGCAAATGCAGAAGAAGATAAAAAATTTGAAGAACTAGTTAAAACTAAAAATAATGCAGATATGTTGGTGCATGCAACTAGAAAAACAGTTCAAGAATCAGAAGATAAATTATCTGATGAAGAGAAAGAACAAATTGAAAAAGTTGTTGTTGTATTAGAGGAAGCAATTGCTTCAGAGAATATAGAAAGTATTGAGACTGCAACAAAATCATTAAATGATGTACTAACGCCTTTAACAGATAAATTGTATTCACAAGACCAAGCACAAGAAGGAAATGTTCCTGAAGATGAAGCTAATCAAGATGATGAAAATACAGTTGATGCTGAGTTTGAAGAAGTTAAAGAAGACGATAAGTAGCTGAATTATTAAGTTATGTCAAAGAGAGACTATTATGAAATTCTTGAGGTCTCCCGATCAGCATCTACTGCAGAGTTAAAAAAAGCCTTTAAAAAGAAAGCAATGAAATATCATCCAGATAGAAATCCGGATGATCCAGATGCAGATAAAAAGTTTAAAGAGTGTGCAGAAGCTTATGAAATTCTGTCTGACCAAGAGAAAAAAAATGCCTATGATCAATTTGGTCATGCTGGTGTTGACGGAATGGGAGGAGGATCAAACTTTAATGATGTCAATGTAGGTGATATTTTTGGAGATATTTTTGGTGATGTATTTGGAACAAGATCTTCATCAAGAGGGAGATCAAGAAGAGGTCAAGATTTACAATACAACCTAGATTTATCCTTAAAAGAGGCAGTTCTTGGAACACAAACTAAGATAAAAATACCTTCTCATTCAGCATGCAATCCTTGTAATGCATCTGGTGCAGCACCCGGTTCAAGTCCATCAGTTTGTGGTCGATGCAATGGAGCAGGTCAAGTAAGAGTTCAGCAAGGTTTTTTTTCTATACAACAAACATGTTCTCCATGCCAAGGAACTGGTCAAGTCATCAAAGATTTATGTAAATCATGTAATGGGGTTGGCGCAACAAAAGAAGAAAAAACATTATCAGTAAATATTCCTTCTGGAGTTGATAACGGAGATAAAGTTAGACTTTCTGGTGAAGGTGAATGGGAAAAGGGTGGTCAGTCTGGTGATTTATATGTTGCAATAAGAGTTATATCAAATCCTATCTTTGAAAGAGAGGGGAAAGATCTTTATCTTGAAGCTCCTTTAGACTTAATGACATCGATCACAGGCGGATCAATAAAAGTTCCAACATTAGAAAATTTTATATCCCTTAAAATACCAGCCCAAACTCAAACTGGCAAAATTTTTAGAATTAAAGGCAAAGGCGCCTCTTCAGTAAGAGATAGCAGGAGAGGAGATCTATTATGCAGAGTTGTTGTCGAAACTCCTTCAAATTTAGATAAATCTCAACTTAAAACATTACAAACATTCACAGACTCCTTGAAAGAATCTAAAAATTATCCTCTTAAAGAATCGTTTATAAAAGCATCTGCTGATTTACATAAAAATGATTAGTTTTTAATGATTGGTATTCTTATTAATGGACTTTCAGGAAAAATGGGTAAAAATCTACTTGAGAGATCAAGATTAGATAGTAATATTCATCTCTGTAAATCTATCGATGAGGAAAATTTAGATATAGCTATAGATTTTTCAATTCCAGAATCAACAATTCAACTTATAGAATCATTAAAAGATAAGAACATAGCCTTAATAATTGGGACAACGGGATTTACAGAACCGCAGAAAATATTGATTAAAAAAGCCTCCAAGAATAATAAAATAATGCTAGCTCCTAACTTAAGTAAAGGAATAGCCATTCTTAAAAAATCAATACTGGATTTTTTGAAATCTAATACAGATGAATTAGTATGCTTGATAAAAGAAACACACCATTCTAAGAAATTGGATTGCCCTTCAGGTACTGCAATAGAATTAGAAAGAATTATTAAAATAAGTAATACAAAAAACTTAATCTCTAAAATAGAAATACTTTCTGAAAGAGTGGGGAGTATTTCGGGTATTCATGAAGTTATTTTTTTAAATAAATTGGAAAATATAACATTTAGGCATGAAGCTTTATCAAGAAATATTTATTCAGATGGTGCTATAGAAGCTGCATACTGGTTAAAAGATCAAAAAGAAGGACTATATAATTTTGATGATTTCTTGAAATCGTAAAATAACCTTTAATGTTCACCTTTTTTTCTATAAAATACCCAAACTTTAATCACGAAGGTCCCGAATCTGCAAAGTAGGGGTGCCCATAACTGGGTTTGCTTTGCTTAGGACTGGAGAATAAAACCCTGGAGAAATAAAATGAGTATAGTTTCAGTAAAAGACCTGCTTCACGCGGGCGTGCATTTCGGTCATCAGAAAAGATTTTGGAATCCTAAAATGGATCAATATATCTTTGACACTAGAAAAAAAATTAGCATTATTAATCTTGATCTTACGCAAGAACATTTAAGCGCTGCAGCCTCTAAAGTTGAGGATATTTGCGCAAAAGGTAATAAGGTTTTGTTTGTTGGAACTAAGAGATCTGCATACAAAACAATAAAAGAAGAAGCATCCGGATTAGGTCTTCCATATGTCAATAAAAGATGGTTAGGTGGAACTTTAACTAACTGGAAAACTATTAGAGGATCCATTAGAAGACTTCATGATATTGAAGAAATGGTTGCATCTGGAAGAATAGAAAAGTTAATAAAAAAAGAAGCAGTTGATATTCAAAAAGAGCATGCAAAGTTAGAAGCTAGTGTTGGTGGTATAAAAGATATGAAAGGTCTTCCTGACGCAATTTTTATAATTGATATTAAGCATGAAAAAATTGCTGTACTAGAAGCAAAAAAAATGGGTATTCCTGTTATAGCTTTAGTTGATACTAATTCTGATCCTGATGGTATAGATACAGTAATCCCAGGAAATGATGATGCAATAAGATCAGTCAGATTAATTACTCGCGTTATTGCAGAAGCATGCGCAAGAGGTATTGAATCATCCACTGGATATGCACCGGTTTCTGAAGTAAAAATGCCTAAGATAGAAACAATCAAACAAGAGAAAGTTGAAGTAGAAGCA
>CAZJJG010000017.1:0-28375 GCA_964546275.1 uncultured Gammaproteobacteria bacterium
AGACATAGAGCTGCACGTGAAGGAAGAAACCCACAAACTGGAGCTTCAATGCATATTGCTGCTTCAAAAGTACCAGGCTTTAAAGCTGGTAAGGGACTTAAAGACAAGGTTAAAAATAGCTAATCTTTAGAACTTTTTAAAGGGTGCACTAGCACCCTTTTTTTTATTATTTTAAAATAGGAATAATTATGTTGGAATCACTCAGATCTTTTTTATCAGGTAAGACGTTACTTATATTTGTAACTATCATGGCCATCCCATTTGTATTTTTTGGATCAAGTGCTGTAGGTACTATCTTTACTACTTATGGAAAAGTTAATGGTCTAGAGGTTACCCAGTCTGATTATAATGCTGCCAATAATGCGGTAAACCAAAGAATGGTCCAAGCTTATGGCGAAGACTTTTCTCCAGATCAATTTCCTGATGACGTTTTGCTTCAAATGGTGAAAGAAGAAATCATTACACAAAAAACCTTACTATCCGAGACACAAGATTTAGGTATTTTTGTATCTGATACAGATGCCAAAAAAGACATTATGATGAGTCCTAATTTTCAAACTGATAGTCAATTTGATCAAATAGCTTTTGAAACTGCAATTAGAACTCAAGGCTATACGCCTAATGATTACATAGCTATGGTTCAAGAGGGAAAGGCTAAGAATTTTTTAATTGATGCATTAACATCATCATTCTTTACATTAGATAGTGAAATTGTAAATATTGCCAAGCTCATTGAGCAAGAGAGAGATGTAAGTTTTACAAAAATTGACTTCAATCTATTAAAAAATGGAGTTACAGCAGATCTTACAGAGGCCAAGAGTTTTTATGACTCTAACTCATTGCAATTCTACTCTGATGAATCCAGAAGCATGAACTATATATTGCTTGATAATAGTAAATATAGATCTCTTGTTGAAGTACCTGAAAATTATGTGCAAGAGGCATATAGCGATTACTTACAAAGGCTTAATATGAGATCTGAAAAAAGAGCTTCTCATATCATGGTTGATTTAATGAATTACTCATCAAAAGCAGAAGCAAACAAGACTATAGAATTAGCTCAAAATAAACTTAATGAAGGCGATAGCTTTAATGAAGTTGTTTTAGCTTTTAGTGAAGACTTGATATCAAAAGAAGAGGAGGGTGATATTGGATACTCAGCTGGAGATGTATTTCCTGATGAGTTTGAGAAAGCTTTGTCAGATATGTCTATTGGAGACATAAGTGAAATATTGTTTTCTGAAGCAACCAATTCATTCCATATTTTAAAACTAACTGAAATCAATAAAGAAGATGCAAAATCATTTGATGAAATGAAAGATGTTTTGCTTGAAGAGTTAGTTAGCGCAGAATCTATGGCTCTAATGGATGAAGACAGAGATATTATTGATAATGCAATATTAGATAATCAATCAATTGAAGATATCGCTTTATTATTAGATCTTGAAATACTATCTTCAAATGAAACAACACTATTTGATTTTGATTTTGAAATTAAAGATCAACGAATTTCTCAAGCTTTATTTGGTTTTCCTGAAGGGCTTAATTCTCCTGAAATTATTGAATTAAATGATGTTGTAATGGTTATGGATTTAAATACTATAAAACCAGCTGAACTTATGCCATTTGAGACTGTTACTGAACAAGCATTTGATCTTGTAAAGAGTGAAAAAGCTCTCGCCTTAAGTTTATCAGCTCAAGCATCTCTTAATACAGATGATTCAGTTGATACCTCAGCATCTTATATATCGAAGGACGCTTTTGTAGGAGTTAAGAGATTCTCATCTCTACTTCCTGCTGAAGTTCTTGAGCAAGCATTCTTAGCATCTGTAGATTCACAATTTGTATCATCAGCTAGAAATGGCGATACCTATCTTATGACAGTAACAGCTGTTAATAGTCCTGATGAGGAATTTTTAGATGCAATGGTTGAAGAGTTTAAAGAATTTAGTTCAAGCCAAGTTTCTAATAAGATGGCTACACTCATTATGGATGAAATGAGAAATAGTGCTAAAGTAAATTTACAGAATTTATAATCAGAAAAGGAAGTCAGCTCAATGGGTAATTATCATTTTAAGTCTTTATTTTTATTAATATTATTAGTATCTTGCGGAGAGAACATTTCGCCTGTTGATTCTGGTTTAGAGAATCAAATACTTCATTTAGGAAATGGTTCAGAGCCCCAAGGCTTAGATCCTCACATTGTTACAGGTGTTCCTGAGCATCATATTTTAATAGCTTTGTGTGAAGGCTTAACATCATCTAATCCAAAGGGTGGAATGCCTTTACCTGGTATGGCTGAATCATGGAATATTAGTGAGGATGGAAGAACTTACACTTTTAATATTAATAAAGATGCAAAGTGGTCAAATGGAGATCCTGTTACAGCTGTGGACTTTGTTTGGTCATGGAAAAGAGTTTTAACCCCAAGTTTAGGTTCGCAATATACAGATATGCTTTATTACGTAGAGGGAGCAAAAGATTTTTATAATGGAATCATTGATGATTTCGATAATGTTGGAGTAAAGGCTATTAATGAAACTACTCTTGAAGTGGTCCTAGAAAATCCAACTCCTTTCTTTCTAGGTCTTTTAAGCCATTATTCAACCTGGCCTGTGCATAAAGGAACAGTTCTGGCGCACGGCAAGATTGATGATAGAAATGGTGAATGGACTCGACCTGGAAATTTTGTTTGTAATGGACCTATGCAACTTAAAACATGGGAACTCAATAACAAAATTGTTGTAGAAAAAAATCCTCACTATTGGGACGCTGAAACGGTTAAATTAAATGAGATTTATTACTACCCGGTTACTAACATTATGACTGAAGATAGAATGTTTAGAGCAGGACAAATACATAGTACTTATACAGTTCCTTCACAAAAATGTCCTGTATATATAGAAGAAGGTAATTCAACTCTAAAGATAGATCCTTATATGGGAACCTATTTTTATAGAACAAATACACTTCACCCAATCTTAAAAGATGTAAAAATTAGAAAAGCATTAGCTTTTTCTATAAATAGACAACAAATTGTCGATAAGGTTAGTCAATGTGGCCAAACGCCTGCATATTCATTTACGCCTCCAGGTGCAAATGGCTACGATCCACAAACAGTCATTCCATATAATATAGAACTTGCTAAAGAGTTATTAGCTGAAGCTGGATATCCAAATGGCGAAGGTTTTCCTGTTTTAGAAATACTTTTTAATACTAGTGAAGATCATAGAAAAATTGCTTTAGCTGTTCAGCAGATGTGGCAAGCAAATCTAGGTATTACGGTTGAACTTGTTAACCAAGACTGGAAAGTATATTTATCTAGAGAAAGAAGTGGCGATTTTCAGATATCTCGAGCAGGCTGGATTGGAGATTATGAAGATCCTAATACATTTTTAGATACCCTTATGCCTGGACGAGGAAATAATAAAACTGGATGGGCGAACAGTGAATATGAAAAACTTGTTAAGTTAGCCAATCAAACCCAAGATTCAGATGAAAGATACAAACTTTTTCAACAAGCTGAAAGTATTTTAATTGATGAGATGCCAATAATTCCAATTTATACCTATGTCAGACAATACCAATTATCTAATGATGTTAAAGGCTGGTATCCAAATTATCTTGATCATCACCATCCAAAATACATCTATCTAGAAAGAGATTAGTTTTAAATGCTGCTTATTTTTTTTAAACGTGTTCTAGCTGCTATACCTGTTCTTATTATTGTTGCCAGCCTTACGTTCTTTTTTGTTAGATTAGCTCCTGGAGGACCATTTGATACTGATAGAGCTGTATCAAATGAAGTTCTAATTAATCTTCAAGAATCTTATAATTTAAATGCTCCTATTTCTGAACAATATTTTGATTATATGGGTGGAGTTTTAGTTGGAGATTTTGGCCCATCATTTAGATATCCAGGAAGAGATGTTTCAGAAATGATATTTACTGGGCTTCCAATAACACTGGAGCTTGCTGTATACGCAATACTTATTGCGGTGCTTGTTGGAGTTTTTGCTGGAGTTCTAGCAGCACTAAAACGAAATACACTTTTAGATTTTATACCTATGACAATTGCTATGATTGGTATATGTGTTCCAACATTCTTAATGGGTCCATTGCTTGTATTAATTTTTGGAATTAATCTAGAGCTTCTTCCTGTATCGGGTTGGGGTAATCTTCCCGGAGACAAGATACTTCCATCTATAACACTAGGTTTTGCTTACGCTGCTTATATAGCTAGATTGAGTAGAGGCGGAATGTTAGAAGTTTTAAGCCAAGACTTTATTAGAACAGCAAGAGCTAAAGGCCTTTCTGAAAGAGTCGTGGTTACAAAACATGCAATGCAGGGTGGCTTAATACCTGTTGTATCTTTTCTTGGACCTGCTGTAGCTGGCTTACTGGCTGGATCTTTTGTTGTCGAAACGATATTTCAAATCCCAGGACTAGGACGTTTTTATGTAGAAGCAGCTTTTAATAGAGACTATACGATGATTCTTGGAACAACAATTTTCTTTTCAGCGATGATAGTGTTTTTTAATCTACTATCAGATATGGCAGTGATGCTTCTTAACCCTAGAGCGAGAGATTAGTTATGAATAATAATTCAAGCCTCTGGAGTGATGCTTACAGAAGACTTATTCAAAACAAGGCTGCAATGGTTGGCGGTGTAATTCTTATTACACTTATTTTATGTGCAATATTTGCTCCTTTTCTTGCTCCTTACTCCTACTCTTATCAAGATTTAGATTTAGGAGCTTCTAAGCCATCCTTTGATCATTTACTTGGAACTGATGTTATGGGGCGTGATTTGTTAAGCAGAATCTTATACGGAGCTAGAATTTCTCTTATGGTAGGTTTTGTTGCAACTGGAGTAGCTTTGGTAATAGGAGTCTCTTGGGGTATTGTTGCTGGTTATATGGGTGGCAGGGTTGATTCTATAATGATGAGAATAGTAGATGTACTTTACGGCTTACCTTTTATTATTTTTATTATTCTGTTAATGGTAATTTTTGGAAGAAACCTTTGGCTATTATTCGGAGCAATTGGTGCTGTTGAATGGCTAACCATGGCTAGAATTGTAAGAGGCCAGGTGATTGGTTTAAAGAACCAAGAATTTGTATTAGCAGCTCAAGCAATGGGCGTTAGTAATTTCTCAATGTTCAGAAAACATTTATTTCCAAATATTCTTGGCCCCATAGCAGTCTATGCAACATTAACAATTCCTCAAGTTATGTTACTTGAAAGTTTTTTAAGTTTTCTAGGGCTTGGTATTCAGCCACCAATGAGTAGCTGGGGCACATTGATTAAAGATGGTGTTGAGTCTATGGAAGAATATTCTTGGCTGTTAATTTATCCAGGATTAACTTTTACCATCACTCTTTTTGCTCTTAACTTTTTTGGTGATGGCCTAAGAGATGCTTTAGACCCTAAAACATCTGCAGACTAGAAAGCTTTAATTATTATTTTAATAATCTGACCAGGCATAATTGCAGAATCGCCTAAATCATTAAGTTTCTTTATATCGCTTGCCTCTACTCCAAAAAGATCAGCAATCCTGTATAAATTATCACCTTGTTTAACCGAGTAAAGGATTGTTCTTTTTTTTGAATCTATCGTTCGGTATATATTTTTATTTCCAATATTCAGTTGCTGTCCTATTTGAAGCACGTTAGTGGTTTCAATATTATTATTTCTTGCAATCTCCCTTGGACTTAATTTATATCTTGATCCAATACTCCACAAAGAATCTCCTTCACTGACAACATGAACTTCAAAAGGAATAAAGTTGTTATCTTCAGACTGACTCAGTGGAATTAAAATAGTTTCATTTAAAGTTAAGAGATCTTTTTCTAAAAAATTAATTTTTTTAATGATCTCAACTCGAGTGTCATATTTCCTTGCTAACTCCCACAAACTATCACCAGATTTAATTTTATGAGTTATCCAATTAATTTTATTTTCTTGTAAAAAAATGTCTTTATCATCATTAATAAGATTAGCCTTATCTAAAGGAATATAGAAAATACTTTTTTCACCCGGCGTCGATGCCCATTTGGTATATCCAGCATTCAATCTATAAACAAACTCAGGTTTTAAACCAACAAAATCACTAAATGCTAGAATTTCTACTTGACCATTAATTTCAACCCTAGCCACAAGCTCCTTGTAAGGTATATCTGGTAATTCAACTCCATACTTATCAGGATTAGTAATAATTTCGTATATAGCTATAAACTTAGGTACATAGTTTCTTGCCTGCAGTGGAAGTCGAAGACTCTTAAAAGATGGATCTTTATTTGCTTTTAAATTCTTTTTTATTCGAGATTCAACCAGGGTTGGACCTGCATTATAAGAAGCAAGTGAATGAAATAAGTCATCATCAAATCTTTCGAATAAATAATCAAAATATTCAACCGCTGCATCGGTTGATAAAAAAGGATCATGGCGATCTTCTTGCCACCAACTTTTATCAAGATCAAATAATCTGCCAGTGCTAGGCATAAACTGCCATAAACCCACAGCCCCAGAGGGGGAGATTGAAAAAGGATCATAATTACTTTCTATATATGGAACTAACGAAAGTTCCACTGGAAGTTCAGCTTCATTAAGTCTTTGAATTACATAAAACATGTAAAAAGTAGAGTTTTCTAAATATTTAATAAATAGATCTTTGTCCTTCAGGTGATTATCAATATATTTTTGAGTAGTCTTATCAATGACGTAGTCTTCTAGTTGAGAATTTTGTTGCAGATATTCCCAGATAGATATTTCTACTTCTTCAATTACCTCTTCTTCAACAATCAAACTGGTCTCATTAGAAATAATTTCCTGAACTGGCTCAGGAGTTATATTTTGAGAAAATAGCATTTCTGTCTGCTGACAACCAGAAATAAAAATTACAATAAATGTAAGAAGTGCTAAACGTTGTCTTTCCATTCTCTAGTAGCCTTAAATATTTCCATATCAGTTAGTTCATTTGTTGTAGAAATTTTTGTCATTATACATTCTCGCAAGTTTGTATTATCAGATCTTAAAAACGGATTAGTTTCCAATTCAAGCTGCAATAGAGAGGGAACAGTGGGTTCATTTATTTTATTAGACTCAAGGCAAGATTTAAATCTTGCTAGTAATTTCTTATTAGAACTCTCAACCTCTAGAGCAAACTCTAAATTGGCTTTGGTATATTCATGACCACAGTAAACTTTTGTATTAGATGGCAACTGTTTTAATTTTATTAATGATTCATACATCTGCTCATAGGTTCCTTCAAACACACGGCCGCAACCGCCAGCAAAAAGGGTATCTCCGCAAAAGACAAAAGGCTCGCCATTATTTTCTGCATAGTATGCAATATGGTCTAGGGTATGACCGGGTATTTCGAGAACAGAAAATTCTATACCTATTACATTTATGGCATCTCCTTCTTTTAATTCATGAGTAATTCCGCCAAAAATAGATTCTGATGGACCATAGACCTTAGTTGCTGATATTTCAGCTAATGCTTCAACTCCTCCAGTATGATCATAGTGATGATGAGTAATTAAAATATCTGATAAAGAGCCCTGTATTTCATTCAAATAATTCATAACTGGTTGAGCATCCCCGGGATCAACTACAAGTAATCCTTCATTAGTTGTCACTAACCAAATATAATTATCATTAAATGCTTTAATAGGTTCTATCTTTATCATATGGAGATTTTATATTTAAATAGATGAAAACGGTAAAAATATATACAGATGGAGCGTGCAGAGGAAATCCTGGTTTAGGAGGATGGGGTGCATTGATGGTTTTTGAGGGTATGGAAAAAGAGCTTTTTGGCGGCCAAGAAGATACAACTAATAATCAAATGGAACTTAAGGCTGCTATTGAAAGTCTGAAAGCCTTAAAAGAACCATGCATAGTTGAACTAACTACAGACTCCAAATATGTAATGCAAGGCATAACTCAGTGGATAGAGAATTGGAAAAAAAATAACTGGAAAACTGCAACTAAGAAAGATGTTAAAAATAAAGATTTGTGGATTGAGCTTTATGACTTAAAGTCCCACCATCAAATTGATTGGAAGTGGGTAAAAGGACATTCTGGACACAGAGAGAATGAAATAGCAGACGACTTAGCAAACAAAGGAATAGACAACTTATAAAATGGCTAAAAAATTTATAATCTTAGATACAGAAACAACAGGCCTAGAGGTAGCTAAAGGGCATAAAATAATTGAGATAGGCGCAGTTGTGTTAAATGATAGAAAAAAGTCAGCAGATAATTTTCATACTTATTTAAATCCAGGAAGGCTTATAGACGAAGAAGCTTCAAAAGTTCATGGAATAAATAATGAAGACTTGATTAGCGAACCTATGTTCGCTGAAATAGCTGATGATTTTATCGAATTTGTTCAAGGATCAACTTTAATAATACATAACGCACCTTTTGATGTCGGGTTTTTAAATAGTGAATTAAAAGCAGTATCTTCAAAACATCCAAAGTTAGAAGATATATGTGAAATCGAAGATTCATTAATGCTAGCAAGGGCCAAATTTCCAGGACAAAGAAATTCACTTGATGCTCTGGCTAACAGATTTGAAGTATCTGGATATGACAGAAGTTTTCATGGAGCATTGTTAGATGCAAATATTTTGGCCGATGTATATATTTACCTTACTGGCGGACAAACTAAGTTTGAATTTTCAGACAACACCTCAACTTCAACTAATAATAATGAGCCTGGAGCTAATTCGAGCATTTCTATGGATGGCCTAAATTTTATAAAAATACTAGCCGATAAATCAGATATAGCAGCCCATGAAATTAGACTCAAAGAAATAGAAGAAAAAAATAATATTCAACCTTTATGGAAAAACCACTTATGACAACCATTACACGTTTTGCTCCAAGTCCAACTGGAACTCTGCATATAGGAGGGGTGAGAACCGCTCTATTTAATTATGTTTATGCAAAGCAAAATGAAGGTCTTTTTCTAATTAGAATTGAAGACACAGACCTTGAAAGATCTACCAAAGAATTTGAAAAAAATATTTTAGATAGCCTAAATTCATTAGGTTTAGTTCCAGATAATGAGCCAGTACATCAATCTGAGCGAACTGATCTGTATGTTGCAGCTACCAGTGAGATAATCAATTCTGGCAAGGCGTATTATTGTAATTGTTCAAAAGAAAGATTGGACGAAATGCGCACACAGCAGCAAAAAGCAGGACAAAAACCACAGTATGATGGTAGATGTAGAGATTTAGATCTAGCCAAATCAAACGATACAGTTTTAAGGCTAAAAACACCTTTATCAGGACAAGTTACGGTTAACGATTTAATTAGAGGTGATATTGTTTTTGATAATACTGAACTGGATGACTTAATTTTATTAAGAAGTGACGGCACCCCAACTTATCATCTTTGTAATGTGATTGATGACTTCGATCAAAAAGTAACAACCGTAATAAGAGGCGAGGATCATATAAGCAACACTCCTAGACAAATTCATATTCAGCAGGCGTTAGGATATCCATCTTTAGAATATGCTCATTTACCATTAGTTTTAGGTGAGGACAGAAAAAGACTTTCAAAAAGACATGCAGCTACAAGCTTAGATGAATATCAAGAGATGGGATATCTCAATGTTTCAATTATTAATACCTTAGCAAGGCTAGGCTGGTCTCGAGGTGAAAGTGAAGTTTTTAATCTTGATGAGCTAATCAGGGATTTTGATATCAAGGAAGTTCAAAAAGCTGGAGCAGTCTTTGATTTAACTAAATTAGATTGGGTCAATTCTCAACATTTAAGTCATTTATCCTCATCTGAATTTAAAGATGCATTAATACCTTTTCTTGATGGAGAAGGCTTTAATTATTCTGACTATTCTCAGCTTGATGAGTTAATAGAGGCAATGCGTTCTGTTAAATCAAATTTAAATTTAATTGCTAAAGCTCTAAAGCCTTATCTAGAAAGCTTTGATGACTATGATGAAAAGGCAGTTAAAAAATTCTTAATTGGTTCTGAAGAAGTGCTCAATCAAGTAAAAGATTTACTAGAAAAATGTGATGATTGGAATGAATCTGAAATTGATCAAGGTTTAAGTAAAATTCAAGAAAATTTAGAGCTTCCGACTCCAAAAATGAATCAACCTATTCGTATTGCATTAACTGGTTCAACACAATCACCATCACTTGGTTTGACCATTAAATTGATGGGACAGAATAAATCTATTGACTTAATCCAAAAAGCTATCAGATTTCTTGAATAAAGCCCTTTTTATATAGGTTTTATTGTCTACATAAAGCTTTGCAAACCTAATCAAGAGAGGTACAATTTTACCAATGCATTTTTTATGCAATAAACTTATTCATTTTTTTGGGGAAATTAAACATGAATTACACTAAATACTTACTTTTAATACCTGCGGTACTGTCTTTTAATTTATTTGCTCAAGCAGCAGATACATCCGATGTTGAAGAAATTGTTGTCCTTGGATCGCAAATCAAAGGAGCTAAAATTACAGGAGCTTTGCCTGTATCTATTATTACAGCTGAAGACATCGAAGGGCTTGGTGTTGAGTCTGGTGAAGAACTTTTTGCTAACATTGCTGAAAATGGTGGTAATAACTTCAACCAAACAGATTTCAATGGTGGTTATAACGCCAATAGAGGGGATGTTGGTTCTCTTGATCTTAGAAACATAGGAACAGGAAATACAGTAACTCTTTTAAATGGAAGAAGAATTGTTAATTCTCCTGGTTATGCTACTGAGTGGGTTGGTGGTAGTTATGTTCCAGTAACAAGTGTGAATTCAAATGTTATCCCTGTGTATGGCGCTGAAAGAGTTGAAATCCTGCGTGATGGAGCTTCAGCTATATATGGTGCTGATGCTGTTGCAGGTGTTGTTAATACTGTTCTGAAAGATGATTTTGAAGGTTTAACAATAAGACTAAGAACCAATTGGTATGACAGCTTTGCTGCTAATGACAACAAAGCAAGTATTCAATGGGGTAAAAATTTCTCTAATGGTACCAACGTATCAGTGTATTTTGATCATTATGATAGAGGCAGAATCAAAGCTACCGAAGATCCTAAATGGGCAAATGGTGATTTAAGAAGATTCTTACCTTCCCCTGATGAAGGTGGATTAGGTGAATTCAATGATACTACTTGGAGAAACCAAAGTGCTTCTAGCCCTTGGGGACAATTCTACGAAGGAAGTAATATTTTTAGTATCTATAGAGCAGATGATTCAAATTGCTTATCAAATTCCTCAAGCAACCTATATAACATAGCTGGTCAAGATCACATGTGTTTATATGATTCTTCATCTATTCGAGCTGATAATAGAGTCAACTACGGTGAGACAATGGACAAAAGAGGAAAACTTAACAGAGATAACCTCTTTATCTTTATTAATAAAGAACTTGAAAGCGGCGTTGAGTCATATACAGAAATTGGTATCTATATGTCAGAAACTAACCGTACTTTATACCCTGGCACAATGTTAGGATCCGGTTCATCTACTAGAGATGGTAATGGAACACAGCCTATGCAAATTCCTTCAACTAACTATTGGTTAAATCAGTTAGTTAGACCAAATGGTGATAAGTTTGTAGATAGAGAAGGCGATACTTTGTATGCAAGATATTTTAGATTTAATACTCCAAGAGGCTATGACTCAAATAGAAAAACTTTCAGAATAGTCAAAGGTTGGAGAGGAACTACTAGTGGAGACTGGGATTGGGATACTGGAATGGTATGGTCTCAAGCATCCTCAAATATGGACAATTATGGCAGAGTTAATATGAATATGCTTGATGCAGCATTAGCTCTAGATACACCAGATGCATACAATCCTTTTTGTGCAACAGTTAATTGTAATGAAGATGCATTTATGACAAGTATATTTAGAAATAATACGTCTAGTCTTTATATGTGGGATTTAAAATTCTCAAATCCAAATGTGTTTAGTTTACCTGCAGGTGATGTAGGAATGTTATTTGGTACAGAGATCAGAAGTGAAAAAATGGCTGATCAGAGAGATCCAAACATAAACGGAGAAATACCTTGGACAACTGTTAAAGGTGTAACTTTCCCATATGTTTCAAATATCTCTAATTCAAGCCCGTCTCCAAACACAAGCGGTGCAAGACTTATCACTTCATTATTTATGGAAATGCAAATTCCTCTTATGGAGAATATGGATTCTCAGTTTGCAATTAGAGGCGAAAACTTTAATGATATTGGAAGCACTCTTGTTGGTAAATTTGCAGTTGGTTATCAGCCAATTGATCAGGTAAAATTTAGAGCTTCTACTTCTACTTCATTTAGAGCTCCTAACCTTATTACTGTTAACGAAGGCCTTATTGCTAGAAGTAATACCCAGGAAGATCCTTTGTATACTTATGCTGTAGGTGAGAACTACAATAATTATTCAATTCAAAGAGTTGCACAAGGTAATGATGATTTAGAATCTGAAGAAGCAACTAATACTTCTGTTGGAATGATTCTTGATCCAGGTGAGCAATTTCCAGTACTAGATGGTCTTGTGATTCTTGTTGATAAGTGGACTATCAAAACTGAAAACACTGTTGGTCTTTTCGGAGAAAGAAATCATATGTTACTTGATACTCTTATAAGAGCTCAAGGCGGTCCTTCAGAGTGTGTTGGTAACCCATTAGTCATTCGTGGACCTTTCCAAGGTGCATCAGATTCAGATGGTAATCCTCTTTCATGGAATCCTGATTTATGTGAAGCTGGAGCAGTTCAAAGAGTTATGGATACTTATGTAAACCTTGATGATAGAAACTTAGCTGGTACAGATCTTTCAGTTCAATATTCAAGAGATACTGATGTTGGTAAGTTTGGCGCTAAGTTCACTAAAGTTTCTTACGATGAATTTGAGCAGGTCCCTGGTGCACAAAGTGCAGCATTGATTGAAGCTGTAAAAGCGGGTGGACCTCTAGAAGGCTTAATAGCTCCTTCAGGTTACGGCGATCTTATTGGAACTTATGACAGAAGAGCCTATCCAGAAGATAAATATACAGGTCTTCTTTCATGGAAAAATGGTCCTTGGTCAGTATACTTAACTGGAACTATGATCGGTGAATTCAATGAGATTGGAGTAACTGATAATGCTAAAACTTCTGATGGAAACTACGCATGTTCAGGAACAACTAGCTATGAAGGTGACGGTTGTGGAGACACATGGCTTGTTGAATCAATGCTAACAATGAATATAAGTATTAATTATATGTTTAGAAATGGTGTAAGAGTAAAAGCACAAGTTAGAAACTTTGAAGATACTCGTGCTCCATTAGCTGATGAATATACATGGGCAGCAGTTAGTGATGTTCATTCAGATTATGGTAAAAGTTATGTATTAGAACTTTATAAAAAGTTTTAATCTGAAATGATTCTAAAGGGAGCTCAGGCTCCCTTTTTTATATAAATTTTATAAGAGAAAAAATATGCCAGCGATACAAAAAAAAGGTTTTAGTATAGGATTAGTTCTTTTCTTTATAATGCTTTTTTTACCGGCTCCAGAAGGCTTGAGCCAGGCTGGTTGGATGGTTGCTGCTGTTGGTGTCTTAATGGCTACTTGGTGGGGTACAGAAGCTTTACCAGTTCCTGTTACAGCCTTACTTCCTTTAGCTTTATTTCCCTTGCTTGGCGTTGCTGATTTTAAGACAACTGCATTACCTTTCTCAAATCCAAATATCTATTTATTTTTAGGTGGATTTATCTTAGCTTTAGGAATTGAAAATTCAGGATTGCATAAACGTTTAGCTTTAAAGATGATTATTAAAGTTGGAACTAGCGGAGCTAGGCTTGTAGGTGGCTTTATGCTAGTAGCTGCTCTTTTAAGTATGTGGGTTATGAATACATCAGTAACCCTTATGCTATTACCGATCGGTTTAGCTGTTTGTGGAGTTGTTTCTAGTACTATTCCTGATATAAGCCCACAAGAAAAAAAGTCATTTGATAATGCTCTACTTATTGGAATTGCATATGCAGCAACAATAGGCGGTATGTCCACTTTAATAGGTACCGCTCCTAACATCGTTTTTAGTGCTTTTATGCAAGAAACCTATGGCCTAACAATAGGCTTTATTGATTGGATGAAGCTTGGTGTTCCTGTTGCAATTTGTATGCTGTTTGGAGCTTGGTACAGTCTTACAAAGTTTATATTTCCTCTTAATTTTACTGCATCACTTGAAACAAAATTAAAATTAAAAACAATGCTTGTTGAGCTTGGACCAATGAGCAAAGATGAATCAAAAGTTCTTATTATTTTTGGCCTAGCAGCGGGCTCTTGGATATTTAGAAAAGCTCTAATTCAAATAGATTTTTTATCAGGCTTAACTGATGCCGGCATTGCTATTATTGCTGCTATTTTATTATTTATGACACCTTCAGCCTCAAGAAAAGGTGATCTTTTATCATGGGACAAGACAAACAAACTTCCATGGGGCCTATTACTGCTTTTTGGGGGCGGTTTAACATTAGCAGTTCAGATTAATGATAGTGGTCTTGGCGTCTGGATCGGCCAAGGTCTAATGATATTAAGTTCAGTGCCACCACTTCTTATTATATTCTGCGTAGCCACATTAATAATTTTCTTAACTGAAATTACTAGCAATGTTGCTACTACTAGTGCATTTCTTCCGGTGATTGGAGCGGTAGCAGTAGCTTTTGATATAGCACCAATCTCATTAACTATACCGGTTGTATTAGCAGCAAGTTGCGCTTTTATGCTACCCGTCGCCACGCCTCCAAATGCTATAGTTTATGGCTCTGGAAAATTTGATATAGCAACTATGATGAGAGCTGGTTTTGCCCTAAATATTATTGGAATGTTTGTTGTAACACTCTTTGCTTATTATCTTGCGCCTATGATATTTTAATGAATAAATTCTTTTTATTTACGGTATTTTTTTACAGCTCTTTTTCTTTTGCTCAACAAAGTTACATAGATTATGTTTCACCTTTCCATCCTGTTATTGGTTCTTCGGGTATGGTTGTGAGTCAAAATCACCTTTCTTCTGAAATAGGTATAGCAATATTAAATAAAGGCGGCAATGCAGTTGATGCAGCTGTTGCTGTTGGTTTTTCCTTAGCAATAACACTTCCAAGAGCAGGTAACCTCGGTGGTGGAGGTTTTATGCTAGTTTATCTAAAAGAAAAAAAAGAAATATTTTATATAGACTATAGAAGTAATTCCCCCTTAAATTCAAATATTCAAGATCTCTTTGGAACCAATTTACCAAGGGATTATAAAAAGACTGATTTTAATAAATCTAAGTATGGTTATAAAGCTTCTGCTGTTCCTGGAACAGTTGCAGGCCTTTTAGAAGCGCATGAAAATTTTGGAAAGCTTCCACTAGCTGAAATTATGGAGCCTGTTATTGAGCAAGCTAAAAAAGGGATACTAGTGTCTTATGACTTATCTCAAGCTATTGCTAGCACACCTCAGTTATTAAATGATCCTGAATCAAAGAGCATTTATTTTAAAGATGGAAAACCTTTAGCTGAAAATTCTTTAATGCAACGTCCTGACTTAGCTAAGACTTTAACGGCTATAGCTTTAAATGGTACCAAAGGTTTTTATGAAGGAGAGATAGCGCAAAAAATTGTTGATGCTATGAATACCAATAATGGTTTTATGAGATTATATGATTTTAAGAATTATAAAGTTAATGCCGGCGCTCCGATTTCTATTGCCTATAGAGGTAATACTGTTTTTGCACCTGGCGCTCCATCAGGTGGCGGAGTGGTCTTATTAACAGCCTTGAATATACTCTCTAAGTATAAGTTTAGAGAAGAGGATAGTAATTCCACAAGAACATATCATCTTTTAGCTGAATCTTTAAGAAGAGGTCACAATAATAGATCACATCACATTGGCGATCCTTCTTTTTATGATGTACCTATGACACAACTTATTTCTAAACAAAGAACTGACGAACTTCAAAGTAGCATAAAGTTTAAGAAAGCAACTCCAAGTTCAAAAATTAAACCTCTTGAAGTAGTTAATGAAAGTAGGGACACAACACATTATTCTATTATTGATTCAGATGGGAATGCTGTTTCTAATACTTATACCCTTGGTTATTCATTTGGTTCAGGGGTGACTATCCCTGGAACTGGAATTCTAATGAATAATCAAATGAATAATTTTGCATACAGATATGGAGATGCTTCAGTAGATGGTCGCGCAGCTAGCACAGGCAATAAATTTGAACCTGGCAAGAGACCAATGAGTACTATGACACCGACAATGGTGTTTAACCAGAAGGGTGAGCTAACACTTATTACCGGCTCACCGGGTGGATCTTTTATTCCAGCAGCAGTGTTAAGGGTTGTTTCAGGAATAATTGATTTTGATCTCAATATAGGGGAAGCAACAATGCTTTCAAGAATTCATAAAGATTGGCCTTATACAGGATTAGACTATGAATCTACATTAAGCTCAGATATCGCCAGACAACTTGATGCAATGGGTCATAAACCAGAACCACAAAAAACTATGGGAAGCACCCAAAGTATTCATATTAAAAATGGCTTTAACTATGGTTATGCAGATTTAAGAAGACCAGGCGCTAAAGTAGCTATTCAAAAATAAATATTATTTTCTATAATTCAGTGGAGGTAATCTATCTCCGAGCAAGGGCTTGTAGTCAAAATTATCACCAATTTTTTCATTAAATTCTGCTTTAGCAGCTTTTACTATGATTGGATTCATAAATAACTCCACAGCAGTAGCTGTAAGAGTTTTAGTTGCTAATTCTGCACCTTTAAGCCCAATAGATGTTCCACCTGATGCAACTGCTTGCCAGGAATGTGCTGCTGTACCTGGAACCCAGCTAGCTACTCTTACTCCAGCAGTAGGAACGTTCCAACTAACATCACCAACATCAGTAGACCCATAGCTATGAGACAACCTGTATTCTCTAATATTTTCTTGAGATCCTATTTCTTCAGTGGGTTTAAAAAAAGTTTTATATATCTCCTGAGCATATGTATTTTCTTCTTGTGTATAAATGATACCGCCATATCCTGATAATTTTTTATGAACAATTTTTTGCAATACTTCATTTGGTAATAATGAGTAGTTTCCATGCATAACCTCAAATGAAACAGAGGTTTCAGTTCCTATTGCAGCTCCCTTAGCAGTCTTTACAACTCTATCAAATAATTCTTCAACCATATGCATTTCTGGATGCCTAACATAGTAATAAACTTCAGCTAAGTCAGGAACAACATTTGGAGCTAATCCACCTTTGGTAATAACATAATGAATTCTTGATGTTTGAGGCACATGTTCACGCATCATATTTACCATCATATTCATTGATTCGACACCATCTAGAGCAGACCTTCCTTGTTCAGGCGATCCTGCCGCATGAGCTGAGATGCCTTTAAA
The DNA here is from genome assembly GCA_964546275.1 of uncultured Gammaproteobacteria bacterium. Classification (GTDB taxonomy): domain Bacteria; phylum Pseudomonadota; class Gammaproteobacteria; order Magnimaribacterales; family D2472; genus MED-G78. The sequence continues at coordinate 17,419 of CAZJJG010000017.1, forward strand.
TGTAAATTTTGCTGATTTATTTGAATTATTCGTCATCGAGTTAGCGCTATTAGTATCATCTGGATGCCAATGCAGCACTATATCAACATCTTCAAATAATCCAGCTCTTACCATATAAACTTTTCCAGAACCGCCTTCTTCAGCAGGAGTTCCATAAAATCTTATAGTACCCTCAACATTATTTTCAACTAGCCACTCTTTAATTGCTACAGCAGCCCAAGCTGATGCTGCTCCAAATAAGTGATGACCACAAGCTTGTCCAGCTCCTGAGGTATTATCTATAATATCTCTGTAAGGTAATTTTGATTGGGCAAGTCCTGGAAGAGCATCATACTCTCCAAGAATTCCTATAACAGGACCACCATTAGAGTACTCAGCTATAAAAGCAGTAGGAATTCCAGCAACACCCCTTGTTATTTTAAAACCTTCTTTTTGAAGCTCATTAATAATAATATCTGCACTTTTAGTTTCTTGATATCCAAGTTCTGCAAGTTCCCAGATATCTGATGCTACTTTTTCAAATTGTTGCTTATGATTAACAATACTTTGCTCGTAACTAGAGGCGCTTAAATAGCTACAACTTATTAGAATACTTAAACTAAATATCTGCCTTTGAAATTTATTGATTTTCCTACCCATTCTTCTTCTCCCATGCTTTTTATAATATCTTGATCATAAGATATTAATACTTTTCTTTCCCTATTTGTATCTTCAACATATAAAACAGCTTTTTCAGCTACATCTTTATTTTTAGATAAGATGGTATATCCAATTATTACTCCATTGCCATTTTCTAATCTCGAAAGAGGAATAGGCTCCTCTATTTGTGCAGCCTGATCTGTAACATCTTTGCTCGTAAAATCAGTTAAAGGTGTATTTGCCCATACACAAAAAGCTTGCTTAGTCATCATTCCTGAGACACCGGTCACTAAGCCTATTTTTTTTGAATCTTTTCTAATCTCATCAAGCATTTTTACCGTGGAATGAATCATATAATTATTTAAAGGACCGCCTGCAAATGACATACCTCCTGTCACAGTTAAAGGCTTGTCTATTTCAAGCTCCAATACCTCTGCAAACATTTGAACAGCTATCGGAAAACAGCTATATAGCTCATAGGTATTTGGATAGAAATTATTATGCTTACATGTATCTAAAATATATTGAGCTGCTAGCTTTAAACCAACAGGTTCTATCAGATTAGGCCTCTGTATTGTCGCAACCATATGATTAGTCTCTGACGAGACAAGAGGGTAGAGCCTTTTATTAAGAGGAATATTAAGTTCATCAGCTAATTCTTCACTACACAAGATCATTGCTGAAGCTTGATTTACATTCCAGCTAGTGCAATGAAGTTTGTTATATGGAAAAGCTTGCATTGGATTTTTCTTACTTGCATAAGTTATTTCATCACAACTATATGCATTTTCTAAAATACCATCAGGGTTTTGAGCTGCTATTTTTGAAAAATCACAATATAACTCTCCTATATTTTGATTATGTTTTTTAATAGTTAAATTCTTTTTTTGCCTCAAAGCACTTTCAAGAATTGCATAGTAGCCAACAGCCATAAGACCTAAACTGTCTTCTTCTTCTTGGATATGCAGATCTTCTTTAGCTTTAACATAGTGATCTGGATTTGTATTTAACTCTGTCTCCACATAATCTTTATCTTCTATTAAAGCTCTAATTTTTTTAAACCTAGCTTCTCCGCCAACAATTAAAGATGCTCTAATTTTCCCTGTAATAATATTATTACAGGCACTATTAATTAAGTTCTGTTGAAGAACTCCTATTTTAGTAACACTGGTTTCTGCATGAGCAAATCCATTTCTTTGAGCTATCCATTTGCCAGGGTCTCTGTACTTCCAATAACCTTTAGGAACTTGAATTTCATCTATATATTTGGAAATATCATTATTTGTTGAATCTTTGATGGCTGCTTGAGAAACCTTCTCCATGAGAATTAAAGCTTCATCTAAATCATCAAAGGAACCTACTTGTTGTAAAGAGCTTATTCCAACTACAACAGGCCTATTCTTCATGAGTTAGTCTTAGTATTACTCTAGATCAATAAGAGGCATAGCTGCTGTATTAAAACCAGCATCAACATAAGTAATCTCACCGGTGATACCGCTTGCATAATCAGAACATAAAAATGCAGCTGCATTTCCTACCTCTTCAGTAGTAACTGTTCTTCCAAGAGGAGCTCTTGCTGAATGATGTGACAGCATTTTTCTAAAGTTTTTAACACCTGATGAGGCAAGCGTTTTAATTGGTCCAGCTGAAATTGCATTAACTCTAATATTATCTTTTCCTAAAGATGCAGCTAAGAATCTTGTATTAGCTTCTAAACTTGCCTTAGCCAAACCCATAACATTATAGTTTGGTAAAGTCTGAACAGCACCAAGATAGGAGAGGGTAAGCAGAGCAGCGCCATCATTAAGCATCGGTTTTGCAGCTTTTGCCATTGCCGTAAAGCTATATGAGCTAATATCATGAGCTATTCGAAAACCTTCTCTTGTTGTAACATCAACAAAATCCCCCTCAAGCTGATCAGCAGGAGCAAAACCAATAGAATGAACAAACCCATCAAAAGATTCCCATGACTCTTTTAGTTCAACAAAAGATTTTTCTATAGAAGCATCTGAACTTACATCACTTTCTAATAAGATATCCGAGTTTAGCTCTTCAGCAATAGGTTTTAGGTTTTTTAATAACCTTTCATTTTGATATGTAAATGCCAATTCAGCGCCTTCACGGTGCATAGCATATGCAATACCTGCTGCAATTGAGTACTTATTTGCAAGCCCAGATATTAAAATTCTTTTCCCTTTTAACAACATTTCTACATATCCTCTATTAAATTATAAGACTAATATTATATTGAATTTAATATTAATACGTTCATTTTTTTTAAAGCATACAAATGAATGATAATTATTCTCAAAAAATCCTTATAGATATAACCTTTTAACGATAATTTAATTCATTTAATTGTTTGTATTTATAGTATTTTTAGTGTCTAATCTCTTGGTATGTGCGTTTTGCGGAAGCATTGCGTATTTTTTAATATTAAATGGGGATACATATAATGAGTAATTTTTTAAATCTTAAAGGTTTACTAGCTGCTTCTTTGATCTTTTTTGTTTCATTTTCTAATGCAGAAGATGTAACATCAGGAACTCTAGAAGCGACTGTGTTAGACCAAGCCGGTATGGCTGTTGCTGGGGCTTCTGTAGTTGTCAGCTCAAGTTCTACTGGTGTTTCTAAGAGTGCAACTTCTGGTTCAGATGGATCAGTAAGATTTCCACTTTTAGCAATTGGAATGTATGACGTAGACGTTCAATCTAGTGGTTATAATACTCTTGCAGATGCTGTAAAAGTAAAACTAGGTAACTCTGGCTATACATTTGTTCTTGAAAGCGCTTCTGGTTCAATGGAAGAAATTCTAACGACAGCTGGTGTAATTCAAGCAATTGACTTTAATTCAACAACAACAGGTATTTCTATCGATGTTGATGAGTTAATTTCAAACACACCAATTAACAGATCTTTAACTAGTTTAGTGCTTTTAGCACCTGGAACTTCAGCTGGTGATTCAGCTTTTGGAAGCCTTGCTTCTATTAGTGGTTCATCTGTTGCTGAAAACGTATATCTAGTGAATGGTCTTAACATTACTAACTTCAGAAATTTCACAGGTTCATCAAGTGTTCCTTTTGAATTCTACGATGTAGTTGAAGTTAAAACTGGTGGATATCAAGCTGAGTTTGGTAAAGCAATTGGTGGTGTGGTTAACGCAGTTACTAAGAGTGGATCAAACGAATGGAAAGCTGGCGTAAACATGAGCATATATCCTGATAGCTTCTATCATGATAAGCCAAATACTTACACACAGCTTAACGATCAAGATTCAAGAGACTACTTCGAATATAATGTTTCTTTAAGTGGTCCTATCATTCCTGATAGAGCATTCTTTTATATCTTAGCTAATCCAGTTGATAACGAAACTTCTGATACTAGCGTTTCAGGTCAAAGATTTGATGGCGCTTTAGCTGACGATTTCTTTGGTGCAAAACTAGATTTCTATATTACTGATGATATTCATTTAGAATATACATACTTTAATGATGATTCTGTAGGAACTACATTAACTTATGATGCAGCTTCTAATACACAGACTGGTACTTCATATAATAATGTTGGTGGTGATAACGAGATATGGAAATTATCTGCTGTTATAACTGACAGATTAACTGCTGCAGTAACAATGGGTACTAACGAGTATGAAAGAACTGCTGCTGGTACTGGTGACGCATGTCCTTACATCTGGTGGCCTTATCCTACAACTAGAGTAGGTTGTGCAACACAGGGAACTGTTTCTTCAGGTACTGATGAAAGAGAAATATTTAAGTTTGATGTTGATTACTACATCGGTAATCATCATTTAAGATTTGGTATTGAAAATGAAGACTTAGTTGCTTCAGATTCAACTAACTATTCTGGTGACGCTTACTACCGTGGATATGATGATGATGGTAATGGTTCAATCGACGTTGGTGAAACTGTTAGACTTAGAATCTATAGAAGTGGTGGAACGTTTAATGTGAAACAAGAAGCTTTTTATATTCAAGATAGCTGGGATGTTTCAGATAAATTAAACGTAAACATTGGTTTAAGAAGATCTACATTTGATAACAGAAATGCTGCAGGAGCAACATTTGTTAAAACTGAAGATCAAGACGCAATCAGACTTGGAGCTACTTACGATATCGTAGGTGATGGTTCTAAGAAACTATACTACTCATTTGGAGAGTACTACTTACCTATAGCAGCTAATACTAATATTAGAATGTCTGGTGGTGAGTTTTATTCATACCAGTTCTGTGAGTGGGATGGAACAAATGATGGCGGAACATGGAAAACTGTTGGTTTAACTAACTGTGGTGATATCGGCTACTATGCTGATGGATCAGTTCCAGATACAAGATCTTTAACAGATACAAATCTTAAGCCTATGTTTGGTGAAGAGACTATTATTGGTTATTCACAAATTCTTGAAAAAGGTGCTTTTGAAGGATGGGACCTTAATGCTTACTATGTTCAAAGAGAGCTAGCAACAACTATTGAAGATGTTGCGATTGATGCTGCTGTGAACGCTTGGTGTGCTGCCGGTAACGGTGATCCAGCAGGTTGTGCAGCGTTTACTGGTTTCCATCAGTATGTTGTAACAAACCCAGGTGAAGACATGAATGTGTATCTTCCTGAGTTTGATCAGTATGTTGACCTTTCAGCAGCTGACTTAAACTACCCTAAACCAATTCGTGAATACGATGGTTATACTATTGAGCTTGAAAGAGTTTGGGACGGTGATTGGGCTTTAAGACTTGCATATACTAATTCTGATACTGTAGGTAACTATGAAGGAACTGTTAAATCAGATAACGGTCAGGATGACGCAGGTATTACTCAAGATTTTGACCAGCCTGGTCTAACTGATGGTAGTTATGGAAAACTTCCTAACCATAGAAAACATATATTTAAAGCTAATGGTTCAAAAATGCTAGCTAATAATCTTGTTGGTGGTATGAATATGTCTGTAACATCTCCTAGATATTACGGTTGTATTGGTGAGCATCCAACTGATGTTTATGCAGCAGCTTACGGCGCTTCATCATGGTACTGTAATGGTGTTATAACACCTAGAGGAACTATGTCTCAAAGTGCTTGGGTTATCCAATTAGATGCTTTATTAGCATGGAGCCCACCAGTTGCTAATGGCGATCTAACTTTAAGAATGGATGTTTTCAACCTTCTTGATCTAGATGCTATTACTGATATCAATGAGTATGGTGAAGATGGTGGTGGAGTTGGAAGTTTAGATACTAATTATCTAAGACCGACTAACTATCAGACTGCTAGAAGAATTAGATTTGGAGCTTCTTGGAGGTTCTAAGTTTTAATTAACTTTATTAAAAGGGGTGCATTAGCGCCCCTTTTTTTATGTCTAGAATTTAAGAATACGAGTGTAAAGATATAAAGATAAACCTAAGTAGATAGGATTGGTGTTTCTCCAGAGATAGTTATACGGTGCATCAATCTCTCATGACCATCATAACCACCTTCTGCCAAATGCATAACTGATCTGTTATCCCACATTATTAACATATTTGGTTTCCATGTATGTCTATAAATATATTTCTCCTGACCCATATGATCAAAAAGTTTAGCTAGTAATGCATAAGCATCACTATCACTCATACCCTCTATACCAATTGTGTATACAGGATTAATAAATAATGATTTTCTTCTAGTATCAGGATGAACCCTAATAACTGGATGGGTTTGGGTTTCATTTGCTTTTGTTGAGGTTGTAATTTGCATAGTTCTAACCTCTTTTTCTAAAGCATAAAATCCATCATCAGCATAAGGGAGTTTAGCGCTATGAATTGCTTTTAAATTTTTAACTTCTTGTTTTAACTCATCTGATAGCTCTTCATAAGCTAACGCTGAATTGGAGAAGAGTGTATCGCCACCATAGGGAGGTATAATTTTAGAATGTAGCATCGTTGCAGAGGGTGGGCTTGATTGGAAAGACCAGTCAGAATGCCAACTTCCACCAAAGGGAGCTGATAACTCGTCTGGCTTTCTTCTTAACTCAACAATATTAGGTTGAGTATCCATGGTAGATAAAAAACTTTCTTCTCCAAAACCACCAAACTGTTGAGCAAAATTACTAAACTCATCATGCGAAAGTCTCTGTTTAGGAAATATGGCAACGCAACTTTCAACCCAGCTTGAATGAATATTTTTTAAGTCACTGCTATTTAGCTTTTTTGAGATATCTACATCAGTAATTTCAACTCCTATTTGAGAGATTGATTTAGATTTATTTATCTTCATATGATTTAAATATACCAAATAATATTCAATAGGAACAATGCTGATATATAATTCGTGACTTTGGGGCTATAGCTCAGCTGGGAGAGCGCTTGCGTGGCACGCAAGAGGTCGGCGGTTCGATCCCGCCTAGCTCCACCATTTATTTAATATATAATCTTATCAATTAATTTAATATTATAATTTTATGAATAAACATCTCTTAATTAGCTTTCTATTTTTAAGCACTGCATTTTCTTCGATCAACCTTCTTGCTCAAGACATTCTTCTTGTTCCTAAAAATATTCTTGATATTCAAACTGGAAAGTTAATAACTGGAAATATCCACATTAAAAATGGATTAATACATTCAATTTCTTCTAAGCCTTCATATGATAATAACCTTGAGATTGTTAATCTAGAGGGAGTGACATTAATCCCTGGCTTGATGGATGCCCATGTTCACTTAATCGGAAATAATGAGCTTAACGGCTATCAGTCAATGAGTGAGTCTAGTCAGATGGCTACACTCTATGGTGTTAAAAATGCAAAAAATACGTTATTAGCTGGCTTTACCACAGTTAGAAATGTTGGTGCTGGTGAGTTTGCTGATGTTGCGTTACGTGATGCTATAAAACGAGGTGTAATTGAGGGTCCTACGATGCTAGTTTCGGGACCAACTCTTAGTATTTCAGGTGGTCATGGTGATAATAACTTAGTGCCTTTTTCGTCAACAGCAAATGAAGGCAAGCATAATATTGTTGATAATCCATGGGATGCTAGAAAAGCAGTCAGAATTAATAGAAAGTATGGAGCTAACTTAATTAAGTTCACTGCCACAGGTGGTGTTATGTCTAAAAATACCGATGTTAATGCAAAACAATTTACTTTCGATGAGATGAAGGCAATGGTTGATGAGGCTCATAGTCATGGTATGAAAGTAGCAGCCCATGCACATGGCTTAAAAGGAATTAGAACTGCAATACTTGCTGGTGTAGATTCAATTGAGCACAGCAGTTATATCGATTCTGAAACTATTGAATTAGCTATCAAAAATGGCACTTATCTTTCTATGGATATTTACGTATCAGATTATATTTTAGGAGAAGGGGCTAAAAAGGGAATCTTAGAAGAATCTTTAGCTAAAGAGCGAATTGTTGGTAAGTTGCAGAGACAGAGCTTTAAGTTAGCCCATTCTATGGGTGCACCAATGGTCTTTGGAACAGATGCTGGTATTTATGATCATGGCGATAATGCGAAACAATTTAAATATATGGTCAAATGGGGCATGTCTTCCCTAGAAGCAATTCAAGCTGCAACAATTCACACTGCTGATCTTTTTGGATTAAAAAATATAGGTGAATTACAAGAAGGATTTGAGGCAGATATTGTAGGTGTTAAAGGCAATCCTTTGGATGATATTAGTATTCTTGAAAATGTTATTTTTGTCATGAAGGACGGCAAAATAATTTCTAATAATTAATATGGCTCATGGTCATCATCACCATCATTCTCCTGATTCTAGTGATGGCCTTTTGTATGGCGCAATTTCAATAAATCTTATATTAACGGTTGCTCAGTTTGTAGGCGGTATAGTCTCAGGAAGTTTATCTCTAATTGCTGATGCACTCCATAATCTGAGTGATGCTGCTTCTTTAGGTATTGCAATTTTTGCAAGAAAGATTGGAAGAAAGCCAGCAGATGATATTAATACATTTGGTTATAAGAGAGCAGAAGTTATAGCTGCACTTATTAACTTAACACTACTTATTACTATTAGTTTGTACTTAATTTATGAAGCTATTTGGAGGATCTATAATCCAATAGAGATATCAGGATGGATTATTGTAATTATTGCAGGAGTTGCTTTAGTTATTGATCTTATTACTGCCCTTATTACCCATAGCATGAGTAAGAATAATATGAATATGAAGGCTGCTTTTTTACATAATCTATCTGATGCTTTTGCATCAATAGGCGTTATCGCAGCTGGCTCTTTGATTATTCTTTATCAGTGGTACTGGGTTGATACAGCTGTAACATTAGCCATTGGTGGCTTTATTTTATATCAAGGCTTTTTAATGCTTCCAAAAACGATCCATCTTTTAATGGAAGGAGCTCCTGAAGGGATTTCCTTAGAAGAAGTGAAGATGAAATTAGAGGCCTTACACGATGTTATTGATGTTCATCATATTCATTTGTGGAGCATAGATGAAAATAGGATAGCTCTTGAAGCGCATGTTGTTACCAATAACGCTAATACGTTAAAAGAGCTAGAGTTCATAAAAGCTAGCATCAAATCTTTGTTAGCTAGTGAGTTTAATATTTCTCATTCAACCCTCGAGTTTGAAGATCCATCTGTTGAGCATTGTGACTAAATTAGACTTATACCAAGTAGATTCGTTTGCTAGTGAAATATTTTCAGGCAATCCTGCAGCTGTTATTTTTTCCTCACCTTTAGATGACAAACTTATGCAAAATATTGCTTTAGAAAATAACCTTTCTGAAACTGCTTTTGTGGCTGAAAAGGATAATAGCTTCACAATAAGATTCTTTTCTCCATTAGTGGAAGTAGATCTATGTGGTCATGCAACTCTTGCTGCAGCTCATATCTATTTTTCAGAGATCGATAAAGAAGCAGATCATATTAATTTTATTTCGAATAGAGGGGAGTTAAGAGTAACAAGAAATAGCGAGTTTATATTTTTAGATTTCCCAAAAGATACTTTTGAACCACTTAAAATAGATACTAAATTAATTGAAATGCTAGGCGTTACTCCGCTAGAGGCTTTTAAAGGCAAAGATGACATTATGTGTATTTTTGATAATGAATCTTCTGTTGCAAATATTGATCCCAATATGCAGCTACTAAAAAATTATCCTGTAAGAGGTTTAATTGCTAGTGCTCCTGGTAGAAGTGTTGATTTTGTTTCTAGATGTTTCTTTCCTTCAACAGGAGTAGATGAAGATCCAGTAACAGGTTCTGCTCATACAACTTTAACTCCTTATTGGACAAGTATTTTAAATAAAGAAGATTTAACAGCACACCAAATATCTTTAAGAGGCGGCTTACTTAATTGCAGAGAAGCTGGAGATAGAGTAATTATTGGGGGAAGGGCTGTTACTTATATGAAAGGAGCTATTTTTATATAAGTTTAGTAAGGTTTCTAAAGTGCTTTCTACAAACCACCTGATATGTTTCATTGCCACCTATTTGAATTTTCTGTCCTTCAGTTTGAACCTCACCTAAAGAGTTAAGTCTTACCACCATAGTTGCTTTGCTAGGACATTGAGAACAAACAGTCTTCAATTCAATTAAATTATCAGCTAAAGCTAAAAGGTATTTGCTGCCCTCAAATAACTCTCCTCTAAAATCTGTTCTGATGCCATAACACATTGCTGGAATATTTAATTCATCGGTGACTTTACCAATCTGATGCACCTGACTTTTGTTTAAGAATTGAACTTCATCTATAAGAATACAGTGCAGGCTTGTTGATAAATGCTCTTTTACATAATCATAAAAATTAAATTCTGAATCAACAATAACAGCTTTAGCCTTTAAACCAATTCTAGACTCAATAAAACCATTATTCTTATCAGCATCAGCTTTAGGAATAAACAAGATTGTCTCCATTCTATTTTCTAGATAATTATGATTTGATTGAAGAAGAGCAGTCGACTTTCCAGCATTCATGGTCGAGTAAAAAAAGTGAATCTTGGCCATGTTTTAGTAAAATCTCCTAAGTTAAACCTATAATAAGTTATGAACGTATTTGTTGAAAGTGGTATTACACATTTAGACCTCCACAGAGTCCGTCATCACGATGCCAAAGATATTGTTTTAGATTTTACTTTTCAATACCAAGACTCTATTCCTTTAATTATTATATGCGGGAATAGCAATAGGATGATCAATTTGGCTAAAGAGATTCTTGTAAATAATGATATAATTTTTACCGAACCTAGGTACGGGATTATAAGGATTGAATCCCTCTAACTAACTAACAAACAGATAAGAACTATGATTCCAGATATATTTAATTTTGATGACCAACTAACCGAAGAAGAGCTTTTA
>CAZJJG010000018.1:0-27689 GCA_964546275.1 uncultured Gammaproteobacteria bacterium
TATGCATTGAAGCTCCAGTTTGTGGGTTTCTTCCTTCACGTGCAGCTCTATGTCTAACTGAGAATGTTCCAAAACCAACTAGTGAAACGCTTTCGCCTTTACCTAGTGTATCTCCAACATTTGCTAACACTGAATCAACTGCTCTTGCAGCTGAAGCTTTTGACATATCACCATCTTGTGCAACCGCATCGACTAAATCTGATTTATTCATGTAATAACTCCTCTATAAAATTAAATAAACAGCCTCTATGAAAAGCTAATTGGCTCTAAAAGTCAAGTAAATAAAGGCTTTTAGTGAGTTTGATTAATATCACTTTTTAGCTTACTTTTTGAACTTCGTATTTTTTTAGATGAAATTTGAGATTTCTTTAAAGGCATAGGTTCTTTTTCTAATGCATTTGAAATAACTTCATCTATCCACTCTACTGTAATAATTTCTAAAGAGTCTAATATTTGATCTGGGATTTCAGTTAAATCTGCAGCATTTTCTTTGGGTAGAATAACTCTTTTAATACCACCTCTTTTTGCAGCTAATAGTTTTTCTTTAAGGCCACCAATTTTTAAAACCTGACCCCTTAAAGTAATTTCACCTGTCATTGCAGTATCTGATCTTACTGGTATTTCAGTAAATGCAGAGATTAGAGCTGTACACATTCCAACTCCAGCTGACGGCCCATCCTTTGGTGTGGCGCCTTCAGGTACATGAATGTGGACATCGTATTTTTCGTAAAAATTATCAGGGATACCAAGAGCATTAGATCTAGATCTAACAACTGTAAGTGCGGCTTGAATTGATTCTTGCATAACATCGCCCAAAGAGCCTGTCTTTATGACTCTTCCTTTTCCCGGCACGTTTGATGTTTCTATAGTTAAAAGCTCACCACCAACCTGAGTCCAAGCTAAACCAGTTACTTGGCCAACAACATTAGATTTATCAGCAACTCCAAATTTAAATTTCTGAACTCCTGAGTAAACCTCTAAATTTTTATTATTAATAATGGTTGGATTTTTATCATTCTTTCCAGACATTAGTTTTTCTTTAACTACTTTTCTAAGTATTTTTGCAATTTGTCTTTCTAAACCTCTAACGCCAGCCTCTCTTGTGTAGTACCTAATTAGTGATAAAAATATTTGATCATCTAAAGATATTTCATTTTCTTTTAGTCCATTTCTTTCCATCTGTTTAGGTAAAAGATATTTCTTAGCAATTTTAGATTTCTCGTCCTCTATATATCCTGGAATTCTGATGATTTCCATTCTATCTAAAAGCGGAGTTGGAATATTCAAACTGTTAGCAGTGCAAACAAACATAACTTCTGAAAGATCGTAATCAACCTCAAGATAATGATCGCTAAATGTATTATTTTGTTCTGGATCAAGAACCTCTAGAAGAGCAGATGCAGGATCGCCCCTATTATCCATTCCCATTTTATCTATTTCGTCTAATAGAAATAATGGATTTTTAACACCAACTTTTGAAATCTTTTGAATAATTTTTCCAGGCATGGAGCCTATATAAGTTCTTCTGTGCCCTCTTATTTCTGACTCATCTCTTACTCCACCTAAAGACATTCGCACAAATTTTCTATTAGTTGCTCTGGCAATAGATTGTCCTAATGATGTTTTGCCAACCCCAGGAGGACCAACCAAGCAAAGCACGGGAGCTTTAAGTTTTTTAACTCTTTTTTGGACAGCAAGATACTCTAATATTCTTTCTTTAACTTCTTCTAAGCCGTAATGATCATCTTCTAAAATTTTTAAGGAAGCTTTTAAATCAGATTTTATCTTCCCTTTCTTTTTCCAAGGTACAGCTATTAAATAATCTAAATAGGAACGAGTTACTGATGCCTCAGCTGAAGTTGGAGCCATTAATTTAAATTTTGATAATTCACTTTTAGCTTTTTTGAGAGCATCTTCTGGCATCCCAGATATATTAATTTTATCTTCTAATTGCTCAAATTCATCACCTTCGCCATCTATTTCACCTAACTCTTTTTGTGCAGCTTTGATTTGCTCATTTAGGTAGTATTCGCGTTGAGATTTTTCCATCTGTTTTTTAACACGATCACGTATTTTCTTTTCTACATCTACTACATCTAACTGAGACTCTATATAAGTTAAAACTGTTTCTGCTCGTTTTTGTATATCTGGTTGCTCTAGGACTTCTTGTTTTTTATTAAGGTCTATTGGTAAGTGACCTACAACGGTATCAATTAATCGTGATAAATCATCTAAAGCCTCAACAGATGCAACAATTTCTTGGGGGATACGTTTTGTTACTGAAACATAATCTGCAAATTTTGCTTTAGTAAATCTTACAAGATTTGCAGCATCGGAAGCTTTCAGTGTTATATCATCAATTTCAGAAACTCGCGCTTTTGTATAAGCATCTTCTTCTATAAGTTTATCTATTTTGCATCTCTTTAATCCCTCAACTAAAACCTTCATAGTTCCATCAGGAAGTTTAATTAACTGCAGGAGATTACTTATAGTTCCGTAATGGTACATATCAGTGAATAAAGGATCTTCTTTAGAAGCATCCATTTGAGCTACAAGTACTAGCTTTTTGTCTGAGCTCATAGCAGCGTTTAAAGCTTCAACTGATTTCTGCCTACCGACAAAAAGAGTTGTTACAACGCCCGGGAATACCACAAGGTCGCGTAAAGGAATAATAGGGTGATCTGTTTTAATAATTGTCATACCTAATAGATAGGGACACTTATCAACTTATCAATTGCCTGAAGAGGTTTTTTTATTAGCTGATTTAAAAAGCTTAATTGGTTCAGATGAATTATTAGCAGAATTTTCATCAATAATAACCTTTTCAAGGTCAGCATCAGGTAATTCAAACATAGTATTCAAGAGAATATTTTCTAAAATTGATCTCAAGCCCCTGGCTCCTGTTTTTCTTTTAATGGCTTGTTTAGCAATTTCTGTTAAAGCTTCTTTCCTAAAGGAAAGATCTACATTATCAATTTCAAATAAATGCTTATACTGATTTATAAGAGCATTCTTAGGCTCTTGCAAGATTCTTACTAAAGCATCTTGGTCTAATTCATGCAGAGTTGTAATAACTGGCAATCTGCCAACAAACTCTGGAATTAAGCCATACTTAACTAAATCTTCAGGCTCAATATTATCAATTTCTGCATGAAGAGATAAGACATTATTATCAACTTTGGAAACCTCTGCTCCAAAACCAATACCGGTATTATCCGTTCTGTTTTTAATAACTTTATCTAGTCCTGAGAAAGCGCCACCACAAATAAATAAAATATTTGAAGTATCGATTTGAATAAACTCTTGTTGAGGATGCTTTCTGCCTCCTTGAGGCGGAATTGAAGCAACAGTTCCTTCGATAAGCTTTAGTAAAGCTTGCTGAACACCTTCACCGGAAACGTCTCTTGTAATAGAAGGATTATCAGATTTTCTAGCAATCTTATCTATTTCATCAATGTAAACGATACCTAATTGGGCTTTATCTGGATCATAATCACATTTTTGTAAAAGCTTCTGAATAATATTCTCAACATCTTCACCAACATATCCAGCTTCAGTTAAAGTTGTAGCGTCAGCTATAGTAAATGGAACATTTAGAATTTTTGCTAATGTTTGAGCTAATAAGGTTTTTCCACTTCCAGTTGGACCTAAGAGTAAGACATTACTTTTTTGAAGTTCAATGTCTGAAGAATTAGAAGAAGTTGCTCTTAATCTTTTGTAATGATTATAAACAGCTACTGATAGTGTTTTCTTGGCTTTATCTTGACCTATTACGTAGTCATCTAACTGCTTATAAATATCAAGCGGTGAAGGAAGCTCTTCAAGAGGATCTACTTCTTCACTCTTAACCTCTTCTTCAATTATGTCGTTACATAGATCTACGCATTCATTACAGATATAAACGCTAGGTCCGGCTATGAGTTTTTTAACATCATCCTGAACCTTTCCGCAAAAAGAACAATTTAACTTATCTGTAGATTCCTTACTTGGCATTTTTTGCATCCCTAGATTCTAATATAGCATCAACAATACCATATTTTTTAGCAGCTTCAGCGTCAAGAAAATTATCTCTATCTGTATCTTTTTCAATTTGTTTAATTGTTTTCTTTGCATGCTTAGCTAATATTTCATTAACTATTTTTTTGGCATGTAAAATTTCTTTAGCATGAATTTCAAAGTCTGATGCCTGTCCCTGGAATCCTCCCAGCGGCTGATGAATCATTATTCTTGAGTTAGGAAGTGCATATCTTTTTTTATCAGCTCCACCTGCTAAAAGAAGAGCTCCCATGCTTGCTGCCTGACCAATACATAATGTTGAAATAGATGGTGCAACAAACTGCATCGTGTCATAGATTGCTAAACCTGCAGAAATGCTTCCGCCAGGTGAATTAATATAAATACTAATATCTTTTTCTGGATTCTCTGACTCTAAAAATAATAACTGGGCAACAACAAGATTAGAAATATAGTCGTCAATAGGTCCAGAAAGGAATATCACTCTTTCTTTAAGTAGACGTGAGTAGATATCAAAGGATCTTTCGCCTCGAGATGTTTGCTCAACGACCATTGGTATTAATGCTGAATTATATTGTTCCATATTCTTTCTCTTATTTATTAGCTAACTCTGAGAATTTTATAACCTTATTCTTAGACTTAAGATCATTTTCTAATTTTTCAATAAGCTGATTCTCTAAAACCATCATATTAAATTGCTCAAGCTGCTTTGGTTGTCCAAAAACCCATGTTTCAAACTGCTCAGGGTCTTTATACTTTTTAGCTTCTTCTGCAATAAACTCTTTGAGCTTATCATTCTCAACTTTAATTTCATAGAATTTAATTAATTCTGCAAATAATAAGTCCAACCTAACTCTTTTAGATGCATCATCTTTAAATGAATCTATAGGAAATAAGTCAGCTTCTGCGGTTTCCACGCTTTGACCAATTCTCATAAGAGCATCTTTTCTCATTAATTCAGATTGCTCATTAACAGTAGCATTAGGAGCATTAAAAGTATGAGCTTTTAGCAATAATTCATAAATAGATTCTTTGGTTAAGGCCTTCTCCTGCATTTCAACCTCTTTATCCATTCTTATTTTG
Organism: uncultured Gammaproteobacteria bacterium; assembly: GCA_964546275.1. Classification (GTDB taxonomy): domain Bacteria; phylum Pseudomonadota; class Gammaproteobacteria; order Magnimaribacterales; family D2472; genus MED-G78. The sequence goes on from CAZJJG010000018.1 coordinate 5,098, forward strand.
ATTTCAGATTTAAATGCAGCCTCATCCTCAACTTCCATGCTTAGTTTTTCAAATAAATCTTTATTTATCTCAGCAATTTTGTTTTCTTGAACCGATGTAAGTTTGATATCAAACTCTGCATCTTTGCCAGCTAAATCTGCTTTAAAGTAATCATCAGGAAAATTTGCTTTTATTGTGAAATCTGTTCCAGGCTCTTTGTCTAAAAGGCTGTCTTCAAAACCAGGAATCATGGATTTACTACCTAATACTAGCTTAAATTCCTTAGCACTATTACCTTCAAAAGGTTCTCCATCTACCCTTCCCTCAAAATCCATAACAAGCTGGTCATCATTTTGAGATTTTCGTGAGACATCTTCCCAATCTCCGTATCTAGAACGAATATCATCAATAGCTAGATCTAAATCTGTATCTTCAATTTCAATAGTATGCTTTTCATAACTAGACCATCTAGATAATTTAACTTTGATATCAGGAAAAATTTCAAAAACTGCAGAATATTGAATTGGTTTTTCAGGATCATCGCTTTCTATGCTAACAGCTGGAACACATGCTGGTTTAATTTTATTCTCAGCAAGCTCCTTTGGATAGGAATCTTGAATCAATTCATTAATAACGTCAGCATGAATAGAAGGACCGTATCTTTGCTCTAAGACTTCAGTAGGCACCTTACCTTTTCTAAAGCCATCAAGCTTAGCTGTGCCTCTTATTTTATTTATCTTGCCATCAAACTTAGATTTGTATTCCTCAACTGGAACAGTTACCTCTAATTTTCTTTCAAGATCTTTTAATTTTTTTACTTTACTTGTCATGATTAATTCCAAAAATAAATGGGGCGAGCGATGGGGTTCGAACCCACGGCCTCCGGAGCCACAATCCAGCGCTCTAACCTACTGAGCTACGCCCGCCAAGAAACGAGACATTATAGATTAAAAATCTTATAATTTAGTTTTTTAAAGAGGTTTTTTTATTGTGAGTGATTTTTTAAGCGACACGACCAAGTTTGTAAATAAAGCTCTTAAGCACTCTGATATATCCCCCGGTTTAGCTAATAAGATTATTACCTGTAATTCAACCTATACCGTAAGATTTGGGGTTAGATTACGTGACGATATTTATACATTTGAGGGATGGAGATCAGTTCATTCAGAACATATGGAGCCTACAAAAGGTGGGATTAGATATGATTTAGCAACTCATGCTGAAGAAGTTGAAGCTCTTGCTGCTCTTATGTCATATAAAAATGCCATTATTAATGTCCCATTTGGTGGCTCTAAGGGCGGTCTAAGAATTGATCCATCTCAATGGACAAAAAAAGAAATGGAAAAAATTACTAGAAGGTTTGCTCAAGAGCTTATTAAAAGAGATTTAATTAGTCCTGCAATGAATGTTCCAGCCCCTGATATTGGAACCTCATCAACTGAAATGGCATGGATTGCAGATGAATATAGAAAAATTAATCCTGCAGATATTAATGCAGCAGCATGTGTAACTGGAAAACCTGCTAATAAAAATGGCTTGGATGGAAGAGAAGAAGCCACAGGTCGAGGTGTTCAGTTTGTTATAAGAGAATTTTTTAGAAATTCTGATCTTCTTAAATTAGTTAAGCTTGATAATAATTTATCTACCAAATCTTTTATTTTGCAAGGATTTGGAAATGTTGGCTACCATGTATCAAAATTTCTTACTGAAGATGATGGCGCTAAATTGATTGGCATTGCTGAATATAATGGTGGTATTTTTAACGAAGATGGAATTAATGTTGAACATGCAAAAAAATATTTTCTTAAAAATAGAACATTTGAAAAATATCCAAAAGCTACATTTATTAAAGATGCCGCTTTATTGCTTAAAAGAAAATGTGATATTTTAATCCCGGCAGCAAGAGAAGATGTAATTACTGAAAAAAATGCTGAAGATGTCTCTGCTAAATTAATTGTTGAGGCTGCAAATGGGCCTATTAGCTATAAAGGCAATCAAATACTTAATAGAAAGAAAATTTTTGTAATTCCAGATATCTTGGCAAACTCTGGAGGTGTGGCAGTAAGTTATTTTGAGTGGACTAAAAATATAAGGCATATGAGATTTGGAAGATTAGAAAAAAGAAGAAATCAATTACAGCTAAATAATTTAATTGCAGCCATTGAATCTATGACAGGAAAATCAATGCCTAAAAAATATAAAGATAATTTTATGGATGGAATTGAGGAGATAGACCTAATAAGATCTGGGCTCGATGACATGATGATAGATGGTTTTCAGTCAGTAAAAAAAGAGTTTTTAGAAACTAAAAATATTCCAGATTTTAGGACAGCTGCGTTTAAAGTTGCTATTGAAAAAATAGCTATGTCATATGACTCGATAGGTTTGTAATCTTTATTTCAATCTTAGCTTTTAATTCTTGATATTTTATGAAGATGGAAAGTAAATAGGGTCAGAGATTTCATCCCATTCTTCATAATTAAGCATAATTTCTTTAAAAAGACTTGAATCTATAAAATTATTAAGAATTTTTTGAACCTTATTTATATCTGATTGAGCATCAAACCAAATAATATCAGCTATCTTGTATTGCCTGATAAACGGTAAAATTGAAATATCTAATTTATTTAATTTGTCTCCAAAGATCCATGCGTCACTAGCAATAATATTTTCTAATTCAAGCAAAATTTGAAAACACGCATTTCTATGGAATTCTAAATCTGAATCTTTATATCTATTTGAATACTTATATCTATCTAGATGATATTTAAATTTATCATCAAAAATAGAGATTAGAGACTCGGTTAACTCAATTTGAGTTTGATCTATATTTCCTTTAAATACATCAATTTTATCTAAAACCCAATTAATAATTTCAATACTTTCATCAATAACTTTATCTTCTAATATTAAAACTGGTACTGTTCCTTTAGGTGAAATCTCTAACATATGGTCAGGTTTATTATTAAGTCTAACTTCTCTTAATTCACATTGTATATTTGCAAGCTTAAGAGCTATCCTTGCTCTCATTGCATATGGACATCTTTTAAATGAATAAAGTATTGGTTTTAACATTTTTTATTGGTTTGAGAGTCGTCTTTAGGTCCTAGGTGTTTTTGATTCCTGCCTTTGGCTAAATCAACTTGCTTCTGTCTACTCATATATTTCGACTTCTGACCTTCGGTTTTTGAGTTAATACATTTAGGACAAGCAACGCCTCTAATATATTGTTTTGCTTTTTTATCATCTTCAGTTATAGGCATTCTACAACCATGACACATGTCATAAGTACCAACAGATAAATCATGTTTAACAGAAACCCTATCATCAAAAACAAAACACTCTCCTTCCCATAAAGAATCTTCTCCATCAACCGATTCAAAATAATTTAGAATGCCACCTTTTAAATGATTCACATTTTTAAATCCATCTTTCATCATCATGGATGAGGCCTTTTCACATCTAATGCCTCCAGTGCAAAACATTGCAACTTTTTTATTTTTTTTATCATCTTCAGAAAAATTTTGGCTTTTGACCCACTCTGGAAATTCTCTAAACCTTACGGTATTTGGATTTATTGAATTTTTAAAAGTTCCTATTGAGTATTCATAATCATTTCTTGTATCGATTAGAATAGTATCTTTATCAGATATTAAGCTATTCCAATTGTTTGGATCCACATAGTCTCCAACTATTTCATTTGGGTTTATTGAATCATCTCCAATAGTTACGATTTCTTTTTTAAGCTTAATTTTTAACCTAGCAAACGGATTAACTTGTGATTGAGAGTATTTTATATCTAACTCAGAAAAGCCTTTAATGGATTGAATAAATTTAATAGCTTTTTCAAGATTTAAATTTTCTCCTGAAATAGTTCCATTAAGTCCCTCTTCACCAACTAAAATAGTTCCAAAGATAGATAGTTGTTTAAGTGTAGTTCTGATTTTTTTATGAAGCAGATCCGGATCATCTATATGAGAAAATTTATAAAGTGCTGCTACTGAATACATAGATATATTTTACTATATGAAGGAATGGCGCGCCTGAAGAGATTCGAACTCCTGACCCACGGTTTAGAAAACCGTTGCTCTATCCAACTGAGCTACAGGCGCACAATGGTCGGGGTAGTAAGATTCGAACTTACGACCACTCGCTCCCAAAGCGAGTGCGCTACCAGACTGCGCTATACCCCGAGGATGCAAATAGTAAAGTTTCTAGATTAAATAAGCAATGACCATGTGCATAAATATTTTTTAATGACATAATTACAGGCATGAATATAAAAATTTTAGACGGTAAATCATTAGCTCTTGCATCAGAAGAGTCAATTACAAAACAAGTAAATGAATTAAATGAAGGTGGTATCTTTCCAACTTTAGCTACTATTTTAGTGGGTCAAGATCCTGCATCCGAAACTTATGTAAAGATGAAACGGAATACTTGTGCAAGAGTTGGAATGAAGTCTATTAGAGTTGAAATGCCAGATACAACGTCAACCGAGGAATTACTTAATAAAATTGAAGAGCTGAATAGTGATGATGGTGTTCATGGAATTTTATTACAGCACCCTGTTCCAAGTCAGATTGATGAAAGAAAATGTTTTGATGCTATCGATATAGAAAAAGATGTTGATGGTGTTACCTGCCTTGGATTTGGTAATATGTCGATGGGAATTCCAGCATATGGCTCATGCACGCCGGCAGGAATAATGCGATTACTAGAGCATTATGAAATTAAAATTGAAGGCTTAAACGCCGTTGTGGTAGGTAGAAGCCCTATTCTTGGCAAACCGATGGCTATGATGCTTTTAAATAAAAATGCAACTGTAACTATTTGTCATTCAAGAACTCAAAATATAGAATCAATAATCAAAAATGCAGATATTTTAGTAGGTGCTGTTGGTATACCTAAATTCATAAAACATGAATGGATTAAAGATAATGCAGTTGTTATAGATGCTGGATATCATCCAGAAAAATGTGGAGATATTGATTTGGCCAATATTGAGAATAAAGCTTCGGCTTATACACCGGTACCCGGTGGAGTAGGACCAATGACAATAAACACTTTAATATTACAAACTCTTCAGTCTGCCTTAAAAACTAAGAAGTAGTATTTTTTTCTGAAGTATCAGTTTCTGTTGCAGGTTCTTCCTCATTAACAGAATCTTCTGCTATAACTTCTGCTTCAACAACTTCCTCTTCAACCACCTCAATCTCTGCTTCAACAACTTCCTCTTCAACTACCTCAGCTTCTGCTTCAACAATCTCAGGAGCATTGTCTTCAGATGAATCGCTAGATTTATTAAAAGGAAATGGCTTATCTTCAGTTTCAAACAGTAAGAATTTTAAAGTGTCATCAAAGAAAGTGAGTATGTGCTTATTGAAATCAAATAATGCAGCATTAATTTTTGATGTAAATAAGAAGAATAAAAATTGGATAAAAGATATTGCAAGGGAGATAGTTAAAACAAAGTTTAAAACAAACGCATATACAAACATAAAGAATAGACGTGCCCACTTCCCTACCTTTAGCACCTCTTCTTTTACTTCGTCTCTATTAAAGTTATCCATAATTATTTTCCTCTGTGTGTGAATTCTACATCAATTTCATGCGGATGATTAATCAAATCATCCAACAAACTTTCAGGATTCTTATTTTCATAAATAATTTTATATAAAGACTCCATTAAAGGCATATTGATATCGTGCTTTGCTGCTTCTTCATGAGCTACTTCTAAAGTTCTTATGCCCTCAGCCACTTGCCCTACTTTGTCTTTAGCTGCATCAATACTAAGGCCTTTACCTATGTTAACTCCTAATTGAAAATTTCTAGAAAGTTTTGAAGTGCATGTTGCTAACAAGTCACCCATTCCAGCTAGGCCTAAAAAAGTTATAGGATTAGCACCTTTCGCAACTGCAAATCTACTCATCTCCGCCATACTTCTTGTAAGTATTAAGCCGTTAGCGTTTTCACCAACGTCTAAGGAGCTAGCTAAACCGCAAATGATTGCATAAATATTTTTTAGAGCACCGGCCAACTCAATACCATTTACGTCTGAGCTAGAATAAACTTTGAATGTATCTGAAGAGAGAGTTAATTTTGTATTATCTATGAGCTCTTGACTCGTGCTAGCTATAACGGTGCCAGCAATCTTATTATCAGCAATTTCACGAGCTAAATTAGGTCCGCTTAATACTCCGACATTAATATTTTTAAATGATAAATTTTCTTCAATGATATTACTCATTGTTCTAAAAGGATTATGCCTAATACCTTTAGTGCACGAAATAACATCAATTTTATTGTCAATTAATGGTGCAATTCGTTTAACAATTGTTTCAAAAACAATGCTTGGAGTAGCAATTAAAACAATAGTTGAATCTTTAATAACTGTATGTAAATTATCTGAGGCTGTAATATTATTTGAGAGTTGTAATTCTGGATGATAGGTTGAATTTGCGCCCTCTGAATTTATTCTAAGAGCTTGGTCTGCATCTCTTACCCATAAAGCAACCTCATTTCCATTTGAAGCGGCAATATTAGCAAGAACAGTTCCAAAGCTTCCACCTCCAAGAACTGCAACTTTTTTTTCCATCTTAAATCCTATGAAAGATACTTATCTAGCTGTCGAAGGTACTTTGCTGGATCCTTAGGAGAACCACCTTCGGCTATTACTGCATAATCATATAGAAAATCTACAAAGGATGTAAATTGCTTGCCTTTAAGAGATGAGAGTCTTTTTAGAAGCTTATGCTTTAAATTTATTTCAAAAATAGGGTTTGATTCTCCAAGATCTTGACCAGCAGCCTCTAATATTTTTCTAAGTTGAGCACCAGGTTCATTTTTTGGCAATAACAAACAAGTAGCTGAGTTCACTAAACGGCTACTAACAACTACATCAGATACTCTGTCTGAAAGATGTTTTTTAATCTTTTCTACAATACCCTGATCTGCTTCAGACACCTTAGGCTTTTCACTTTCAGCAATATCATCTTTGGCAACATTGACAAGCTCTTTTCCTTTAAATTCCATAAGGTTTGACATAAGCCATTCATCAATTCTATCAGTGAGCATAAGAACTTCAGTATTATTTGATTTGTGTCCTTCGATATGAGGTGAATTAATAGCTGCTTCAAAAGTATCTGCAACACAGTAATAAATTTTTTCCTGATCTTCAGGCATTCTAGATACATAATCATCTAAAGTTTGACTAACATCATTCTCATCGTTTATTGAGGATGCAAACAGCATCAAGCTAGCGAGTAGTTCTCTATTCTCAAAGTCTTCAGCTGGACCTTCTTTAATTACTAATCCATATTCTTTCCAAAATTCTTTATAAGAATCCAAAGACTTATTTTTCATCTTAGTTAAAGCATCTAAGACCTTCTTAGTGACTGATTTTTTGATAGTATCTACAAGCTGATGTTCTTGCAGAATTTCTCTTGAAACATTTAAAGGTAGATCACTTGTATCAATAATACCTCTAACAAATCTTAAGTATAATGGAAGAAAATTAGTTGCATCATCCATTATAAAAACTCTTTGAATATAAAGCTTTACTCCTCTTGGTGCTTCTCTATTCCATAAATCAAATGGAGGATTTTTTGGTATGTATAGAAGGTTGGTATATTCATTATTGCCTTCAACTTTATTATGAACCCAAAGCAATGGATCATTTTGGTCATAAGATATAAATTTATAAAATTCAGAATATTCAGCATCGGTAATATTAGATTTTGATTTAAGCCATAAAGCTTCAGATTCATTAATTCTTTCTCCCTCGCCCCCATCCTCATTAATATTAAGTGGAAAATTAATATATTGAGAATACTTTTCTAATAAATACTTAACTCTTGATTTGTCAGCAAATTCTTTATTTTCATCATTTAGATAAATAATAATATCCGTGCCTCTTGAAGGCTTTTCAGCAGATTTAAGTTGATAGCTTTCTTCTCCAGAACTGGTCCATAATGTTGCTTCTTCGCTAGAATTTTTTGCAGGCCTAGTAAGAACTTCAACTTTATCAGCAACCATAAATACAGAGTAAAAACCTACTCCAAATTGACCAATGAGATTTGAATCTTTCTTCTTGTCACCTGTTAAATTTCCAAGAAAAGATGCGGTACCGGAACGAGCAATTGTTCCAATATTTTCAACAACCTCTTCTTCAGACATTCCTATTCCGTTGTCTGAAATAATAATTTTATTTTCAGAAGGGTAAACCTTAACCTCTATACCAAGATCAGATTTATCTTCTAGTAAAGAATCATCTGCAAGAGCATTAAATCTTAATTTATCTAGAGCATCTGAGGCATTCGAAACCAATTCTCGTATGAAAATTTCTTTATTTGAATATAAAGAATGAATCATCAGCTTTAAAAGCTGCTTGGTCTCTGTTTGAAATACTTTTGTTTTAGTTCTAGCCATTTTTAAATCTCCTTACACCCATTTTTTGGGTCTAATTTACTAAATTCAAGTTTATTAAAGATAAGTTCAAATTCTAAGAAATTCTAATTAATTGAACTACAGCAATTACAAAAAGAATTATGGTGTTAAGAACACTTAAATTATGAAGAAATTTAAATGTTTTATTCCAAGCTCTATCTCTAGCAGCATTGGTAAGAGGGATAATAATATAGCCAAGAAAAGCTAAAGCAGATGCTGCTAGTGCAATCCATACATCAAGACTTGAAAACCATAGATAAGATATTAATGAAGCTACAAGACAGACTAAAAAAAGTAATAAATAGTATCTAGGAAATATAGCTCTAAGAAACTTAGATGCATTGTCGTTATCTAACACTTTAAACACCACGGGAGCTGTTAAAACTACCTGAGTAACTATAATCCCAAGGATTAATGAGTATGTGAGTGTTAAAAGTACTATTACTGCTTCATTCATAATTAAGTGGCGGTCTGACGGGGAATCGAACCCCGAACATCGCCGTGACAGGGCGAGATTATAACCGTTTAACTACCAGACCACTTCGGTATTTGGTTGAATAATATCTTGTTCAAACAAAAGTGCAACCAATTCGTTACAAGCTAATAAATGGTGGGTGATGACAGGTTCGAACTGCCGACCCTCTCGGTGTAAACGAGATGCTCTACCAAACTGAGCTAATCACCCTAAAAACTTGTATACCTATGTATACCGAAACGCCATTCTATCAAAGGATTTAGGTATCAGCTATATTTATTTTCTAAGACTTTGTTAGATTAATTCTTGCTAGATATATTCCAAATAAGGCTAAGGCTATAAATAACATCTGTGTGAAATTAATTGTTTCTGCAAAAATGTAGGCTGCGCATAATGTTGCAGTTACTGGTTGTAGCAATAATCCAATTGAACCACCGGATGGAGAAATTCTGCCAATACTATAAGTAATCATATATTGGCCTCCCACTTGGCATAACAGAGCAAGTAAAAAGAGATTTAACCACTCATCAAAAGAAGGTGGCAAAGCTTGTGAGGATTCAATAAGTGCAGGAGGTAATGAGAATAGACAACAAAATAAACTAGTGTAAAAAATAATGCTTAAGGCTTCCTCTTTTCCAAGTCTCGAAATAAACACTAAGTATGTTGCATAAAAAACTGCTGCTATGAGACAGAAAATATCACCCATTAAATTTCCAGATGTATAAGTATCAGCAGAAAGAATTAGTCCTATTACACCAACATAAGTAACAGCTAAGGATATAAAAAAATGTTTAGTTAATGACTCTTTAAAAAAGAAAAAATAAATTAGTGCAACAAAAATAGGTGCTGAATTAACAATAACAGTTCCATTTGAGATGGAAGTCATGCCAATGCTCCAATGCCATAAAATAAGATCAATGGTGAATGCAAAGGCAGCTATAAAAGCTATGTAAATACTCTTTTTTGATTTAATTTTAAAGAATATTGATTTATTTAAAACTAAATTAAGAAGCATTAACATTGGAAGAGTCAGTAGCATTCTGTAAAAAAGAACCCAAGATGGTGACATTTCACTCCATCTAACAAAAATAGGTGCAAATCCAATCAAGGCTGCCCCACCTGCTAGCAAAATAAAATTATTTGCTCGATGTAAATTTTCAGTCATAAAGCTATACTTCTGTTATGAATGACATTCTAGATCAGAATAAAGAAATAATCTCTGTAGGAGAGTTAAATAGATCAGCTAAAGCTCTTTTAGAAAATAACTTCAGTTCAGTATCAGTCCTTGGAGAGATTTCAAACTTAGCTCAGCCTAGTTCAGGACATATATATTTCACACTAAAAGACTCTGAGGGCTCTATTAGGTGTGCAATGTTTAAAAATCAAAAAATGCGTCTTAACTTTAATCCAAAGGATGGAGATCAGTGCATTCTTAAAGGTCAGGTAAGTTTATATGCAGCAAGAGGAGACTATCAGCTTATAGTCCGTCATATGCAGCCTGCTGGTGTTGGAAATCTAATGCAGCAGTTTGAAGAGCTTAAGCAAAAATTAGATAAAGAAGGTTTATTTAATCCTCTCATAAAAAAAGATATTCCTTTTCCTCCAAAACATATTGGAGTAATTACATCAGCCTCCACTGCTGCCTTACAAGATGTTATCTCAACAATTAAAAGAAGGGCTCCTTCTAGTAATGTCACTTTATCTCAAGCTATGGTTCAAGGCGATACAGCTCCAAGGTCTATTATTAAAGCTCTAGATTTAATCTTAACTTTTAATGAATCTTCCTCAGACCCAATCGATACTGTCATCTTAACTAGAGGCGGTGGTTCCATTGAGGACTTATGGGCATTTAATAATGAAGATCTTGCTAGAGAAATATATGATTTTCCTCTTCCTGTTATTTCAGGAGTTGGTCATGAAATAGATTTCACAATAGCTGATTTTGTTTCAGATATGCGAGCCCCTACCCCCACTGCTGCTGCAGAGATAGTTTCAGAATTTCAATTTCAACTAAATGATAGACTGAGAGAAATAAAGCTAGGTCTAGTGAGCGGTTTTGAGAATGTTATTCAGAATAATAAACAAAGATTAGATCTTTTAGAATCAGGCCTAAAGAGTCCTCAAATTATCCTAAACGACCAAACACAAAAGCTTCTAAATATTGAATTACGATTAAAACAAGGAATGGAAAACAGAACGCAAAATTCAAAGCAGAGACTTGCTCTTTTGAATCAATCACTCTCAGAAAAGAACCCGTTGAAAGTTATTAAAGAGCTTATAAAAAATACAAATAGTCTTTCTAAAGACATGATTAAAAATTTCTCATTTCTTTTATCAAGCAAAAGTAGCTTTCTAAGCAATATGAATTCAAGCCTAAATGCTTTTAGCCCATTAGCAGTATTGGATAGAGGTTATGCAATAGTTCAAAATTCATCTGGTAAGGCTATTAAGAGCTCTAGCGAAATTAATAAGGATGAAATTGTAACTACTAGACTTAGTTCAGGAAGTTTTGATTCAAAGGTTAAAGATATTAAAAATGAGAAATAGTTATCTCTTATTAAGTCTTGTTTTTATATTGCCTTTTAACTTATCAGCTAAGAATATTACCGGTGTATCTGGAGATGTTATCGCTGTTATACATACTCAAAATACATCTGCTGAAAGTCTAGTTATTAAGCATGAACAATCTGAATACTTAATATTAGGATTGCCTTATGTGTACCAAACAAAATTTAAGAAAATTGGCTCAATAGATATAGAAGTTCAACATAAAAATTTTGGAGAATCTAGAATCACTATTAAGGATGTTTCTAAAGTAGATTTAAGCATAAGTGATCAAGCAAGAGCGAATGCTGAAGCACTATTAATTCGTGCGGCTATTCAAAGCTATGACACTTCAATAAGCCCCTCCTTTAATTTTACCAATCCTGTAGAAGGAATAATATCTAGCAGATATGGCAAAAAAAGATTTATTAATGATAAACCTAGATCACCCCATTTAGCACTAGATATAGCAGCTAAATTAGGTGTAGAAATATCTGCACCTCTAAAAGGAAAAATTATTTTAACTGGTGACTTTTTTTATACAGGAAATACAGTAATTATGGATCATGGCTTTGGTCTTATTTCCTCATATAGTCATATGGATTCTTTGAAAGTTGAAGAAGGTCAAATAATTCAACAAAATGCATTAATAGGAACCATAGGTGAAACTGGTCGAGTTACAGGTCCCCATCTTCATTGGACTGTTTATCTTAATAAAGAAAAAATTAATCCGGAGAGTCTTTTAAAAGATAATTTTTTAAGAGACCTCTTTCAAAACCTTTAAGATTTCTTCTAAAGATTCCTGAGTTTGTGGTCTAAATAAACTTTTAACAATATCCCCTTCAGGATTTATAAAATAAGTTGCAGGAAGTGTTGCTGGAGATTCTATTCCCCATATGTCTCTGGGGTGAGTCAAGATTGAAGGTATATCTACTCCAAATTTATTTATTTCATAATCAAGATCCTCCCCATCTAACTGGTCAAAGTTGAATGCGAAAACTTTGACATCTTTATTGCCTTCAGCAAAAGCTACCAATTCTGGCATTTCTTTTAAACACGGAGGGCACCAGTCTGCCCAATAATTAATCATTATCCACTCACCTTGCAGGTTAGAGGAAACAAGATCTTTAGAATTATGAAGATCAATATCAGCCTTTTGACAGCTAATTAATATAAATAGGCAGAATAAAGATATAATTTTATTTTTCATGAATCTATAATATTACAAACAAACAAAAAAATGTCTGAAAAATACTTATTAATACTCTTTTATTCTGCTAGCGGAGCTGTAAAAAACTTAGCTCATGCTATAGCTGATGGTGCTGAAGATCTTGGTATGGAAGTTAGAATGAGAACTGTTCCAAAAGTATCATCAAATTCAGAAGCTAGCGAACCATCTATTCCAAAAGAAGGTGAAGTTTATTGCACCAAAGAAGATCTCATTTATTGCTCGGGATTAGCGCTAGGTTCACCCACTAGGTTTGGCTCTATGGCTGCTCCTATGAAATATTTTTTAGATTCAACAGGAGATTTATGGGCAACCAATGCACTCGAAGGAATCCCTGGATGTGCATTTACATCAACCGGCTCAATGCATGGAGGTCAAGAAGTTACCTTACTTAATCTTCTAACTTACCAATTACATCATGGCATGATTATATTAGGTAGTCCCTATTCTATTGATGAGCTTAATAAAACTAAATCAGGAGGATCCCCTTATGGCCCTTCTCACGTAGAAAGTTTTAACTCTAGCTCAACATTAACTCCTGATGAATATCAAATAGCATTTAAGACTGGAAAAAGGATGGCTGCAGTTATTGGAAAATTGAATGCTTAAAATAAGAACTTATACTCAAGTCACATTAGCCCTATTAGTTTCTTTAATTTTTATCAAACTCCTCATCGTTTTTACTGGAAGAATTAATTATGTAGTTTTTACATTTTGGTCTTTTCCACTAATAGCTTTCACGCCTTTTTTAGTTAAGAAGTCAGTGAAAGCCTATCAGAGCTTTTGTTTTATTTTATTAATATATTTCTTGCTTGCATCACTTAGAGTTTTTGGAATTGATGGTCCCTTGTTGGATATATTTGAAATTGTATTAATTATCATTTTATTTATACATTGTATGTATGGCCCTAAAACAATAAGAGCTAATAAATAAATGTAAAGTTTACTTGACATGTAAAGTTTACTTTACATATAATTGCAACATCACAAATTAAAGGTTTTAACAATGGCAGAAGTAAATTGGGGCGGAATGAATATTAAGTGGTCTTCATTAAGCACTCAGGATAAAAAAGAGTACGGTAGTGGTTTAGCTCTTATAACCATAGCAAGTGCACTATCAGGTTTTATCCTTGGAGGTATTTGGGGTGAAAGAATTAATGGCAGTCCTGATGAAATGACTTGGATTTATTCATATCTGTATCCCATTGCAATACTTGGGTTTCTTGCAGGTGGAAAACTAATTACTGATTTTATGAAGCGCCAGGATGAGGGCTTCATAGATTTTAATATTAAAGCAAATCTTTATGGTATAAGCTTTTTTTGGATTGTAGGTTTTTTAATTTTATGGCCGCTTGAGGTCTTTATGGGATTTGATTTTGTTTTTTTTGAGTACTTTTTACTTTATAGCATTGGTATCAGTATAGGCGGAAGAAAAGCTTATAAAGAAATGTATGTAATAGATATTAATGATGAGATGCAAAGTTAAATGAATAATAATCTTAAACAGTTAAGGGATGAACTTAGCTTAAGTCAGGATGTTTTTGGTTCTAAGCTTAATGTTAGTCGTCAGACTATTAACTCTATTGAGAATGGTAAATTTGATCCGTCTCTTCCTCTAGCTATGAAAATAGCAAAGTTTTTTGATAGAAAAATTGAAGATATTTTTTTTGAACAGGAGTAATTAAAATGATTATATGTTTTATGATCGGATCGATAATAATTTTTACTAGTATTGGAATTTTTCTATTTAAGTTTTTACCTTACTTAGATATTTGTTTATTGGGTTGCTCTGAAATAGCAACTAGAGTTAGTTTTTTAATTTAATTTTAAGGAGAAAAGATGAAAAGTATTTTTTTATGGATTGAGAATTATTTAAATAAAGCGAGAAGAATATTTGTAGCAGTAATAACAACGTTTGTTTTATTAGTTCTAACATTTTCAATATTAGGTGGAGTTGCTGGTTCTTTTGCTGGAGATGAGGAAATAGATACTAAGGATAAAATCTTATACCTCAATATGTCTGGTGTTATTGTTGATCAGCCGCAAAGTGGCCCATCGGATCCAGTGAGCATAATTTTAGCTGGAGATAGTCAGCCAAATGTTTATGCAATAAGAGATGTTCTAAAAGTATTAGATGCAGTAGCTGATGATACAAATTTAAAAGCTGTTTACTTATATGTTGATGACCTATCAATGGGAGGGCAAGTTTTCTCTCTAGCTATAGCAGATGCAATTAAAAATATTGTCGATAATGATATTCGTGTTATTTCCTATACCGATGGATTGCTTACTAGTGATTATCTAGTTGCATCGCAAGCCACGGAGTTATATTTAAATACTAATAGCTATTCTGGTATATCAACTTCAGGCTTTTCTAGAAAGCGTGAGTATATGCAAGATTTTTATAACAATATTAAGCTTGATTATGAAATATTTTCAGCTGGTGACTTTAAGTCAGGTCCAGAGCCATATACAAGAATGAATATGTCAGAAAACGACAAGATAGCGTGGAATGCTTTTGCTAATCCTTTATGGAATTCATACAAGCAAAAAATGGAAAGTGGTAGAGATCTAGAAGCAGGAACTATTCAATCATATGGAGACAACTTTGATATCTTAGCTAAAGATGAAAAAGGTGATATGAACAAAGTTGCCCTTAACCTCGGCTTAGTTGATGGACTAATGAAACATGAAGAAATAAGAGACTATATGATTGCAGAGTTTGGCAGCGAAGATGCTGATAAAGATAAATGGCCTGAGGGAGTTTCATATGATGAGTACCTTTCTACATTAGATGCTAGCTTTGATAAAGATGCTGAAGATATTATTGCGATTATAAATGTTGAAGGTGTCATTATGACCGGTCAAGAATCACAAGGTACTGCTGGCTCAGATTCTATTGTTGAGAAAATTTACAAAGCTAAAAATGATAAGAATGTCAAAGTACTTATATTAAGAGTAAATAGTGGTGGCGGAGATGTGTATGCATCCGAGCTTATATTAAATGCATTAGATGATTTCAAATCAACTGGTAGAAAAGTTTATACCTCTATGGGAAATGTTGCTGCATCAGGCGGTGTTTGGATTACAACTAACTCAAGCGAGATCTGGGCTGAGCCAAACACCCTTACAGGCTCAATTGGTGTGTATTCAATAGTTCCAACACTTGGTAGAGCATTAGACTGGGCAGGTATTAATGTTGATGGTGTAAGTTCTACAAAAATGGGTGAATGGGAGCCTACTGAACCAATGCCAGATTATATGAAAGATCTATATCAAGCTAATGTTGAGGGTATCTATGAAAACTTTGTATCGGTTGTTGCTAATAATAGAGACATGGAATATGAAGATGTTTTAAAGATTGCTGGCGGAAGAATTTGGGCTGGTGATAAAGCTCAAGAATTAGGCCTAGTTGACAAGCTTGGAACTCTAAATGATGTCATAGCACATGTAGCTGAAACACATGTATTGGATAGCTATAAAGTTAAGTATTACAAACGTGATCTTGAGCCATGGGAAGTATTTTTTGAAATTTCAAAGAATGTAAATATTAAACTTCCATTTAGCTCATCAAGACAACTTCTTCTTAAAGAGATAAATGCGTTTGATCAGCTTATAAAACAAAATGGTAAATTTACTCCAATTGCTTATTGTAGTGAATGTGATTTATTGGAAAAGTAAAATAATAAGTATATTTTTACATTAATTCTTTTATCAATGGGATCGTAATTCTTCTTTTCGATCCCATTGAATATTCATCAATTCTCTTTATAAAACTTATAAGATCCGCAAGATCTCTTGTATAAGAGTTTAGTAAGAAATTAATCTCCTTTTCATCAATAGGAATTCTTAAATTAGATGCAATCATTTGAATGGCATCACTAAGCTCAGAATCTTGAACCGGGTTCATTTGATAGTTTGTCATTTTCTTTAATCTTGATGAAAGGTCGGGAAAGAATTGATCCACGCCCTCATTACAACTAAAAATTAATCTACAACCTGATTCATTGCATCTGTTGATAAGATTAAAACAGGCTATCTGCCAATCCTTATGTATAACAATTTCTTGCAAATCATCTACGCAGACTAAATTTAAAGACTCAAGACCATCTAACAGCATAGGATCGTGCTTAATAGCCTCTCCCAGAGGTATGTAGCCTGCAGAAAAATTATTAGAGCCTTTATCATTACAAATAGCTTGAAGTAGATAAGACTTACCTACTCCCTGCCTACCAATTAATAAAATATCATCTGCTTCATCAGCCTCTATAGCAGTTACTAAACTTTTTGATTCTTTGGAAATAAAAAATTTCGATATAGAAGATTTTTTATCAATACTAAAAGGGAAAATTAATTGCCTAGGTTTGCTCATGATGATCTTTAAGTGAAGTAAACCATTCTCTTGAATAAACTAAAAGGCTTAAGACTGTAAGAGCAACAATAAGCCAATCTAACCAAGCAATGTGAATCTGTGAATTGAGGGCTTGAAATATTAAAATTTGGGAAATGTAAATAATTTGAACTCCAGTAGTTATTTTTCCAAGAATATTCGGTGATGGAGTATTGTCTCTAATAAAACTCATATGCATGGCTGCGCCAATAAGAATAAGAGCATCCCTACTTATTAATATAATAAATACATATAGAGGAATAAAATTATTAGTCCAAAGCACAAAGATAGTTCCTATAACCAGCATTTTATCTGCAACTGGATCTAAAATTTTACCCAATTCAGTAAACCATTCCATTCTGCGTGCTAATAAACCATCTAAAGCATCTGTTAATGATGCTATTAAGAAAAAGGCTAAAGCGCTTATATATTCACCTATGTAAACTGAATTTAAAATAGGATAAACAAGGCCAATTCTAATAATAGAAAGAAGGTTTGGTATGAAAATAAAATACTTGCTCATATTCAATAGTTTAGCAGTGCTGAAATAATATTCTGATTAACTTCAACTAGTTGAATGGAAGGGTTTGCTTCGATTTGCTTCATAAAGGATTCCACATCTCCATTGATCAGAAGTGTATAAGATATTGAGTTATCTTTATAGCTATTAATTTTTACACTTTTAATAGACATAAGGCGGCTCATTGCCTCTTGAATATTAACTAAATTTTCGTATGAATCAATACCATCAACAATAAACTTTATAGAGTTTTGTGTATCTGGAATTTGAAATGAGAGAAGAAAATTATTAGTAAGATTATTTAAATTCTGTCTTAAATTATCAAGAGTAGATTTAAAGCTTAAAGATTCTTGCGAAGATAAATCTCCAGTTATAGACCATTTATTTATATAAGACTGAGCAACGTTAAGATTGATTTGAAAATCAAATTCATAATTAGGAAGAATAACCTCTTCTTCTGAATCAAAAATTGTTAAGTTATTTAATTCTTTTAAATCATTTAAGTCAAAAACTGGAAGTTCAAAAAAGACTCCTCTTGTCGTAGAGATATCCTCTAAAATATTTTTTATTTGTATATCTAATATTGAATTAGATGAAGTGTTTAAAATATAGGGAGAGTTATTACCATCTTCAATTTTTACCAACATCATAATAATAGGCCTGTTATAACCAATAATAGGGATATTTAGTAAATTTAACTTTTGTAATAAGCTATCTTTATTAAATCTAGATACCAAATATGGCTCATCATTTATGCTGATAGGCTCATAGCTTATTAAGAATTCTTTTTTAGCTTTGACTGATGGAGCAATTTGTTTGATAGTAGATAGATTATTTAGTCCAGTTAAGCGATAAATAAGAATATCAAATGAGCTATTGATTGCCATATCAACATTTGAAACTTGATTCATAGGTGTAGTAATTTCAAAAAGTTTCTGAAATTCCTTTCCAAAGGAGTAATTAGAAAAGATAATTACAACTATAAATAATAATTTGAATGACTGACTGCTAATTTTCTTCACATAGGTATTTTAAATGACAAAAGAAATTAAGAACAATGATCCTTACAAATTAGCTGGAGTAGATATTGAGGCCGGCAATTCACTTGTTGATAAGATTAAGGCTGATGTTGGAGCAACTCAAGGGCCAAATGTCTTAGGAAATATTGGTGGCTTTGCAGGAATGTTTAAATTAGATGGCTCTGTTCAAAACCCAACACTCGTAGCATGTACTGATGGGGTTGGTACAAAAGTTGCGCTTGCTCAAGAACATAATAAGCTTGAAACCGTTGGTCAGGATCTTGTAGCTATGTGTGTCAATGATCTCATTACTTGTGGTGCTGAGCCATTATTCTTTCTTGATTATTTTGCAACATCAGCACTGGATGTTGACCAGGCAGCTCTAATCATCAAAAGTATTGCTACTGCATGTAAAGAAAGCGGTTGTGCCCTCTTAGGTGGTGAAACTGCAGAAATGCCAGGTCATTATATTGATAACAATTTTGATCTTGCTGGTTTTTCTGTGGGTATTGTTGATGAACAAAAAATTATTAATGGAACAAGAATCTTAGATGGTGATGTGATTATAGGCATTGAGTCTAGCGGCCCACATTCAAATGGCTATTCCTTAATAAGAAAAATTATTGCTGAATCTTCAGCTTCAATTGAAGAAAAGAATTTAATTGCAAATTTAGTTTTAAAGCCTACTCATTTATACCCTTCGTTAATTAATAGTGTCTTAAAAAATATTGATGTAAAAGGCATGGCGCATATTACTGGTGGCGGAATTACAGAAAATATTCCAAGAATAATACCTGATGGACTTAATATTAATATATTTGAAAATTCATGGGATATGCCCGAAGCATTTAGTTGGCTACAAGAGCATGGCAATATTTCAAACGCTGACATGTATAGAATATTTAATTGCGGTATTGGTATGACTCTAATTCTAGATGAATCCTTAAAAGATGAAGCAATTGCTTGCATTAAAGCTCAGGGTTATTCAGCTTTTTATATTGGCGATATTCATAATAAAGAGTCTGAGAGTCAGGTTTCATTCATTTAAAAATGTTTAACATAGTTATTTTAATTTCTGGAAGTGGCACCAATCTTCAAGCAATTATTGAAGCTTGCAAGGCGGGGAAGATTAATGGTGTGGTATCAGGAGTTATAAGCAATAATCCAAAGGCATATGGTTTGGAGCGAGCAAAGAATTACAATATTCCATCATTAATAATTGATCATAATAATTTTAGCTCTCGAGAGGATTTTGACTCAAGCTTAGTAAGTGGAATTAATTCTTTTAAACCTGATTTAGTCGTTTTAGCAGGCTTTATGAGAATTTTGTCACCTGTGGTGACTAATACTTTTAATAATATGATGATAAATATTCATCCATCATTATTACCAAAGTATCCAGGTCTAGACACCCATACACAAGTTCTTGCAAATAATGATAAAGAGCATGGTGTTACAATTCATTCAGTCTCAGCTGAGCTTGATGGCGGTCCAATAATTGCTCAAGCAAAGATACCTGTTAAAAGTAATCAGAAATTAGATGATCTAATTAAGAGAATTCACTCAATTGAACATATGCTTTTTCCAAAAGTAATAAATTTAATAGCTAATAATCAAATTAAGATACAAGAATTAGGTCTCAAACAAGAAGTGCTCTATGAAAATTATGATGTTTAAAATAAATCTATTATTAATATTAATAATTCCCGGCCTCCTTCATGCTCAAGAAGTTATGGACTATAAGGCAGAGTATTTTTTTGAAACTGATAAGTTTTCAGTTTCTGGGATTAGAGAATTAAAAACAACCGATAACCAGAGCTCTCTAACCTTTAATGCTAAAACAAAGCTACTAAAATTATTTTTTGAATCATCGTTTGATATTAGAAATAATCAAGTCTTTTCAGATAAATATTCAGTAAAGCTAAAAGCTTTTTTAATAAAAAGAAATTACTTAATTGAATATGATAATGAAAATAAGACTGTTGAGTCTTCTGATGAGAATGCATGGAAAATTTCATACAAAGAAGATCTTAATATTCTTGATCCACTGAATGCTCAAATACAAATGCGTATAAATGTTAAAAAAATGGTTGATTTACAAGACTTCAAACCTTTTGAAATACTCCTTCAGGATATTCGTAATGGAAAAATTGAAAAGAATATCTATAAATTTTCACGAAAAGATCAATATAAATTTAAAGATAAGCTTTATGATTCAATTGTTATTGAAAGAGTCAGAGATCAAGACTCTCGAGTTACTGAGTATCATTTAGTTCCTAGTTTGGGTTACTTAATACTAGAAGTGATAGATAGAAAAGAAGATGGTATTGAAAGACTTACATTGCAAAAAATATTAAGTCTTGGGTAGAGTTACTCCGACTTGTCCTTGATATTTTCCACCACGATCTTTATAACTGACCTCACAGTCTTCATCTGATTCAAAGAAGATCATTTGTGCGACACCCTCTCCTGAGTAAATTTTTGCAGGGAGATTGGTGGTATTAGAGAACTCTAAAGTAACATGCCCTTCCCACTCAGGCTCTAGTGGAGTTACATTTACTATAATTCCACATCTTGCATAAGTAGATTTTCCTAAACAGATAGTTAATACGTTTCTTGGTATTCTAAAATACTCAATGGTTCTAGCTAAAGCAAAAGAATTTGGTGGAATAACGCAAATATCAGACTGAATATCAACAAAACTATTCTCATCAAAATTCTTAGGATCTACAGTTGATGAATGTATATTTGTAAATACTTTAAATTCATTAGAGCACCTAACGTCATAACCGTAACTAGAAACGCCATAAGAAATAAGTTTATTTCCTTCTGCATCTAGTCTGACTTGGTTTTCAGAAAAAGGCTCTATCATCTTTTGATCTAATGACATTTTCTTTATCCATTTATCTGATTTTATACTCATGTTATACCTCTGTTCTGCCCTGAATTGCTTGAGCTATTGTATTACTATCGACATACTCTAATTCACCACCAATAGGAATGCCATAAGAGATTCTAGATACTTTAATTTCTGGAATATGATCTTTAATATACATACCAGTTGCATCCCCTTCAACTGTTGAGCTTGTAGCTAAAATTAGCTCCTCTATACCCTCTGATTTAATTAAAGCAAGTAATGAATCTATCCCTAAATCTTCTGGTCCAACTCCCTCAATGGGAGATAGCCTTCCAAGCAAAACAAAATATTTACCTTTATAGCCACCCGTAGATTCTATTGCTAAAACATCTGATGGCGATTCAACAACACAAATACTCTTATCATCTCTTGATAGATCAGAGCAGACTTTACATAAATTATTTGAAGTTAGCATTCTGCATCTTTCACATCTAGAAATTTCGTCAACAGCATCCAATAATGTTGAGGCCATTATTTTTGCGCCTTCTTTATTTTTATCTAACAAATATAAAGCCATACGCTGCGCAGATTTTTTTCCAACACCTGGCAATATTGTTAAAGCCTGAATTAAATCATTTAGTAAATCTTTATACATTTTTAATCTACAGGTTTTATTGAGCCATCTTGAATTTTGCCATTAAACTTTTTCATAATATCTTGAATTGCTGAATCATTAGCAATAGATTTCTGCGCTGATGATTGTTTTATATTATCTTCTTTCATCTTAATGCTCTTTGGGCTATTTTCACATGTGCCTGCTTCGAATTTAAGAGTAATTTTAACCTTAAAGAAGCTTGAACATTGATCCTCAAACTCACTTAAAACACTATTTGGAATAGATGTTTTATCTATATCACCCTTTAAAGTTAATAAAGACTTGTTGTGAGACAGAAATTCAAGGTTGCCGAACATTGCTTCAGAAAAAGGACTTAAGTTCATAGATGTATATGCCTTATTCCATTCCTCGGCAGTATTAATCAAAAAACTGCTCTCTTTTACATGTGTATGTTTTGATACTTCTGGTTCTGGTTCTGGTTCTGGTTCTGGTTCTGGTTCTGGTTCTGGTTCTGGT
>CAZJJG010000019.1:0-26697 GCA_964546275.1 uncultured Gammaproteobacteria bacterium
AATCTAAGTTTTCATAATGTTATATAAATCATGTAGAATACGCGCATGGCAAAAGAAGACAATTTAGAATTCGAAGGAGAAGTTATTGAAACTCTTCCTAACACCCAATTTAAAGTTAAATTAGAGAATGATCACATCATCACTGCTCATATATCAGGCAAGATGAGAAAACACTATATTAGGATTCTTACTGGAGATAAGGTTAAGGTCGAAATGACGCCTTACGACCTTTCAGTTGGAAGGATTACCTTTAGAGGAAGATAGGTTAAGCCTTAACCTTAGATTTTTTTTCGGTAAATTTTAAAGATCCATTTACCATATCAATTTTAATTAACCCGCCTGCTTTTAAATCACCAAACAATAACTTATCTACTAACGGCTTTTTAATATTTGAAGCAATAAAACGCTCCATTGGCCTTGCTCCCATATCTTTGTCATAACCTTTATCAGCTATCCATTTAGTAACAGCTTTAGTTATTTCAAGCTCAACATTTCTTTTATCTAGTTGTGCTTGAAGTCTAATAAGGAACTTATCTACTACGGAAAGTATTATGTCTTTATTTAAATAATCGAATTGAATAATTTCATCCAGTCTATTTCTGAACTCAGGTGAGAATAGTTTATTAAGACTATTCATTGCATCAGACTCATTAGACTGATCACTAAAACCAATATTTCTTTTTGCGAGCATCTCAGCACCTACATTGGTAGTCATAATAAGGATAACGTTGCGGAAATCTGCTTTTCTGCCGTTATTGTCTGTTAAAACACCAGCATCCATTACTTGGAGAAGAATATTAAATATATCAGGATGTGCTTTTTCAATTTCATCTAATAAAACTACAGAATAAGGCTGCTTAACAACCGCTTCAGTTAAAAGACCGCCCTGGTCAAAACCAACATAACCTGGAGGAGCTCCTATTAACCTAGATACAGTATGTCTTTCCATATACTCAGACATATCAAATCTAACCAACTCTACTCCAAGGACATTAGCTAGTTGTTTTGATATTTCCGTCTTTCCAACACCGGTAGGTCCTGTAAATAAGAATGAGCCAATTGTTTTATTATCATCCCTTAAACCTACTCTTGAGAGTTTGATGGCGCTACTTAAAGTCTCAACTGCAAGGTCTTGACCAAAAATAACGCGTTTTAAATCTTCTTCAATATTTTTAAGATTCTTTTTGTCTGTTGTCGTAATAGATTGTTCTGGTATTTTGGTAATTTTTGATATCGTTTCTTCTATATCCTTCTGATATACAGTAATTTTTTTAGAATTTTTTCTAGATATATTTAATGATGCGCCTGTTTCATCAATCACATCAATAGCTTTATCTGGTAAAAATTTATCATTAATATATTTAGTAGATAGCTCTACTGCAGATTTTATAGATTCATCTGAGTATGCAACATTATGATAATCTTCATAACTTGGCTTGATGCCTGTTAATATTTCAACGCATTCATCAAAGGATGGTTCTATAACATCAATTTTTTGAAATCTTCTTGATAATGCTTGGTTTTGATTGAAAACACCTCTGTATTCTTGAAAAGTTGTCGACCCAATACATCTAATAGCACCTTTTGCTAAGGCTGGTTTTAAAATATTAGAAACATCTAGAGAACCGCCCGATGCTGAGCCTGCGCCAATAATAGTATGAATCTCATCGATGAATAATATTGACTTCTCTTCTTGGTCTAGAAAAGTTAAAACACCTTTAAGTCTTTTTTCAAAGTCTCCGCGATATTTGGTACCAGCGATAAGAGCTGCTATATCTAAAGAGTAGACAATAGATTCATGTAGGATTTCTGGAACTTGCTTTAAGACAATCTGAAGTGCTACTCCTTCTGCAATAGCTGTTTTC
Source organism: uncultured Gammaproteobacteria bacterium (assembly GCA_964546275.1). GTDB lineage: Bacteria > Pseudomonadota > Gammaproteobacteria > Magnimaribacterales > D2472 > MED-G78. Next base: position 1,866 of record CAZJJG010000019.1, read on the forward strand.
CCTACTCCTGACTCACCAACTAGAAGAGGATTGTTTTTAGTCCTTCTTGCTAGAATTTGAATCATTCTAGAAATCTCATTCTCTCTGCCTATAAGCTTTTCTATCTTATTTTCTAAAGCTAGGTTATTTAAATTAATTAAATACTCATTTGTATCTTTTGTAACTTCAGCCTCTGGAACTTCTTCATCACTTATTTCAGTAGATTCTTTTTTTTCAGAAGTGGTTGAGCCATGAGAGATATATGAAACTATATCCAGCCTGCTGATACCGCTTTTAGATAGCAGAAATACTGCATGGCTTTCTTTTTCAGAAAAGATAGCAACAAGAATATTGATAGGTTTAACAACACCTTTACCTGATGATTGAATATGAAATACGGCTCTTTGAAGAACTCTTTGAAAGCCTAATGTTGGTTGAACTGGCTTTGATTCATCAGTTTTTAAAATGGTTGTATCGGTTAGATATTCTTCAATATTTGATTTTAATTGCTCTCTACTAACATCATGATTTTCTAAAGCATCAGCGACTTCAAAATCATTTAGAATCATCAACAACAAATGCTCAATAGTTATGTATTGGATATTCTTATCTTGCGCTTGATCAAAAAGACTGGCGATTGATTGTTCTAATTCTTTACTAAACATTAATTAATCTGTTAAAGGTTCAATTTCACTCATCAGAGGATGCTCGTGAGCTTGAGCCATTGTTATAATTTCATGACATTTCATTTCAGCTATCTCTTTGGGAAATATACCACAAACACCCTTACCTCTGGCATGAACAGCCATCATTATTTGAGTTGATGCATCATGGTTATGGTTAAAAATATACTGCAAAACATAAACTACAAACTCCATAGGTGTGTAGTCATCATTAAGTAAAACAACTTGATACATTGGAGGTTCTTTTACTTCAGGATCTAATTCAAGAACAACAGTCCCATCAATACGATCTAGATCTTCGTCGTTTGGTAGATTAAGTGTAATCACATCCTTTTAATCATTTCATCAGCAAATTCTGAACATGATTTAAGAATTGCATCTTCCATAAGCCTTTCAAAGTCATAAGTAACCATTTTAGCTCCTATAGCAGACTCCATAGAGCTTATTATTAGATCTGCAGCTTCAGTCCAACCCATATGTCTTAGCATCATTTCAGCTGATAATATAAGGGATCCAGGGTTTACTTTATCTTGACCAGCATATTTTGGAGCTGTTCCATGAGTTGCTTCAAAAACCGCACATTCATCTCCTATGTTAGCGCCAGGAGCAATTCCAATTCCTCCAACACATGCAGCCAGAGCATCTGATATATAGTCTCCGTTAAGATTCATGGTTGCTATTACATCGTATTCTTTGGGTCTTGTTAGGATTTGTTGTAAAAATGCATCACAAATTACATCTTTAATTACAATAGTCTTACCATTATTAGGATTTTTAATTGCTCGCCATGGACCGCCATCTAATAATGATCCATCATAATCTGTAGTTGCAAGTTCATAACCCCATTCCATGAACGCACCTTCGGTATATTTCATAATATTACCCTTGTGAACTAGTGTTACTGAGGATCTATCATTGGCAATAGCATAATCAAAGGCTTTTTTAACTAATCTTTTAGTGCCCTCTTCTGATATCGGCTTAACTCCAATACCAGCTGTATCTGGAAAACGTATTTGAGTTGTTCCAAATTGTTCTTGTAAAATTTTAATTAATTTAATGGCTTCATCGCTTTTAGCCATAAACTCTATGCCAGCATAAATATCTTCAGAATTTTCTCTAAAAATAACCATATCAACATCTGCTGGGTTTTTAACAGGACTTGGAACACCTGCAAAATATCTTATAGGTCTTAGACATACGTATAAATCTAATATTTGCCTAAGAGATACGTTTAATGACCTAATACCACCACCTATAGGAGTCGTTAAAGGCCCTTTAATACTTACAACATACTCTCTAAGAGCTTCAATTGTTTCATCGGGCAGCCATGTATCTTCTGAATAAATTTTTGTAGATTTTTCACCACAATATACTTCCATCCATTCTATTTTTTTTGCACCATCATAAGCCTTCTCAACAGCACTATTAACTACAGCAATCATTGCTGGAGTAATATCAACGCCAATTCCATCACCTTCAATAAAAGGAATGATTGGATTATCTGGTACATTCAATTTTCCATCTATGAGAGATATCTTAGATCCGGTATCTGGTATTTTGATGTTTTTGAATGTCATTTATACTTCCTTGGTTTATTTAAGCTTTATAATACAATTTGGGAAAATGATTATACTCTAAATGAAATAATTTTTTTATCAAAAATGTAAAAATATGAATACAAATAAAACTATTATCGTTGGTATGTCAGGTGGAGTGGACTCTTCAGTTGCAGCATTGTTGCTTAAAAAACAAGGTTACAAGGTGAAAGGCTTATTTATGCAAAACTGGCAAAATGAAGCTGATGAAGAATGTACCTCTGCTATAGACTTTGAAGATGCCTCTGAGGTTTGTGATCTACTAGATATACCTCTTCATAGAGCCAATTTTGCTAATGAATACTGGGATAGAGTTTTTAAAGAGTTTTTGAGTGAACATGAGAAAGGCAGGACTCCCAATCCTGATATTTTATGTAATAGAGAAATTAAATTTAAATCCTTTTTAGACTATGCTTTAAAAATTGGTGCTGATTTAATAGCAACTGGTCATTACGCAGATTTAAGATTAATAGATGGACTCACCCACCTAGTTAGAGCAAAAGACTTAAATAAAGACCAAACTTATTTTTTACATGAAGTTCATGAAGATGAATTTAGAAAATGCATATTCCCGTTAGCAGGCTTAACAAAGCCTGAAGTAAGAGAGATTGCTATTAAAAATAATTTACCTATAGCAAGAAAGAAAGATTCAGTTGGTATATGTTTTATTGGTGAGAGAAATTTAAAGGATTTTTTAAACAGATTTATATCCTTTGAAAAAGGGGTAATAAGAGATGAAAATGGTATTGAGATTGGCGAGCATCAAGGATCAATACTTTATACAGAAGGTCAGAGACAAGGCTTGAATATAGGCGGCGTCAAAAATAGAGATGAACTGCCCTGGTATGTCTTTAATAAAGATATTAAGAATAATGAAATCCATGTATGCCAAGGTGTCGACAATGCATTGCTTATGAATAATGCTCTTTGGTTAGAAAAAATAAACTTTATTAATGAAATTAATTATGACTTCCCATTTGATTGTAGTGTTCAGGTTAGGCATCAGCATACACCTGTAAAATGCAAGGTTTCTATAGATGGTGATGGCTATTTAGTGACCTTTAATCAAAAAATAAGAGCTATTGCGCCAGGTCAATCTGCGGTACTTTATAATGGCGATATATGTCTTGGTGGAGGTGTTATAGCCAAGACTCTTAAATAAATGAATTAATAATGGTAAAATTAAACATGAACAAGTCCCATAACAATATTTCCCCTCTAGATAGTCGATACGCCTCAAAAATTGAAAATACACGTGCTATTTTCTCAGAAGCAAACTTAATAAAAGTTAGATTTGAGCTAGAGATAGATTGGTTATTATTTTTATGTCAAAAACTTCCTAAAAACTTCCCTGCTATTTCAAAAGCTTCTATTGATAAAATTTTAAAATTTAAAAATAGCTTTGATGACAAGTCAGTTATTGCTATTAAAAAAATTGAATCAACAACTAATCATGATGTTAAAGCTGTTGAATATTATATTCGTGACTTCTTTTTAAAGGATAAGGTGTTATCTAAATATATACATCTCATTCATTTTGCATTAACTAGCGAGGATTTAAATTCATTAAGTTATGCTGTAATTTTAAAAAATGGTGTGTCAGAGCATCTATCCATCCTGAATGAACTTCAGAAACTTTTATTAAAACAGACTAAGCAATGGTCTAAAATATCAATGTTAGCGAGAACTCATGGTCAGCCTGCTTCGCCATCAACATTGGGTAAAGAATTTAAAGTCTTTCATTCACGTCTAAATAAACAAATTAACAATTTAAAGTCTATACAACCTTTAGCTAAATGGTCTGGAGCAACTGGTAATTTCCATACTTTTAATATTGTTGATGAGTCATTAAACTGGCCAAAAATTTGTAGCCAATTTATTAACCAATGCGGTATTCAACAAAACCTTTTCACTACGCAAATCGAACCGCATGACTGGATAGCTGAAACTTCTCATTCTATGATTCGAATAAATAATATTTTAATTGATTTGAATCAAGATATTTGGATGTACATAACAAATGATTTATTTAAATTAAAACTAATGGAGAACGAGGTTGGTTCTTCTACTATGCCTCATAAGGTTAATCCAATTGACTTTGAAAACTCAGAAGGCAATCTTGGTATAGCTAATAGCTTGCTTGATTTCTTTGCAAATAAATTGCAAAAATCACGAATGCAAAGAGATTTATCAGATTCAACTGTCTTAAGAAATGTTGGTCTTGGATTTGGTTACTCTGCTCTATCAGTAGCTAGTCTTAAAAAAGGCCTTGGAAAGCTTTCGCCAAACAAAGAGAAGTTAAAATCTGAGCTAGATTCAAATTGGGAAGTTTTAACTGAAGCTGTTCAAACAATAATGAGATATGAAGGAATTGCAGATGCTTATGAGCAATTAAAAGAGTTATCTAGAGGTTCTTCAATAAATAAAGAAGACTATTTAACTTTTGTAAATGGCTTAAGTATTACCTCAGAATCCAAAGCTAAGTTATTAAAACTAACACCTTCAAGCTATATTGGAATAGCTGAATCGCTAGCTAAATCATAAGAATTTACCTTTTTTTGTAGTATAGCTACAAAATAATATCTATTTAAGGCTTTTAAAGTAGAAGATAACTAGATTATTGACTTTTTTAATCATTTAACGTGTACTGCACTACATATTAAAATTGTGGAGTTAATACTATGTCCAACCTTAATGATCAAATAAATAAAGCTAAAGAAATATCTTCAATGAATGATAGTTCATGGGGAGCTGTAGACCCAGAATATGTAGCAAGAATGAGGCTACAAAATAGATTTCAGACCGGGCTTGATGTTGCAAAATATACTGCTGGAATAATGAGAGTTGATATGGAAGCATATGATTCTGATACTTCTGCTTATACACAATCGCTTGGTTGCTGGCATGGCTTTATAGGCCAACAAAAAATGATTTCTATTAAAAAACATTTTGGAAGTAATGATAAAAAATATTTATACCTATCAGGTTGGATGATTGCAGCTTTACGTTCAGACTTCGGACCCCTTCCAGACCAATCCATGCATGAAAAAACATCTGTTGCAGGTCTAATTGAAGAATTATATACATTCTTAAGACAAGCTGATGCTCGAGAGCTAGGTGGATTATTTAGAGAATTAGATGCTGCTGCAGATGATAAAAAACAAGAAGTTCAAATGAAGATTGATAATTTTGAAACTCATGTTGTACCCATTATTGCAGATATAGATGCTGGTTTTGGTAATGCTGAAGCTACCTACTTAATGGCAAAACAGATGATAGAAGCTGGAGCATGTTGTATCCAAATTGAAAACCAGGTTTCAGATGAAAAACAGTGCGGACATCAAGATGGCAAAGTTACTGTGCCTCATTCTGATTTCTTAGCTAAAATTAATGCCGTAAGGTATGCATTTTTGGAACTAGGTGTCGACGATGGAGTTATTGTTGCTAGAACTGACTCATTAGGAGCAGGACTAACAAAACAGATAGCTGTAACTAAAGAAAAAGGAGATCTAGGGGATCAATACAATGCATTTTTAGATGTTGAAGAGGTGTCGGCTGAAAATATGAAACATGGAGATGTTCTTATAAATCAAGATGGAAAATTAGTAAGACCAAAACGTCTTCCTAGTAACCTATACAGATTTAAAGAAGGTACTGGTGAGGCAAGATGCATTCTAGATTCAATTACAAGTTTACAAAATGGTGCTGATTTAATCTGGATTGAAACTGAAAAACCTCATATTAGCCAGATTGGAAATATGATGGCTGAAATAAAAAAAGTAGTACCTAATGCAAAATTAGTCTACAACAATAGTCCTTCCTTTAATTGGACCTTAAATTTTCGTCAACAGATATTTGATGCATGGTCTAATGAGGGGAAAGATTTATCTAACTATGATAGAGCTGACTTGATGAATGAAACTTATGATGAAACTGAACTATCTATTGAAGCTGATAATAAGATTAGAACATTCCAAGCTGATGCAGCTCGAGAAGCGGGAATATTCCATCATCTAATAACACTTCCTACCTACCATACAGCCGCCCTTTCAACTGATAACCTTGCCAAAGATTATTTTGGTGCCGAGGGAATGCTTGGATATGTTGCTGGAGTTCAAAGAAAAGAAATTCGTCAAGGTATTGCATGTGTAAAACATCAAAATATGGCTGGTTCTGACATGGGAGATGATCATAAAGAATACTTTGCTGGTGAGGCTGCGCTTAAAGCTTCAGGTAAAGATAATACTATGAATCAGTTCTAGCTTTAGGTTTCACAACCATCGGTGGTGCGGCCGCAGATTTGACACGGAGCACCATCTTTTAAGTTTGCTATACCGCCGCATGATCCAGTAATTGGTTTATTGTTGGCAATTACACCTATTGCAAGTAAAGCAAATGAACTAAAGATAACTACGATACCAAGAATAATTTCAATCATAAGCCTAGATCATACCATTTTTGAGATTTAATTAGCTTTGTACCTTCATCAGTTCTGGTGATAAATAAAACAGCTAAATTATTATTATCTGCAAAATTAAGACCTTCATCTAAACCCATGACGTTAAGAGCTGTTGCATAAGCATCTGCAAGTGTTGAGGAAGATAAAGATACAACCGTTACAGAATCTAAAGTATTTACTATGGAATTATTTGTAGATGGATTAATTGTATGTGTTACTCGCTTACCATCTTGATATTTAAAATTTCTATACTCGCCTGATGTTGCCATTGCTAGAAAATCAATACTGCTATTGGTTATAGTGTAGATGGGTGCTTCTAAGGCAGAAGTAGGATCCTGAATTCCAATAACCCAAGCATCATCTCCATTCAAACCATTAACAATAATCTCGCCACCAATATCGATTAGGTGATTTGTAAGATTGTTATCGATAAGATATTCATGAAGTTTTTGAACAGCAAAGCCTTTTGCTATTGATGACATATCAAACCAAAAATCAATCTTTTTAATAAGAGTATTACCTTGAAGTATATATTTACTCTGATCTAACATATCTATCGACAATTCCTTTCCAAAGGTGGGTGAAAACCCATTCATTGCAGAGATTTTTCCAAGAGTAATGTCATAGGAATTCTTTGTCTTAATAGCTACTTCATCAGCGATACGAATAAGATAAATTAAATCTGGTGATAATTCTATTTCTGTATTTATAGATTTAGCATTTATGATTGATACTTCGGAATCCTCTTTATAATTAGATGCCACATAATCAATAGAATTGAGTATGTTTTTTATTTCAGAGTGGTGGTGATCAGAAATATAGTCAGCTGAATTTATAGACCAGGTAGTGCCATAAATTGATCCATTTAAGAAGGTGTTAGATTTTGAATTATATTCATAGGCAATATATACACATCCTAAGCCTACCAAGAAGGCAAAGAGCTTTGATAAAAGTTGTCTATTAATCAAACTTTTTTAGCCACCAAAGTCATCAAGTGCAATACTTTCAGGCTCAACACCTAGACTTAAAAGCAAATCAATACAGGCTTTATTCATCATAGGAGGTCCACACATATAATATTCACAATCTTCAGGTGCTTCATGCTCTTTTAAATAGTTTTCATAAAGAACTTGGTGAATAAAACCAGTCTTTCCATCCCAGTCATCTTCAGGCTGGGGATCAGACAAAGCTACATGCCAAGTAAAATTTTCATTTTCTTCTGCAAGTTTATTAAATTCATCAACATAGAACATTTCTTTTAAACTTCTTGCTCCATACCAAAATGTAATTTTTCTATCTGAGTTAATTCTTAAAAGCTGATCAAAGATGTGAGATCGCATAGGTGCCATTCCCGCTCCACCTCCAACAAATACCATTTCATTAGCAGTTTCTTTTGCAAAAAATTCACCAAAAGGTCCAAAAACTTTAACCTTATCTCCAGGCTTTAGATTAAACGTCCAAGAAGACATTACTCCAGGAGGAAAATCAGTACCAGGAGGCGGTGATGCTATTCTGATATTAAATTTAATAATACCCTTTTCTTCTGGGTAATTAGCCATGGAATAAGCTCTTATAACAGGCTCTTTATTTATAGCTTTGTTTTCCCATATTTTAAAACGATCCCAGTCCTCATGATATTCTTTGTCTATATCAAAATCTTTATAATCAATTTCATACTCAGGAGCTTCAAGCTGAACATATCCACCAGCTTTAAAATCAACAGACTGTCCATCAGGAAGTTTTAGAATAAGCTCTTTAATAAAAGTTGCGACGTTTTCGTTTGAAATAACTTCACATTCCCACTCCTCAACACCAAAGATCTCTTCAGGTACATTAATCTTTAAATCATTTTTAACTGCTACCTGACAGGAAAGTCTCCATCCTTCATTTTTCTCTCGAGTGTTAAAATGAGACTCTTCGGTAGGAAGTATAGATCCTCCACCTTCTAAAACTTGGCATTTGCATTGCGAGCATGTACCGCCTCCTCCACATGCAGATGAAAGGAAGATTTTATTTTCAGCAAGTGTTTGAAGTAATTTAGATCCTGAGGGAACCACTATTGGATTTGCTGCATCACCATTAATTTCTATCGAAACAGAGCCCGTGCTTACAAGCTGAGATCTAGCTGCAAGAATTACTAATACAAGCAGTAAAACAACACCTGTAAAACCGACGACGCCTAAAGTTAAATCTAATAAATCCATATTACTAATCTCTATTTAAAGAGATATACCTCCAAATGACATAAATCCAAAACTCATGAGTCCAACTATTATAAAAGTTGCACCAAGGCCTTGAAGTCCTTCAGGTATATCTGAGTATTTTAATTTTTCACGTATTCCAGCCAATATGACGATAGCCATAGCCCAACCAAAACCAGCTCCAAATCCATAAACAACACTTTCACCAAACATTAAATCCTTTTCAACCATAAACAAAGAAGCGCCTAAGATTGCGCAGTTAACTGTTATAAGCGGTAAGAAGACGCCTAAGGCATTATATAAAGCAGGAACATATCTATCCAAAAACATTTCTAATATTTGCACTACAGCAGCTATAACACCTATATAACTAATCAGACCAACGAATTCTAGATTAACATCTGCAAAATCTGAACCAAGCCATGCAAGAGCGCCGTCTCTGATAACGAAATTATATAAAAAATTATTTAAAGGAACTGTTATTAGACATACAACAATTACAGCAATCCCGAGACCAAATGCTGCGTCTATCTTTTTAGAAATCGCAATAAAGGTACACATTCCCAAAAATACAGATAATGCTATATTTTCAATAAATACTGTAGTTACAAAAATACTTAGATAGTGTTCAAACATTTAACTCTCTCTTATTTAAGTCTGGAGCTGTTGAGTGTTTAGCGAGCTTAAAATCAGCTGCTTCTGCCTGCTCAGGTCTGATTGAACGAATTGCCCATATAAATAAACCAATAATGATAAATGAGCTTGGTGGTAATAAAAGCAAGTTATTAGGTACATACCAGCCACCATTTGATACAAGGGTAAATATTTCATAACCCATTAAAGTGCCAGAGCCAAATAACTCTCTGATAATTGCTACAGAAATTAATATAACGCTGTAACCTAATCCATTACCCAGACCATCAAAGAAGCTTAATAATGGTTTTTCTTTCATAGCAAATGCTTCTGCTCTTCCCATAACGATGCAATTTGTAATAATAAGACCAACGAAGACAGATAATTTCTTACTAGTTTCATAGTCATAAGCTTTAAGAAGTTCGTCTACAACAATTACTAATGAAGCAATAATAGTCATTTGCACAATGATTCGAATACTAGATGGAATATGATTTCGTATTATCGATATAAATAAATTTGAGAAAGATACAACGGCTGTTAAAGCAACGCACATAACCAAGGTAACAGTAAGACTATTAGTTACAGCAAGTGCTGAGCAAATACCTAATATTTGAAGAGCAATAGGATTTTCATCGATTAAAGGTTTTACTATGACTTCTTGATATCTTTTAAGACTCATAATTTAAATCCTTTAACATTGTTGAGTATCCAGAGTTACTAAACCAATATTCAATCATGTTAGATACGCCTCTACTTGTAAGTGTTGCGCCAGAAAGGCCATCAACTTTATAAGCATACAAGGGATCATCTGTTTCTGCTTTTCCTTTAATAACCTTTAAAATAACTTGGTTGTCTTTATAAATTTGTTTACCACGCCATAATGATTTCCACTTAGGATTATCTACCTCTGCACCCAATCCAGGAGTTTCTTTATGCTGATAGAACTCAATACCAGCAACAGTATTGAAATCGCTCTCTAGCGATATATAGCCATACATAGTTCCCCACAAACCAAACCCGCGGATAGGAAGGATAAGTTTAGATATTAAATTATCTTCATCTCTGACTATGTATATTTTTCCTATATTTTCTCTATTTTTGATAATAGCAATATCTTCATCTTGAGGAACTTTTGAGGATAGTGAGGAATCTTTTGTAGCTAAGATTTGATCATAGGTATCAATGGAGAAATCATTAAACTCTGATAAAAGTTCTCCCGTTTCAAAGTTAATAAATTTAACTTCAAGAGATTCAAATTGAGCTTTAACTTCAAGATCTGGATTGTAAATTTTGCCTGCCTGTAGGATTTTAATCCTCTGATCATTTAGTTTATTTTCAATTTGCATATCTCTTAGGCCAACCGCTGCAAAAGATACAACTAATGAGCATACAAGACATATCACAAAGGATACTGATAAAGTTTTTAAGACAGACTCATTCATTTGCAAGGACTCTCTTTCTTTTATTAATATTTGAAGTTACTACCATATGATCTATTACAGGGGCGATAAGGTTAGCAAATAAGATGGCTAACATCATACCTTCAGGAAAAGCAGGATTAACAACTCTAATCAATACAACCATGACCCCTATAAGCCCACCATAAATCCATCTACCAAGATTGGTGCCTGCACCAGATACAGGTTCTGTAGCCATAAAGACTAAACCAAATGCAAAACTTCCAACAACTAGATGCCAGTACCATGGAACTAAAAACATAGGATTAGTATCTGATCCAATAAAGTTTAATAAAGAGCTCATTATAATCATGCCAGTTAGTGTTCCTAATATAATTCTATAAGAAGCTACCTTGGTAAGTAATAAAATAATAAGGCCGATAGAAATTGCTATGACTGAAGTTTCACCAACAGACCCAGGAATATTACCAATAAAAGCATCAAACCATGTAAATGACGATGTTAAACCTGGAAGACCTTGTTCAGCTGCAACACCTAATGGAGTTGCTCCACTGTAACCAGATGGCATAACTAGATTATCGCTAATTCCAGCTATCCAAACTTTATCACCAGAGAGTTGAGTTGGATATGCAAAATATATAAAAGCTCTTCCGGTAAGGGCTGGATTTAAGAAGTTTTTTCCTGTTCCGCCAAAGATTTCTTTACCTATGACAATACCAAAAGTAATTCCCATGGCTGCCTGCCAAAGAGGAATATCAGGTGGACAACTTAATGCAAAAAGAACTGTTGTTACAAATGCACCTTCACTAATTTCATGCTTTCTAATCGAAGCAAAAAGAGCTTCCCAAGCTATAGCTACAATAAAAACAACAGCATAAATAGGGAAGAAATAAACAGCACCAAACCATAGTTTATTAAAAAAACTAGTGTGATCATAACCAACAATTGATACTAGGTAATGATGCCAATCTCCAGTATTAGCTGAATTTATTTGATTTAAATAATCTAAAGACTGATTACCAAGATTGTACATACCGAAGAACATTGCAGGAAATGTAGCCAACCAAACTGTAACCATTAATTTTTGAATATCTAAACCGTCTCTAACATGGATAGGGTTTTTAGTTTTACCACTTGTAGTAAAAAATAGATTTTCAGCCGCATCAAATAATGGGAACCATTTTTCATACTTGCCGCCTTCTATAAAATTAGGCTTAAGATTATTAATAAATGTACGTATAAATTTCATTAGATTTCGTTATATATCATTTCTAAATTTTTAGAAAGAAGGCTTGAGTAATCGTACTTGCTTGGGCAAACATAACTACAAAGACCCATATCTTCATCACATAATTCAAGAACTCCTAAATCAACTAACATCTCTAGATCATAGGTAGCTAAGGCTTTTAGTAATTGGGTTGTCATTATGTCCATAGGCATAACTTCTTCATAAGAGCCTATAGGAACTATAGGTCTATCACTGCCGTTCATGGCTGTATTAAAATTAAAGCTTTTAGGCTTCATAAATGATGATAAAAAGACATTTAACTTTGAATGGATTTTAGTCCCTGGCATTAACCAGTTCATAAAAACCTCATCATAATCATCAGGAATTACTGATATTTGATTATGAAAAGCACCTAGGTAATCCATTACAGATTCTGCTGTATGGCCATGTAAAACTGAACCAGATATCACTCTCGATGCATCTTTGATAATTCCAGCTGTTAATGACGATATATTGGCACCATATCTTGTATTAATAAGACATGGTTTTAAAACACCCTCTCCAGCCAATGAAATAACTTTTGAAGTTCTTATTTTACTATTTTTAAGAAGATACCCAATAGAAATACATTCCTGAAAACCAATACTCCAAACTAGTCTATCAATTCCAACAGGATATATATTATGAATATGTGTTGAGGTTAAACCAGAAGGATGTGGACCGGAAAATTGATTATATGAAACAGCCTCTATATTTTTTTTAAAATTATCATTTTGAAAACAACAGTGAATAGGTGAATTGAAAGCTTCAGTTAAAGCTAGAAGACCTAAATCAAAAAGATCTTGATCCTCTTTAATAATAAAATAAGGGTCTACTGCTAGCGGATTAGAGTCACAGGCATTGATAAAAATAGCATTAGGTGTTGATTTTATTTTAGGCGCTCTATTAAAAGGTCTGGTTCTAAAAGCGCTCCAAAGACCAGAATCTTGAAGTAATGAAATTACTTCTTCTTTTGATGATGCTTTGTCAAAATTTTTATATTTTTCTTCGGCAGCAATATCAATCTCTATTGATAAAAAACGTCTCTTATCTCCTCTATTAATTGAATTTATGGTTCCTGAGGCTGGAGCAGCTATAAAGACTCCAGGATTTTTCTTATCTTCTAATAAGTGTTCTCCAGCTTGAACGAAATCACCTACTTTAACTAACATAGTAGGCTTTAAACCAATGTAATCAGAACCAAGAATGGCTACTGATGAAATTTTTGATGATATTTCTACCTCAAGCGCTGGAGCGCCAGAAATCGGTAGATCTAAACCTTTATTTATCTTGTACACAAATCCCTTGTATTATGCTTCGAAATCCCTCTAAAAACGAGGCTATTATAAAGCTAAAAATGCTATGTTTCTAGCTATTTGTCTTTTGATAAAGGCAATCTTGGTAATTTAATGCCAGCAATTTTTTTAGTTAAGTTTACTACCTGTTTTGAATAGCCATATTCATTGTCATACCAACAATATAAAGTTACTCGATTACCAGACGCTATTGTTGCTTGTGAATCAACAATTGATGCAAAAGGGCTTGAGTAAAAGTCTGTCGAAACAATTTCAGGAGAATTAACATATCCAACAATTTCTCTATATTTTGAATGAAATGCATTCATTTTAAGGAATTCATTAATTGATTCTTTTGATACCTCTTCACTTAACATTAAAGACATTACAGCCAAGCTAACATTCGGAGTAGGAACTCTGATTGCATTACCGGTAAGAACGCCTTTGAGCTCAGGTATTGCTTTAGCAACAGCAGCAACAGCTCCAGTGCTTGTGATAACCATATTTAAAGCAGCACTTCGTCCTCTTCTGTCTCCACTATGGTAATTATCAATTAGATTTTGATCATTCGTATATGAATGAACTGTTTCAACATGGCCTGAAGTAATTTTATATTTATCGTGAATAACTTTTAGTACAGGGACAATTGCATTAGTTGTACATGAAGCTGCTGAAACTATTACATCACTATTATCTAGTTCAGAATCATTGACACCAAAAACAATATTTTTAATTTCACCTTTACCTGGCGCAGTCAAAATTACGTTTTTAGCTCCACCATTAACATGACGACCTAGACCATTTTCATCTCTCCAGATTCCAGTATTATCAATTACTATAGGGTCAACAATTCCATGATCCTTGTACTTAAAATCATTCGGGCCAGAAGCATAAATAAATTTAACAGGATTACCATTTACAACAAGAGAACTATTTTTATCATCAACTCTTATTGTTCCACTAAATCTTCCATGAACAGAATCTCTTTGAAGTAAACTTGCGCGTTTAGCTAAATCATCAGAATTAGTTTTTCTAACAACTACCGCTTTGAGTCTGAAGTAATTACCAGGTCCAGTAGTCTCAACAAGCATTCTTGCTACAAGCCTCCCAACTCTTCCAAAACCATATAGCACTATATCCTGAGGTACAGAAGGTCTTACTGATTCAATATCAATAATTGATGCTAGTTCTTTAGCTAAATAATCATCTATTCCCGATGTATCATCAGGAAGATTAGTAAAGCCTGGATAGTTAATAGTTAACTCACCAAGATCAATCTCACAATCAGATAAATTTAACTTAACTAAAGCTTGTAATATAGGGTAAGTTTCTTGTTCACTCAGCTCGTTAGACTCAACCTGTCTTATAAATCTATGAGCTGTCATTATTGATACGGGAGACTCATTAACTAAAGACTTTCCATACATAAGAACCTGAACGCCATTTCTAAACATGGAACCAATCATAGGAACCATAAGTTCTGCTAAGGCTTCACGCCATCTCCAGTCTCCAAAAGAATCTAAAGGAAGATCTCTTTCCTGCCTTTTGGTTGAATCAAAAGTTAAATCTTTATCGCTCATGGTGATGTATTTTTATAATTGTGAGTATTTATTAAAGTGATAATTTGAATTTCCAAACAATGCATCAATTGCTATTAATTTTTTAAGATAATGTCCAATAGACATTTCATCACTTACGCCCATGCCACCATGAAGCTGAACTGCGTCTTGAGCTACTAACTTGCCGGATACTCCAATTTGAGCCTTTAAAGCTGAAACTGATTTAACTTTAGTATCTGCATCTGAATCACATTCAAGCATTGCTTTGAACATAAGAGATTTACACACCTCGCTTTCAATGAACATATCAACCATTTTATGCTGTAAGACTTGGAAGTTGCTAATAGGTTGGTCAAATTGCTCTCTGCTTTTTGTATATTCAACAGTTTTAAGGTAACAAGCTGTCATACATCCAATACTTTCAGCACTAACGCATAAAGTAGCCATATTTATTGCATGACCAAGAATATCAACTGCATCAGCACCTTTTGCAATTACCAGCGATGAGTCTAGGGATACATTTTCAAATGTTATCTCTGCACAAGATTGGCCATCTATAGTTGGATAGGTATTTACTGAGATACCCTCAAGTGACTTATCTACACAAACCAAAGCAAGTTCACCATTCATCATTGCTGATACTATTAATTTAGAGGCATTTCCTCCATTTAATACTAGAGTTTTTGAACCATTTAAAACTAAGTCAGATCCTGATTCTGTTAATGTTGATTTAGCTGATGAATAATCATTTTTTGAGCCTTCTTCCAGATATGCTACTGATATATGTGATTGACCAGAAGTTATTAATTCAATTAATTCTGCTCTTCCTTCATATGAAGATTTATCCAAAACTGATCCAGATAAAACGACTGTGCTTAGATATGGCTCTACCACTAGAACTTTTCCAAATTCTTCAAATAAGACTGATAATTCAATTGGCCCAAAACCAAAACCGCCATTATCTTCAGAAAAAGGCAATGAAAGCCATCCTAATTCAGAAAAAAGTTTCCAAAGATCAGCGTCATAGCCTAAGTCTGATTTAAGAATTTCTTCTCTTTTGTTAAAGGAATAGTCTGCATCACAGAATTTTTGAACCTGATCTCTAAGCATCTGCTGATCATCTGAATAATTTAAATTCATTATTAAACTCCTAAAACAAATTTCGAAATAATATTTTTTTGAATCTCATTACTTCCGCCGTATATAGAAGTTTTTCTCATATTTAAATATTTTGATACCGAATGAGCTGCAAATTCAGGTCCTGCTGGTTTAGCATTATCGCCATAACCATGGGGCCCTGGATAAACTAAGGCATACTCGCCTGCTGCTTCAACATATAATTCAGTTAATTTTTGTTGGATTTCAGTCCCTCTAATTTTAAGAATAGAAGATTCAGCTCCAGGATGTGCGCCATTTTCAAGAGCAGATAATAATCTTAATTCTGTAAGCTCTAATGAAGTTAAGTTAATCTCAACTTCAGTAACCTTTCTTTCTAGCTCAGGACTATCTAACTCTGCAACTATGTCTTTTAGTTTAGCAAGTGAGCGCTTAGAGCCACCAACTGCAGCAATACCGAATCTTTCATGAGCTAATAAAAATTTAGCATATGTCCAACCTTTGCCTTCTTCGCCAATCATATTTTCTGCAGGGACTCTTACGTCAGTAAAGAAAACTGAGTTAACCTCATGCTCTCCATCAATTGTAATAATAGGTTTTACTTCTATTCCAGGATTATCCATATCAATAAGAATGAAGGATATTCCCTCTTGTTTCTTTTGAGTTGTTTCTGTTCTTACTAAGCAAAAGATCCAATCTGCATTTTGAGCTAAAGTAGTCCAAGTTTTTGAACCATTAATGACATACTCGTCACCATCTCTAACAGCTTTAGTTTTTAAAGATGCTAAGTCTGACCCAGAACCTGGTTCTGAGTATCCCTGACACCACCATGTATTAAATTCTAAAATATCAGGTAAGAATCTTTTTTTCTGCTCTTCATTACCAAATGTATAAATAACTGGTCCAACCATGCTTACACCAAATGCTAATAAAGGCGGGCAACCAGCAAGACCAAATTCAGTTTGAAATATGTATATTTGCGTAGATGTCCATCCAGTTCCGCCTACTTCAACAGGCCAGTTGTAACCCATCCAGCCTTTTTTAGAAATTGATTTATGAAAATCAATCATATCTTGTTTTGTTAAAACTTCGCCAGTATCTTGTTTATGCTTAACATGAGATGGATAATCATCTCTAAGAAAGGCTCTAACCTCTTCTCTGAACTCAATATCTGATTCTGTAAAATTAATTTCCATATTGTTACCTTTTTTGTAAATTCGGTTGCTAAAATGTGCCCGTATTATACAAGAAGAAGTTATACAAATAAATAAAGTTGGTATCGTAAATAAATATAAATAATGAACCTGAAAGATAACCATATTGTTGCAGCATCGCTATCTAAAAAATTCTCTACTGAAAAAAAATCTATTTGTTACATAACATCGTCTAATGCTGAGGCAAAGTTATTGAGCGAAGAGTTACTTTTATATTTAAATAAAAAGCAGGTGAATTATTTTCCTGAAAATGAAATTCTAGCTTATGATCACTTCTCCTCTCCTGAAGCTATTATTAAATCCCGCTTTAAAATTTTAAATGATAGTAATCAAACTCCTAATATAGTCATTACTAGCTCAAAGAATTTATTTGAACGTTATCCACCTAAATCATTCTTTAGATCATTAAATGCATTTAAGGTTGGTGAGGTAATTTCACTAAACGCTATTAAAAATATTTTAGTTGAAAACCATTTTATTAATACTGACAGGGTAGATGGAATTAATCAGTTTTCATCAAGAGGTGGTTTAATAGATATATGGCCCTCTATATACAGTGATCCGATTAGAATAGAGTTTTTTGATGATGAGATTGAATCTATTAGATCATTTAATTCAAATACTCAGCTAACAATCAAGAAAATTAACGAATTCAATCTAACAACTGGATCTCATTTGCCATTTGATGAGATGGGTCTAAAAAGTTTTAGAGATAAATGGAGAGATTTTTTTCCAAATAATGATGAAAGAGTTTGTGATTTATTTAATGAGCTTAATAATAAACAGCTTTCAGAAGGCTACGAAATTTATCTTCCTTTGTTTTTTGATAGCACAATTTCATTATTTGATATCTTTAAAGACTTTAAATTTCTAACATATGAGAATATTGCTTCTGGTCTTGTAGATATCTGGAAGGAAGTTAATAAAAGATATAGTGATGAAAATATAGATGCTACCAGACCCTTACTGTCTCCAGAGAATCTCTTTTTTAATAAAGATCTGGTTAGTCAATATGTTGATGGGTGTGAAATTCTTAACGTAGATATTTCTCAGCATGAAGATATTAATAAAGAAATAGGCTTTAAAGAAAATTTAGTATTAGCAGAAAATGCATTAGCAAATAAAACCATAGATAGCATCGTTATCTCAACTATGATTCCGAGCGAATATGAGATTTTGAAAAAGACGTATTTATCTGATCTTAATGAAATTAATACATTTGAAGACATAAAAAATGGAATTAACTTAATCAGTTCAAATATGTACAGGCCGCTTAAAAATCTAGATATAAAAACTCTGTTTCTTCACAGAGAGTACTTTTTAGATGCCCCTTCTTCTAATAATCTTGAAACTCAAGTTTCAGTAATAAAAGTAAATACTGAGATAAACTTTTCATCCAATGATTATGTTATCCATGAAAATTATGGACTAGGTGTCTATTTAGGGTTAGAGGTTGTTGATACTAAGGGTATTAGTAATGAGTATTTAAAAATAAAATATGCTAATGAAGAAAATCTATACGTTCCATTAGCTAAAACTTTTCTAGTATCTAAATATCATAAGAATAGTGAAAAAGTTGATTCAGTTCTGGATTCCCTCTCAAGCACCAAGTGGACTCAGAAAAAACAACGAGCTGAAAAGCGAGCCTATGATCATGCAGCTGAAATTTTAGATATAGAATCAAGAAGACTTTCTTCCTCTGCTCCAGTCTTAAAAGTTGAGCAGTCTACTTATGATGATTTTGTAAATGAATTTCCATATAAAGAAACTAATGATCAGCTAGTTGCCATTGAGGCTATTGAAAAAGACTTAGCTTTAATTAAGCCTATGAATAGACTTCTGTGTGGTGATGTTGGTTTTGGGAAAACAGAGATAGCTATGCGTGCTGCTTTTGTGGCAGTTAATGCAGGTAAGCAAGTAGTTTTGCTAGCACCAAGCACAGTCTTAGTGTCACAACACTATCAATCCTTTGTTGATCGATTTAAAAATTTTGGGATTATTGTTAAATCTCTAAATAGACATTCAGGAGTGAGTGAGAAAAAACAATACATTGAAGATTTTAATAATAAGAAAATCGATATATTAATAGGTACTCATGCTTTATTTAATCAATCTATTGATTTTAATAATCTTGGTCTGCTGGTCGTAGATGAGGAGCATAGGTTTGGAACAAAACAAAAAGATATTATTAAATCAAAAAAACCTGACGTTCATGTTTTATATTTATCAGCAACTCCGATACCAAGGACAATGAATTTTATTTTTGCTGGATTAAAAGATTTTTCTTTTTTACATACCCCTCCTACAAATAGGTTGAGCATTAAATCTTTTTTAAAAGTACAAACAGATAATTTAATAACTGAAGCTATCAATAGAGAGATATCAAGAAATGGTCAATGTTTTATTATTCAAAATGATATTAAAAAACTCGCCATACTTAAAGAGAGTTTATTAAGGATTTTACCTAGCCTTCAAATTGAGATTGCGCATGGGCAACTGAATAAAGCAGATATTACAAATACCATGAATCGTTTTCAATTGGGTCAAATAGATGTACTTCTATGTACAACTATTGTTGAAATGGGATTAGATATTCCAAATGCCAATACCATGATTATTCTAGATTCTTATAATTTTGGACTTGCTCAACTTCATCAGCTTCGAGGAAGAGTTGGAAGATCTAGCAAGCAAGGATATTGCTACTTTTTAATACCAACACCTGATTTACCTAAAAGTGCTAGAGAACGATTAGACTCAATCATTAGATTATCTGACCTAGGATCAGGTTTTTTTATTGCTCAAGAGGATTTGGAGCTCAGGGGTGGTGGAGAAATACTTGGAGAAAAGCAAAGCGGTCATGTTGATGCAATTGGAATCTCTTTATATCTTTCAATGTTAAAAGATTCTATTCAGGATATTAAGAATCCTACCAAGGAATATAAATCAGTAAATGCTGAAATAAACTTTTTTGATGATGCTTTTATACCTGATATATATTTACCCTCTCCGACTGAGCGATTGAAGTTCTATCGAAGAATAAATGAAGTTAAGACAATCGCTAAATTGCATGAGATAAAGTTAGAGCTCATAGATAGATGCGGGAAATATATTGATGAGGTTGAGGCGTTATTTAGTAACTCAGAGCTATTAATCTTATCTGGAGCCGTGGGAATTATTAAAATATCTTCACATAAAGATAAAACATCCATCCAGTTTGATGCAAAGCTTGCTGATGATATTTTAATTAAAGTATTGGATTTAATAAGATCTAATCCAGCTTTATATAAAATGGATCCATCTGGGAAGCTAAGTATGAATATTGAAGATGCTAAAAATAGTAATCAAAGACGAATATATGTGAGAAACTTTATCAATGAGATATCTTAGTAACTTATTAATTATTCCTATATTCTTAATATCTTTAGATATTCAGTCCAAAGATTTTGATATAAATACCTATGAGATTGAAGTATTAATTTTTGCAACATCTTCTGAAATAACTAAAGAGGCCTTTCAAGAGATCACTGAATTAAACTTAGAAGGTGAAAAAGTTATAAATCTTATTGAGCCTCCAAAAACCATTAATTTAAGTGCTATGAGTAATTCTTTTAAGCATGAGTATAAATATGAAGATATTTTTAAGAATATTGATGTTTTTACCTCAAATAATCCTAAAGATACTTTTTCTAAAAATACTGGTTATTGGTTTAGAGAGATTAAAGACCCAAGCTCACTAAACTCTCTTAAGAGAAGAATGCTTAGAAGGAAAGATTATGAATTGTTAGGTCATTATTCTTGGCATCAAGGGATGCTTGCAGAAGAAGAAAGTCCTTTTATTCATATAGTAGATGAAGATGATAAGTTTGGATTATTGGTTAAAGCCTATGAATCAAGATATCTTCATTTAGACCTAAAGGCCTACATAGGCCAAATCAATATTGAAACTAATGCTAGTCCAAAAGAAATTACTGCAATATCCAATAAAAAATTAATAGCAAATACAATATCTGAAAATGATAAAAAAATTAATGTAAAGATTGGAGAATCTCAAAATCTTATAAGATTATATGAGGATAATACTCAAACTATAGCTAAGGAAAAAGCAGAGGATTTAATTACATTTTATATCGATCAAGATACTCGAATATTTGCTAATGAAATATATTATTTTGACCACCCGAAGTTTGGGGTAGTTATTTCAATTAAAGATAAACCTTAAGTCTTGTAGTAAGCGTTCTCACCATCGGAATGGTCCGTTATATCAATAACTGATTGAAGTTCAGGAATCTGTTCAATTAATGTTTTCTCAATGCCATCCTTAAGGGTGACATCTACCATTCCACAACCCTGACAACCACCTCCGAATTGAAGTACAGCTTGCTTTTCTTCGGTAAACTTAACAAGACTTACCTCGCCCCCATGAGACTCAAGCATTGGGTTGATTTCATTGTATATGACGTAATTTATTCTATCCTCAACCGGGCTATCCTCTGAGATATTTGGAAATCTAGCATTAGGAGCCTTTATAGTTAATTGTCCTCCAAAGTTATCATGATCGAAATTAACTTCGGCATCCTTTAAAAAAGGAATGCTTCTTTGATCTATAAATGCATCTAGAGTTTCTAGTTTGATTAATTCATCTTTTGGATTAGCTTCTTCAGCTTTACAATAAGCTAGGCATGTTTCTGCTTTAGGGGTGCCTGGGTCAGAGATAAATATTCTAATACCAATACTGTTGTCATCCTTTTCATTAACTAATTTAGCTAAATATTCTTCTGCTGACTTAGTAATATTAATTATCTTTGACATAATGCATCCATGTGGTTAAAAAGAATACTTTCATCTTTGCTAGGAGTGAGAACGCGAGAAGATCTTGAAAAGGATTTATCAAATCTTTCTATCCCTAAAGTAGTCATTTTATTCTTTTTACTAAACATTGTTTTTATAAGTATCATCATAGCAATAACCAAGCTGCTTCTCTAATGAATAAATTCAATGATGTTAAAAATATTTTATCGAAATATTATTCTGGTGATATTAATCTAAACCTGAGCCCTGCTACAAGCTATAGATCAAGATGCGAGTTTGGTTACAGAAACGGCAAATACACAATGGTTAAAGGTGATAAAAAAATAAGTCTAACTAACTATGATCTACCAGTCTCATCAATACAAAATATTATGGAGCCGCTGTTAGAGCAAATCAAAGCAAATGAATTACTTAAACATAAGTTATTCCAAATTAATTTTAGGGCTGTGAGGGATGTTGTGCTCATCTCTTTGATTTATCACAAAGAGCTTGAAGAGAAATGGCTTGAGGCAGCTAATGGTGTTACGAGTATTTTAAATGTTCATATTATTGGAAGATCTAGAAAACAAATCATTGCGACAGATATTTTAGAGCTTGAAGATGAAGTTGATGTGCAAGACTCTTACTATTTGTATCAAGACGATAAAACATTCTATCAACCCAATAAATACATAATGCCCAAGATGGTTGAGTATAGTCTTTCTTTGATTAGTGATCCTAAAGATCTATTGGAGCTATATTGTGGTTCAGGTACATTTACAGTACCTATGTCTCGTTATTTTAAGAATATTTTTGCTACCGAAAATAACCGCGCATCAATAACTTACTTAAATAAAGCAATCAAGAAGAATGATATTGCTAATATAGCCTATGCAAGGCTTTCAGATACAGAGCTAACCGAAGCTTTTAATGGCAGAGTCTTTAGAAGAATGGGTGGAATTGATTTGGGTAACTATAATTTTAGTCATGTTCTCGTAGATCCTCCAAGATCTGGGCTTAATGAGAATGTTACTGATATCCTACAAAAATTTGATAATATTATTTATATCTCTTGTAACCCTGAAACATTTGAAAGAGATTTACAGAATTTGAAAGATTATAAAATTAATAAGGTTGAAGTGTTCGATCAGTTTTCAAATACCTCTCACTTGGAGTTGATAGCATTATTAACTAAAGTTTAGCAAATTACCTCCATCAGTTTAAGCTAAGCGCACTGAATACTTAAAAGGATTAAATACAGGACAAATTATATGAAATTTCAAGAAAAGACCGATGATCAATCTATTGAAGATTTTATATCTGAACTACAAGCTGATTGCTTTGAGCTTCATTTGCTAGCAAAAGGTGATATTTTAGAAGCTTTACCAGATAGTAATACTTTTTTTGGATTCCTTTTAGAGTGTTCAGACGAGCCTCATTATAAATTGCTTAATCATCTAGCCTTTTATAACGCAGTTAATCCGCAAAAAAAAGAAGCTATATTATTTAAAATTATGCAATTACTAAATGAATGCAGAGTGCTTGTAGATAAGCTTAAAGTGCAAAGTCCTGAAGAAAGAAGCATAAGACCATCTGCTGAATTTTTATATTTTGATGGTAGTAATGCTGATGAGATTGTTGAAGAAATGGTTGATACAGGAATATTGCCAAATTCTGTTAGTAATGAAAATCATCTAAATTTAATAAATATGTATGTAGGTAACTTCCCAAGCTTTAAAAAACTAGAAGAGATGAAAAAAGATGGAGATTTTGAAGACTTTGATTTAAGTGATGAAGATATAGCACAGCAAGATGATAATCTAAGATCTATTATTGCTAGGCGGGAGTTGGATAGTTAAATGAGTAAATCAACTGATAAAGTAAAGATTGATCCTATTCCAACTTATGATGATCAAAAAGGTATAGCTGAGTATTTAAAAGACCTTAATGGTTACTGTTTAACTTTTCATAATCAGGTGAAATACGTTTACTTTGATTCAGAAGAAGAAGGCAGGAGATTCTGGCATTACATGATCCAAAATTCATCTGAACCCCAATACGCGATTATTAGACAGATAGCTTTTACCAAACAATTATTAAAAGAAGCTGGTAAGGATCTGCATAGTGCTAGTGGTGAAGTTGTAGCTCAAATATTTGCACTTATAGATGATCTTAAAAAATATCATACAAGCCTTACCTCTATAACTTATCAAGCTATAGGAATTAGAGCTTTAGTTGAAGTCTATTGGTCTGGCGGTCTTTCAGTTAGAGAAATTACCGATAAGCTTATAGAGATCAAGGTAGTAGCAGAATATGACCCGACTAAAGACAAGCCAGAAGACTATCCTTTATATGAGAATCATTTAAAAAATGTTAGAAGATACGTTGAGTCTTTAAAGGATTTTGACGCAACTAGAGCTGAATAATAGAATTTATGTCTTTTGAGCTTCTAGAAGAAAAAGTAACATGTCCATTTTGTTGGGAGAGAATCACGCTTTTGATTGATCCCTCAGAGTCTCAAGTCTACACCGAAGACTGCTTTGTATGTTGCCGGCCAATACTCATTAACGCTGAGATTGATGGTGATCATGTTCAAATAAGTGTTACTCAAGAGGATGAGGG
>CAZJJG010000020.1:0-24944 GCA_964546275.1 uncultured Gammaproteobacteria bacterium
AATAACTATAGAACTTTTGCTACAACTGTTCTTAAAAGAGCTAAAACCTAAATATTAAGATCTTAAATCTTACTGGCCTATATAAAAGCCTGGAGTAAAAGAAAGCCTACTAAGTTATGACTGGGAGAGCTGTTAGATTAGTAGGCTTAGGTTTTTAGTGCTTCTTTTCATGAGCCACCAGCTTTGAGTGTTGCTGCCAGCTGTTACGAGGTTGATAGGTGAATAAAACTATCTTTTGTATCTAAGTCTGTTTCTATAATACCGCTTTGAGAGGCTCTTTCCTATTCCTCAGAAATAAGAATTTTATAAAATACTTTGTTCATTTGATATGCTCAATTAATAAAGTAGGTACGTTATGAATATGCGATTTAATGGTTGCTACAAGCGTATTATCTTTTATTCCCTTCTGGACAGGGGTAATATCCACACCTTCACTAATAAGCCTCTGATAAGCATCTTCAATATTCTCAACTTCCCAGGCCAATCCCCATAATTGATCATTTGCTGGCTGGTCATCCTTACTTTCTATAACTTCTATGGTGGTTTTATTAAGCCTGAAAAAAAGCATTCTTTTTTTCCAATGCTCTATGGTTTTATCTAAGGCTAATCTTATCTTAAAAATATCTTGGTAAACCCTAATAAATCCATCTGCATCATTAGTATTTATCACCACATGATCTAACTTACTTATAGACGAAGGCTTATGGTCTATCAAGGGCAGATCTCCATCAGTATGTTGAATAATAAATGAAAATAATCCTCTAGTTAGTTCTGGAGGTAAAAAGAGGTTTTTCCATTTTCTAATCTTTTGATCGTTTAGGTTTTTTCCTTCTCCCTCAGACACATCTCCAATGCTAAAGCCTTCTACTTTTATAGAACTAGAAGCCTCTTTAATGTTATCTGTTCCAAGAACTATTCCGGTTAAGCCTTCACCATTTGCTTTAAGGGCATTGTTTACTAATGCAGCACCAAGGCCATCTCCATTAGCAGCCAAGAGTTCGAAGTAGGTATTTTGAAAATTGAATATTGAATTAATGGTGCCTAATTCTTTATGTTCGCCTCGCCAAGCTGGGGGCATACCAAATATTTTTGAGTAATCTCGTTCTGCTTTATCTAAATCTTTAACAGCGATGATTAAATGATCTAATGAACTAATCATTATATGTATCTCGTAAAAATTCAGAAATCTTCAGTCGAATAATTTGATCTTCGTCATCTGAAAAACCATAGTGGCCACCATTTTCAATCGTCAGCAATTGATGATTGTCTTTTAGCTTCTTGTCTAAAAGAATAGCTTGATCATATGGCACCCAAGAGTCCTTGGCTCCATGAATAGTTAATACTTTTGGTGAATTTAAGCTTATTAAGTTAATGGGTGATAAATTTTTTGATGCCTCCTCAGGACCTAAGTCTGAGGGTAGCCATGTTTTAACATAATTTGAAAAAGAAAAGAATTTATTTTCATCAAGGAACTTAGAGGTTTTTTCAATTTCAGTTATGCCAAAAAGGTTTATGACTGCTTTAGGCCTTGTTGGTGTATTGCAAGAATGTTCAAGATTATATTCATTAGACAATCCAACCATCAAAGCTAGATGTCCTCCTGCGCTTGCACCAGACACCACAATATCATCAACAGAAAGATTTTTTGCAACTGCATCATCAACAATTTCTTTATATGCACATATAACATCATTAACTGCATCGGGTGCTGTGTCTTCTCCAACTCTGTAACCAATCATGTAAACATTTAGCTTTTCATGATCTATAAAATGATTGTGAAACCTCTTAATCCATCTTTCAGAACGTTTATCCCCAAAAAGCCATCCGCCCCCATGAATCCATATTAGAACTTTATCTGACGAACCTTCATATAAATCAATTTTTTGCTTTTCATTACTTCCATATGAAATTTCACTTGAGTACAAGCGTTCCTCCGAAAAGGCTATAAAAGGTAACAATAGCAATAATCTTAAAAAATTTTTCATACAAGATTTATGTGATAAGGATGCTAAATAATTAATATCTCTACAACAGCAACAGGCTATTGCAAAAACTGTAACTAACAGGATTTATATTTATTTAGCTTTCTATTTTGCGCAACAAGCGCATTCGCAGCAACTAAAACAATTACACATGCAAATAGTATAAACCATACGATCATTAAATTACTTAAGAAAAAGCATCAATGCTATTGAGAACGGAATATATGTGCCCTCTTCTGTCTTAGCATTAAAAATAGCTGAAACTCTTAATTGCAAAGCAGAAGATCTATTTCAATTGCCTAAAAATTAATTGGCGACCTCTTAGAAAATAAAAAACATATATAATTAATTTACTTTAAATTGGAGCACCTTAAATGAAAAAAATAATAGTATTTGTTTTTCTTATGTCTTTTCTACCAACACTAAATTCTCATGATCTTGAGGCTGCAATAAGCAGTGAAGAAAGAAGTCCAAAAAATGTAACTAGAGACTCTTCAAGACACCCTTATGAGACTCTTACTTTTTTTGAGATCAAACCAAACATGAAAGTTGTTGAGTTATCTCCTGGTGGAGGTTGGTATTCAGAAATTCTAGCTAACTATATTCACAAACCAGGCAAACTTATAGCGGCTCACTTTGATAAGGATTCACAAAGAGCCTACTTTCAAAGAAGTAGAGCAAGTTTTGAAAGGAGAATTAATGAAGATCCTCTATTTAAAGATATTGAAATTGTTGATCTTAGCTCAAGCTTGGCTAAGCCAGGAAGTGTAGATGCTATTTTGACATTTAGAAATCTCCACAATTGGCTGGGGCCTCAAATGGATACAATTTTTGCTAACAGTTCTAAAGCGCTTAAGCCAGGCGGATTATTTGGTGTAGTTGAACATAGAGCTAAACCAGGCACTTCAATGGAAATGATGAAGAAAAGTGGCTATGTCACCGAAGAGCATGCAATAGCGGTGGCGAAGAAGCATGGCTTTACCTTGGTTGCAAGATCAGAAGTAAATTCAAATCTAAAAGATAGTGCTAACCATCCTGGTGGAGTTTGGACTTTACCACCAAGCTTAAGATTAAAAGATAAAGATAGAGAAAAATATCTTGAAATTGGTGAAAGCGACAGAATGACTCTTCTGTTTAAAAAGTCTTAGATGAAAACTCTCAAAGAGGAGCCTATTTTTAATTGCTCAGCTGAAGACTTATGGAACATTTTGTCTGATATTAGCAGATGTGATTGGGTCCCCACAATAGATGAAATTTATCTCGAAGGAGACTGTCGAATATTTGAAATGGAAGGCATGGGGCTGGTAAAAGAAAGAATATTGCTTTTAGATAACGAATCAATGAAATTGGAATACTCTGCAGTTGAAACAAAAATGCCAATTAAGCACCTGGCAACAATGCAGGTATCAAAAATTAATGAATCTAGCTGCCAGCTTGCATGGTCTACTGAAATTGATCCTGAAATATTTGCTGAGGCTATTCATCAAGGTATGCTCATTTCTATTGAAGGCATCAAGACTGTTATAGCTGCCGAAGCCGGATAAAAATTAATAATCTAATTACAGACTCATAACCTATCAAGTGTCAGCTGGATGGCAATTAAGTTGCCACTTTAGTTACCACTTTTACCACCACACCTTAAAATTAAAAATAGACATACCCTAAAAAAGCTTTAAAATAGCCAGTCTTAGCGTTGGAGAGATGGCAGAGCGGTTGAATGCACTAGTCTTGAAAACTAGCAAGGGGGCAACTCCTTCCAGGGTTCGAATCCCTGTCTCTCCGCCAATTAAAGAGTTACCTCTTTAATAAAATCCTTAATAATAATTTCAATTTCTTCACTATGAGTTGCCGACATATAATGATCAGCACCCTTAATAATATGCAGTTTTGCATTTAGTATATTATTTTTTGTGAAAACTGCCTGGTCCAAATCAACATTAATATCTTCATCACCATGAATTACAATAGTTGGGATCTTGATTGAGCTTAGAGGTAATGATAATTGTTTAAATTGTTCATAATCATTACTAAAACCATCTCTTCTTAGGCTTAATGGCCATACAGACCACATTAAATCTTTTAAAGTTTTTATATTTTTAGGACTAGAAAGAACTTTTTCTTGATTGATTTTATTGGGAAGCATCTTGGTTGCTGCAACTGCATCTCCAAAAACCTTAATTAGCAATAATGAAAAAAGCAAAGCTCTATCTGATAAATTAATAAGGCCGTTATCTTCTCCACTAAAATCTGCAGAAAAGCTTACAGCTTCAAGAGCAATTAAACCTAGAGTAGAATCAGGATAAGCTGCTGCAAATTCCATTGATGCTGGACCTCCGCCAGAAGCTCCAATAATGATCACATGTTCAATACGTAATGCATCTAATAATGCTTTTAGGGCTTTAGCTTGCTCTAATGGTGTTTTGCCAGCAGATAAAGGTGTTCTAAGATAACCAGGTCTTGAGAGAGTAAGTACTCTAAAATTCTCAGAATGAATCATCGTCTGATCGTGCCCTCCAGGTGATCCATGAACAAAGAGAACAACAGGACCTTTATCGCCTTTGAGTCTATATTCAATTATCCCAGCTGAGGTATCAATTAACTGTGAATGATTATTTAATTGACTAAGATAATATGTTTTGTAAATAAATGGGAGTACAAAATATAGTAAAGTAACAATTATTATCAAAGCAATGATCATTGCTTTATTATTTTCATCCTGCCACTTCTTTCCATACAAATAGTTTAGTTGAAATAAGTGTGCCTATGCCAATCCACACTCCTATTCCTATTATTGACTTATAAACTTCAACTAAAGCTGCTCCATCACTAGCAATAGATCTCATTGCATCTGCAACTAAACTTAATGGTAATAACTGAGCAAAGGGTTGGATATACTCTGGCAAGGTCTCTAAGGGAAAAAATACGCCAGATAAGACAAGCTGAGGATATATAAAAATTGTAGCAAGCACTCCAACAGACTCTTGAGTTTTAGCTAGGCTCCCTATTGAAAATCCTAAGGTTAAAAACATCAAAATCCCAAACATAATTACCAAATATAAACTTAAAATACTTCCGAGTATATTTGCGTCGAGTGCAAATAGAGCAAATCCAAAAATGATTGTGAGCTGCCCTAAAACAATCACCATTCTGGCGAGCACAATTGCGCTTACAAAATCAATGGGTTTAATTGGTGTAACAAATAGACGTTTTAAAATTCCTCTTCTTCTAAATTCAACTACATTAAATCCACTTCCGGCAATACTGAGATTCATCAACATAAAAGCCATGATTCCAGGAAGCAAGAAATCAATATAACTTTGGGATCTTGATTTAACATCTTCAACTAGAAGGTCAAACATAGCAACTTCTTGGGTTATCTCTCGCTCAATGGACAGCAAAGATTGATTAAGAATTGGTTTAATCGTTTCTATAAATTGAACCTGAGACTTATCGACTAGAAGCTTTATATTAGTAGTTTTATTTCTATCCTCTATATCAGCAGGTAAAACTAGTATAAGCATCAGATCACCATTGATTAAATCAGCTTTAAGGTTTTTTTCTGAATCTTCAATTACATTAAATATAGAATTAGTAGAAAGTTTTTCTATAAAGCTTTGTGACAGTGTGGAATTTGAATTATCAACTAAACCTATATCTATAGGGTCTGACTTGCCGTCATTAAGACCAACAATACTTAAAATAACTATAGGCAAAATAAGACTAAAGACTATGTACTGCTTATTACGAAGAAAAATCTGAATAAATACTTTAGTGAGATAGGCTTGTTTATTATTTAACATATTAATCTCTAAGCCCATGCCCTGTTAATGCTATAAAAACATCTTCCATATTGCCTTCAACCACTTCTTTAACTTTATCTGATGCATGCAATGAAATTAAGTTCGCCGGTGTATCTTCAGCAATAATTTTTCCATAATCCATGATGGCTATTCTATGACACAAGATTTCAGCCTCTTCCATATTATGAGTAGTCAAAACTATGGTCATTCCTGTTGTATTTAAATCAGCTATAAGCTTCCAGAGACTTCTCTTGGCTTGCGGATCTAAGCCTGTTGTTGGCTCATCAAGAAATAGAACTAAAGGCTTATTTACTAGAGCGCAGGCGATTGAAAATCTTTGTTTTTGTCCACCTGAAAGCTCATTAGCATTAGCATTAGCTTTATCTTCTAAATTAACTTTTTTAAGCAGCTCAATTGAATCATTTTTCATATCATAAAGAGCGCTAAATAAGTTCAGTAGTTCTAACAAACTCATGTTATCAAAATACTCATTTGCCTGAAGCTGAACACCAATAATTTGCTTAACCTCATATGGATGTGCTTTTACATCAATTGAATTAATAAATGCTGACCCTTGGTCGATGTCCTTTAAACCTTCAAGCATTTCTAGTGTAGTAGTCTTACCCGCTCCATTAGGTCCAAGAATGCCATAAATCTCACCAGAGTTAATAGATAAAGAAATATCATCAACTGCATTAAAAGTTTGCGATGAGTTCTCTGGATTTTTGTACGTCTTAACTAGATTTGACGCATTAATAATTGTCATTCTTTCGATTAAGAATAGATCAATTTAAAACGAAGAAAATTACTACAACTAAGACTAATAGTATATAAACAAGGTAATCATCCATATATTTAACTAGGTTTTTAAGAAATGACATATATGTTAATTAGTTAGAGATAGATGAGTATATTAAAGCGTTTAACTCGTCTCTTAAAGGATATTTATCTGAAGGCATATATTGAGTCATTAATACTCCAGTAACCTTTGATTTTGGATCAACCCAAAATATAGTACTTGCTGCTCCACCCCAAAAGAATTGACCGTCAGGACCATAATTTCCAGCCTTTCCAGCATCATCTAAAACAGCTAGAGTTAAGCCAAAACCCAAACCTGGAACGCTTGTTATACCTTTTCCATCTGGAATCTGAAGATTATTACGAGACATCAATTCAACTGATGCTCTGCTGAGTATTCGAGCGCCATTAAGCTCTCCGCCATTTAAAAGCATCTCTGAAAAAATACTATAGTCATCAATAGTTGAAACTAGGCCAGAACCACCATCATAGAGTTCGCTGGTTGAATCTAAATAAGGCGATTTATCAAAAGCATCAATAGATCTTAAAGTTTTTGAAAACTCAACATCGGCATAGTTAGCTCCCAAAGGACCAACTATTTCTCCATCTCTACTATAAATTCCAGAAGTATATAAAGATGTGAAAGAGCCTTTCTCATTTGTTTTAACTGAGAATCCAGTACTATTCATTTTAAGTGGAGCAAAAACATTAGTCTCTAAATAATCAGCAAATGACATACCGCTAACAACCTCAACAACACAACCTAATACATCCATATTAATTCCATAAGACCAGTCTTCTCCTGGGTTATGCAGTAAAGGAGCAGAAGCTGCTACAGCTGCAAACTGACAAGTGTTTCCTGGAAACTTTGCAATTTCAGCATCTACAGCGCCAAAGAAATAAGGACGTATATTATATTTTCTATATATTTGATGAACCGGCCCTTCGCCTGCCCAGCTATAGGTTAATCCACTCGTATGAGTAAGTAGATCTTTTATTGTTATTTCACGCTTAGGCTTAACTACATAGTCTTGAAAGTCTAAGTTTAAAACTTTGGTATCCTTGAATGCTGGAATGAATTTTGAAACTTTATCATTTAAATTAAGTTTGCCATTTTCAATTAGCTGCATTATTGCAACTCCAGTAACTGGCTTAGACATTGAATAAATCCTATAGACTGTATTCTTATCCGCTTTAGTGTTTGTTGCTATATCAGCATTTCCGTAAACATGTCTAAAGATCTCTTTATTATCCTGTTTAATTAGAATTGAAATATTAGGAATTTTTCCTTCATCTACATAAGCATTAAAATGATTAACAATTTTCTGCTGATCGTTAGAATCTATAGGATTTGCAAAGATTAGTGATGGCACTAAAAAAGAAACTAATAAGACTGTTTGTAGATGTAAATTTTTCATAATTTTTCCTTGAAATATGTTGATAATGTTACTTATAAAAAAACATATTAACAACACCTCATTAATAGATATTAAGTTGATTGTCTTTTAATTTAGTATTTTAAATTATTAGCCAAACTTGATAAATAGGGTTCATAGTTTTTCCAATAATCAAGACCTTCTTTATAGATTGGCTGTCTTACCTGCTCCGCACTTGGCGTTTTAACTGCTCTTTTTGATTTATAGAATTCAACGCAGTTTTGTTCAAATGGTAGATCGCAGTAATCTAAGATTCTTCTTACAGTTGTTTCAAGATCTCCCACTAAATCTTCATACTGAACTGAGAGTATTTTATTTGGTAAAACTTCTTTCCAGTGATCCATTAATTTAACATAATCATTGTAGTAGGAAGCAAGATCTTCCAATCCATAAGTAAATTCTTGGCCTTCAGCAAAAAGCTGCTTGTAGCATGAGAAACATCCAGCCATAGAGTCTCTTCTAATATCTATAATCTTTGCATTTGGTAAAATAAGATTAATAAGGCCTATATGTCTGAAATTATTAGGCATTTTATCAATAAAGTAAGGTTTATCAGTTCTAAAGACTTTTGAATCATTAATATAACTTTCACCTATAGCTTCAAGCTGAGGCTCGGATAAGCTTAGTAAAATATCAGGATACTTAGAATCTTCATTTTGTGCTTGTCTAAGATTTAATTTATGAGATATTGCTAGAATATTTGGAAGCTCATGAGTTCCTTCTACCATTGAATGGGATGCAAGTATTTGTTCTGTAAGTGTTGATCCTGCTCTAGGCAGTCCCAATATAAAAATAGGGTCTTTGTCTTTGCAGCCCCAATCTTTTTTTATTTCAAATAAATCTCTTGTACAAACACTTATTTGATTTTTACACTCTTCTGAGAAATTTTCTTTACTATAAGATGAATTTGTTTTTTGATAATCATTGCCAGCTTTATAATAATCAAATGATTCTTTGTATTTACCCATATCCTCATAAGCTTTTCCTAGTGAAAAGTACATATAGACTTTCTCTTCATCTGGAACGAGCTCATCTATAACCATTTCTTTTAATGAGGCTATTTGCTCATCAGTAAATCTATAAGTTTTTAAATTAGCTAGACTCCAATAAGAGTCTCCAAAATATTTATCTCTTTTAAATGCGCTGGTATAGGAGTCTATAGATTTATCAATCTGCCCTGCTGTCTTATAAAGATGGCCCATTGATAACATTACCTCTGTATTTAAAGGCTCAATTGCTAATATGCTTTCATACAGCTCAATAGCCTCGTCATACATGTCTGCTCTAAATAATGTAGTTGCATATAACTTCATAGCAACAAGCTCTTCAGGGTTGGTTGTATAGAGATCTTTAGCTGTTTCTAAAGCTAGGCCATATTTTTGACGTCTTAATAAGGCTGTAATGTAATCATGTTTTACTTTGATGTTAGTTGGATCAAAAACCAGACAGCTCTCTAATAAAAATTCTGCATCTTCAAAAATAAATAATTCTAATGCGATCTTTGCAAGTAAACGCATGGCTTCAACATCATGAGGTTTTTTTTGCAGATAATCTCTACAAATATGATCAGCTTTAGCTAACTTACCTTCATTTGTATAACTTAAAACTGTTTTAAGTTCAGGTGGTAAATTTTTAAGATAATAAATATTGGTATCACACATCTCAAGAAGTTTTTCATTGCCCTCTGCTAACCTGACTATAGATAGCCAAGAAGCATGAAGTGAATCATTTAATCGAACAGCTCTTAAAAAAGCTCTTAATGCTTTCTTATCATTATTTTGTGAGGAATAGATATAACCAAGCTCTTGATAGGCTCTGGCATATTTTGGGAAATATTTAATCAATTGATCTAAAGATATTAAAGCTCTGTCTGGGTCTTTTAAATATCTATGGCAAACTGAAGTTAAGTAATAGAAATCTCTTTTGCTGACTTTGTTTTTATCAGTTTGAAGTTTGATTAGGGCTTCTTTAAATTGAGCGCCAGCAACAAGACCTTGGATCTGATCAGTTGAAGAGGTTGTGATATTTTCTGACAATCTTGATTCCTTTAATTAGGTAATAAAAAAAAGGGTGCTAATGCACCCTTTTTAAATTCAAGTCTATTAAAACTTAAGTGAGACTCTAACACCCATATTTCTTGGACGATTAGTTGATATTCTTGGAATATCATCCTGGTCGTTGAAATATAGTTGAGCTCTTTCATCGGTTAAGTTTCTAATAAAGAACTCCCAATCAGCTCCATTCATCTCAAAGCCATAAGCAAGATCAACAATTCTATATGCATCTTGTTCATAACGTTTATCAGCTTCTAGAGAACTATATGACTCACCTGCATTTTTAAGTGCAATTTGAGTATAAGCCGCGTTGCCCATGAACTCTGAATCACGTCTTGCTCTTACATTCCACTGTAATTCAGGCGCTAAAGGTAGCGCACTTCCTACAGGAGCTAGCTCTACAATCTGAGCTTTAATATTTGTGATTTCAGTGTCATTAGAAGACATAGCTGCCATTACAGTCCATTTCTCATTAGAAGGATACCAAAGGATATCTGCTTCTATACCGCTAACGTCTGCATCAGCTGCATTCTCAATAAACGTTAAGATAGAAACGTTGACTGGATCAAATCTTGATACTTGAATATCAGTCCACTCTACGTTATACCATGTAGCATTAAGTCTTAAAGATCCATCCATTAACAAAGTCTTAACCCCGACTTCTGTGTTGATAGTGTCATCAGAACCATAAGTTAATGGTACGTCTGGGAAAGCAGGATTTCTAGATGATAGTAATCCACCCCTGTTCCATCCACCAGGTCTAAAGCCTTCAGATCTTGTGAAATACCATAAAGTATCTTCATCTGGTTTGTAGCTAGCTGTAAACTTAGTAACAGTATCACTCTGATTTAGTAAATCAGTTCCATGAGGTGATGCGTCATAATCTCTACCGTTAGAAACGTTGCTTCCTCTATAACCAAATTTAGATTGACCTCTAAAGTCGATGTCCATGTCATATTTTCGCATTCCGACCATGAAGTCTAATTTATCAGTAACTGGGAAAGTAACTTCACCAAAGAATGAAGTTTGCTCCTCAGTTCTCATGATATCGTTATAGAACCTAGTTTGAGCTGGTCTACATGACTCATCTCTAGCCCATGCACCAGGGATAGGACAATTTACTTGATATAATGCATAAGAATCCTGACCTTCAGGAGAAATAGCACCATTATAGCTGTACTCATTGATAGTCATTAGAATACTCTCATCAATGAACACACCTGCAGTATATGAAAATGGAAGTTCGCTCATTTCATTAGAAGCAATTCTAAATTCATGTGTTGTTCTTTCATTTTGATCATCAAGTGTGACTAGTACATCAGCATTACCACAAGCACTGTATGAAGGTGATGTTGCTGACAAATAATTACATATGTAATAAGGAAGGTATGAACCAACATTTCCATATCCACTGTAATCAACTAATTGATTAACTTGTCTGTCTAACCATGATCCTGTATATAAAACATCAAGAGTTCCCATTCTTCCTTCTAAAGTAAGAGAAGTCTGAGTGAAAGCATCTTCAAGAGTATCAGGTTGGAATCTTTTTACTTGAAGATCTCCAACAGCTGGATCGTAATCAAATACACCATCAGCATTAATCTCTTGATCAATATGAGTTACTAACATGTCCCAATTCTCATTAAGAGTCATAGCAGATGAAAGTCTGAAACCTTGATATGAGGCATCATTGAAATCTTCTTCGACTAATGTAGCGTTATCAGTTGTGGTATATGTTGATCCTGCTCCAGGGTATGCAGGGTTATTTGGAGATAAAGTAAGTGTTCCAGGAACATTATCAATATAACCGCCTAGATCAGATCTATAGAAAACAGCTCTTACTGCCCATACATCATCAATCATTGGGATATTTACAAAAGCGTCGAAGTTATTACTTGCTTCACCTTCACTAGTACTAAATAAGCCAGCGTTAATACCAGCTTCTGATACATTATATTTTGGCTTGTTTGTAATTAATCTAACAGTACCTGCTTGTGAACTAGCACCATATAGAGTTCCTTGAGGTCCAGGCAACACTTCGATACGTTCCATATCAGCAACATAGATATCTAAGTTTCTTCCTGGAACAGTAACAGGCTGCTCATCAAGATATAAAGCAACATTAGGAGTAGATCCTTGAGCTGCAGATAAGAATACATTTACTGGGTCAACAGCCATACCTCTAATATAAATGGTTGACTGGCCTGGGCCTCTTCCACCATTTGTTACATTAGGTAAATATTCTATGTATTCATCAAAGTTAGAGACATTCATCTCATCAAGAGTCTCACCAGTTAATGCTGTTACAGTTAACGGCACATCTGAAGCATTTTCATCCTTCTTTTGCGCAGAAACAACAATTTCTTCAATAACTCTGTCTTGAGACATACCGGTCTGAGGCATCACAGCTGCAACAGTTCCAAGCACACCTAAGGCTAAGTTAGTTTTTATATTCGATATATATTCTTTGGAATATAAGTCAGTTAAGTTCTTCATATCAGCTCCTTTTTAGAATTACTCACATAAAAAAACATCAACTTTTTAAACTCAGGCCTTAGCCTGAATACCCCATTGGGAAGTTTAGCTTGTTTATAGACCAGCAATTTCATTAAATTAGTCTTGAACTGAGTATACCCATCGAGGGATATATTTCAAGTTTTGAGAGGTATTGGCTTGATATCACTCAAGAGTAAACTTTTATAATTTTTCTTAAATTCGTTATAGTGTTCTTAAATTAAAAAAACTTAGTAAATTACAATGCAAAATATTAGCAAATCAAGATTCTTATTATCCGTTCTACTTATTATTATTATTACTGGATTAGTTTCTGCTAACTCTGATATTTCAGAAAGTATATTTACTCAAACTCAGTCTTTTTTATCTGAATATTTTGGATGGTTAATAATACTTTTAGCTAATGGCTTTCTTGTGTTTTCAATTTACCTTTTATTTACTAAATATAGATACATACGATTAGGTGGTCCAAATGCATCCCCTACTTATAGTTATGCGAATTGGATAGCTATGCTTTTTAGTGCTGGACTTGGAATAGGACTTCTTTTTTATGGTGTTGCTGAGCCTGTAATGCATATGAACTCATATCCAGGAATGATTGAAGGCAATGATTCTTACAATGCTAGCAAGGCTATTAACTTAGCTAACCTGCACTGGGGTCTTCATGGCTGGGCTGTATATTCAGCATTAGGACTTTGCTTTGCGTTTGCATCCTATAATAAAAAATTGCCTTTTAGGGTAAGTTCACTATTAGGTAAAAAAGTATCTGAAAATGAACCTTTAGCAGTGGCAATAGATGTAATGGCTATTTTGACAACCATCTTTGGAGTTACAACCTCTCTTGGATTGGGTGCAAGTCAAATTAATGCTGGGCTAGCTCATATCTTTGGCTTTGAGGAAAGTTTTTCGAATGTTCTTTTGATTATTGGATTTATAACTTTATTAGGTCTTGTTAGTGTTTCACTTGGATTAAATACGGGTATTAAAAAGTTATCTCAAATTAATATTGTTATTGCTACCGGCTTGCTTCTCTTGGTATTTATATTAGGACCTACGATTTTTATTATTAATGCCTTGGTTCAAAATTTTGGTGCATATTTAAATACACTTATTCAATCTGCTACCTGGACAGAAGTTTACGATACAACTTCTTGGCAAAATGGTTGGACTTTATTTTATTTCGCTTGGTGGTTTGCTTGGGCTCCTTTTGTTTCTTTATTTATAGCAAGAATATCTTACGGAAGAACTATTAGAGAATTTATAATTGGCGTCTTATTTGTTCCTTCTTTGATAGTCTTTCTTTGGATGGGAGTTTTTGGAAATGCAGCAATTTATCAAATTATCAATGAGACAAGTGATCTTAGTTTAATGGTTGCAAATAATTTAGAGGTTGCGTTGTTTACCTTATACGATGTCTACCCTTTTGCTCAGCCTTTATCTGTTATCTCATTGATCTTAATAGTAACTTTCTTTGTAACTTCATCAGATTCTGGTGCTTTGGTTGCTTCAATGCTTTCATCTGAAAATCAATTAGACATAAACGATGACTCGCCAATGTTATCAAGAGTGACTTGGGCTATATTATTAGGGATAGTTGCAGCGGTACTTCTAAATGCAGGAGGACTTCAAGCCCTTCAAACATCAGTGGTTATTACTGGAGTTCCTTTTGCAATCATCATAGTTTTTGCATGCAGGAATTTACTCAAAGGTCTAAAAGAATCAGATGATACGCCACCACGACATATAGACACCGATTAAATCTACCCAGGTCACCATAAAAAGAAACCATAACCAGACAACTTTGGTGTCATAATTTTTAAATAATTTTTTTAAGATTAAATGGATTATTCCAACTGATATTCCAAGAAGTGCAAGGCTGATAAAAATTGCTTTAATAAATTCCATTGTTAATTAATGTTTATTCTCATTAATACTTTCATCCAAGGCGCTTAACTCATCTTCTGACATCTCTTCTTCAAAAGTTAAATCTTCAATCTGAGAATCTTGAGAATCAACTGCATCCATTGGTAGAGTTTTATCTGAATTAGATAAACGATTAGCAATGAGATAAGCAATTAAAACTAAAGCGGCTAT
The DNA here is from genome assembly GCA_964546275.1 of uncultured Gammaproteobacteria bacterium. GTDB lineage: Bacteria > Pseudomonadota > Gammaproteobacteria > Magnimaribacterales > D2472 > MED-G78. The sequence continues at coordinate 14,679 of CAZJJG010000020.1, forward strand.
TCCAATAATCTGTATCAACATATTTTTATAAATAATTAAGTGATTCTTATAATACATAAGTTTTACTTTAATAAAAAATAGATATTCAAAATAATTGATTACTTATAAAATTACAAAGAAGCATCATCATGCAAATAGAGAAAATTTTAAGATAAAAAAGTTATATAATTCTGAGGTAATGGATGCATTAAATAATATAACAAAAAGAAATTCAGCTAGAAGCTTAGTTGAGCCTCATCCAACTAAAGATGAAATGGCAACTGTTTTTGAAGCTGCATTAAGAGCGCCTGATCATGCATGGCTTAAGCCTTCAACTTTTATTCAAATTACTGGTGCTGGAAGAAATAAGTTATCTGATATTTTTATTCAATCAGCTAAAGAGCTAAAGAGCGAGCTATCAGATATCCAAATCACTAAATATACAGAAGCGCCTTTTAGAGCTCCAATGATTGTTATATTAGTGTCGACTCCAAAAGATCATCCAAAAGTACCACCGATTGAACAAATCATTTCAACCGGATGTGCTGGTCAAAACATTATGCTCGCTTTAAATGCTATGGGTTATGGAGCTATATGGAGAACAGGAGCTTTTGCATTTAATAAAATTATTGCTAAAAACTTAGGTTTAGAGAGTTCAGCAGAAGTTATAGGGTATATTTATACTGGAACAGCATCAGGTAACAATAAAAAGATACCAACACATGATCTTAATGATTATGTTGATGTTTGGGATTAAACGCTAGTTAGGTTGTTAGCTTTTGCTATAAATTAAATACTAATACATAAGGGGAAATCATGAAAATTTTTACAATCATTGTCTTGGTAATAATAGTTCTTATTGCATTTTTTTACGGACCTAATGCTCTTCGATTATATAAGATAACCAATTTATATAACGAGAATAAAATTGCTCATAACTTTATAAATATGGGCACTATGTTTCCAACATCTGAGCCTATAAAAGCTTCTTCAAAAGCTAAAGCTCTCCCGAGATCTGAAAAGGCTTACTCACTTCCAGAAACATTTAGATTTGAAGATTCTGATCAAAATTTAAAAGAAGCTTTAGAGCATTTTAAAACTGATGGTCTGATTATTATTAAAGACAATCAAATCGTACACGAGGAATACTTCAATAATAATACCCAAACATCTCAACATATTTCATGGTCAGTAGCTAAATCTTTCCTTTCAGCTTTGCTTGGTATTGCATTAGAGGATGGGTTGATTGATGACATTAATGATCCGATTACCAAGTATCTTCCTGATTTCAAGGGAACAGGCTATGAGGGTATAAAAATAAAAAATATTTTACAGATGTCATCAGGTGTTCTTTTTAATGAAGATTATGCTGACCCTAATTCTGATATCAATAAGTTTGGAAGAGCTGTTGCGACAGGAGGTTCCTTTAGAGATTTTGCAAAAACGCTTACTAAAGATAAAGAACAAGGAACATATAATCACTATGTAAGTATTGATACTCAAATGCTTGGATTTCTTTTGGTAGAAGTAACAGGAATGCCTTTAAGGGATTACTTAAAAGAGAAAATCTGGGAAAAAATTGGTATGGAAGATGATGCCTATTATTTATCTGATGTTGAGGATGTAGATATGGCTCTGGGTGGTCTTAATGCAAGCTTAAGGGATTATGCAAAATTTGGTCTTTTATATTTAAATCGTGGTGTATGGAATGGTGAGCAAGTTGTTCCTGAAGCTTGGGTTGATGCTTCTCACTCAATAGATGCAGACCATTTAAAACCTAATGCAGGTGAGTTATCTTCAAATACTTGGGGTTATGGATACCAGTGGTGGATTCCAGGATTTCCTGAGACAGATTACACCGCTGCAGGTGTCTACAATCAATATATTTATATAGATCCTGTAACTAATGTAGTAATAGCAAAAATATCCTCAAATCATAGATTTACAGCAGAAAGAGAATATTCAAAAGAAGCACATATTGCTATGTTCAGAGCTATTGCTCAATCAAATTCAGGCAAGTAAATAAGTATGGAAAATATAGCAAAAAAGCCTGTTGTTATTATTACTGGTGGCAGTCGTGGCGTTGGTGCAGCAACAGCTTTACTGCTTGCTTCAAAAGGTTGGAATATAACTATTACTTGCTCATCAACAATTAAAGAAGCTAACGAAGTCGCCCTTGCCTGCCAAGAGTTTGGAGTTGAGGCTTTAGCTATCCAAGCCGATGTTTCTGCAGATGAAGATTGTAAAAAAACTATAGCAAAAACGATCGAAAAATATGGTCGTATTGATGCCTTAGTTAATAATGCCGGTACGAGTAAATTTGCGTGGGATCATTCAGATCTAAGCTTACTAAATGCAGATGACTTTCAAAAAATATATGCAGTAAATCTTATAGGTCCATTTCAAATGGTTAAAGCTGCGAAAGAATATTTATTAAAAAGCTCTAACCCTAGTATTACAAATGTTTCATCCATAGCAGGAGTAAAAGGAATTGGAAGCTCTATTGCTTATGCAACCTCAAAAGGCGCCTTAAATACTATGACTATATCTATGGCAAGAAATCTAGGGCCGATAAGAGTCAATGCAATTTGTCCAGGTTTTATTGAGGGCGAGTGGTTAAAGCAAGGTTTAGGTGAAGAGATGTATAACGCATCAAAAAGCATGCTTGAATCAAGCGTTCCTTTAAAATCTGTATCAAGTCCACAAAGTATTGCTGAGTCAATAATGGCTTTTATTGAGTTTAATAAAAATGCTACCGGTCAACTCTTGATACTAGATGGCGGGCATCATTTAAATCTATAAAATTAGTATTGATAAATATAAATCAGTTATGTTAATTTACTTAAATATATGAAAAACACTAAACAATATTCTACTTTGGCTTTTGCCATATTCTTTACTCTATCTATTGGAGCAGATCCATTTGATTCTACTTATCAGGCGAAGCCTTCTGAAACATCGCTATTAAAAAATGCCAATATCTATGACGGCGAGGGTAATGAATTTTTTAATTATGATGTCTTAATTCAAGATGGGAAAATTAAAGCTATCGGAGCTAACTTAGTAGTTGAGAATGCAGATGTAACTATTTATGACCTTACAGGTATGTGGGTCACGCCAGGAATAATAGATCTTCATTCACATATGGGTGTTTACTCGGCTCCAGGAGTAAAAACAAGCTCTGATGGAAATGAGGCAACTAGTCCTGTAACTGCAGAAGTGTGGGCTGAGCATTCAGTTTGGACGCAAGATCCTCAATTCTCATTAGCACTTCAGGGCGGCGTTACAAGTTTTCATGTTTTACCAGGTTCCGCAAATTTAATTGGCGGAAGAGGCACCACATTTAAAAATGTTCAAAGTAATACTATTCAGGGTATGAAATTTCCTGATGCACCTCATTCTTTAAAAATGGCTTGTGGAGAAAATCCAAAAAGAGTTTATGGAAATAGAAAACAATCTCCTTCAACCAGAATGGGTAATATTGCTGGTTATAGAAAAGCATGGATAAAAGCTTCGAAGTATCGTTCAAACATGGCTACATATGAATCTAAATCAGCTGAAGCTAAAGAGATAGTTAGCCCCCCTACTCGTGACTTAGAATTAGATACGTTATCCGGAGTACTTAAGGGAGAAATTCTAGTTCAGAATCATTGCTATAGAGCTGAAGAAATGGCAATGATGATAGATATTGCTGATGAATTTGGATATAAAATAACTGCATTTCATCACGCTGTTGAAGCATATAAGATTGCAGATTTGTTAGCTGACAATGGTATATGTGGAGCTATGTGGGCGGACTGGTGGGGCTTTAAACATGAAGCCTACGATATGGTTCAGGAAAATATAGCAATTATCGACCAAGCAAGAAATGGAACAGGCTGTGCAATAGTTCATTCAGATGACTCCATTGGAATCCAGCATCTAAACCAAGAAGCCTCAAAAGCATTGGCAGCTGGAAATCGAGCAGGATTTGATATTTCTAAAGCTAGAGCGATGAAATGGATTACTTCAAATCCAGCTAGAGCAGCAGGTATTTATGAATCAACAGGATCTTTGGTAAAAGATAAAAATGCAGATGTTGTTATTTGGAATAAAAATCCTTTCAGTGTTTATGCAATTGCTCAAAAAGTTTTTATTGATGGAAATTTAATGTTTGATCGTAATAACCCCTCATCAACTCCTGTCTCTGATTTTGATCTTGGCATAATTAAACCAACTAACAGTAGAACTCAATGAAAAATTTTAAAATATTTCTAGCCTTCACTCTTCTTTTGCCACTATCTGGATATGCTGAAGATTTATTAATTGAAAATGGCTCCATTCATATTGGTGATGGAACGCCTGCATTTGTTGGAGATATATATATCAAAGATGGATTAATTGAAGCTATTGGAAATCTTGATATTGAATCAAGTCAAACAGTTGATGCTTCAGGGAAAATTATTACTCCTGGTTTTATAGCTGCAACAACAGCATTAGGAATTATTGAAATTGGTGCTCTTGATGTAACGAGAGATGATGAATCAGATTATTTAAATATGGGCTTTAGTATTTTTAGAGGCTTTAATCCAAATTCAACTTTAATTCCATGGAATAGATCTAACGGATTAACATCCGCCATAACTCTTCCTCAACAAACCTCATTACCTCTTGCAGGTATGGGCTCTTACTTTATTCTTGATGGCGCTATTGAAATATCAGGCACCAAGGACATGGTTATGCTTGGAAGGATAGGCGCATCTTCAGGTTCAAGAAGTGAAGATTTTGATATTTTAGAAGGTCTATTTAAGCTAGGTAAACTAGCAAAAAGTAAGTCTTATGAAAAAGTTCTCGAACAGCCTTTAGCTGAATTCTTAGAACTTCACCCTCAAGATGTTGCAGCTTTAGATAAGCTTGTTAATAAAAAAATTCCACTCATCATGGAAACAAATAGAGCAACAGATATTTTGCATTTAATAGATTTAAAAAATAAATATAAAATTAATATGGTGTTAGCTGGCATTGAAGATGCTCCATTAGTGTTAAAGAGCTTAGTAGAAAGCAACATCCCCGTCATTATCAATCCTATGGATAACATACCAGATTCTTTTGATGAATTATCAAGCTCACTTAAGCTTGCATCAGTTTTAAACAAAGCTGGTGTAAAAATTATCTTTGACTCAGATAGATCTCACAATTATCACCTTATAAGACAAGGAGCCGGAAATGCTGTTGCTTATGGAATGGATTATAACGATGCAATAAGTGGTCTATCAAAAAATGTGGCTGACGTTTTTGGATTAAAAGGTAGAGGTTCTATTCAAAAAGGTTTTGCAGCAGATATTCTAGTTTGGGAATTTGACCCACTAGAACCTTCTTCTATTCCTATTCATGTCTATATTAACGGGAAAGAGGCAGATTTAACTACCAGATCATCTCGCTTAAAAGATAGATATATCAACAAATTAAGCCAGTAATAAGTACTTAATTAGTAAAAAATACCGTTTCTAGCTCTTAATTGGCTGTTAAGCCCTTTTGCCATAGCTTTTTTAGAAAGAAATTAAGTCTAAAATAATGTCTAAAAAAATAGCAATAAGTAATATATCCATATATTATGTATAAATAATTATTTCAATAAATAGGGGATTACTTATGAAAATTGTATCTAAGCTTTTACTAAGCTTTTTAATAAGCTTTACCGCGTTCGGATCTTTTGATCTTACCGCACAAGAAGTTGAAGAGGTTGTAGTTACTGCAACAAGAAGAGAAGAGTCGATTCAGGATGTAGCATTGTCAATTCAAGCTTTTAATGCTGATGTTCTTGCTGAGAACCAAATTACTGAACTTGCTGATTTATCAGATTATATGCCTGGCTTTAGTTATGCCCATGGTATTGGATCTGGATCTGGAGCTGGTGTTCGTGGAGTTGCAGGCGCAGCGATTGGAGCTGGAACTACTTCTTCCGTTCAGATGGCTGTTAATGGTCATGGAATAAACGGAAGTGCATTTGGTGAAATTGGTTTTCTTGATGTACAACAAGTAGAAGTGCTTGCTGGTCCTCAGGGTACTTTATTTGGAAGAAATGCTGTTGGTGGTCTTATTAATCTAGTTTCTGCTAGACCGACTGCAGAAATGGGTGGCTATGCAAACTTTGAAATCGGTAACTATGGATCAGAAAGAGTAAGTACTGCAATCAATCTACCATTTGGCGACAACGTAAGAACACGTCTTGCTTATTCTTCATTTGTAAAAGATGGTTGGATTAGAAACACTGGAACTGGTAACGATATTGATGGCAGAGATGCATACGGTGTTCGTCTTTCAGTTGATGTTGATCTTCCTAATGAAAGTATGATTAAGTTCAATACAGCTCACTATTCATCTGATGATAATAGATTAAATGTTGCTGGAACATATTGTGCAAGAGATGCTTTCTACGGTTGTAGTCCTTTTGAAAAGGGTAACCTAAATGAGCCTTATCATGTTGCTGGAACAATTGGTGGTCTAATTGATGTTCTGACATTCTTATCACCTAGTGTTAACTATGATCCATATGCGAGCGCAGTTGGAATGGCACCAAATAGCATCGATACAGTTCGTAAAAACTGGGATCCTCAGAGAACTCAGGTTGTTGAAAATTCTCAGATTGAATATGTAAAAGAGCTTACTAACATTACTGTTAAAGCTAAATATTCATACTCAACAAGAGATTATGATCATATTGATGATAACGATCATTCAATGTCTACTGAAGGCTTTCTGACTGCTGTAGGTCCAGTTCCTGCATGGGATGTTCAGTTTGAATGTTTCCCTGCTTCTACTACTATGGGTTCTGAAGCTGTAGAGTGTTCTCAAGCTGATGAAGTAACTAGACAATCTGAGATATCTATTGTTTCTGATTTTGATGGTCCGCATAACTTTACTGCTGGTGTATACCAGTGGCAATCAGATTTTGATAATGATTATCATGTTCAAACATCTAGTTATCAAATGCTTAGAGATTTTGATCTACATCCATATATGAGTTCATTGTTTGGTGGAGCACTTAATGACCTTGGTGGTATTGTTGCTTGGTCAGTGTTTGGTGGAGTTTTTGGACAAGTTGCTCCTCTAATTCCTACAGTAGGACTTCCTACTGCATTAGGACTGATTACACAAAACACTTTAGGTACATGTGCTACTTTTGGTGGACTATGTAATAGATCTCTTCCAAATAAAATGGGTGGATTACTTACTGACCAAAATGGTATTACAAAATCTACTGCTTTTATGGGTGAGTACTATTATCAAATGAATGAAGATACTAAATTTACTTTAGGTCTAAGATATAACGATGATACATATGAAAGTACTATCTTTAGTTCACTTTCAGATATCTCAAATACAAGTTATGCATATACAGGTCCTGATTACTCAAGAAGTAACCCAGGCACATCAAGAGAACAAACAGAGAACAGCGCTTTAACTTATAAGTTAGCTGTCCAACATAATCTTAATGAAAATAGCATGGTTTATGCTTCCTTAACTACTGGTCTAAAAGCTGGTGGAACATCTCCAAATGAGTTTTCAATTCAAATCCCTTATGGTGAAGAAGAGTCTTCATCATTAGAAATTGGAACTAGAAATATTCTTATGGATGGAAGAATGCTATTAAATGCAACTTTATTTGAAATGGATGTAACTAATGGTCAAATAGGTCTTATTTATAATGCCGGAGCTGTAAATAAAACTTTTGATTATGTTAATACTGGTCTTGAAGGACAAATGAAATTCTTTATCTCTGATAATACTGAGTTAGATTTCAACTGGTTAAAGTTAAACTCTGAAATGGGAGAAGCTTTACAAGATAATCCTCTAAACCCTAACCAGGCTTCAGTAGTCTATGGTAGAGGTTTTGCTACAGCTGGCTTAGCTGCGCTATTACAACAAACAGGATTGGATGCAGCTAATGCTGGAGGACAGGCTTATTTTATTGGAACATTATTACCAAATGCTAGCTTAACAAACTGGGCTTTAACAGATACTGGTATTATTGGTTCTTATCAAGGGGCTTTAATTACTATTCCTGGATTATCAGCTATTACTCCGGTTCAGCTTCAAGGCAATAGATTCCCAGGCGCTACTGAATTAGACTATAACTTATCTCTAACTCATAGATTTGCCATGGATGGTGGTGCTACTGATCTTAGATTTACTTATGTGCATAAAGGACAAAGATTTGGATCTATATTTAACGATGATAAATTCAGCGTTCCTGAGCAAACATATATGGATATGACAGCTATTTATTCACCATCAAGTGAAGATTGGTATGCTGGAGCATATGTTAAGAACATAGGTGATAAGCGTTTTCAAATAGGTGCAGAGCAAGCAAGTACACTTCAAGGTGGTATGGCTCAGGTTACTTATTCGCAACCTAGAACTTACGGTCTAACATTTGGAATGAACTTCTAATTCGATAGATCTGAATTTAAAAGCCCAGTTTATCTGGGCTTTTTTTTGTCTAGAACTTATTTAGCAAGTAAATTAAAACTTACATTCTTTAAATCTTTATAGATTCAAAAGGATCTTCGGTAACATGATTATCTTTTAAAGAAACTCTATAAGAATTTTTATTAACACCGAAATTAACAGACTTGTATGATTCTTCATTGATTATATGAAGCGCTGCATTACCTTCTACACCTATACATTCGTCAAAATCAGCTCTATCAAGCTTAGCTTTGACATATGGTCTTCTTGCTGGCTCTTCATCGTAATGTGGACAGCAAACTCCATCTACAAAACCCAAACAATCCATAATAGCTAGATCATCAGCCCAAGAGTCAGTTATGCCTTTATTGAACCAACAGATAGCTCCTGCACTTACGCCGCACATGATCACCCCATTCTTGTAAGCTTCTTCTAATAAGACATCAAGACCCCAATCTTTCCATACAGCAAGCATGCTTTTAGTGTTGCCGCCTCCGACAAAAATAATATCTTGTTTTTTAATATGCTCTACTAAATTAATGGTTCTCTTGAAAAAATCTATGTGGGATGTTTTACAACCTATTGAATCAAAAGCTTTATAGAAATTTTCAATATACTGATTATCATCGCCTGTTGCAGTAGGAATAAAACATATCTTAGGTGAATCTGATTTGCATTGAGATTTAATATAATTCTCAATTTTAAGATCTTTTATGACTCTTCCGAACCCACCACCACCGATAGCTATAATTTGTCTCATATGTTTTTAATTATACTTTTTATTTCTTTAATATGATCTACAGTTGTTCTGCAGCATCCGCCTATTACAAAGGCTCCAGCATCAGTCCATTCTTTTACATACTTTGCATATTCAAGATGATTGATGGGTTGTTGATTGTGATGGTGAAATTCATCAGCATCACTAACAAAACCTTCTAATGGATTTTTTTTATAAATTGACGAATTAGCATAAATTCCAAATTTCTTTTCCCTCTTTAGTTTTAAAATAGCTTTAGATGCTGTATCGGCATGAATGCAATTAATTAACTGACACTCTATATCTAGTTCAGAGGCTTTTAAAATAGCATCTTCTAAAAGCTCAGTACTTGGAAGTCTATTTAACTTATTACCTCTAGTTGTCCAGCTGAGCCACACTCTGGACGAGAAATCTTTAGCCATTGATGCTGCTGTAATACCTTCATAAATTGAAGCCATAGTTTCACAAATAATAATATCAACATTATCTTTATAAACTTCTCCTAAAGATCTATAAAAGCTTCTTAATGGTTTTCCGCTAGAGCTTAAGTCAGGTCTAAACGTTACATGTATAGGAGGATAACAGCCAGCAATTAATGTATTTGTATTGGTAGATGCAATAGCTTCCTGACATAGTTCAAGAGATCTTTTAGCAAGATCAATATATGAGGGAGCTGACGGCTCTCTTTTAAGCAGTTCAGGAGTTGCTTGATAGTTTGAAGTAGTAATAACATCTGCTCCAGCCTCAATATTATCAATATGTATCTGTTTAATTATTTCTGGATTGTGAATTAGTGAATAAGCAGACCAGATGGAAGTTTTAAAACTTGGAAGGTATGCTCCTCTATTTTCTAGCTCTGTACCTAATGCTGAATCTAAAATTAATGGTTTCATTAAAAAATTGTAAAGTTATTTTGGGGATTATAAGAGAATAAGCTTAGTTTTTAATTAATTATTTATGTTTATTAAATGCAATTAATTTTTGTTTCCATTTATTCGTAAAGAAATCAAACTCGTGTCCTTTAACTACAAAATCTTTAAAGATCAGGTCTCTATCAATCATTAATATAACAACTTGCT
>CAZJJG010000021.1:0-23589 GCA_964546275.1 uncultured Gammaproteobacteria bacterium
ATCTTAAATGCTCCTCAAACTGCTATTTTAGGAATGCATAGTATTCAAGATAGACCTGTTGCTGTTAATAAAGAAGTAGTAATTAGACCAATGATGTATTTAGCTATGAGTTACGATCATCGTTTATTAGATGGAAAAGAGGCAGTAACTTTTCTTGTTTCAATTAAAGATCAGCTTGAGTCACCAGAAAGACTGTTGCTAAATTTATAAGAGGTTAAATATGTATGATGTTGTAATTATCGGAGGAGGTCCAGCTGGATATGTGTCAGCAATAAGATGTTCTCAACTTGGGCTTTCTGTTGCATGTGTAGAGTCTATGCAAGATGAAGATGGAATCCAAAAATATGGAGGAACCTGTCTAAATGTTGGATGTATTCCTTCAAAAGCATTATTAGAGTCATCTCAAAGATTTTATGATGTGAATAATAAAATAGATAAACATGGGATAAAAGCTAGTAATGTTGAGTTAGACATTCCTGCAATGATGAATAGAAAAGATAAAATAGTCTCTCAATTAGTTGGTGGAGTAAGCGGCCTATTTAAAGCAAATAAAGTTACACCTATTCAAGGCCATGGAAAACTACTTTCAGGAATGAAGGTTGAAGTTACTAATGGAGAATCTATTGAAATTTTAGAAGCAAAGAATATTATTTTAGCCTCTGGATCAGCGCCAATTGAAATCAGCGCAGCGACCTTTGATGGCCTTAATATTGTTGACTCAACTGGGGCATTAGAATTTAATTCTGTACCTAAAAAACTTGGAGTTATAGGTGCTGGAGTCATTGGTTTAGAGCTTGGAAGTGTCTGGGCTAGATTAGGCTCTGAAGTGACTATGTTAGAAGCAATGCCAGAATTTTTACCTATGGCTGATAAAAAAATAGCAAAAGAAGTTTTTAAAGAATTTACAAAACAAGGACTTAATATAAAACTCGGATGCAAAGTAGTAAATGCTAAAGCTGGAAAAAATAATGTAACAGTTGAGTATGAAGAAGAAGGCTCAGTAAAAAATGAGATATTTGAAAAATTAATAGTAGCAGTAGGAAGAGCGCCTAATACATCCAACCTATTATCAGAAGATAGTCAGATTGATCTAGATGATAGAGGTTTTATCAAAGTAGATGATTTTTGCCAAACTAATCAATCAGGAATTTGGGCTATAGGAGATGTTGTTAGAGGACCAATGCTTGCTCATAAAGGAAGTGAAGAGGGTATTATGGTTGCTGAAAGAATTGCTGGAAAGCATACAGCGGTAAATTATGATCTAGTACCTTCAGTTATTTATACTCATCCAGAAGTAGCATGGGTTGGAAAAAACGAAGAAGAGCTTAAAAATGAGAGAATTGATTACAAAGTAGGGTCTTTCCCTTTTGCAGCAAGCGGAAGAGCTTTAGCAATCGATGAATCTGTTGGTTCTGTTAAAATACTTGCTGACAAAATAACAGATACCATACTCGGAATACATGTTTTTGGTCCTTCTGCAGCAGAACTAGTTCAACAAGGCTTAATTGCTATGGAATTTGGCTCAAGCTCAGAAGATATAGGCCTAACTATGTTTAGCCATCCCACAGTATCAGAAGCATTGCATGAGGCAGCGTTAGCTGTTAACGGACATGCTATCCATATAGGAAATAGAAAAAGATGAACCTTCATGAATACCAAGGCAAAGGATTATTTGCTAAATACAACTTACCCGTTTCCCTTGGTAAAGTTATTTCAAGACCTGAAGATGCAGTAAATGCATGCAGAGATATTGGAGGAAGTAAATGGGTTGTTAAAGCTCAAGTACATGCCGGAGGTAGAGGAAAAGCAGGAGGTGTCCTTTTAGTTAATTCGCCTGAGGAAGCTGTTGATTTTGCAAAAAAGTGGCTTGGTAAAAAGTTAGTGACATATCAAACCGATAAATCAGGACAGCTTGTAAGTTCAATTCTTATTGAAGAATGTACAGATATTGCTGATGAATTATATTTAAGCGCAGTAGTTGATCGCGCTTCACAAAGAGTAGTTTTTATAGCATCTTCAGAGGGTGGAGTTAACATCGAAGAGGTTGCAAAAAATTCTCCAGAAAAAGTTATTTATGAATCCATTGACCCTTTAACAGGAGCTCAACCATTTCAAGCTAGAAAAATTGCAAAAGTTCTTGGATTAAACCCTCAACAAACAAAACAATTCTCTAAAATGTTACCAAATCTAATGACATTATTTGTTGAACGTGATCTTAGCTTGCTTGAGATTAATCCATTGGTAATAACTGCGGGTGGAAACCTTCATTGCCTAGATGCAAAAATAAATATTGATTCAAATGCAATTTTTAGACAGCCAGAGATTGCTGAAATGCATGACCCATCTCAAGAAGATGAAAGAGAGTCAGAGGCTGCTAAAAATGATCTTAGTTATGTATCGCTAGATGGAAATATAGGATGTATGGTTAATGGAGCTGGTTTAGCAATGGGCACTATGGATACAATTAAGTATTTTGGAGGCTCTCCAGCTAACTTTCTTGATGTTGGCGGAACAGCAACTCAGGAAAGAGTAGCAAAGGCTTTTAAATTAATTTTAGCTGATCCAGAAGTAAAAGTTGTTTTAGTAAATATTTTTGGCGGGATTGTGCGATGTGACCTTATTGCTGAAGGTGTTTTAGCAGCAATTGAAGAGGTTGGAGTAAGTGTTCCAGTTGTTGTTAGACTAGAGGGCAATAACGCCGAAAAGGGATCAGAGATTCTTGCAAACGCTGACGTTAAAATTGAAAGTTTAAATAATCTAAAAGATGCTGCAAAAAAAGCAGTGGAGCTAGCTTCATGAGTATATTAGTTAATAAAGATACAAGAGTTATAGTTCAAGGTTTTACTGGTTCTCAAGCCACATTGCACTCTGAGCAATCTATAGCATACGGAACTAATATTGTTGGTGGTGTAACTCCTGGAAAAGGTGGACAGCTTCACCTAGAAAGACCAGTATTTAATACAATGAGCGAAGCAATGTCATCTGTTCAACCTAACGCAGCTTTAATTTTTGTTCCTGCCCCATTTTGCAAAGATTCAATTCTAGAAGCAGCTGAATCAGGTATTAAATTAGTTATATGTATAACTGAAGGTATTCCAACTCTAGATATGCTGGTTGTTAAAAAAAGAGTTGATGAACTAGGAGTAACTTTGATTGGCCCTAATTGTCCTGGAGTAATAACCCCAGGAGAGGCAAAACTTGGAATTATGCCAGGAAGTATTCACATGCCTGGATCTGTAGGAATTATATCTAGATCTGGAACGCTTACCTATGAAGCAGTCAAACAAACTACTGATCTAGGCTTAGGTCAAAGCAGTTGTGTTGGTATAGGTGGAGATCCTATTCCAGGCTCATCATTTATTGATATCTTAAAATTATTTGAAGCTGATGATGAAACTAAAGCTATAGTTATGGTTGGTGAGATAGGCGGTTCAGCAGAAGAAGAGGCCGCAGAATATATTAAATCCTCAGTTACAAAACCAGTTATTTCTTATATTGCAGGCCAGACAGCGCCAGCTGGAAAAAGAATGGGTCATGCTGGGGCAATTATTGCTGGTGGAAAAGGTACTGCAGCTGATAAGATTTTAAAATTACAAGAATGTGGAGTGCATATTGCAGAAAATCTTCTCGAGATAGGATCAAAAACAGCAGAAGTTATTAAACTATAGCTCTATTAAATTTCTTTGTTATCCATTGAACTCTCAGGATAATTAGTACTGCAAAAATAGTTAAACCGCCAATCATAGCTATCCACATACCTGATGCTCCCAAGGGAGCACTTAAACCGTAATATGTTAAATAATAACCAAATGGGATTGCTAAGAACCAATAGACTAATAGAGTTATTATCATTGGTGCAAAAGTATCCTTGTAACCCCTTAGAGCACCTATAGCACCAATTTGAGCGCCATCTGGTATCTGAAATATTGCTGCAAATATTAAAAGATTACTTGCAATTAAAACTACAGCTTCCTCAGCTGAAAACATTGCACTTAATTGATCTTTAAATGAAAGAATAATAATTGTATTTACCAATGCGAACATAGTGCATAGACAGATTGAAGAAATTGAAGCGAATCTAGCATCTAACATTCTTTTTGCACCTATTAAATTGCCTACTCTTGTTGCTGCAGCCAAGCCAACAGATAAAGATATAATAAAAAAGAAGCTAGCTATATTCATAGCTATCGCATGACCTGCTACAACTTCTGTGCCTAAAGGGGATATTATTATGGCTGCGCCTGAAAACATTGCTAACTCAATAAAAATACCTAATCCTATTGGAAAACCTAATTTAAAAATCTCTAAAAAAGTATCTCTTGATGGAAAAGGAAGTTGTTGAAAAGGTTTAGTATTTGAATAATATTTAGATTTAGCTATATAAATTATTAGGGCTAAAGTCATAAAAACAGAAACTATTGATGTTGCATAACCACAACCAACACCCCCCATTTTTGGCACACCAAAATATCCATATACAAAAATAATATCAAGTGGGATATTTATTAACATACCAGCTAACGAAATATAAAAAATAGGTAGTGTTAAAGTCATTCCTTCGCTGTAACAGCGCAGACATGTAAAAATTGTTATAGCAAACATACCTACAGATAAAGCCTTTAAGTACTCTCCTGAAATTCTAGCAACCTCTGGATCTAACTCAAGAAGATTCACTAGAAGATATAAATTTGGATAAATTATTAAAAACAAACTACCTAGCCCCAGAGCAATCCAGATTATCTCTCCTAATTTATATCCTATTTTGTTGTATTCTTTTGCTCCATATAACTGAGCAACTATTGGGGTGATAGCAAAGGTAATGCCGGCTATAAGAAGCCAAATAGGATGGGTGATAGCAGAACCTATTGCTAAAGCAGCTAGATCTATTGAGCTTGCTCTTCCGGCTACAAGTGTGTCGGTCGTACCCATAAAAACATAAGATACTTGAGAACCAAAAATAGGAAGCCCTATCTGAATTAAGCTCTTAAACTCTTTTTTGAATTTTGTTAACAAATTACACACTAAAAAATATTTTCGATACTTTATCATATTAAAATAGTAATTAAATTAGGAGAGAATTATCAGAAAAGATAACAGACCATATTGGCTAAAAAAACTTACTACTAAAATTAATAAATTTTATGTCCAACATTTTTTAAAACCGCAATTTTTACAACTAGGAAAAGGCGGCGCATACTTTAAGCCTCAATATATAAATCTCTTTGGTAATAATATTTCCGTAGATGACTTTCCAACTCTTATTGGTGCAAAAGACGCCAATATTCAATTTACTACCTGGAATATAGATAAATGGGATGGGAAGTTAGATATAGGCAAATATGTCCTTATTACTCCAGGTGTAAGAATAATGGCAGCAGATCAGATAACTATTGGCGATGCATGCATGTTTGCTCATGGTGCTTATATCTCAGATGCAGATTGGCATGGTATTTATGATAGATCTGAGCCAGTAGGGACTACCAAACCTGTTGTGCTCGAAGATAATGTTTGGATTGGTGATAGCGCTATTGTTTGCAAGGGAGTAAGAATTGGTAAAAATAGTATTATTGGAGCTGGAGCAGTTGTAACAAAAGATGTTCCACCTAATTCAGTTTTTGCAGGTAATCCTGCAAAATTAGTGAAAGAATTAGACCCTAATGAAGACCACATTTCTAGAAAAGATTTTTTTAAGGACCCAAAAAAACTTGCTGCTGATTTTGATGCCTTAGATAAATATTCATTAGGAGATAATTCTTTAATAGGATGGATTCAAAGCATATTTTGGCCAGATAATAAAAATTGATCAAAATTATTGCAGATAAAGATATTCCTTATTTAGAAATTTTTTTAAGGGAGTTTATTGATCCAAATATTTTTAATATTACATTACATCATTATCAGGATATTACAAACAGTCTAATTAAGGATTGTGAAATACTCTTAGTTAGATCTACCACCAATGTTAATGAGTTAATTTTAAAAGATACTTCTGTACGTTTTGTTGCCTCTGCAACTGCAGGAATTAATCATTTAGATACTGAATATCTAGAATCAAAAAATATTCAATGGGGATATGCACCTGGATGCAACTCGTCCTCAGTAACTCACTATGTTATGGCAGCTATCGCTATTGCTATAGATAAAAGAAAATTAAGTTATAACTCAAGAATAGGTGTTATTGGTTATGGACATATTGGCAAAAAAGTTGCGCATAATCTATATTTATTAGGTTTTGATGTCTCTATATATGATCCTTATCTGAACAATGAAGATTTAGTAGATTTTGAATCAATTCTTGAGTGTGATCTTCTAACAATTCATGTTCCATATACTTCAAAGGGAAAATATCCAACTCATAATTTAATAACTAAAAAGGAGTTAAGTAAACTTGAGCACAAGGTTCTCATTAATTCATCAAGAGGTGGTATTGTGAATGAAGCTGATGTTATAGATAACAAAAAGATAATTTATATTGCAGACGTTTGGGATAATGAACCGCTTCCATCAACAGATATTATTAAAAATGCATTTATAGCTACTCCACATATAGCTGGATACAGCAAACAAGGTAAATTAAATGGATCTAAAGCTATTGCCTATAAAGTCGTAAACTATATTAAGAATAAAAAGCATTTCCATCCATTTAATTTTTCAGAGCAGCATAATAGAAACAGCTCAGGTTTGAAGCTTAATAGAAACCAGGACGAAGCATACCCCCTTCAATTTTTTAAAGAAAATCTGAACCTGGAATTAATTACTAGTGAACTAAAGAGTCTGTTTCGTCAAAATATTGAAGATGAATTATTATCTAAAGAATTTATAATAATGCGTTCAAATCACCCTGAAAGAAATGATTTTGATTCTTAAAATCTAACCTATCTTTTTAATATATTGGCTTGTAATTTTAAATGAGAATGATTATCATCTAGATGAATTTAAAAATTAGCCGCTATATTTAGTCATAAAATCTTTATTTAATATTTATATATATATGCGACATCTGTTATGAGATGTTAATATAACTTTAATTAAATGAGAGTTATCTCACTTTTTAAATTTAGAACTTGGCATAGAAATTGCTATACAAGGTTTATTAGCATAAGAAAATTATTTTAATTATAGGTAAAACATAATATGACTGAGAAATTAAATCGAGCTAAAGCAATTATTGAAAGTATATATTTAACAACAATTGGAAATCCCTCAAATCCTCCTTCTATGAGTTTTTATCAATCAGACACTTATAGATTCTTTTTTTTATTAGCATTTATGCAGGAATTCTTTAACGAAAATGAAATTTCACAAGAATATGCAATTTCATTAGTGCCAAAAAAATATGCTTCACGCATTAAAAGACTTCAGGTTTTAAAACAATCTGTTCAATTGGGCTATATAAATGAAGTTCATTCACTTAAAGATAAAAGAAGAAGAATTTACACTCCTTCTGAAACAATGATTGAAGATTTTTTAAATATGACTGAATCAGTTATTGCATCTACAGCTAATAAAAAAGTATCTTAGTTTAAGAAGAGCAGGATAGACCTATATCTTTTGCCCATGCAGGAGAATTTTCTGCATATTTACTATATTCCAAATTTTCTTCAAATGGATTTTTAAGAATCTTCATTAACCTTTTAATTTCTTTGTATGAACCTTCTTCAGCATTTTCAATAGCAACCTGTGTCATATAATTTCTTAAGATAAATTTTGGGTTATGTTGATGCATAATATTAATTCTAGTTTTAACATCAGTTTTTTCAATAAGATGCCTTTTAGAAAATTTGTCAGACCATTTTTTTATAGATGTATTAATTTCAATTTCGTGGTTTTTTATTATCGCATTACTTAGACTTCTGAATGTCCTTGTGTAATCTAATGTATTTTCTTGCATTAAATCTAATAGCTCTTGAATTAATAATTTATCATCTGAATTTTCTTCAAATAACCCCAATTTTTTTTTAAATAAACTTATTAGTTTATTCGAATAAGTCTCCTCATATAAATTACCAATTTCTTCTATGAATTTCTTATCAACCAATCTTTCAAAAGTCTTAGCAAGAGCAGAACAGTTCCATAATCCTATATATGGTTGGTTTTCATATGAATATCTGCCCAAGTTATCTGATAAGTTGCAAATATGAGATGGATTATAATCATCTAAAAATCCATAAGGACCATAGTCTATAGTTTCTCCAAGAATTGACATATTATCTGTGTTCATAACCCCATGACAGAAACCCACAGCTTGCCAGCAAGCAATCATATTTGCAGTATTTTCAATTATGCTTTTTAACAAATACTCATATTTATTTTTATATTGATGTGCATCCTTAAAATACTTAGGAATTACATAATCACAAAGCTCTTTATGTTTTTCATATTGTTGGTCATAGAAGAATTTCTCAAAATTACCAAACCTTATATGAGTTCTTGCAGTTCTTGCAATCATGGCTGTTGACTCAGATTTTTCTCTATATGCAAGATCATTACTTCCAAATATCATTAAAGATCTTGAGGACGCTATCCCCAATCCAGTCATAGCTTCTCCACATAAATATTCTCGTATTGATGACCTAAGTACAGCACGTCCGTCACCAAATCTAGAATATGGAGTTTTACCACATCCTTTAATATGAATATCTAAACCACAGCCATTATTTTCTAGCTCTCCGAGCATTACTCCTCTGCCATCACCTAACTGTTGAACATATTGACCAAATTGATGTCCCGCATAGCTCATTGAAAAAGGCTGAATATTGGAAATATGAATATCTCCATTAAAAAGATGCATTAATTTATTTTTATCACAACTGCTAAGACCTAATTCTTTTAAAAGAGCATCATTAGTATGAATAAGATATGGATCATTTAGTGGTTGCTGAAGCTGATGTGAATAAAATCCATCACTTAAATCTGAATAGGAGTGCTGAGTAAGTATTTTTTCTAAAGTTTCCATTTGCAATCTGATTAATGCTTTAAGTATGTATAATTTACATTAGTTCTCAATAAAAAAAGTAAAAAGGATAATAAAAATTTAAATGTTAGGCCTCAGCCAAGAATTTATATGGTTTGGAGTGGTTTTTTACGACTTACTCATAGCTGTTTTTCTTTTTCGTTATTTTGGTAAATACGGTCTCTATTGCGCAGTTATTTTAGGAATTGTTCTTGCAAATCTTCAGGGAGGAAAAGTAACTGAATTAACAATGTTTGGTTATACATTTAATGCAAGCATGGGAGCAATTCTGTATTCTGGTATATATTTCTCAACTGATTTATTAAATGAAAAGTATGGAAAAGATGAAGCTAATAGAGCGGTAATGCTTGGCTTTATTGCAAATATAGTTGTTCTTATAACACTTCTATTAAGCCTGCAATTTACTCCATCGAATTTAACTGGATCAGCTTTAGAAATACATAATGCTATAAATACATTAGCTAACTATTCTCCATATTTTATAATTGGATCTTTAACAGCTTATCTTATAAGTCAGAGATTTGACGTATGGCTATTTCATTATTTAAAAGAAAAAACAAATGGGAAAAAGCTTTGGCTACGAAACAACTTATCCACAATCTTATCGCAGCTATTAGATACGATGATTTATCAAGTAACTTGGGTAGTTGCCACTGACCTTACTTTCACACAAGCCTTCTTTTTAGCATCAACTAAATATATTTTAAAAGTTTTTATAGCCCTAATTGATACTATTTTTATATATTGGGTTAGAGATTGGAAGGTTGATGCAGATTCTTAAAATCGTATTTTTTTTTGATAACAATTACAATAAAAGAAAAATTATAAAACATGACTGACTTTAAGAAAACAGATGAAGAGTGGAAAAACCAACTTTCTACGGAATCTTTTGAGGTTACAAGGCGAGGAGGGACCGAAAGACCTTTTTCTGGTAAGTACTGGGATTCTGATAAAGATGGCTTGTATAAATGTATTTGCTGTAATACACCCTTATTTGAATCTGATACAAAATTTGATGCTGGTTGTGGCTGGCCAAGCTTTTTTAAACCTTTAGGCAGTGAGGCAATAACTGAGTTACCAGATTATTCTTTATTAAGTGTAAGGACTGAGGTTAGGTGCTCAAACTGTGATGCACACTTAGGTCATGTTTTTAATGATGGGCCTAATCCAACAGGTCTGAGGTATTGTATTAATTCAGCCTCTTTGGATTTTAAAATAGATAAAAAGTCATAAACATAATGAATAAAAAATCGTTAGTAGACCAAAGTATGTTTGCCTCCTATTTTAAAGTAGGCACATGGACTGGTCTGTCTAGAGTTTTTGGTCTTTTAAGAGATATCACCACAACAGCATTATTAGGATCTTCAATGCTTCATGATATTTTTGTTGTAGTTTTAAAAATACCTAATGTTTTTAGAAGATTTTTTGCTGAAGGGGCATTTAGCCAGGCTTTTATTCCTATATATAGCGAATATCAAGAGCATAAAACAACTGAAGAAATCAAAGATTTTATTGATAGTTTAGCTGGCACCTTATTGGCTATACTTTTCATCTTTACAATAGTTGCCTTACTTTTTGCACCAGTATTTATTTTCATATTCGCACCAGGCTTTTATTACGATCCTGTAAAAAAAGATATTGCTGTTGATGTGCTAAGAATAATGTTTCCTTACCTTGGATTAATTTCTTTAGTTGCTTTTGCAGGGGGTATTCAAAATTCACATCAAAAATATTCATTACCAGCTGCTACCCCAATTGTTTTTAATGTATGTATTATTCTTTCAGCATTTGTACTAGCTCCACTTTTTTCAATCCCAATTATTGGTTTAGCATGGGGGGTTCTTTTAGCTGGATTTATTCAATTATTAATTCAACTAGCTCCTTTATCTCAAATTAATAGACTGCCAGTTCCAAAGATTGATTTTAACAATAAGGGAATAAAAAAGGTTTTAGTTCTTATGCTTCCTGCGCTTATAGCAGGAGGTGTAGCTCAAATTAATTTATTAATAGATACTATTTTTGCATCACTTTTAATTACAGGAAGCCCCACTTGGTTATATGTTTCTGATAGGTTGATACAATTTCCACTTGGAATATTTGCTATTGCAATTGGAACAGTATTATTGCCATCTTTGTCTAAAGCAAATCAAAAAGGAGATCTAAATTTATATAAAGAACAGCTAAAAAAATCCCAAAAGTTAGTAATATTTTTAGCAATACCTTCTTTAATAGGTTTATCTATATGTGCAGAGCATCTTATTAGCACTTTATTTCAAAGAGGTGAATTTCTCTATAGTGATGTTATACAAGCTTCTAAAAGCCTAATTGCATTTTCTATTGGTCTCCCGTTTTTCATGATGATGAAAGTCCTTGTTCCAGCATTTTTTTCTAGAAAAGATACCAAAACGCCTATGTATGCTGCGATAGCTGCATTACTTGTTAATGTGATCTTGAATTATATTTTTGCAATCAAGTTAGGTTATGGCCATACAGGCTTAGCTTTGGCGAGCTCAATTGCAGCCATACTAAGCTCAGGTATATTATTTATAATTTTAGTAAAAGATAATTATATTCAATTAAGCAATCCTCTTAATAAGTTTAATGCAGCTATATTAATAGCTTCATTAGCAGTTATTTTATTTTTACTGAATAGTCCATTTAATATAAATTTTGATTCTATTAATTTTGCACAAAGACTAATGTATCTTAGTCTTGAGGTTGGAATTTCAGCCTTATTATATTTTGGTTTAGCAAAGGTTGTTCTGGGAAATAGGCTAAGAGAGCTATTTTAAAATCATGTATTTAATTAGAGGACAAAATAATATAGCTCTTTTTAAGAAGAGACATCCAAATACAAAAATGTCAGCAACCATTGGAAATTTTGATGGATTGCATATAGGCCATCAAGCTATTTTAAATAATTTAAAAGAAGAAGCTAAGCAAATGAATACATCAACCTTAGTATTTTTTACAGAACCTCATGCATCTGAATATTTTTCCGCACAAGGCCTAACTAACAAAGATTCTCCGCCAAGACTATGTCCGTGGAGAGAGAAATTTCGTTTATTAAATTCACATGGAATTGATTATGCATGCTTTTTAAAATTTAACTCTTCTCTTAAATCAATGACACCAGAAATATTTATTAGAGATATCTTGGAGGAAATGAATTTAAAATCACTAATAGTAGGTGATGACTTTAGATTTGGTGCTAAAAGAGAAGGAGACTTTAATCTATTAAAAAAATGGGGCGAAGAGAGTAATGTTGCTGTTTCAAATACAGAAACTATTCTCTATGACGGTAAAAGAATTAGTAGTACCAGAATAAGAGAAGCTCTGATGGATAGCAATTTTGATTTAGCAACCAAACTTCTTGGGAGGCCTTATATTTTTTCTGGAAAAGTTGTTTATGGAAATCAACTTGGCAGAACAATTGAAGTGCCAACTGCAAACCTGTGGATACCAAAACAAAAGCTTTCAATATCGGGGGTCTATGCTGTTAGATGTATGCACCAAGGTATAAATTATAAGGGCATTGCAAATATGGGAGTCAGGCCAACAGTCGGAGGAGAGCATCCTGTTCTAGAGATTCATTTATTTGATTTTAAAAAAAATATTTATGGAGAAAGGCTGGATGTTGAATTTAAATTCAAAATAAGAGATGAAAAAAAGTTTAAAAATTTAGATTTTTTAAAAGAACAGATACAAAAAGACATATCTTTAGCTAAAAAACTTTTACAATAGCAATAATATGAGCACTAACTATAGGGATACTTTAAATCTCCCAGAAACAGAATTATCTATGAAAGCTGGCTTAGCAAAAAAAGAGCCAGAAATATTAGATTATTGGAATTCTATTGATCTTTATAATCAGATTAGAAAAAACTCTTCTGGTAAAGAGCAATTTATTCTTCATGATGGCCCTCCTTATGCTAATGGAGATATTCATATTGGACACTCAGTTAATAAGATTCTTAAAGATATAACAATAAAAGTTCAAACCATGTTTGGCAAAGATGCACCATTTATCCCTGGATGGGACTGCCATGGCCTACCTATTGAACTAAATGTTGAAAAAAAACATGGCAAAAATAGCGATCTTGTAAAAAATAAACAAGAATTTATAGCAGCCTGTAAAAAATATGCTCTATCTCAAGTTGAAAAACAAAGAGATGATTTTATCAGGCTAGGGGTTTTAGCTGATTGGTTTAACCCATATAAAAGTTCTGATGCCTCTTTTGAGGCTGATACTCTTAGAGCATTGGCTATGATTATTAAAAATAATCATCTGCAAAAAGGTGAAAAACCAGTTCATTGGTGCCAAGATTGCGGCTCTGCGCTTGCTGAAGCTGAAGTAGAATATCAAGACAAGGTTTCAAAATCTATAGATGTTTCATTTAGTGTTTCTAAGGATTCATTGGATACTTTAAATTCTTTATTTAATGTAACAATTGATAAAAGATGCTCATTTGCAATCTGGACAACAACACCTTGGACTCTGCCATCAAATGTAGCAGTTTGTATTAATCCTAAGCTTGACTACTCATTGGTTGAAGGAAATGGAGAGTGCTTTGTTATTGCTTCAGAACTGATTGATTCTTGTGTTTCTAGATGGGGTTTTGATTTAAAAGAGCTGTCAAAAATTAAAGGTGATTTATTTCAAGATATTAATCTTGATCACCCTTTCCTAGAAAGACAATCTCAATTATTAAAAGGAGCCCATGTAACAACAGATGCAGGTACTGGTTGCGTTCATACTGCTCCAGCTCATGGTTTAGATGACTATTTTATATGTAAAGATAATAACATTGAGCCAATTAAAGCCCTCAATAATCAAGGCTTTTTTAGGGATGAGTATGAAGACATTGCTGGCTTGCCAGCATTTAAAGCTGACCCTTTTATTTTAAAAACTATTAGCGACAATAAAACATTAATTAATGTTGAGAATTATGAACATTCATATCCACATTGCTGGAGACATAAAACACCATTAATTTTTACTTCTACTCCGCAATGGTTTATTTCGATGGATAAAGCTGGTTTATTAGATGATGCAAAAGCATCGATAGAAAAAGTTAACTGGGAGCCTTCATGGGGACTTCAAAGAATTAAATCAATGTTAGAAGATAGACCGGATTGGTGTATTTCAAGACAAAGAAACTGGGGCGTACCAATAACTTTAGTAGTTCATAAAGAAACTGGAGAAATTCACCCAGACCAAGAGAAGTTATTTGAGATATTTGCAGACTTGATAGAGGATGCAGGAGTAGCTATATGGGATTCTGTTAATTTATCAGATTACATAGATGATGCTGAAAATTATACCAAAGTAAATGATACGCTTGATGTTTGGTTTGATTCAGGGGCAACACATTTTTCAGTATTAGAGCAAAGGTTTAATAAAGGTTTGATTGCTGACTTATATCTTGAAGGCTCTGATCAGCACCGAGGCTGGTTTCAATCATCACTGTTAACGAGCATAGCTATCAATGGAAGGCCTCCATATAAAGAAGTTCTTACTCATGGCTTTGTTGTTGATGATAAGGGTCGAAAGCAATCAAAATCTTTAGGAAACGTTGTCTCGCCACAAAAAGTATGGAATTCTCTGGGTGCAGATATTCTCAGATTATGGGTAGCTGCAACAGACTTCAGAAGCGAAATGAATGCATCTGATGAAATCCTAAAAAGAGTATCTGATCAATATAGAAGAATAAGAAATACTTTTAGATTTTTACTTGGCAATATTAATGATTTTGATCATAAAAATGATGCAATTGATTTAGACAAACTGGTAGAGCTAGATAAGTGGATCCTAAATTCTACGCTAAAGCTTCAAGAGGAAGTTCAAGATTGCTATAAGACATACTCTTATCATAACGCTGTACAAAAGATTCATAACTTTTGTGTTAATGAATTAGGTGGTGTTTTTCTAGATATTGTTAAGGATAGACTTTACACAACATCTTCCGACTCACATGCAAGACGATCATGCCAAACCGTTATTTATCATATTGTTAATATTTTAGTTAGATTGGTTAGCCCAATCTTATCTTTTACTTCTGAGGAAATTTGGCAAACATACACACCTCTCAAAGAGCAAGAGAAATCAGTATTCCTTTCATCTTTTTATAACAATTTAAGTCCTATACATCAAAATATAAGCTCGGAAGAATGGACTAAAATATTTGAGGTTAAAGATTTAGTTAATCAGGCTATAGAATCTGCAAGAAATGATGGTCTTGTGAAAGGTTCATTAGATACTATTGTTGAGATCACATGTCCCGATGATTCTTATGATACTTTAATGAAGTTTGGAAATGAGCTGCATTTTGTTTTTATATCCTCTGATGCCATCATAAAAAAAGGAACCTCTTTATTGATCACGATTACTCAATCAGATGATGAGAAGTGTTCAAGATGTTGGCATAGATCTCCATCAGTTTCAAGAAGTGAGAAACATCCAGAGCTTTGTTCAAGATGTGAGATAAATATAGAAGATAAAGGGGAGATCAGAAGTCTTGTCTAGAATTTCAATTTTTATTTATTTATGCTTTTTAGTTGGTCTTGATTTAGGTCTTAAGTCCTTAGCTATAAATAATTTTACTCAATTTGAAACAATACCTTTTCTTCCATTCTTAAATTTCTACTTAACTTATAATTCTGGTATTGCTTTTAGCATGTTTGATTTTGGGCCTGGGGCATCCAGTTATATTCTTTTAATAATAGGGCTCTTTATAGTAGTTTTTTTATTGAAACAACTAATAATAGAAGCTAGAACACTTAGCCAAGCTGCATATATATTTATTATCGGTGGAGCTTTAGGAAATATTATTGATAGAGCAGGAGATGGTGTAGTTACAGATTTCTTGCATCTATATATTAATAATTTCTCCTTCTTTATTTTTAATCCAGCTGATGCTTTTATTTCTCTAGGAGCTATTTTACTAATTACTTCAGAGTTTAAAATGCAAAAATCTAATGGATAACAAAGTCATTATAAATCTTGCAAATCCAAGAGGATTTTGTGCCGGTGTTGATAGGGCTATTGATATTGTAAATAGGGCCTTAGAGATATATGGAAGTCCTATATATGTTAAACATGAAGTTGTTCATAATCGTTTTGTTGTAAGAGATTTAGAAGAAAGAGGAGCTATTTTTGTTGAAGAAATTTCTGAGATTCCTGATGATGCTTTAGTTATTTTTAGTGCGCATGGAGTTTCATCTGATGTTGAGATGGAAACAAATGCTAGGGGATTAAAATTCCATGATGCAACATGCCCACTAGTTACCAAAGTACATATGGAAGTTATTAGGCATGCTAGAGCTCAAAGAGATATTATTCTTATTGGTCATGAAGGACATCCTGAAGTTGAAGGCACTATGGGAAGACATACAGGCGGAGAAGCCTCAACAATTTATCTAGTTCAAGATGAATTTGATGCTAAATCTATAAAAATAAATCAGCCAAATAATGTAGCTCTTGTTACCCAAACTACTCTTAGTGTCGATGATACTAAAGTTATTACTGATGAACTTAAAAGTAGATTTCCTCAATTAATAACTCCTAAAAATGATGATATTTGTTATGCAACGCAAAATAGACAAGATGCAGTTAAGCAATTAGCGTTAGAAAATGAATTTATGATAGTTGTTGGATCTAAAAATAGCTCAAACTCCAATAGACTGAAAGAGCTTTCAGATAGGTGTGGATGTGAAGCAATACTTATTGATGAATTTAGCGATCTAGACCTATCAAAAATAAATAATATAAAAAAAATAGCTATTACCGCTGGAGCATCAGCTCCAGAAATAAGAGTTCAAGAAATAGCTCAGGAACTTAAAAAGTATACGGGTGGAATAATCAATGAAGTAGGAAAAGATGAGGAAAATATAGTCTTTAAGATGCCTCCTGAGTTAAGAATAGAGCAAGCCCAATAAGATCATTTGTCAAAATTAAATTCATATGGGATATTAAGTTATGTCCTTAATAAATATAAAAGATAATCTTTTGGAGGGAGTGACTTTTTATCCCTCTCCTAACCATGACACTAGACCTATAGTAAAAGATATATCTTTAATAGTTATACATTCAATCAGTTTGCCTCCTGGAAAGTATGGAGGGAATGAAATTAAAGACTTTTTTTTAAATAAACTAGATATATCTAAACATACATATTTTGCATCTATAAAAGACCTGAAGGTATCTGCACACATACTTATTCAGCGGACTGGCGAAATATTACAATTTGTTCCTTTTCATGAGAGAGCTTGGCATGCTGGCATTTCATCCTACATTGGAAGAGATAACTGCAATGATTATTCTATTGGTATAGAGCTTGAGGGAACTGATGACAGTGAATACACTAATCAGCAGTATAATTCTCTTATGCAGATAACAAAGGCTTTATTGCAAACCTATCCAAATCTTTCAAAAGATCGCATAGTTGGTCATTCTGACATTGCGCCAAAAAGAAAAACTGATCCAGGGTCATCTTTTAAATGGGCAAGATTGCTAAATAATTTATGAATTTAAAAATTATAAGTATTTGCTTATTAGGGTTCGCTTCTGGACTTCCATATATGCTAGTTTTTGTAACCCTTGGGACTTGGCTAGCTGTAATTGATCTTGATTTAGCAACTATAGGATTTTTTGCTTGGATTGTATTAACTTACTCATTAAAATTTTTATGGTCCCCTTTAGTTGATAATTTTACTGTTCCAATTCTAAGTATTTATGGAAAAAGAAAGAGCTGGATTATTTTAATGCAGATCTTAATAATTATTTTTTTGTTACTAATATCATTTACAGACCCATCTATTAATTTGAGTTTATTTGCCTTCTTTGCATTTCTTGTTGCTTTCTTTGGCTCTATTCAAGATATTGCCATAGACGCATTTAGAATTGAGCTTGCCGAGATTGATGAGCAGGGTAATTTAGCAGCAAGTTATCAATTCGGCTACAGAATAGCTATTTTAATAGCTACATCAGGAGCACTTATATTAGCCTCAAGAACTAGCTGGTCATTTGTTTATCAAGTAATGTCACTATTCATGATTTTAGGGATAATTGGACTATCTTTAACCCCAGAAAAAAAGAATGTTTCACTTTCAAAATTAGGCATACAAGACTCTTTCATTAAACCATTACAAGATTTTTTTAATAGATTTGGTCTTTTTGCAGCATTATTACTCTTATCGATTATTAGCACCTACAGGTTAACTGACATTATGACAGGGCAAATAATCAATCCTTTTTATATTCAAATGGGCTATAGCCTTGATGAGATAGGTTTTGTTGTTAAAACTGTAGCATTAGCTGCATCAATTTTTGGTTTTTTTATAGGTGGGAAATTAATAAAATCTTCAGGAGTAAAAAAATCTCTTATCGTTGGTGCATTTTTGGTAATGGTTACTAATCTATTTTTTGCTTACATTGCTGTATCAGAGAAATCACTTATATTATTATCCATGGTTGTAGCTCTAGACAGCATGGCAGCAGGCATTGTAGGCACCGTTAACATTACTTTTTTAACAAGCCTAGTTTCAAAACAATATACCGCTGTTCAATACGCATTATTTACATCATTTATGATGCTGCCAGGAAAAATTCTTGCAGGATTTTCTGGCCTTATAATAATTAAGCTAGGATTAATTTTTGGAGACAACTATGGATGGATGTCATTTTTTATAATTACTTCATTCCTAACAATGCCCTCAATCTTATTAATATTATTTTATAAAAAGAAATATGAATAAGATTAACTATATTAGATTTGTATTCCTATTAACTATTGTATTCACATCAATATTAAGCTTTATTTCAATAGATGCATCAACTGCAAAAATTTTAATCCAAGACAAACTTCTTCATGTTTTAGCTTTTTTTGTAATATCATTTTTAGCATATGCCTCTGATTTTAAAATTAAAAGAATCATATTGTTTGTGGTCTTAATTTTGTACGGTCTTTTGATTGAAGTCATTCAGAATTCATTGGAATATAGAACTTTTGAATTATATGACCTGCTTTCTGATACCATTGGCATAATATTTGGCTATATAGCTTGGAAATATTTAAAAAATTTCTATCCTGGCTATTGATTTATATTAATTAGCCCATAACTAACGTTTAGATAAAATATTTATTAAATCACTTAATTAAAGTAATTTTTATAATTCATAAAGTAGGGAGAATACTAATGAAATTAAGACCTTTACACGACAAGATTCTTGTTGAAAGAACAGAAGAAGAAAAAACATCAGCAGGTGGAATTATTCTATCTGGAACTGCTACAGAAAAACCTTCGCAAGGTGTTGTAATAGCTGTAGGCCCAGGAAAGAAAAATGATGCTGGGGATGCTATGCCTGTTGGAGTCAATGCTGGAGATACTGTTATCTTTGGTCAGTATGGCGGCAGTGAAGTAAAAATTGATGGACAAGAATATCTAATCTTAAGTGAGAGCGATATTTTCGGTGTCATTGAATCATAATTAATTATATATAAAACGGAGATATAAAAAATGTCAGCAAAAGATGTGAAATTCGGCGACTCAGCTAGAAGTCAAATGTTAAACGGTGTGAATACTTTGGCAGATGCTGTAAAAGTTACGCTAGGACCAAAAGGAAGAAATGTTGTTTTAGATAAATCTTTTGGAGCTCCTACTGTTACTAAAGATGGTGTTTCAGTTGCTAAAGAAATTGAATTAGAAAACAAATTTGAAAATATGGGTGCTCAGATGCTTAAGCAAGTTGCATCGCAAACATCTGATGAGGCTGGTGATGGAACAACTACAGCTACAGTATTAGCTCAATCAATTGTTAATGAAGGCAATAAAGCTGTTGCTGCAGGAATGAATCCAATGGATTTAAAAAGAGGAATCGATAAAGCTGTTGCAGCCGCAGTTGATTTTGTAAAAGATCTAAGTGTTCCATGCGCAGATGACAAAGCTATTGCTCAAGTTGGAACAATTTCAGCTAATGGCGATGAAGCTGTTGGACAAATAATTGCAGAAGCAATGCAGAAAGTTGGAAAAGAAGGCGTTATAACTGTTGAAGAAGGAAGCGGTATCGATAATGAATTAGACGTAGTTGAAGGTATGCAGTTTGATAGAGGTTATTTATCACCATATTTTGTGACTAATCAAGACACAATGACTGTCGAACTAGAAAATCCATTAATCCTTCTCCATGATAAAAAAATATCAAATATAAGAGACCTTCTACCATTACTCGAATCAGTTGCTAAAGCAGGAAGACCTTTACTTATTATTGCAGAAGATATTGAAGGTGAAGCTCTTGCAACACTAGTTGTTAATAATCTTCGCGGTATCGTAAAAGCAGCAGCATGTAAAGCACCAGGCTTTGGCGACAGAAGAAAAGCTATGCTAGAAGATATTGCCATCTTAACCGGTGGTACTGTAATTTCTGATGAAGTTGGGCTTTCACTTGAAGGAGCAACAATCGAAGATCTAGGAACTGCAAAAAAAGTATCAATGAATAAAGATAATGCTACTGTTATAGATGGTTCTGGTGATCAGAAAGCTATTGCAGCTAGAGTTAATCAGGTTAGAGCCCAAATAGAAGAAACTAGTTCTGATTATGATAAAGAAAAATTACAAGAGCGAGTTGCAAAACTTGCTGGTGGTGTTGCTGTAATTAAAGTTGGCGCAGGATCAGAAGTTGAAATGAAAGAAAAGAAAGCAAGAGTTGAAGATGCACTTCATTCTACAAGAGCAGCAGTTGAAGAAGGAGTTGTTCCTGGAGGAGGTTCTGCACTAGTGAGAGCTCTAGAAGCAGTTGAAAAAGTTACAGGATCAAATGATGATCAGAATGTGGGTATCAATATTGCAAAAAAAGCTTTTGAAGCACCATTAAGACAGATTGTTACTAACGCTGGCGAAGAAGCGTCGGTGATCATTGCAAATGTTAAGGCTGGTAAAGATTCATATGGTTTTAATGCAGCTACCGGAGAGTATGGCGACATGATTGAAATGGGAATTCTTGATCCTGCCAAGGTAACAAGAACAGCACTTCAAGCAGCTGGATCAATCGCAGGAATGATGATTACAACCGAAGCCATGGTTACTGATGTACCACAAGAAGCATCAGCAGCTCCAGCTATGCCTGATATGGGCGGCATGGGCGGAATGGGCGGAATGATGTAATTCAGCGAAAAGCTAAATCAAGCGGGGCTCTATGCCCCGTTTTTTTTAATAATTTTTACTTGAGAGATTAAATTATCTTCAATTTCCATGATTTCAAATCGATAACCATTTATCTCTAGACATAAATTAGCTTGAGGTATTTGATCAAGATATTCTGTAAGAAGACCATTAATTGTTTTAGAATTTAATTCTGGAATGGACCATGAAGAGTATTTATTTAAATCTCTAATCTTACAATTACCATCTGTAATAATAGAACCATCCTTTCTTTTAATAAACTCTTTCTCAAATTCAATTTTTTCATTACCAAATCTTCCAACTATCTCAATAAAGATATCTTCTAGAGTAATTAAACCTTCAATTTCACCATACTCATCAACCACCATCCCGATATTTGTATCAGAGTTTTGAAATTCACTTAATTGTTTAATTAATGTAGTTGATTGAGAAACAAAATAGGTTTCAAGAAGCACAGTTTTTAAATCACCACCTTGCTCTAAAAGATTTAAGAAAGAATGCGAGTCTTTTAAGTGAAGAACGCCGATTATTCCATCTATTGAATCCTTATAAACAGGAAGCAGCGAATAATAGCTGGATTCAATAATATTTTTTGCATTATTAAATGAATTACTGACATCAATACCAATAACATCTAGAGTTGGAATCATAATATCTTCTACTACCAACTCTTCCATGCCTAAGATTGATGAAAGCATCTCCTTGTATTGATAGGGAATTAAATCTCCAGATTCCTCTAATAGAGTTCTTAATTCTTGAGTATTTAAATTATCATTACTTTGAGACTTTTTTATATCAAGTTTAAAAATTTTTAAAACTTTTGAGCTAATTGCATTAACAACCAATATCAAGGGACTAAAAATTAAACTGAATATCTTAAGTAAGCCTGAAGATTTGATAGCAAATTTTTCAGGCTTTATAGCTGCTATTGTTTTGGGAGTAATTTCAGAAAATATTAGAACAATGATTGTTAGCAAGATTGATCCTAGTAGGACACTTCCATTCAGATAATCTATCATCAAAATAGTAACAATCGCTGAAGCTAGGATATTTGCAAAATTATTACCAACTAATATTGCAGATAAAAGTCTATCAGGCCTCTTAAGAAGTTCTAATGCACGAGCCGCTCCTTTATCGCCTTTTTTAGAAATATTTTTAAGCTTAATTTTATTAGAAGCCATCATCCCAGTTTCAGATCCTGAGAAAAACCCTGATAAGACTAATAAAACTACTAATACTAAAATTAACAATAATAACGAAGGCTCTTCTAACATTAAACTATTGTACTAAAGATAAGTGAATTACCTATATAAGCAATCAATAAAAATACGAGAGTGAATACTAAACCTCTTACAGCATATCTAGTTTTAAGATTAAAAAATTTCATACCTAGCAAAATAGCAAAATAGATTAACCAAGAAATTATGGTAAATAAAGATTTTAGCTTTATTTCATTTGTAAGACTTTCAGTTATATAAACCCCGCTAAGAAGCGCAAGACTTAAAAAAGCTATACCTAAACCAGCTAGTTTAAAGGTAGTGTCGTAATTTTTTTCTATAGAAATATGTAATAAACCTACAAATTCACCTTTTTTAACCTTATTTACTCGCCATTCTAATAAAAAAACCTCATAACAGACTATAAATAGGAAAGTTATTGACATACTTGTTACATAAAAATGCATTAACCCAATTGAATGATATGCATTAGTGTCATATAAAATTACAAGAGCTATAAACCCTATTAAACAGGCAAAAAGAGAGGCAATATAAATATAATTAGATCTCTTATAAAAGAATTTCATTAAGAAATATGAGCTCATTGAGTAAAGCGCGATGTATAGGAGGTTCATTTAATTACTGTTTTGTAAAAACTTTATATATTAATACTATCAAAATTAGCAAGGTTACACTAAAATACGAGCCTTTTTAACATAAACTTTTATTTGAGACAGTATGGTAATTATAAGATTAGCTAGAAGTGGGGCAAAAAAAAACCCTTACTACAATATAACAGTCGCTGACGAGAGAAAGCCTAGAGATGGAGCTTTTATTGAAAGACTAGGATTTTTTAATCCTTCAGCTAAAGGACAAGAGGAAAGACTTAGAGTTGATCTCGAGAAAGTTGATCTTTGGATTTCAAAAGGCGCTCAAATGAGTGACAGAGTTAGCAATCTTGTAAAAGAAGCAAAACTTTCACCTGAAGAGTTAGAAGCTAAACTTGCCGTTAAAAAAGCTAAACAAGATTCTAAAAAAGAAGCAATAGCTAACAAGTTAGCTGAAGAGGCTGCTGCAAAAGCTGCTGAAGTAGCTGCTGAAGAGGCTGCTGCAAAAGCTGCTGAAGAAGTAGTTGCTGAAGAAGCTCCTGCTGAAGAAGTAGTTGCTGAAGAAGCTCCTGCTGAAGAAGCTCCTGCTGAAGAAGCTCCTGCTGAAGAA
>CAZJJG010000022.1:0-23114 GCA_964546275.1 uncultured Gammaproteobacteria bacterium
GTATTTTCTAAGCATATTATTTAGATTCTATTTTGGTTAATAAGTTCAAATATAAAGATGTAATTCTATCATCTCTTGGGGCACTCTAGACACATTTCTATGTGATCAATATCATCTTCTAAATAAACATCTCCTCTCTCAACAAAACCAAGATTTTGATAAAACTTTAAGAGTCTGTGTTGAGCAGAAATTACTATGTTATTTCCAGGAAAGTGATTTGTTAAAAATAAAATTGCTTCTTCTGTTATTTTTTTTCCAAGGCCTTCTTTTCTTGCTTCAATTGAGGTAATTATCCTGCCAATTGATGACTCTTTACATTTAATTCCTGGAGCAAATGTTCTTAAATAGCATATAAGCTTTTCATTTCTATATCCTAGCAAATGATATGCTTTTTGATCTGCATAGTCAGAATCAAGATATGGGCAATTTTGCTCAACAATAAAAACTTTCTGTCTTAAGCACAGTATTTCATATAACTCATCTCTAGAAAGATCATCAAAATATTTCCATTTCAGATTAATATTCATATCATTTTATTAATTACTCTTTTTAATATTTTAACTTATTAAAAAATAAATATTAATTATTCATTTAACCTATAATTTAATTTTTTATTCATGCTATATACTGAATCTTTAAAAAAATCTGATTAATTTTAGATAATTAATTAAGTTGTTAATTTATACAAAAGGTACTAATGATAAAAATATATGATGTAGAAGTTAAAGATATTAATCTTGAAACAATTAATATGAGCGTTTACAAAGGCAAGACATTGTTAATAGTAAATGTAGCTAGCGCATGTGGGTTCACGCCTCAATACAAAGGACTTCAAGAGCTTTATGAAAAGTATAAAGATAAAAATTTTGAAATTCTTGCATTTCCATGCAACCAATTTGGAGCACAAGAAAGCGGTACAAATGAAGAGATAGCATCATTTTGCGATACAAGCTTTGGCGTTTCTTTTAAAATATTTGATAAAGTAAATGTGAATGGAGATGATGCCTCTCCACTATTCAGAGTTCTAACAAAAGAGTTTCCTGGAATTTTAGGAACTGAAAACATTAAATGGAATTTTACAAAATTCTTAATCAATAAAGATGGAGAAATTGTTGAAAGGTTTGGATCAACGAAAACTCCAGAGGCTATAGAGGAAGCCTTAAGTAAAATTATTTAATTAAATTTGTAGTGACATTAATAAAGCATCTTCCTTTGGGTCGCCAGGGTAGTACTTATCCCTAATTGCATCTTTAATAAATCCAAATTTTTCATAAAATTGTATTGCCGTCAGATTACTAATCCTAACTTCTAAGAAAACTCTTTTTATTTTCATTGCTTTAGATTGCTTGATTACATACTTTAGTAGCAAGGCGCCCTCACCTTTTCCCTGATACTCTTGATCAATAGCTATATTTAAAATATGGCAATCAGGTGGAATTGCAGAAAACATAGCAAAGCCAATAACTTTTTTATTTTGGAGTGAAACTAGTCCCTGGTGTCCAACTTCAATTGAAGATTCAAGGTTTTTAAAAGACCATGGAGAGGGATTTGTTCGTAAATCTATTTCATGAATAGCCTCTAAGTGCTCGGTACTTATAAGTGAAATTGACATTAATGTATATTAATCGATAAAATCTTTTTTAATTTTTTGCCATAAAACTTTCTTTAATTCTTGGCTCTCCATTAGATTAGAAATTTCTGGAGCTTGGATAAATATAGATTTAGTGTCATTTAGAATAACTTTATCAAAAAATGATATAAAACCTTTCGGTTTTTTACTAACATTTTCAAAAAAATAGCTTAGCTGTATATTCTTAGAACCTAAATCAAGAGACACTTCTTCAATGATAGGATTTTGTGAGGTAATTGTTTTCATGATAGATAAAAATAGCTGCTTTTGATCCTCAGGAATCTCTTTAAATGGAATTGGAAGAATAGCAACTACATCATCTCTTTTGTGGAGCGTCACTTCTATAGCCTGATTCTGTCCTAGAGATTTTCTTTTTTTATACAAGGGTATCTCCATATTTGATAAGATGGATGCAGATTTGGAAGAAATAATTGTCATAAAAAAAATTTTAACACTTACAATTGCATAATGGATAATCCTGTAAATAAATATAAATCTTTTCAAGTTATTGATCTAAAAGATAGGCAATGGCCTTCAAAAGTAATTAGTAATGCTCCTACATGGTGCTCAGTTGACCTTAGAGATGGAAATCAAGCACTTATAGAGCCCATGGGGGCTGAGAGAAAAGATAGAATGTTTTCTCTTTTATGTAAGATTGGATTTAAAGAAATTGAAGTTGGTTTTCCCTCTGCATCACAGACTGATTTTGATTTTGTAAGAGACTTAATTGAAAATAAAAAAATTCCAGGTGATGTGAATATACAAGTTTTAACTCAAGCAAGAGATGAGTTAATTGAAAAGACATTTGCCTCTCTTAAAGGCATTCCTAGAGCAATAGTTCATTTCTATAACTCAACATCAACTCTTCAAAGAAGAGTTGTATTTAAACAAGATAAAGATGGAATCAAAGATATTGCTGTTAAAGGTGCTTTAAAAATAAAAGAACTTGCTAAAAAAAATCCAGATACAGATTGGAGTTTTGAGTATTCGCCTGAAAGTTTTACTGGAACAGAGTTAGATTACGCTGCTGAAGTTTGTGATGCCGTAACTGATATTCTAAGCGAAGTATCAAAACATAAAATTATTATCAATCTTCCGGCGACAGTAGAAATGTCTACTCCAAACATATATGGTGATCAGATTGAATGGATGAATAGCAATTTAAAAAATAGAGAAAATATTTCTATCAGCCTACATCCGCATAATGATAGAGGAACTGCTGTAGCTGCTTCTGAATTTGGATTAATGGCAGGCGCTGATCGTGTAGAAGGAACGTTATTTGGCAATGGGGAAAGAACAGGTAATGTTGATATTGTAACGATTGCCTTAAATATGCTAACTCAAGGAATAGATCCAGAGTTAGATTTCTCAAATATTAATTCAGTTATGAGAGAGGTTGAATATTGCAATCAGCTTCCAGTTCATCCGCGGCATCCATATGCAGGCGATCTTGTATTCACGGCATTTTCAGGATCACATCAAGATGCAATTAAGAAAGGATTTAAGGCAATGAAGGATTCAAATGATCCTTTGTGGGCAGTGCCCTACTTACCAATAGATCCTGCTGATTTAGGTAGAAGTTATGAAGCTGTTGTAAGAATAAATTCTCAATCTGGTAAAGGTGGAGTTGCTTTCTTATTAGAAAAAGATCATGGCGTCTCTCTTCCTAGAAGACTTCAGATAAGTATGAGTCAAAAGATACAAAAACTAGCTGATGAGTCAGGAAAAGAAATTAGTAGCCCTGAAATATGGGATATCTTTGAAAATAACTTCTTAATTGCAAAAGGAGATTTTTTATATCTTAGCCATTTGTCATCGACTCGAGATGATGTGAATCAATTAGAGTTAAAAATGTCTATTAATTCAAAAGAATACTTAATCTCTGGACTAGGCAATGGTCCAATAGATGCATTTATAAATGGATTATGTGAAAAGTTAGATGTTCAGATCAAAGTTTCTGACTATCACCAATCAGCAATATCATCTGGATCTGATGCCCAAGCTGCAGCTTATATAGAGCTAGAAAAAGATGGAAAAACAAGTTGGGGTGTAGGAATTAATCAGAATACAACAAGAGCATCTTTTGAAGCAATTATAGTTGGTCTAAGTAAATTACTTTAGAGCTTAGTCAAAGTTAGGCTCTCTTTTTTCGAAGAAAGCCTTTATAGCCTCTCTATTTTCATCATTACCAAAAATTTTATTTTGAATTTCAGCTTCTTCGTTATATGTCTCTATATATGTTTTTTCTAGTGAATTTCTCATTATTTTTTTTGTATTAGATAAAGATTGAGGTGATCTTTTGGCTAACTTTTCAGCCCAAGCCATCGTCTCAGACTCTAAATCTTCGCTAGAAACTTTTTTATTCGCAATTCCGTAATGAATACATTCATCAGCTGTAATTTTTTTTGCTTCAATTGCATATTCAAAAGCTTTTGTATATCCCATATATCTAGTTAAAAGCCATGAAAGGCCTCCATCGGGAACAATAGCAATATTGCTAAATACAGACAATATATATCCTTTATCTGACATGATTCTTAAATCACATGCCATAGCTATAGCAGCACCTATACCAGCAGCAGGTCCATTAATGGAGCCTATGACAGGTTTTGGCATCTGCATTATATTTTCAAATGTAGGCAAGAATCCTCTTAAAAGCGAATCTTTTGTGCTAGTCCAAGTTGATTCTGATTCAGTTAAATCTGCACCAGCAGTAAAGCCTTTACCAGCACCAGTTATAACCACTACCCTGATCTCATCATCTTCTCTAAGATTTTTTGTTGCTTCCTGAAGATCCCAAACTAGCTGTTCATTAAGTGCATTTAAAACGTCTGGTCTGTTAAGAGTAATTACGCCTACTCGGTTTATTTTTTTTAATTCGATAGTATCAAAGATCATAAATGCTCCTAATTTGTACAAAATATTATAGGGAAATGTTTACCTTTCGCAAATTTTAATTAAACCATAGTACTCAATGCCATCTATTTCAATAAAATCTGGTTCAAAATTTACATAGCCGCCTTTTTGCTCTTTATCTGATCTAGACCACTTCACTAAAGATAATTTAGTTGGATTACTGCTATAAAAAGTTTTTATGATTTCATTGAGAACTTTTCTACTTGGCATAGCAATATTATTTGATTTAAAAGCATACCTAAATAACTCTTTAGCCTCATTTTGATTCAAATCTTTAAGTGCTTGAAAAGGAATTGAGTTATTAACTATTATTTTTGAATACTTATCTTCAAACAAAGTATTAAAAAATTCTTGTTTTTCTTGGATGATTTCTGATGTGAGCTGGATTCTTTTTTCAGAATTTTGCCACCTTTCATTGATTAAAGGCATGATTTTATTTCTTATATAATTTCTATCTTGATCAGACTCACTATTAGATTCGTCTTCAATAAATTCAACATTATTAGTCTTAATAAAGTCTAGCAATTCATTTTTAGAGAATTTCAGTAAAGGTCTAATTAAGATGCCTTTACCAATATCACGTTTGGGTTTTGGGCCTTGCAAGCCATCAATTCCAGTACCTCTAAATAATCTAAATAACAATGTTTCAGCTACATCATCAGCATGATGTGCTAGCAGCAATTGTTCATTATTTTTAATAATCTTGGAAAAAGTATCATACCTTCCTTTTCTAGCAGCTGATTCTAGACCATCTTTATTTGGTTTAATGATAATATTTTTTGTAACTAATTCTATGTCTAATTTTTTACAATAATTCATGCAGTGAGCTGCCCACAATTCTGCGTTAATAGATAAATTATGATTTATATGAATTGCTTTAAGATCATTTATTTTTTTTTCTTTTTTTAGGAGATAGCAAGCATAAAGCAAAGCAGCTGAGTCTGATCCTCCACTATAAGCAACATATACAGTATGTTTTTTATTGATAAAGTTAGAAATTATATTTAAATCTAGCAATTCTATTTACCAATAGTTAATAGTCTTTGATATCGTCTCTCCACAAGATCTTTTGTATCGAATACGCTAATTTTCTTAAGACTGCTGACAAGTGAAGATTTAATATTAGCTGCTGCGATATCATAATCTCTATGAGCGCCACCAGATGGCTCATCAATAATTTCATCAATAACTTTTATTTTAATTAGTTCATGGGCGCTAACTTTCATTGCCTCTGCTGCATCTGATGCATTCTCTGATGATCTCCATACTATCGATGAGCAAGCTTCAGGAGATGCAACAGAATAGGTTGCGTATTGAAGCATTGAAACGTGATCGCCAACACCAAGTGCCAGCGCTCCACCAGAGCCCCCTTCACCAGTAACAACAACGATGATTGGCGTTTTTAACTCTGACATTACAGCAAGATTCCTTGCGATAGCTTCACTCTGACCTCTTTCTTCACCCTCAATTCCTGGATAAGCTCCTGATGTATCTATAAAGGTTATTACAGGCAGAGAGAAATGTTCTGCTAACTCCATTAATCTTTTTGCCTTCCTATAGCCTTCTGGCTGAGGCATACCAAAATTTCTTTTAACTTTTTCTTCAGTATCTCTGCCTTTCTCATGACCAATAATGACCACAGGGTTTTCGTCTAAATAACCTATGCCACCAATTAAAGAAGAGTCGTCACCAAACATCCTATCTCCATGCAGCTCATCAAAATCTGAAAAAATTCGAGTGATATGATCTCCTGTATGTGGTCTTTTTGGATGTCTTGCTACCTGAACAGTTTGCCATGAGGACAACTTGGCATAAATTTTTCTTGTAATACTCTTTTCTTCTTCTTCTAATTTAGAAATTTGAGGAAGTAAGTCTGGGCTTTCGTTAACAATATCTTTAAGTGCCTGAATCTTGTCATGAATGTCAGCAATTGGTTTCTCGAAATCTAGAAAAGAATTATTCATAATTTATATTTCAATGGAGTCTTGCCCAAATAAATCTCGCAAAAGATCTAAATTCTGTTGGGTAGGTCTTAACAAGTACTCATCTCCTAATTCTATTATAGCTTCTGATTCATTATTAAATACTTTTAACTGTATTGAACAATTGCCATTGCCCCATACCTCATGTGGAACTTTCATAAGATTATTAGTTAACTTTGAGATAGATTCATCAGAATTATTATCTGCTCTTATAGTTATTTTTTTAACTTTTGATACTAGTTCATCCTCTATTAACGAAACTTCTTTGATTCGCATTCTAAACATTGTTTCTCCAAACTCTTTTGATCTATAGTCATCCATTTCAATAGCACCTTTTAAAACTAGCATAGAACTCTCTTTTAAAATTGAATAGCAATTTTCTAAGATTTCACTAGTAATAATTCCATCCATTGCTCCAGTTCCATCATCAAAGTTTATAAATGTAAGAGGTTTATTTCTATTATCTTTAATCTGCCTAACTGAATTAATTAAACAGACCAAACGAGCTTTCTTTGTATCTATTTTTAAATTGCTTATTTCATGAGATCTAAGTGGTCTAATATTTTCCTTAATTGCTTTAACTGGATGCCCTGATAGGTAGTATCCAAGAGATTTCTTTTCAAGATTTAATTTTTCTACTAAAGGTAATTCTTTAATATTTGTGTATTTTTGATATGGATCAAAGTCTAATTCAATTGACGCAAATAAATCACCTGAACTTGATGCTGAAGATATTGCTTTTCCCCCATCTTGAAGCATATCTGTAATACAAGCAATTGCAGTACTTCTTGATGGCGCTATTGAATCAAAAGCGCCACAAAATGATAAAGCTTCTAAAGACTTTTTACCTCCGAGTTTTATGTCCACATTTCTTGTAAAATCCCATAAATCTTTAAATTCATGAGTTTCTCTGATTTTACTTACATGGGTAATAAAAGAGTCTGCTACACCTTTAATTCCTCCAAGACCATATTCAATTTCTTTATTTTTATTAACTATGAACTTTTTTTCACCTAAAAGGATATTAGGTTTTAAAACGGTTATATCTAGTTTTTTACATTCTTCAGTTAATGCATATATTTTATCTGTGTTACCTAGCTCTGTAGACAAAACAGCTGCCATAAAATGCTCAGGATAATAAGTTTTAAGGTAAGCGGTTTGATAGGAAAGTAGTGCATAAGCAGCTGAATGAGATTTATTAAATCCATACCCAGCAAATTTCTCTATTAAATCAAATATTTTTTCTGCTGTTGATTTCTTGATATCTTTTTTATCGCAGCCTTCAACAAATATTTCTCTCTGTGTTTCCATCTCGACAACATCTTTCTTTCCCATCGCCCTTCTTAAAATATCAGCTTGGCCTAATGAAAATCCTGCTAAAACTTGAGCAGCTTGCATAACTTGTTCTTGATAAAGAATAACTCCATATGTCTCAGAGAGAACAGGTTCAAGTAACTCGTGCGGATATGTAACTGGAATTTTTCCATGTTTTCTATCCACAAATTGATCATCCATTTTTGAATCTAGTGGTCCTGGTCTGTATAAAGCTAGTAGTGCTGTAATATCCTCAAACTTAGTAGGTTTTAATCTTTTAATAAGATCTCTCATGCCTGAAGATTCCAGCTGAAAAACAGCCATAGTTTTTCCTGAAGAAAGTAATTCAAATACCTTGGGATCGTCTAATTTAAGAGAATGTATATCTAGAGGGGTTTTTGATTGATCCTTTAAATACTTATTTATTGATTTTGTTGCCCAATCGATCACTGTAAGAGTTCTTAAACCTAAAAAATCAAATTTAACTAATCCAATTTTTTCTACATCATCTTTATCATACTGAGTCATCAAGGCTGAAGATTGCCTATCGAGATAAGTGGGGCAGAAATCAGACAAAGCTCCTGGTGCAATAACTATTCCTCCAGCATGTTTTCCTACATTTCTTGCAATGCCTTCAAGCTTAAATGCAAGCTCCAATACTTCAGAGACTTCAGGATCATCTTTAATAGTTTGTTTAAATATTGGTTGTTCTTTTATAGCTCTATCAAGGGTCATTCCTGGAACAAAGGGTATCATTTTAGATATTCTTTCACCTAAACCATAAGGTTTGCCCAAAGCTCTTGTTACATCTTTTACAACAGCTCTAGCCGCCATTGTCCCAAAGGTTACAATTTGCGAAACTGCATTTGATCCATATTTAGTACTAACATAGTCAATAACTAGATCTCTTTTTTCTGTGCAAAAATCAATATCAAAATCAGGCATTGAAATTCTTTCAGGATTTAGAAATCTTTCAAATAAAAGTCCATGCTCTATAGGATCTAATGCTGTAATACCTAATGAATAAGCAACTAAAGATCCTGCGCCTGAACCTCTTCCTGGTCCGACAGGAACATCATTATTTTTAGACCATTCAATAAAATCATAGACGATTAAAAAATAACTTGAAAATCCCATTGTGCTAATCTGAGTTAATTCATAATTTAATCTATCTTGATATACAGTTTTCTTATCAGCATCAAAATCTTTTATTAAATTATTTAAATTTTTAAAAGATAAATCGTTTAAAAAGCTATTGAAATCATGATTTTTTGGTACCGGATATTCAGGAAGAAAATA
Source organism: uncultured Gammaproteobacteria bacterium (assembly GCA_964546275.1). GTDB lineage: Bacteria > Pseudomonadota > Gammaproteobacteria > Magnimaribacterales > D2472 > MED-G78. The sequence continues at coordinate 9,142 of CAZJJG010000022.1, forward strand.
GCCTTTAGAATCAAAAGAGACATTGCATTGCTTAGCTATTTCAGCAGTATTAGATAAAAATTCATCGCAGTTGTTAAATAACTCTGACATTTGTTCTTGTGATTTAAAAAATTGTTCATTGGAAAATTTTTTTTCACGATTAGGATCATTGAGAGTTTTTCCAGTATTGATGCAGACCTTTGTCTCATGAATATCATAGTCTTCTTTGTTAGAAAAAATAACATCATTCGTTGCTATGACGGGTATACCTTTTTCTGACGCAAGAGGTAATACATGAGATATATAATCTAATTCATCTGCTCTATTTGTTTTCTGAACTTCAATTACAAAGTCTTCTCCAAATGCACTTTGAAAAGTTTCTAATTTTGTCTTTGTATCCTCTACCTTTCCTCTCTTTAGTAAATCAAAAATATGACTAGATTTGCCTCCAGATATCACTTTAATATCATTTTTTAGGAGACATAATTCTTCAAAAGTAATGATTGGTGATGGGAAATGAATATTATTGTGAGATTGAGATAAAATTTTCATCAAATTTTTATGCCCATTATTATTTTTTGCTAGACACAATAATTCATGTGCAAAATCATCGCCTTCAAATATTACATTTATAGAGGAGCCTGAGATTGGTTTAATGCCTTTTTTTTCAGCTTTAATAAAAAATTTTACAAGCCCAAACATATTTAAATTATCTGTGAGCGCTACAGAGGGCATATTATTTTTTATTGCTTGATCTACAATCTGATCAATTGTTATTAATCCATGAGAAATACTATATTCAGATGCAACTCGTAAATGTGAGAACGATTTAATCAAACAATTACTCCTTTAAAAGTCTTCCTATGAATTTTAGTTGCACCATGCTTTTGAATCATCTCAAAATGAAGCTTGGTTCCATAACCCTTATGTCTTTTAAAGCCATAATTTGGATATTTTAAATCAATTTCTCTCATGTATTTATCTCTTTTAACCTTTGCGATTATAGAGGCTGCGCTTATTTCTTTAATTAATAAATCTCCTTTAATTATAGCCTCCATATTGATATTTATGTTTGGTTTATGTATGCCATCTACTAATATTTTTGAAGGAGCTATAGGTAAAGCAAGTATGGCTCTTTTCATTGCAAGAAGAGATGCTTGTAAAATATTAATTTCATCTATTTCCTGAGCCGTGGCTATTCCAAAAGCATAAAAAGAATTATGTTTTATTTCTTCTGCAAGGTATTCTCTTGTTTTTTCAGATAATTTTTTTGAGTCTGTTAGGCCTTGAATTGGGTTTTTTAAAATAACTGCTGCTGCAATCACCGGGCCAGCTAAACAGCCTCTTCCTACCTCATCCACTCCAGCAACTAACACTTTTAATTAATTTTAATTATGGCTTCTGCTGCTGCATCAAAACCTCTTCCATCTAGATGTTTTTTCATTTCAAGCATGTGATCTTGTAATGTATGAGAAGAGCTTAAAAATTTTAGTGCATTTAGAATGTTTTCTTTTGTACACTTTGATTGAATTAACTCAGGGAAAACCTCTTTATTTAGAAGTAAATTAGGAAGTCCAACAAGTTTTGTTTTTAACATTCTTGAAATAATAAAGTAATTTAAATTACTGGTCTTATAACAAATAACAGGAGCTGCTCCGAGAACTGCTGCCTCTAAAGTCGCAGTGCCAGATGTAACTATTGAAAAATCTGAAATTGATAAAAAATCTCTAGCAGAGTTGCTGGATATTGTTACAGGAAGTTTTGTATTGGATAAATAAGATTTGATTTCTTTCATTAATAAGTCATCAGCAGCAGGAATTAAAAAATGATAATTTAGGTTAGCTTCATGAGCTTTTTCTATTGTCTCTAGGTAAGTTGGCATCATATTTAAAATTTCAGATTTTCTGCTTCCAGGAAGAATTGAAATATAATTTTTATGCGGTTCTAGTGAGTGTTTTTTAAAGACAGCATCGACATCTGAAGTATTAATACTTGCTAACGGATGGCCAATTAGGAAACTTTCAACATTATTTTTTTTATAAAAATCATCTTCAAATTTAAAAAGGCACAGTGTCAGATCAATATACTTTTTAATACTTTTTAATCTGCCTTGTCGCCATCCCCATACTGATGGACTTACTAACTGAATAGTTTTTATTGATCCTTGTTTTTTTAAGGCTCGATGGATAGGGATATTAAAATCAGGTGAATCGACTCCTATAAAAAGGTCAATTTTTTCTTTTTTAAAAAGTTTTATAAGTTTTTTTCTGTGATTAAGTAATTTTCTAAAATTCATTAAAGGCTCTATAAGGCCCATTACATGCAAATCTAAGAAATTGAAATATGATTTTAATCCATGCTCTTCAGTTAATGGTCCACCGACACCAACAAGACTAATATTATAATTTTTACCAAGCGACTCAATGATTTTTGATCCCAATCGATCTCCTGAATACTCTCCGACTACAATGCCTATTTTGAGGTCTGTTTTTCTAAACACTTACCTTTGAAGACCTCTTTCGGAGGTCTTGATAGAATCAATAAAATTTTGTAATTCAGGTCTGATTGGATTTTCTAGATTTTCTATTTTTTTAATTGCATCTTCAAGCTTATAACCTTTTCTGTATATAAGTTTGAATGCTTTTTTAATAATTGTTATTGAATCATCAGAAATATTATTCCTAGTCATGCCTATTGTATTAAGCCCAATCACTCTAGCAGGATCAGAGGCTACTTTTATAAAAGCTGCGACATCCATTGTTATAGAAGTATTCATTCCAAGAAAAGAATAATCTCCTATTTTGCAAAATTGATGAATTGTTGTTAGTGCTCCAATAGTGACATGGTCTCCAACAACAACATGACCTGCAATACCTGCATTATTAGCAAATACATTATTACTTCCAACCTCACAATCATGCGCAATATGGCAATATGCCATTAATAAGTTATCGTCACCTATTGTTGTTGTTGATTTGTCCTGAATAGTTCCTCTGTGGATAGTTACACCCTCTCTGATAATATTATTATTACCTATAGAAAGTGTTGTTTTCTCTCCTTTAAATTTTTTATCTGGCGTTGATTCTCCAATTACACAGAATTGGTAAAAACAATTATTAGAGCCTATTGTTGTAGGTCCTTTAATAACAGCATGACTAAGAAGGGAGCTACCTTCTCCAATCACAACATCTTCTCCTACATAACAAAAAGGGCCGATTTCTACACTTTCATGAATTACGGCAGAATCGTGAATTATTGATGTTGGATGAATACGCATTTATTTAGGTCTATCTGCACAGAGTATAGTTGCAGAGCATACAAGTTCACTATCAACTTCTGCCCTTGATTCAAACTTCCAGATGCCACGTTTCTCATTGAGTATCTTGCTATATAGATGGATGTCATCTCCAGGTCCAACTCTTTTTCTAAATCTTACCTTGTCTACACCTGCAAAAACATAAATTGATCCTTCCTCAGGAGTCTTATTCATAGTTCTAAAACCTAAAATACCCGATGCTTGAGCTAAAGCCTCAATTATAATTACTCCAGGCATAACTGGGTTATTTGGAAAATGTCCTTTAAAGTAATCCTCATCACCAGTTAATCTTTTAATTGCATGAATATCCATTCCTTCATTTATCTCTAAAACCTCATCTACAAATAGAAAAGGATCTCTATGTGGAAGATATTTTAAAATATCATCTTTTGCAATTGACATGCTATTTATCCTCTTTTTTTTATAAAAATGGATGACTTTGCCCATTCTTTTTGCTCTTGGGCTGGCATTATACCTACATAGTTACCAGATTTATCAATATTCTTAGTAACTAATGTATGAGCTCCAATTAAAACATCATCACAAATAGATAGATGCCCTAAAATACCTGAAAGACCTCCCATTTGAAGATTCTTTCCAATAGTTGTTGAGCCTGCAATAGCGCATGATGCTGCAATAGCTGAGTTTTCTCCTAAGATGACGTTATGAGCAATATGAACCTGATTATCTAATTTAACCCCATCATGTATTTCTGTATCTGTTAATGCGCCTCTATCAATAGTGCACCCTGCACCAATCTCTACATTTTTCCCTATAACAAGACCACCTAATTGTTCAATTTTCGTATAACCATTTTTAGAAGGAGCATATCCAAAACCATCACTACCTATAATGGCACTAAAATGAATAATAGAATTTTCACCCACAGTAACATCTTGAACTAATGAACAGTTGGCTTTTATATTACATCCTTTTTTAAGATTGCAATTTGGTCCAATAAAAGAATTTGGACCAATATAAACATCTTCTTCAATAATTACATTGTCTTCAATTACAACATTTGCAGAAATGGTAGCTAAGTTAGATATGACTGCAGAAGAAGATATGTTCGCACTCTTATGGATATATGGCATATTTTTTTTATGTTGCTTATTTGCAAACAATGATGAAATCTTAGCATAAGCTAAATATGGGTCATCACATTTTAAAAGAATTGCGTTTGATTCTATTTGGGTATCATTACTTACTATTGCAGCAGCAGCTTTAGTTTCTTTAAGATATTTTGTATATTTTTTATTTGATAAAAAAGTAATTGATTCGCTGTCAGCTGCATTTATAGAAGAAATATTGCTGATGAAGATGTTTTCATCACCAGCAATTGAAGCGCCTATAATTTTAGAGAGTTCTTTAAGAGTAAAAGATTTTTTTTTCTGGCTCACAAGTGAGTTTATTCATCCGCTCCAGAAGCAGCTGCAACATCTAGCATTGAAGTAACATCATCTGTTATATCTAATGCAGGATCTGCAAAAATAACAGTGTCTCTTCCTAGTAATGTTTTTATTTGTTTAGCAGCAAGAAGTTCTGAAAGAATTTTTTGTAAAGAAGGATTCATATCTCTAAAAATCTTTTCAGCAGTTTCATTTTGCTTAGCTTGAATTTTTCCAACAATAAACTCAAGATCTTTTGATTTATCTTGAATGGCTTTTTGAGAGTTGGCAACTTCTTCTTGTGACATAGTTTCGCCATCTTTCTGAAGAGACTCACCTAAAGCTTGTCTGTCTGCTTGTAATGTTTGAGCTTGCTCAACCATTGCTGCGTATTCAGCATCTTCTTCTAAAGCTTTAAAAGTATCTTGTGCTTGTTGTGTTGATAATACAGCCACTCTCATATCAATAACTGCCATATCATTAGCGAATGAAGGTATGGATATTAGTAAGAATGCTGTTAAAAATAGTTTAGTTAAAATTTTCATAATTGCCCCTTTGTAAGTTGACGTATTTTATATTAATTTATGCTAATTTATACAAAAAGCATGAAATTATCATTTAAAAGACATTTCCAATTGTAAACTGGAACTGCTCTGTTCTCTCAAATGGTCCTGCATTTGATGGTTTTGCAATTGCAAAACTCATAGGACCAAAACCTGTTATCCATGTAACTCCAACACCATAGGAATATCTTAATTCCTCAATATCAGGTTCAAAACAATTAATTTGATAATCTTTACAATTGGTAGAGAAGACATTTCCAAAATCAAAGAAAAATGCTGATCGCATAGACCTTTGATCTTCTATCATTGGAAGTTTAAAAATAAGTTGTAAGCTGCCTTCGACTTTCACATTCCCGCCAATGGGTTGATCACGGTTGCTAAACAAATATGGATTATAAGCTGGGGAATCTGGCTCACCATCAAAATCTGTATCTCGAACTGCTGGACATAAATCATTTACAGAATCATATTCATAGCAAGGTGCCTGTGTGCTTCTAGGTCCTAAAGTATTGGATTCAAAACCTCGCAAGGATCTAGGACCTCCTGCATAAAAATTCTGAAAGAAAGGTGTGCTTTCTGTATCTCCATATACGTCCATATAGCCTAATTCACCATTAAAGCCGAATATAAGATCATAAAAACCTAATGGTTTATAGTATTTTTGCTGAATATTAAAGCGGGCATACTGTATATCACTAAATGGTAATGCAACCATCATCATTAGATTGGTTGAAGAGCCTTCAGTAGGAAAAGTTCCTCTATTAAGAGTGATTCTTGACCATACGGCTTGAGCACTAACTGTTTCAAAAATATTACCCTCAGTTGATAGAAAATCTGATATTTCTCTAGCAGGCAAAGATCCAGAATCAATATCAGTTTTATCATAAGTAATATTCAAGCCAATTCTTTGGGTATCTGAAATTGGATAGCCAAGCTGTAATCCTAGGCCAGCAGAGTTAGTTAAGTAATTTGCTACATTAAACTCACCGTAGTCTGTTTCTCTAAAATAAAGGTTATATCCTCTACTTACACCATCCATAGTGTAATAAGGATCAAAAAAGGAAAGGTTGTATGTTTCTTGATAAACGCTTTTATTGACAGAAATGCCAACGGTATTTCCACTTCCAAGGAAATTTCTTTCATTAAGATTAAATCCTAGCATTAAACCAAAATCACTATAGCCTACATTGCCTCCTATCTGACCAGTAGTCTCTTCTTCAACTTGATAAACAGCATCAACCTGGTCGTCAGTTCCTGGAACTGGAATAGTTTCAACATTGACCTCTTTAAAGTAACCAAGTCTTTCTAATCTAATTTTTGAAGCTTGTATTCTTTCGTCTGAAGTAGGAGCACCTTCAAATTGTCTCATCTCTCTTCTTAAAACTTCATCTTGCGTAATTTGATTACCTGCAAAAATTATTTTTCTTGTGTAAGTTCTTTTTCCAGCATTGACTGCAAAAACTAACTCAACCTCTTGAGTATCTTCATTTATTTCAGGAGAACCTTGCACTTCTGCAAAAGCATATCCTTCATTTCCAAGAACTGTTGTAAAAAATTCCTCAATTGCAGTTATTGCTGATTGAGAATATATTTTATCTTGTTGAGTTTGAATAACTGTTTCATAAGCTTCTGGTTTTAAAGGAACATTTCCTAATACGCTAACATCGCTGATAGTATATTGATCGCCTTCATTAATACCAAAGGTAATATGTATACCTTTTCTATCTCTTGTTAAACTGACCTGAGTAGACTCGAGTGAATACTTAAGATAACCCCTATCAAGATAATAAGACTCTAAATTCTCAATATCACCTTGCAGTTTTTCTCTTGAATATTGGTTATCGTTTGTTAAGAACGATAGTATGCTGCCTTCGCCAAGCTCAAAATTGTTTAATAGGTCTTCATCATTAAAAACCTTATTTCCTAATATATTGATACTCTCAATTGCAGCACTTTCACCCTCATTCACGATAATGCTTACTTCAACTCTATTTCTAGGTCTTTTAAGTTCATCAACTTCTACGCTGGCTCCATATCTTCCTTGTGAAGCATAAGATCTTACTAATTCGGCCTTCATTTTATCCAAAGTCGACCTTTTATATACTTTACCCTCTGCAATCTCTACACCTTCAAGACTTTCAAGAAGCTGTTCGGTTTTAAGAGCTTTGTTTCCTGATATATCTATAGCCGATATAGATGGCCTTTCTTGAACGGTTATAATAAGCGTATTAAGCTCTTTACCAATCTGAATGTCATCAAATTGCTCAGTTGAGAATAATGCTCTGGTAATGTCTCCAACTTTTCTATTATCAACTCTATCACCAACACTTACCGGGATAACATTAAAAATACTTCCAGTAGAAACTCTTTGAAGTCCTACTATTCTTATGTCATTAATAACAAATTCATCAAATGCAGATGAAATGTTTATAAAACCTATGGATAAGATGATTAAAAATAATTTTTTCAATTTTATTCCTTAAATAAATCTAGATACATCATTAAAAACAGCAAATATCATCAAGCATAGTATCATTACCATTCCGGTAGCATATATGAAATTTTCTACTTTATCAGGTAAAGGTGAGCCCCTAACTGCTTCTACACCCAATAGCGTTAATTGTCCGCCATCAAGACCTGGAATAGGTAGTAAATTTAGAACACCTAAGCTAATACTTAAAAGAGCCATAAGATAAAAAAATGGAAGCAAGCCTGCCTGAGCTGTATCTCCTGCCATCTTGGCAATACCTATCGGCCCTGAAAGATTTTCAGTCCCCATATTCCCAGTGAACATCTTTCCAATAAACTGGAGAGTTTTAACACTCAAATTATAAGTTTCTTGCGCTCCTTTTACGACAGAGGCAAATATAGATCTCTTTAATCCAAATCCAATTCCTAGTAATTTAGATTCATTACCCTGGTCGTCAAAAACAGATAATAATTTAACGGGAATAATTTGAGTATCTTCATCTCTTAGTATCTGTATATCAGCAAAATTACTATCAAGGCTATTTAAAGCTTTTGGTATATCGGATGCGTAAGATATTACGATATTGTTAATAGAAGTTATTCTGTCATTTTTTAGCAAGCCGCCATTATCTGCAGCTCCATCAACAACTATAGAGCCGATGATCGGTAGCATCTTCGTTTGAATGGATATTCCTAATGCGCTAATAGGATCTTCTTGCTGAGCACTCTCTGTTAAGAAATTATTAACAGGAATAGAAAAATTCTTAGCTACATTAGTATCATTAGAAAAGATTTTAAAATTAAGCTCACCTGTCATTCCAGCTTTAGATAATAATTCTAAGCTAATATCTTTTCTGTCCGAGATCTTTACTCCATCAATCTCAATCATTTGATCACCTTTTTGAAAAAAAGAAGAACTTGAAACTTCATCGACAACTAGAGTGGATTGAGGGTCTGGTGTGGCCGAAAATATAAAAGAAAAGATAACTACTGACAAGATAAAGTTCGCTACTGGACCAGCAAGCATGATGGCTGCTCTTTGGAGTCTAGGCTTCGTATCAAAAGTCTTTTTAATCTGGTCTTCTGTAAAGTCTTTTTTTAAATCTGGTTCAAGTTCAAACATCTTTGCTGTAATCATCGAAACATATCCACCTAAAGGAAATGCAGATAAAGCAAACTCAGTTCCATGTTTATCTACTCTTTTATATATTACTGGACCCATGCCAAATGAAAATCTTGGACAATGAACACCAAAATATCTTGCAACAAAATAATGACCACATTCGTGAATAACTACCAAAACGAAAAGAAGGGCTATAAAGGAGCCTGCGTAGAATAATGTATCTATTAAATAATTCATTTTAAAATTTTAAGTTATCGATTTTATCACCTTCTTAGCCTCGATGCGTGCTTCATTGTTTAATTCGTTTAAAGTTTCTAAGTCTTTTGGCTTAGACAAGGGAATTGAATCAAAAGTTCTATATATAACATCGTATATTTGTGAAAATTTGATATGATTTTTTAAAAAATAATCAACTGCAATTTCATTTGCTGCATTGAAAACTAAACCAGATGAGCCACCTGTATTACAGATTTCTCTTGCTAATTTTTCAAGCCTAGATCTATCTGAGGGAAATTCTTTAAAAGTTAATTCTAAATTAGAAAAATCTAGCTCTTTAAACGATATTGGAATTTTTTTAATTCCACCCAAAGCATTTGCTATCGGAACTTCCATACTTGGATTACTCATTTGAGAAATACTAGAACCATCTATATAAGTCACTATAGAATGGATGATACTTTGTGGATGAACCACCAATTTAAAGAATTTCTCATTTAAATCAAAGAGATATCTGGCTTCAATTAATTCCAGACACTTATTAACTAAGGTTGCAGAGTCTACAGAAATTTTTGATCCCATTTCCCAATTAGGATGATTAAGAGCTTCTTTGGGAGTAATATTTGTTAATTTTGTTAATGGGATATCTAAAAATGGGCCGCCAGATGCTGTAATAATTATCTTATCAACATCTTTGGTTGATTTATCAGAAGGTAGGCACTGAAAAATTGCGTTGTGCTCACTATCAATAGGAATAATTTTTGCACCCCTTTTTTTAGCAAGAGGCATCAAGATATCCCCAGCAGCGACAATACTTTCTTTGTTTGCAACTAAAACAGTTTTACCGGCATTTACTGCCATAAAACTTGTTTTTAGTCCTGCAAAACCAACAATAGCTGAAATAATAATATCAACATTCACATCATTAATAAGATTCATTAAATCTTGTTCTGAATGCAAAGTGTTGTTACGTGGTAAGGCATTCTTTATTGACTCATAAGCCTTAGGATCATCTATAAATGTATAATTGGGAGAGAACTTTTTAATGATTTCTGAAGCTTTCCCTACATTTGAATTACAGGCAATTCCATATAAATTTAGCACTTCACTATTTTGCTCAATAACCCTTAGAACACTATCGCCAATACTTCCAGTTGCTCCTAATAAAAGAATATTTTTCATCTATAGGGCTATCATTTGAAAAGATATATACAAGAAGGTAAATATAACTGTAGCAGATAAATGAGAATCAACTCTATCTAAGATTCCGCCATGGCCAGGGAGTATAGATCCAGTATCTTTGATGCCACTTTTTCTTTTTAAATAACTCATGAAGTAGTCACCAACAAAGGCATATAAAGCGGAAATTAATAAAATAACAATTATTGAAAATGATAATTCTGTTAAATAAGCAAATCCTGAGGCTGCTAACAATGAAGCAAATATGCCTCCAAAAAAACCTTCAAGAGTTTTATTTGGACTAATATTTTTTAATAAAGGGGTCTTCCCAAAACTAGAGCCTGCTAAATAAGCAAATATATCAACTAAAGATGTATTAAAAATAATAATAAAGATTAATAGATGATTAAATTCGTCTAATTGCAGAAGTAACAATAGACTCGATAAGAATCCTGATATTAATGAGAGTCTTAAAATATTGTTATCAAAATGAATAAATTTAAGAGATTCTATTTTATTAAAAAATAAAAATATTGAAAAAATTAACCAAAATATTACTAAAATAGTTACCCAAACAAATAAAAAATATTTTGAGTAGATTAAGCTACCAAGGATAAAAGAAATAATAAAAATTGATTCTAAAAGAAGATTCTTCTTAAGAGCTATCTTGCTCCATTCTAAGAATGTAAATAAGGATATAAGTAAAATAGCTATTGCTGTTAGATATATATTTTCTATATAAATTAATCCAAAAAATGGGAGAATCATCATTAATCCAGTAATAGACCTACTGATAAATGATTGCTTAAACTCTTTTTCCAAACCTTCTCTCCGTATTTTTAAATGAATCTAAACAGGCAATAAAGTCTTGTCGTGTAAAATCTGGCCATAATGTTTCAACAAACATTATCTCAGCATAAGCTATTTGAAATAATAGGAAATTGCTTAGCCTCTTATCCCCTCCAGTTCTAATAACTAAATCTATGTTATCCACCGGAACAGATGATAATTTTGAAAAAATATCTTCATTGATCTGATCTGAAGAAATTTTTCCTTCAGCTACATATTCTGAAAGTAATTTTGAGGTTTCAATAATATCATTTCTTCCTCCATAACCTAAAGCTACATTAAGCTGAAGTGAAGGCTTTTTTGCATTGGTTTTTTTTTCAGCATCTGATATTTTATTAATAATAGATGATCCAAAATCTTCAATATTTCCAAAAAAATTTAACTTAACACCCTGTTCAACTAAATCAGGAACTTGATCTGAGATAGCTTGAACAATTAAAGCTTTAATTCCATTTATTTCTGCTTTTGGTCGCAACCAGTTTTCAGAACTAAAAGCATAAACTGTCAATGAGTTAATTTCTTGGGTGATGCATTCTTCAACAATTTCCTTTACAACAGCTACACCTTTTTGGTGGCCTTTTGTTATATTTAATTTGTTTGCTTTAGCCCATCTTCCATTTCCATCCATAATAATTGCAATATTAGATGAATTGATTGGGGATTTATTTCTTTTGGGATGACCCATAATAGGCAAGCTATATTTCTAGAAGATCAGATTCTTTTTCTTTTAACTCAGAGTCTACTGTTGCTATAAATGCATTGGTTTCTTTTTGAATAATATCTTCTGAACGTCTCATCTCATCCTCAGAAATTTCACCGGAAGATTGCATGTCTTTAACTTGATTATTAGCATCTCTTCTAATGTTTCTAATAGAAATTTTAGAATTTTCGGCTTCATTTCTTGCTTGCTTTATGTAGCCTTTTCTTGTTTCTTCAGTAAGCACTGGCATTGTTACTCTAATTAAATCCCCGGAAGAGCTAGGATTTAGACCTAGGTCAGCTGACATTATTGCTTTTTCGATTTCAGGCATTAGAGCTTTATCCCAAGGAGATATAACCAATGTTCTATTTTCTTCAACTGATATATTCGCAGTTTGGGAAAGCTGGGTTAAGTTACCATAGTAGTCAACTTTGACATCATCTAAAATTGCAGGATTTGCTCTACCAGTTCTAATTTTGTTAAATGAAGATCTTAAAGAGCCTAGTGACTTCTCCATTTTTTCTTTTAAATTATCAAGTATTGTATTCATATTAAGATATTATTGTACCTATACTTTCTCCGCAAATTATTTGCTTTAAAGCATGCTCTTTACCAACATTGAAAACATTTATAGGTAATTTATGGTCTCTAGCTAGCGTTAGTGCTGTAGCGTCCATGACTTTTAAATTTTTTGATATAGCTTCATCAAATGTAAGGGTTGGATAAAAAATAGCATTTGGATCTTTTTCTGGGTCACTTGAATATACGCCATCTACTCTTGTAGCTTTTAACATTAAGTCTGCTTGGATCTCAATGGCTCTAAGGCAGCCTGCACTATCAGTTGTGAAGAATGGGTTGCCTGTTCCAGCTGTAAAAATAAGAACAAACCCATCTGCTAATAATTGCATTGCTAATCTTCTATCATAATGCTCAACTAAGCCTGCTATTGGTATAGCTGACATAACTCTTGTTTTAACACCTGCTCTTTCTAGAGCATCTCTCAGAGCTATACCATTCATGACTGTTGCAAGCATTCCCATGTGGTCACCTGCAACTCTATCCATTCCTGCTTGATTGAGTTTCTCTCCTCTAAATAGGTTTCCTCCACCTATAACAATACCTATCTCTGCATTTAAATCTTTGCATTCTTTAATAGATGCTGCCATATCATCAAGTATTTTTGGATCAATTCCATGCTCATCGTCACCAGCAACAGATTCGCCACTAAATTTTACAAGAAGGCGTTTATGTTTTAGATCTGGCATAAAATTATTTTAATTGTTCAGCAACCTCGTCTGCAAAACTTTTAGATTCGACTTCAATTCCTTCGCCGACTTTAAATCTGACATAACCAATAATATCAGCATTTTTTTCAGAAAGAAGTTTTCCAACTGTAATATCAGGATCTTTAATAAATGATTGGGAAGTTAAAGATACTTCGGCAAGAAATTTTCTTATCTTACCTTCAACCATTTTTTCCATAATAGCTTCTTCTTTTCCAGATTCTCTAGCTTGCACTTCAAAAATTGTTTTTTCTCTTTCTAAGACATCGCTATCAATATCTTCAGGAGATTTGCATAAAGGGTTTGAAGCTGCAACATGCATTGCAATATCTTTTGCAAGATCTTGATCTAGAGAATTTATTACAACTAATGAAGCTAATTTTCCATCAGAATGAAGATATGATCCAACAGACATTGAATTATCAAAATCAATCGTTTGCATTCTTCTTAATTGAATATTCTCACCAATTGTTTGAATCAAAGCTAGCCTTTTTTCTTCTATTTCACTTGAAGCAAATGATGAAATATCATCCACTTTATTATTAGAAATAAATGATGCAACTGCATCAGTAAAAGCAATAAAACCTGCATCTTTAGCAGCGAAGTCAGTCTCAGAATTAATTTCTATAATAGTTGCATAACTTTCAGTAGAAATAATTTTTATACTGCCATCAGCAGCTACTCTTGAAGCTTTTTTTTCAGCTTTAAGTGAACTATTAGATCTAAGAAGATCTAAGGCTTTATCTATATTACCTTCACAATCAACCAAAGCTCTTTTACATTCCATCATAGCTACTCCGGACATATCTCTTAGCTCTTTGACTTGTGCTGCTTTAATTTCCATTTTTTAACCTTTATATAAAAATTTAATTTTGATTCTTATTAAGAATCTTTACTTTCTTCAGGAG
>CAZJJG010000023.1:0-21977 GCA_964546275.1 uncultured Gammaproteobacteria bacterium
GTAGGTTTTGCTCCAGTAATCGATAATGAGACTTTAAAAGAAAATTATAAAGATAATTTTAATAATAATGATTTTGATTTAATAGCAGGCGTAACTCTTGATGAATATAGATTATGGAGTGTTTTCCATCCACTTTATAAAAATCTTTCAAAAGAAAATTTAAATAAAAGGTTATCTAAAATCTTTAATCATTCAATTGATAAAATCATTAATCTTTATTCAGATTATATTAAGGAAGATGATTATGGTCATCTGTTGTCAGCTGTAATGACTGATCTAACATTTGGAAGCCCTGTAGAAGATATTTTATCTAGGAATAAAAATTCATATGGATATATATTTACCAGTCAAAGCCCTCTTTTAAATGGTGAGCTTGGGGCTTTTCATGCCTCAGAATTACCATATTTGTTTGGAGTGCAAAGCAATCCCACTTATAAAAAATGGACTACTGAATCTCGAGATACAACAGCATCATTAATGCAAAATGCATGGGTAAATTTTGCAAAAAATGGTAATCCTTCCAGTGATAATTTTAAATGGATGCAATACAAAAATTCATCTAATTATGCTTTAATTGGATCTTCTCTAAAAAATATTAATTCCCCATTTAAGGAACGGTACAACTTATTAAATCATGCAAAAAATTTCTAAATTAATTTTCTTATCTTTTTTACTATCTAATTCCCCTTTAATGTTTGCTGAAGATGCAACTGTTGATATTCAAACTACCTCTGGAATTGTTTTAGGATTTAAAAAGGATCAGGTAATAAATTGGCATGATATCCCTTATGCAAAACCTCCAGTTGGAGAACTGCGATGGAAAGCTCCTCAGTTAATCTTTAATAATCTTGAAAGAATAAATCCTAAAGAAGGAAATTTTTGTGTTCAAGAGCCCTATGAGCGCGGAGGTGCTCCGGGAGATGAAGAAGTTAGCGGAACAGAGGATTGTTTATATTTAGATGTACAAGCACCAATAGTATCTAAAAATAATAAATTACCAGTTATGTTTTGGATACACGGAGGAGGCAATACATCTGGTTTAAAAGACATTTATAATTTTTCAAAATTAGTCAATAAAGAAGATGTTATTGTTGTCTCTATTAATTATAGATTAGGTGCATTCGGCTGGTTCACTCATCCAGCAATTCAAAGCTTTCAATCAGGTCTTGATAAGACTTCAAATTTTGGAACTCTAGATATTATTGCAGCATTGAAATGGACTCAAGAAAACATAGCTAAATTTGGAGGAGATCCCAATAATGTAACAATTTTTGGAGAATCTGCTGGCGGTCATAATGTTCTAAGTTTATTGGTATCAAAAGAAGCAAAAGGTCTATTTCATAAAGCTATTTCTCAATCAGGCTACACAACAACTTATTCAATTGAGGAAGCTTATAAACCTAAAAAGGATTCAAATACCTCAAATGCATCTAGCTCAAAGATTTTTTCTAGCCTGCTTCAGTCAATTAAATACTCTAAGTCAGAAGACTTAATTGATATAACAGAACAAAGGAAAATCTTGAAAGAAATAGATCCATATTCACTATTTTTACTATATAAAGAGGATGGAGTTAGATCTCTTCCTTTGATTACAGAGGATGGTATTACGATGCCATATGAAGGCATGAAGGCCGCCCTAGGCAATCCAGAACATCTTAATATAGTTCCAACAATTGCTGGATCAAATAGAGATGAGGTGAAATTGTGGCTAGCATCAGCAGAATATTTTGTTAAATTAGATAAAAGCTTTTTAGGAAATATATTAGGAATACCAAAACCAGTTTTAAGAGATAAAAAATCTTATAAAGCCTTTAATTATTTCAGAGGAACAGCTTGGCAGCTAAGAGGAGTTACTCAACCCTTATCATCAATGTATCAAGCAGGAAATAAGGATGTTTTTGCTTATAGATTTGATTGGGATGATCATAGAAGATACTTATTTGCAGACTTTGCAGAGTTAATTGGAGCATTTCATGCGTCAGAAATTCCTTTAGTATCAGGAAATGACGATATGGTTGGTGATTTTGACTTTATTTTATATCCAGCAGGTCCTTCAAAAAGGTTTACTGAAAAAAATATGATGAATTTCTGGGCTAATTTTGCAAAAAATGGCATACCTGGAAAATCAACTAATAATAAAGTGTGGAACCCTTTTATTAATGAAAATAATAAAAAATCAATCATGATCTTAGATAAAAGAAGCGATCTAGGAATGCAAAATTTTAATAAAGACTTAAATAGTTTAATTACAGAGCTTGAATTAAGTTCCGTAATTAATTTTAGAGAACAATGCGCTTTGTTATTTCAAGTTACCACTTTTGTTGGAGAGGACGTTTTTGATGATTATCAAGAAAGACTGGATGGAAAGTGTACAAGAGATTTAGCTAAAGAATTTCTAGAAGAAAATAGTGGGGTATTAGAGCTATAGCTCTAGCTGGAACGAACTTCTTCTTTGAGCTTTAAAACCAAAGAAGATTTAATTCTTATTAGATCAGCAACTCTTCTAATTAACCTTTCTTCATTAACTTCTAATACATTATCTGCATAAGCTGTTTCCCAAAGTAACTTAATTAATGCAAGTTTTTGTTCTTTATTAAAATTACTATTGATATCTTCAACAAAGTCATGAAAAGAAACACTATTTTGAATATGTTCTTCTATAACTTGAAAAAGTTCATCACTAGATTGAGATAATTTAAGTGAAATCTTTTCAAGACCTGCCTTAATTCTTGCTAGCTCATCATCATCAATATTACCGTCTGCAATTGCTACCTCGTAGGCTAAAGCATATGCAATCAGCTCAATATCAAAAGAAATATCATCATTAATATTTTTATCTAAAGTTTCTTTTTTAAAAAAATTAAACATTTGTAGTCCTGACCTCATGGGTTCTATATTTAAAATGGAATATTAGATAATATACAAGTGCAAATAAACTAAATCCATAAAAAGATATACTTTCACTAAAAGTATTTTCTAAGAAAAGAGCAAATAACCCTAGAATAGTTGAGAAGCTTAATATAATTAATAATGACATCCCAGGAGAATAATTTTCCATAAGCTTATGGTGAATATGATCTCTGCCTGGCGCTGCCCAACTTAAGCCTTTTAATGTCCTGGAAATTATTAAGCCAATACAATCTAAAAGCGGTATAGCTATAAACCATACTATTGTCATAGGATTAATTGAATAAGACTCCATTTGCGAACAGTGAATAGCTATCCAAGCTACCAAAAAACCAATAAAATTCGACCCATGATCGCCTAAGAATACTGCTCTTTTCTTACCCATTACTCGAAGATTAAAGACTAAAAATCCTGCCATAGAGCCTATAAGTAGAACCAACATTGAATCAAATATAAATCCTGAAGCTATTCCAGTAAAAAGCATCATAACGAGAGCAGATCCGGCACATAGCCCATTAATTCCATCTATCATATTAAAAGCATTCATTACACCAACAACACAAAATATGGTTATAGGTATCCCATAAACTCCTAAATAGATTTCTCCAAAGCCAAATAGGTCACCAAGGTTTTCAAGATAAATTCCAGTGGAATAGATTACAAAAGAAGCCGCTATAAATTGCGCAATTAATCTATAAGTTGGTTTTATACCCTTAATATCATCAATCAAAAAAACAACAATAATAAAAAATGAAGCAACAAATAGCATTGAAGAAAATAGAGGAATAAAGTCATTGAGCTCATTGAGATCAATATATATCTTGCCTGATATTAATAAGCTAACAAAAATAGCTATTCCACCTGTTAAAGGAGTAGGTCTTTTATGAAATTTCCTGCTTTTATCTGGTAAATCCACCAGTACTTTATTATTCCTAGCAATATTCCTTACAATGTAATTAATTCCCAAAGACACAAAGCCGCTAAGCATAAGAAAATCTACAAGTATGTTAATATTCACTTATCAATTCCTCATTTAAAACTAAATATGTTACAAGCTATATATGATACCTTTAAAATAGAAATCTCGGACAAAAGGCCACATAAAAATGTATTATTTCTTTACATAATACTATCATTTCCTTTAATTTTAAATGCAGATAGATCTAATTTAGATCTATTATCCGCTCCTGAGAATTTTCAAATAGAAATTTTTGCTGAAGATATAGCTTCGCCAAGACAAATAACAGAAGGCTCACAATATATATTTACAGCTTCTGGGCCTGAAGGAGAAATATATGCCTTATTAGATAAGAATAATGATTATGTAATAGATGCAAATAGAACAATTGCAACAGATCTTAATAACTCTCGAGGAGTAACTTTTAAAGATGGAGATTTGTATTTTGCAGAAGTTGATAAGGTATGGGTGATTAGAGATATAGAAAATTGGCTTAACTCAAATAATGTTGGAATGCCTTCTAAAGAACTCATTACAGATAACCTTCCATCTGATCCATGGCATGGTTGGAAATGGATAAAATTTGGACCAGATAATAAGTTATATGTTCCTGTTGGAGCTCCATGTAATGTATGTCTTGAAGAGCTTGAAAATGATGAAAGGTTTAGCTCAATCATGCGATTAAATGATGGAGAGTGGGAGCATGTTGCAAGAGGGGTAAGGAATAGTATTGGTTTTGACTGGCATCCTGTTACACAGCAACTCTATTTTGCTGATAATGGAAGAGATTGGTTGGGAGATGACTCTCCTTCATGCGAGTTAAATGTTGTAAAAGAGGATAATAGTTTTTATGGATTCCCTTTTATGCACGCAACTGATGTTATCGATCCAGAATTCGGAGATCCTAACAAAGAGTTTATTCCACCTGTTCTAGAGTTAGGAGCGCATGTAGCGCCAACAGGAGTAGCATTTTATTCGGATGATCATTTTCCATCTGAGTATCAGAATACTCTTTTTATAACTTTACATGGATCATGGAACCGAATGTCACATCCTTCAGGATATACCGTTGTAGCTGTTTCTACAGATGATAAAGGTAATGTTACTGGATACAAAGACTTTATTACAGGATGGCTTCAAGGCAAAAAAGCTTGGGGTAGGCCTTCTGCACCTTTTGTTATGTCTGATGGATCATTGCTAATTTCTGATGATAAATATGATGTAATTTATCGAGTTACATACAATCCAGAATCTTAATATGACTTTAAGAGTTGGCATCGCTGGATATGGGATAGTTGGGAAAACAAGACATAGAGCCTTAGATAAGAATGATGCTTTTAATGTTGTTGCTGTCTCTGATATTAATTTTACAGATAATCCAATTAATTTAGAAAGCGTTAATATCTACTCAGATTATAAAGATCTTATTAATCAAGAAGAGTTAGATGTTTTATTTGTTAGCGTTCCCAACAAACTTGCTTCTGAAGCAACTCTTATAGGTTTAAAAAAAGGTTTAGATGTTTTTTGTGAAAAACCACCTGCAAGAAGCTTAAAAGAACTTCTACCAATCAAAGAATACTTAGATGAGCATAAAGACCTTAAGCTTATGTATGGCTTTAATCATAGATTTCATGCATCTATTTTAGATGCAATAGAGATTATTAAAAATGGCTCTTTAGGCGAAGTTGTAAATTTAAGAGGAGTTTATGGTAAGTCTAATATGATTAGTTTTAATCAAACTGATTGGAGAACTAAACGCTCAGAGTCTGGTGGAGGCATTTTATTAGATCAGGGTATTCATATGCTAGATTTAATGAGGTATTTTGGAGGAGACTTTAATGATGTGCATTCCTATATTAGTAATGCTTTTTGGAATTTTGATGTCGAAGATAATGCCTATGTGATGATGAAATCAGAAAATGGCGTTGTGGCTCAATTAATGTCATCTGCGACACAATGGCAGCATGTATTTAACTTAAATGTAACCTTGCAAAGAGGCTCCTTGGTATTGGGTGGTCTTAGAACTAGTTCAAAAAGCTATGGTGAAGAAACCTTAACAATTATTAGATCTGCTACAAATGATAGTAATGGAAGTCCTGAGACAGAGGAGCGAAGTTATGATGAGGATATTTCATGGGATGAAGAAATTAAATGCTTTGCTAATGTATTGTTGAACTCTGATAAAATAGAAAATGGCTCAATAAGCGAAGCTTTAAAGATTATGGAGCTTATAGAAAGAATTTATAAAGCCGATCCTGAGTGGAAAGCAAAATATTACAATGAATCTTGATAACGAACTACATTTAGCAAAAAAAGCAGCAAAAGAGGCTGGAGATTTCTTAACTACTGAAAAGCATAAAATTTCTTCAACTATTTATTCTCAAGATAAAGACATAAAACTTCAAGCAGACTTAGATACTGAAGCTTTGATAATAAAAATACTTCAAGAAGGATCAGATTTTCCAATATTAGGTGAAGAATCAGGAGCATCAGCAGATAATCTGGGAACAATTTATTGGGTTATTGACCCTCTCGATGGAACAGCTAATTTTGCAAGAAATATTCCAATTAGTTGTGTTTCCATTGCTCTTATAAATAACAATAATCCTGTGCTTGGAGTTATTTATGATTTTAATCATGAAGATTTGTATACAGGCTCTGAAAATCATAAAGCTGAATTAAATGGGTTAGAAATTTCTGTTTCTGAAGTAAAAGAAAAAGAACTAGGAACCATAGTAACTGGCTTGCCAGCACAAACAGACTTTTCTGAAATAGCTATGCAAAAGATGATAAATGATTTTCAAACATGGAAAAAAGTTCGAATGATAGGTTCTGCTGCAATGGCTTCAGTATATGTAGCTTCTGGTAAAGCAGACTTATATAAAGAATTTGGTATATTTTTATGGGATATAGCTGCAGGAGCTGCAATAGTAAAAGCAGCTGGAGGCTCGGTATCCTTGCTAAATCATAATGAAAAACATCAAGTTGATGCATTTTTTTCAAATAAATATTTAGAAAATGAACACTCTTGATAAAGTAGCAGTTACTTCTAGATCTTTTTCCGCAAACGAAAGTCTTGTTAAAGAATTAAAAAAAAGATATTCAAATATTCAACTTAATACCAGTGGAAAAACTCTTAAAGGAGAGGATTTATTAGAATTTTTGCATGGACAAAATAAGGTTATTGTTGGCTTAGAGAATTTTAATAAAGAACTCATTGAACAATTGCCTGAGTTACATGTAATAAGTAAGTTTGGAGTTGGCTTAAATAATATTGACTTAAGAACTATGGCAGATAAGTCTATTGCATTGGGATTTCAGCCTGGAACTAATAAGCAATCGGTTGCAGAGTTAGCACTCATGCATATGCTTATTGCTCTTAGAAAGTTACCAAATAGCAAAGAAGAAATTTTAAATAATATTTGGAGTCAAAATAAAGGCCATGAGTTATATGGTAAATCAGTTGGGATAATAGGTTTTGGTAATATTGGTCAAAGACTAGCTGAACTTTTAGAACCTTTTCACTGTAATATTTTCTTTTATGACAATATAGATTTTTCTTATGAAAATCTTAAATCAATATATCCAAAGAAATCTGATAGTTTTATAAATAATATAAATCAAAAACCTCTCAATACATTATTAGAAAGTTCAGACATTATCTCGATTCATATCCCCTTGGTTAAAGAGACTCAAAATTTAATACAAGATAAAGAATTTGGGTTAATGAAAGAGGATATTAGGATTATTAACACCTCGCGAGGCGGTATTGTGGATGAAGATGCATTACTCAAGTTTCTTACAGATAAAACAAAAGCATTTGCTGGATTTGATGTATTTGAAACTGAGCCAGCTTTTAATCATCCTCTTTTAAAGCTCAATAATTTTTATGCAACATCTCATCTTGGTAGCATGACAATAGAAGGTGTTATATCTATGGGCATGGCTGCTATTAATGGACTGGATGAAAATGACATACCTCTATAGAATTACATTATGAATAATGAAATATCCCTAGGAACTTGGTTAAGTCTATACAGTGAAGCCATTGCAGAAGTTTTGGTTAATGCTGGCTATGAATGGGTTACTGTTGATCTTGAGCATAGCGCTATAACAATTGATCAAGCTGAAAAACTTATAAGAGTTATAGATTTAGCAGGTGCTAAACCTTATGTAAGGGTTTCTAGTAATGATGCAGTTCAAATTAAAAGAGTGCTTGATGCTGGAGCGCAAGGAATCATTGTGCCAATGGTTAATACTAAAGATGATGTGCTTGCTGCCATTAGTGCAATGAATTACCCACCACTAGGGTCAAGAGGAATGGGCCTTGCCAGAGCTCAAGGTTACGGACAGGCGAATTTAAAAAGTAAGTATATTGAGAAATCATCAAAGGAATTAGAGCTTTATATACAAATAGAATCTAAAGATGCCTTAGATAACTTGGATGACATTTTTTCACAAAATATTGATGGCTATATGATTGGACCATATGACTTATCTTCATCTATGGGAATCCCTGGAGACTTTAAAAATCAAGATTTTCTTGAAATAGAAGCATCTATTTTAGATACAGCTAAAAAGTATGATATCAAAAGGGGTTATCATATTGTGGAGCCTGATACAGAGCAGCTTAATGCTCGAATAGATCAAGGCTATAATTTTATTGCTTTTAGTGTTGATTTTAGAATGCTAGATGTGATGGCGAGAAAACCATTCAATAATGACTAGAATACTTGCAGTAGTTCCTGCAAGAATGAGCTCTTCAAGATTTCCTGGAAAACCATTAGAAAAAATTAACGGCATTCCCATGATTGCTCACTGTTATTTCAGAGCAATAAAGGCAAAAAATATTACAAAAGTAGTACTTGCTACACCAGATGAAGAAATTATTAATTTTGGAAAAGAATTTGGTATAGAAACTATCCTGACTTCTGATAAACATGAAAGAGCAACAGAGAGAGCAGAAGAAGTTTTACAAATATATAAAAAAAATGGAGAAGACTATGATTATGTTCTTTTATTACAAGGTGATGAACCTCAAATAGATCCAGATGAGATTGATAATCTAGCTTTAGCTCTTGAGCAAAGCTCTAATTGCGTAGTAAATCTTATACATCCAATATCTGGCCAAGATATGCAGGACATAAGTGTTGTTAAGTCAATTTTAGACTCCCATGGCAACATACTTTTTTTTAGCAGAGCTCATATACCTCATAATGCTGATTCAGGTTACAGGCAGCTTGGAATGATTGGATTTACAGCTCAAATTTTAGAAAAATATTGCGAACTTGATCCTAGTGATCTAGAAATTACAGAATCCATTGACATGATGCGCTACCTTGAAAATAATATTTCAATAAGTGCTCTTATATCTGATAAAGCTATTATTGGAGTTGATCATCCTGAAGATATTCAGAAAGTTGAAGTGCTTATGGCAGAGGATGAGCTAGTAAAAGATTACGCTTATTTATTTCAAGATAAATAAAATGAAAACATTAATTTTAAGCGATGGTATTCCAGGCCACGTTAATCAATCTAGAGGAGTTTCTTCACTTTTAGCAGAAAGCATAACCATTGATGAATCAATCATTGTTCTTAAGCCTAAAATTTATTTTCTTAGATCTCCAATAAAGCTTCTTGCAAGAGCCTTGTGTAAAAATCTTACAAATATTAAATCAAGAATTATAGTTAATTTATTTCAATCAATTGATGTTTCAAATATTGAACTAGTTATAGCTGCAGGAGGAAATACTGCCGCTTATTCTGCCGCTTTATCTTTCTTAAATAAAATACCTAATATTCAACTTGGATCTCCTAGAGGTATTCATTCAAATAATTTTAATGCTCATCTCACTATTGATAGATATTTTGATACACCAAATAATATAGTTGTTGATATTACTCCAAACCTATACTCACCAGAATTATGTCAAAAAGCCTCTAATGAAGCAGTGTTTGAAAATTCATGTCTTATGCTTATAGGCGGTAAAGGTATAGGATATAGCTATGAAGAAAGTGAATGGGACAAATTAATAGCTAATATCATTAGTTTTACTAAAATTCATTCCCCAATTACTATCGTCACTTCTAGGAGAACTGATCCAAAGATAGAAGATTTGTTTAGACATCATCTGAATGGTTTTTATACAGATAGATCTATTTGGTTTCATCACGGCGGTGCAAATGTTAATTTAGCTGAATTATTTGGTAATGCTGCTAAGATTTTCGTAACTGAAGATAGCGCTATGATGATTTCTGAATCTATAAGTAGTGGAAAAAAAGTAACTACTCTTTTTCCAACTAGTGTAAATACCCCAGATAGGTACTCTCAACATATACAAAAATATAGAGATTTAAATTTAATAGATAGCCAGAGCATCACAAATGCACTGACTTTAGATAAAGATGAAGATAATATTGAAATAATCAATACAATGCGTCAGCAGTTGAGTGAGAAAATTATAAAAAGGATTATTTAATGAATGGATTAGTGTGGTTGAGAAATGATATTAGAATGGATGATAATCCAGGGCTAAGAAAAGCATGTGAGGAGTGTGATGCTGTATTAGCTATTTATTTGTGGTCACCCGAACAGCTTAATATGCACAATGAAGCGAATATCAAGGTTGAATTCTTAATTAAGAATCTTCAATCTTTAGAAGAAAATTTGAATTCAATCAATATACCAATTCTAGTAATCGACAATAAAGATTTCAGTTCAGTAGATCAAAACATCAGCAATCTTATTAAAGAGCACTCGATAGATAAGGTTTATTGGGGAAAAGAGTTTGGATTTGATGAAATTAATAGAGATAAATCTGTTGAGCAGCAGTTAATAGAATCTAAGATCGATTTTGAAATCTTTAATGACCAAATTATTTATGAACCTGGTTTTTTAAGAACAGGCCAAGATAATCCCTTTTCAGTTTTTACTCCTTTTAAAAGGCGTTGGGTAGAAAATTTTGATATGAAATTCTTAGATATTGAATTTAATTACCCAGTAAAAAATAAATTAGAAATTCAATCTAATATCAGTAACTTCGATTTTAACTTTTCATCTAAGCATTCTGTAGATATGAATTTGTGGCCAGCTGGAGAAACAAATGCTTTGATTCAGTTAAATGATTTTTTAGATAATAGAGCTATAAATTATTCTAAAGACAGAAATGATCCAATTCTAAATGGTACCAGTAGGATATCGCCATATCTTGCATGTGGAGTTATATCGTCTAGAAGATGTATTTTAGAGGGATTAAAAAGAAATAATTTTGAGCTTACCTCTGGTAATACTGGCATTACTAAGTGGATTGATGAAATAGTATGGAGAGAGTTCTATAGAAATATTATGTTTTCTTTTTCAAAGGTTAGTAGAGGCAAGCCTTTTCAAGACTATACAAAGAATATTCAGTGGCAATTTGATAAAGATAAACTTGATGCATGGAAACATGGGCAAACTGGCTTTCCTTTAATTGATGCAGCTATGAGGCAATTACTTCACGAAGGCTGGATGCATAATAGGCTTAGAATGGTTGTTGCAATGTTTTTTACAAAAAATATGCTGCATGATTGGAGATTAGGTGAAGCATATTTCATGCAAAACCTTATAGATGGCGACTTTGCTTCAAATAATGGTGGATGGCAATGGAGCAGTTCAACTGGAACAGACGCTGCACCTTATTTTAGGATTTTTAATCCCATAACTCAGTCAAAGAATTTTGATAAAGAAGGATTATTTATTAAAAAATATGTTCCTGAACTAAAAGATTTAGATAAATCAGAAATTCATGATCCATCTAAAGAAATTAGAAAACATCTTAATTATCCTCTTCAGATTTTAGACCTTAAAGAGTCAAGACTTAGAGCTATAGATGTCTTTAATGCTGCTAAAAATTCTAGTTAAAAATTCCATAGTTAACTTATTTCTTCTTATGTATACTTTATTCAAGATTATATATTTAAGGGGAGCCAGATTATGAAAGATTTTCTATCAGACCTAGAGATAGCAAGTGCTGCATCAAAAAAACACATAACAGATATTGGCGATTCTCTTGGAATTCCAGAAGAGAATTTGATCTTATACGGCAATGATAAAGCTAAAATTAATTATGACTTTATTGATCAATGTAAAGATAAAAAAGATGGGAAGCTTATCTTGGTTACCGCTATATCACCAACTCCTGCGGGAGAGGGAAAAACCACTACAAGTGTAGGGTTAGTTGATGGGCTATGTCATATAGATAAAAAAGCAATGATTTGTCTTAGAGAACCAAGTCTAGGTCCTTGTTTTGGTATGAAGGGTGGAGCTGCAGGTGGTGGTTATGCTCAAGTTATTCCAATGACTGATATTAATCTTCATTTCACTGGAGATTTCCATGCTATTGGGGCAGCGCATAACCTTGTATCGGCTATTATTGATAATCATATCCATTGGGAAAACTCTTTAAATATAGACCCTCGAAGAATTACCTGGAAAAGAGTTGTTGATATGAATGATAGATCATTAAGAGATATCACATGCGGCCTTGGTGGCACTGCAAATGGCGTTCCTAGACAAAGTGGTTTTGATATAACTGTTGCATCAGAAATTATGGCTGTATTTTGTTTGGCTTCAGATCTTAATGATTTTGAGAAAAGAATAAGCAATATAACTATTGGTTACTCAAGAGACTTAGAGCCAATAACTGTTAAGCAACTTAATGCACATGGAGCAGTAACTGCTTTACTTAGAGATGCATTCCAACCTAATTTAGTGCAAACACTAGAAAATAATCCAGCTCTTATGCACGGAGGACCTTTTGCAAATATTGCTCATGGCTGTAATTCAGTTGTAGCAACTAAAACAGCATTAAAATTAGCTGATTATGTTGTTACTGAGGCAGGGTTTGGTGCTGATCTAGGAGCAGAAAAGTTTTTTGATATTAAATGCAGAAAAGCTGGTCTTTCACCAGATGCAGTTGTATTAGTCGCTACTACCAAAGCATTAAAAATGCACGGAGGTATTAGCAAAGATAATCTCAAGGATGAAAATATTGAAGCAATTACAGAGGGTTGTAAAAATTTAGAGAAGCATATTGCAAATATAGGTCAGTTTGGAGTGCCGGTAGTGGTAGGCATCAATGAGTTTGCAACAGACACTCAAGCTGAGCATCAAGCAATTATAGATTTTTGTAAAAATTTAAATGTCGAATGCAAAATTTCATCGCATTGGTCTGATGGCGGTAAAGGTGCTGCAGATTTAGCAAAGCATGTTTGTGAAATGGTAGATTCTAAGGAATCAACTTTTAGAACACTCTATGCCGATGATATGCCATTATTGGAAAAGACCGAATATATTGCCCGCAATATCTATGGTGCTGCAAATATAGTAGCTGATAAAAAAGTTAGGCAGCAGTTTGCTGATTTTGATAAAAATGGATATGGAAATTATCCAATTTGTATGGCTAAGACACAGTATAGCTTTTCAACTGATCCGCTATTGATGGGAGCTCCAACAGGGCATGAAATTCCAATTAGAGAAATCCGTTTATCTTCAGGCGCAGAATTTATTGTAGTTGTTTGTGGAGCTATTATGACCATGCCCGGTCTTCCTAGAAAACCAGCTTCAGAGAATATAGGCGTGGATGAAAATAAAAATATTGAAGGTTTATTTTAATTCTTTAGCATTTTCACTTTAAAGCTTAAGTGTTAATGAATTATAATTTGAATCCTTAAAATAATTTAATACCTTGGAGTTATCGATATGAAAGACAAATTAGATTTTTACATCAATGGTCAATGGGTTCAATCTGAATCTAGTGAGACAATTGAGGTTATCAATCCTGCAAATGAAAATGTAATTGGTCATGTAGCTGCAGGCACAAAAAAAGATGTTGATAGAGCAGTTATTGCAGCTTCTGAAGCTTTTAAAATATTTCAATATTCATCAAAGGATGACCGAATTGAATTATTAAATAATATTATTTCAGAATATGAAAATAGATATCAAGACTTTGTTGATACTATAACTGAAGAAATGGGAGCACCTATTTGGCTTTCAAGTGCAGCTCAGGCAAAGACAGGTATTAAAAATCTTAATGAAACGCTAGATGCTCTTAAAGAATACGAATTTGAAAAAGCAGAGGGTGATTATATTTTAATGAAGGAGCCTATCGGAGTCGTTGGCATGATTACTCCTTGGAACTGGCCAATGAATCAAATAACTACAAAAGTATCAGCAGCATTAGCAGCAGGCTGCACTATGGTTTTAAAGCCTAGTGAAATTTCACCTTATTGTGCAATGCTTTTGGCAGAGGTCTTTGATAAAGCTGGAGTTCCTGATGGTATTTTTAATTTAGTAAATGGTTATGGACCTATAGTAGGAGCGGCACTTTCAGAGCATGAGGGTGTTGATATGATGTCATTTACTGGCTCTACTAGAGCTGGTATTGCTGTTGCTCAAGCGTCAGCTTCATCGGTAAAGCGTGTTCATCAAGAGCTTGGCGGCAAGTCTTCTAATATAATTCTAGATGATGTTGCTGATTTAGAAAAATCAGTTAAGGGTGGAGCGGGTCATTGTTTTCTAAATTCAGGTCAGTCATGTAATGCACCAACAAAAATGTTAATTTCTTCTAAAAATTATGATCAAGCTGTAGAAGTTGCAACTTTAACTGCTAACAATACTTCTGTTGGTGATCCTCAAGGAGAGTTTAGAATTGGCCCAATAGCCAATAAAACTCAATATGAGAAAATCTTAAGATTAATTGAGTTGGGTATAGAAGAGGGAGCAACACTAGTAGCAGGAGGCGTTGAAAGACCTGATGGGTGTGATAAAGGTTATTATGTTCAGCCAACGGTTTTTGCAAATGTTACTACTGATATGACTATTGCTAATGAAGAAATATTTGGTCCAGTACTTTGTATGATTAAATATGAAACAGAAGATGAGGCAATTGCAATTGCTAATGATACCGAGTATGGATTAGCTGGATATATTCAAGGTGAAGCAAGTCATGCGCATGAAGTTGCTAAAAAGATTAGAGCTGGCCAAGTCATTATAAATGGCGGAGCTAAAGGAACAGGGGCTCCTTTTGGAGGCTACAAATCTTCAGGAAACGGAAGAGAGCATGGTCGCCATGGTTTAGAAGAGTGTCTTGAAACTAAGGCTGTAATTGCGCCATAGATCTAATCTAATAAATCAGGTTCTTTTTTAACAATCATATCAAATGCTGGTTGGTAGCTTGCCCATGCCGCCATATCATTTGCTATAAAGTTTCTAGTTTTAACCGCCGTATCATGAGAAATAACAATTGGCTCACCTGCAGCTTCAGCCATAAGTTGAGCTTGGCAACATCTCTCCATTGACATGTAAAACCATAGAGCGATATCTACTGAAGGCCCAGTAGTTAGAATTCCATGATTTTGCAAGATAATCACTTTTTTATCACCTAAAGCTTTAGCAATTTCATCACCTTCATCAACTTCTTCTACAACTCCTGAAAAATCTTTATACAACCCCTGGGTTTCATAAAATGCACATGCATCTTGGGATATTGGATCAAGAGGTTTTCCTAAAGTTGAAAAGGTTCTACCGTATATTGAATGAGAGTGCGCCGCAGCATTAACATCAGGTCTGGCAGCATGTAATCTTGAGTGAATAGCAAAAGCTGCTACGTTTACAGGCTGATCACCTTGAACAACTTTGCCATCATGATTCACTAGAATTAAATCTGATACAGAGATCTGTGAAAAATGAACTCCTAATGGATTTACCCAGAAATGATCCTGGAATTCAGGATCTCTGAGAGTGATATGTCCAGCTACACCTTCATTAAAACCGAAGTATGCAAACATTCTAAATCCAGCTGCTAATTTCTCTAATTGGTTTCTTCTGAGTTCTGCAACATTTGCAAACTCCGTCATTTCTAGACCCTTATCTTTTAAAGGAAGTCGTCCATCTGATATGTCAATTTTGATTGGTGAAACATTTGTCATTGTATATATCCCCCTTAGAACCATTGAATGTTAAAATAGGATACCAAATAAAGAGATTATTATGAAATATAGAATTGAAAAAGATAGTCTAGGCGATGTTAAAGTCCCTCAAAAAGCATTATGGGGCGCTCAAACTCAAAGAGCTTTAAATAATTTTACAATCAGTGGAATCAAATTTGCTTTTCCATTTGGAAGGTCATTTATAGAAGCTCTTGGAATAATTAAGTATTCAGCAGCGGCAGCTAATCAAAAATTAAAACTTTTAAACTCAAAAAAAGCTACTGCTATTAAAGTAGCAGCAAAAGATGTATCTAAAGGTTCATATGATGAAGCTTTCCCGCTAGATGTTTTTCAAACCGGGTCTGGTACAAGCACTAACATGAATGCGAATGAGGTTATTGCTAATTTAGCTTCAAAAGCTTCTAAATTAAAAATTGATGCTAATGATGATGTGAATATGAGCCAAAGTTCTAATGATGTCATACCAACAGCAATATGCATTAGTGCGCTTATAGACATGGAAAGGTTACTTCTGCCTAGTCTAGATACTCTTATAAATGCAATTGATGTGAAAATGAAAAGTTTAAAGGGAAATGTAAAAACTGGCAGAACTCATCTGATGGATGCTATGCCAATAGATTTCTCTCAAGAATTATCTGGTTGGAAGGCTCAATTAGAATTTTCAAAAAGCAGTTTAATAAAATCAACCAATAGAATGAATGAGTTATCGCAAGGTGGAACAGCAATTGGTACAGGTATCAATAGCCATAAAGATTTCTCAAAAAATTTCTGTCTAGAAGTTAATAAAGTCGCAAAATTAAAAACAAAACCAGCTAAAAACTTTTTTCAAGGATTAAGTTCAGTTGATAATGCTGTTGAGCTTTCATCAGCTTTAAAGAATTTAAGTATTATTTTAATGAAAATTTCTAATGACTTAAGATGGATGAATAGTGGTCCTTTAACTGGTCTTGGTGAGATTGAGCTAGAAGCTTTACAGCCAGGAAGCAGCATCATGCCAGGTAAAGTAAATCCAGTTATACCTGAAGCAGTTGCTATGGTTTGTGCTGACGTTATTGGTAATGATACTAGTATCTCAATAGCTGGGCAAAGTGGTAACTTTCAGCTAAATGTTATGCTGCCTGTTGTTGCATACAATCTATTAAAAAGTATAAATCTACTTGGAAATGCCATGCCTTTATTGGCTAATAAGGCCATTAAAACATTTAAAGTAAATTCTAAAAATATTAATGAATCTTTGTCGAAGAATCCTATTCTTGTTACTGCTTTAAATAGAAGTATTGGCTATAGCAAAGCAGCAGCAGTAGCAAAAAAAGCTTATAAAGAGAATAGATCTATTATTGATGTTGCTCATGAAGAAACTGGAATGAGTAAATCTGAATTAAAAAAATTATTAGATCCAGCAAAACTTACAAAAGGCGGTATTGGTGAGTGATTTATTAACTCAGTCGTGTGAAGCTTGCCGAATAGATGCTCCAAAAGTTTTAGAGCAAGATATTGAAGCTTTGATGCTGCAAATCTCAAAATGGGAGCTTATCTGTGAGCCTATCGATCAGCTTAAAAGAGTTTTTAGCTTTTCTGATTATGAAAGTAGTGTCAATTTCTCTAATAAAGTGGCAAAAATGGCTGATCAAGAAGATCATCATCCACAAATTATTTTAGAGTGGGGTAAAGTTTCAGTGCTTTGGTGGTCTCATAAGATTCAAGGTCTTCATCAGAATGATTTTATTTGTGCAGCAAAAACAGATAGCCTTTACTTAGAAAATTGAAAAAAATTACTCTCATCTATTCAGGCGGCTCTGATTCTTATACTTTGTTGCAGCATGCTTTAAATCAAAATTTTTCTGTTGATTGCATTACATTTAGTTACGGCCAAAAACATATTAAAGAAATTAATTTTGCAAAACAGAATTGTAATGAGCATGGTTTGAAACATACACTTATTGATATTGGAGATCCTGCAAGCATATTTGGTTCAACATCTTTAGTAGATGTCGATAATAAAATACCCCATGGAAGCTACAAAGAAGAATCAATGAAATCCACTATAGTACCTAATAGAAATATGATTTTTATTTCTTATGCAATTGCTTATTCAATTGCGCATGACATTAATGAAGTTTGGTATGGAGCTCATGCAGGCGATCATTTTATTTATCCAGACTGTAGACCAGAATTCTTAGCATCTATGGATACTGCTGCTGGATTATGTGATCCATCTTCAGTGTCAATTAAAGCGCCTTTTATTAATTTAAACAAAGGTGAGATCTTTAAAATAGGCCTTGGTCTAGGTATTGATTATTCTAAGACATGGACCTGTTATGAAGGCCAAGAAAAAGCATGCGGTAAGTGTGGCTCATGCGTTGAGAGGCTTGAAGCTTTTTCTGATAATAATACTTCAGACCCTTTAATTTACTCTTAATGTATTCAATAAAAGAGATATACAAAACTATCCAAGGTGAGGGCGCTCAAAGTGGACGCACTGCGGTATTTGTAAGATTTACAGGATGTAATTTATGGTCAGGTAAAGAAAAACATCGAGCTGATGCTATCTGCAACTTCTGTGATACTGATTTTGTTGGAACTGATGGAGAAAATGGAGGTAGATATTCAGCTGAGGATTTAGTTAAAAAAATTAAATATGTATGGGGATCTTCTGATCATGGTTATATTGTTTTCACTGGTGGGGAACCAATGCTGCAATTAGACAAAGAGCTTGTAGAAATATGTAAAAAGCATAATTTTGAAACTGCAATTGAAACTAATGGAACTATTAAAATTGATTTTGAAATAGATTGGATCTGCGTCTCACCTAAAGCAGGGTCATCATTAATAGTATCGAAAGGAAATGAGTTAAAGGTTGTTTTCCCTCAAGAGGAGATACAGCTAGATCATTTACAAAATCTTACTTTTGATCATTATTTTCTTCAGCCTTTAGATTCTGAAAAAGGCGAGGAAAATACCTTTAAAACTATAGAGTATTGTAAGAAAAATCCACGATGGAAATTAAGCCTGCAGCAGCATAAATTGCTAGGAATACCTTAGACCACTTTTTTTTACCTATAATCTTGAGTTATAATCTCGCATGGACAAAGTAAAACAAAAAGCCTTAACATTTGACGATGTACTTCTTTTACCGAGGTACAGCGATTTTATGCCTAGTGAAGCCTCGCTAGAAACCAAACTCACAAAAAATCTATCTTTAAAGATACCTTTATTATCAGCAGCAATGGATACAGTTACCGAATCACGCATGGCTATAGCTTTAGCTGAAGTTGGTGGGATTGGTATTATTCATAAAAATTCCTCTATTAAAGATCAATGTTTGCAAGTCAGAGCTGTTAAAAAACATGAAAGTGGCGTGGTTAGAGATCCTTCTACCATTAGATCTACTAAAACTATTGGAGAATTAAAGCAATTAACTGAAGAGTTAAAAATTTCTGGCATGCCTGTTGTGGATGATAATGAGCTTAAAGGTATTGTTACTGGAAGAGATTTTAAATATGCCGACAATATGGATGCTCCTGTTGCCTCAATTATGACTCCTAAAGAAAAACTAATAACAGTTACAGAAGGTACATCTCAAGATGAAGTAAAAAAATTAATGTATAACAATAGAATTGAAAAAATTCTAGTTGTAGATACTTCAGGTCAGCTTACTGGTCTTGTTACCATGAAAGATATTGAGAAATCAGCTGAACACCCTGATGCAACTAAAGATGCCCAAGGTCAACTTATGGTTGGCGCTGCAATAGGCACTGGCTCAGATACGCTAGAAAGAGCTCAAGGCTTAGTGGAAGCAGGTGTAGATTTGTTTGTTGTCGATAGTGCGCATGGCCATACAAAAAATGTAATTGATACCATTAAAAAGATTAAAGCAGAGTTTAAAGATATTGATGTTATTGGTGGCAATGTTGCAACTCCAGAAGGGGCTCTCGCTTTGCAAGAAGCTGGAGCAGATGCGGTAAAAGTTGGAATGGGCCCTGGCTCAATTTGCACTACTAGAATTATTGCAGGTATTGGGGTTCCTCAAATGACAGCGATCATGACAATTAAAAATGCTTTACAAGACAGCGATATGGCTATTATTGCTGATGGCGGTATTCGTTTTTCAGGCGATGTTTCAAAAGCACTTGCTGCTGGAGCTGATTCAGTTATGTTGGGTAGCTTATTTGCAGGAACTGAGGAAGCGCCTGGTGAAGTTGAGTTATTTCAAGGTCGAAGCTTTAAAACTTATAGAGGCATGGGTTCTATAGGAGCTATGTCTGAAAGACAAGATGCAAATAGGTATTTCCAAGAAGATGTAGATAGTGAAAAATTAGTTCCCGAAGGTATTGAAGGAAGAGTTCCTTACAAAGGCTGGGTTGAAAATGTGATCAATCAGCTCATAGGTGGAGTTCGTCAAAGCATGGGCTATGTTGGCTGTAAAACTATTAAACAAATGCAAAAAGATAGCCAATTTGTAGAGATTACTAACGCAGGGATGACAGAAAGTCATGTGCATGATGTAATGATTACTAAAGAAGCTCCGAATTATCAGAGAAGTTAACACTTAAATTTTTTTAATTATGGATGCTAAAGCAAAAATCTCATTGGCTAATAAACACATAGATACTATTCTAGTTTTAGATTTTGGATCTCAATATACGCAGTTAATTGCTAGAAGAATAAGAGAAAGCAATGTCTATTCTGAGATACTTCCTTGGGATATTGATGAGGCAAAGATTAAAGCTCTCAATCCAAAGGGTATTGTTCTCTCAGGCGGCCCAGATTCAGTCACTCAAAGTCATACACCAAGAATACCCCAAATAGCTTTTGACTTAGATATTCCCTTGCTTGGAATTTGTTATGGAATGCAGACTTTAGCTGAACAAATGGGTGGCCAAGTTGTTTCAGCAGATCATAAGGAGTTTGGTCATGCTGAAATTGAAGTGAAAGCAGAATCAGCATTATTCTCTGATCTAGATACAACTTTAAATGTTTGGATGAGTCACGGAGATCAGGTTCAAGATATACCAGATAACTTCACTTTACTTGCATCTACTGCAACTGCTCCAATAGCAGCTATGCAGCATGATTCAAAACCTATTTTTGCTTTGCAATTTCATCCAGAAGTAACACACACAGAGAGCGGGAGAGTTATTTTAGATAATTTTATATTTAAAATATGTGGCGCTAGCAATGACTGGAAGATGGACGATCTAATAACCCAAAGAATCCAAGAGATTAAAGATCAAGTTGGAGATAATAAAGTGCTGCTAGGTTTATCTGGCGGAGTTGATTCATCAGTTACCGCAGCTTTATTGCATCAAGCCATTGGAAAAAAACTAGTCTGTGTTTTTGTTGATAATGGATTATTAAGAAAAGGCGAAGCTGACGAAGTTATGCAGACCTTTAAAGATAATATGAACTTAAATGTTATTAAATCAGATAGTGAAGAGGTATTTTTACGTCATTTAAAAGGCGTGAAAGACCCTGAGCAAAAAAGAAAAATTATAGGTAGAACTTTTATTGATGTTTTTGATGCGGAAGCTACTAAAATAAAAGATGTACATTTTCTAGCCCAAGGAACTATTTACCCTGATGTAATTGAGTCTTCAGGGTCAGAATCAAAAGAGGCTAGAGTTATTAAGTCGCATCATAATGTTGGCGGATTACCTGAAGAAATGAAAATGGATCTAGTAGAGCCACTAAGAGATTTATTTAAAGATGAAGTTAGAAGAATGGGAGTAGAGTTAGGCTTATCTCCTGAAATGCTATACAGACATCCATTTCCAGGACCAGGACTAGGGGTAAGAATTCTTGGAGAAATAACTAAAGATAAAACTGCTATCTTGCAAGAAGCTGACTATATTTTTATCCAAGAACTCATAAAAGCTGATCTCTACGATAAAGTAAGCCAAGCATTTGCTGTGTACTTACCAGTTAAATCTGTTGGTGTAGTAGGGGACGAAAGACGCTATGCAGAAGTTATAGCCTTAAGGGCTGTTGAGACAGTAGATTTCATGACCGCAAGATGGGCACATCTGCCTTATGAATTCTTAGAGCATGTATCCAATAGAATTGTTAATGAAATAGAAGATGTAAGCAGAGTTGTTTACGATATTTCAAGTAAACCTCCAGC
>CAZJJG010000024.1:0-20919 GCA_964546275.1 uncultured Gammaproteobacteria bacterium
AAGAAATAATAAAAACTTTACAAATAGCTATGTTTAAATATACTGTATAAACATACAGCATTAAAACACCATGAAAGTTAACTATATCGGAAAAATATCTGAAGAAAATCTGCCGGCCATATTTGTGCCCTACTTTCTAGAGTCAGTCCATGCAGGGTTTCCAAGTCCAGCAAGTGACTATATGGAAAGCCCCATTGATCTAAATAAACATCTTATTAAAAATGGCGCTGCAACTTTTTTAGTAAGAGCTCAAGGGCAATCTATGCTTGGTTCTGGAATAACAGATCAGGCTGTACTTGTAGTTGATCGTAGTATTAAGCCTTCCCATGATTGTATTGTTGTTGCCTCTATTGATGGTGAGTTTGTATGTAAACGCTTAAAGTTAAAACCAAGAATGTGTTTAATGCCAGATAATCCTGAGTACCCTCCTATCTTTTTAAATCAAGGTCAAGAATTAGAAATACTAGGAACTGTTACCGCTGCAATTAATAAATTTTAATGCCACTAGCTTTGGTAGATTGCGATAGCTTTTATGCATCTTGTGAAAGAATATTTCGTCCTGATTTAAACAATAAACCTATCGTAGTCCTCTCTAATAATGATGGTTGTGTCATTGCTAGAAGCAAAGAAGCTAAGGCTTTAGGTGTTGGTATGGGGGTGCCTTGGTTTAAAGTTAAAGATCATTATTTAAAGCATGGTGGTTATGTTTTTTCTTCTAATTTTGCCTTGTATGGGGATATGTCTGCACGAGTAATGAACATATTAGAATCAGTCTCTCCAAGTATAGAAGTCTATAGTATTGACGAAGCTTTTCTGGATTTAGATAGACTGGATAAAAACTTTAATCTGTACAAGTTTGGATGTCATGTACGAGGTGTTATTAAACAATGGACCGGGGTACCGGTTCGTGTTGGTATAGCTCCAACTAAAACTTTAACAAAAGTAGCTATCTATCAAGTTAAAAAAAAGAATGTAGCTACAAGGGTTGTGCAACTCATTACACAAAAAGAAATTACAGAAGCTTTATCACTAACTCCTGTAGGCGAAGTTTGGGGTGTGGGCAGAAGAATAAATCAACACTTACAACGCATGGGTATTGTTACAGCTTTAGATTTAGCCCAGTGTGATCCTGCTCATATTAGGCAAAAATTTAGCATAGTATTAGAACGAACTGTCAGAGAGTTACGTGGGGAAAGATGTCTTGAACTAGAACATGATGTAGCAGCAAAAAAACAAATTGTTGTCAGTCGAAGTTTTGGTCAAAGAGTAGATCATCTATCTACACTTCAACCTATTGTGAGCAACTTTGTAGTAAGAGCTACAGAGAAATTAAGAGATGAAAAACAAAAATGTTTACAGGTTTCTGTCTTTGTAAGAACAAGCCCCTTTAATGATAAAAAACCTCAGCATAGAGGCTTCAATAGTTTTCAATTCCACAGTCCCACTAACGACACTAGAGATATATTACATGGCGCTAAGATTGCACTGAAACCTATTTTTAAACCTAATTATTCCTATGCAAAAGCTGGAGTTTTATTGAGTTTATTTTCAAGCGAAAATATAAAACAATACTCCTTGTTTCAAGATTCTAATGCACCTAAAGACAATTCTTATTTAATGGAATATATCGACGCTATGAATACGTATAAGACACAAATTTATTTCGCATCACAAAATACATCCCTCTACTCTCCTATGCGACAAAATATGGTTTCACCAAAATATACTACTAGCTGGTATGAGATACCTTTGGTCGATTAGTTCTACAAAATAGACTTGATTTAATTACATATTCATCTACATTTAATGACTAATTACTTTTTTAAAAGGAAATAAAATGAAAAAAATAATGTTTACTATCTTGAGTTGCTTAATGTTAATTCCATTTGCATCTGCGATGCATCATGAAGCTTCAGGACACAAAATATCAAAAGCAGAAGTTATTAAAATAGCCAGATCTGCTGCACCAGCTAATGTTAGTGACGATGCAACAATCATGAGTTCAGATGGAACTATTTTAGTTGAAGGAACTAATGGTTGGACCTGTATGCCAGGCACTCCGCCTAATGAGAATGTAAATCCAATGTGTGTTGATAAAGCGTGGCAGAGATGGCTTGCAGCTTTCATGGCACAAGGGGAATATGATTCTGAGGAAGAAGGCTTTGGTATGTCTTACATGCTCCAAGGTGATGTTGCGGTAGATAATGATAATCCTTTTAATACTGATAAATCTTCAGGTGTATGGGTTCAAGAAGGACCACACATCATGATGCTAATGCCAGCAAGTTTAATGAAAGATATGCCAAGAGACCCTTATGCCGGTGGACCTTATGTAATGTGGGAAGGCAATGATTTTGTTCATGTCATGGTTCCATTAGAAGTTACTGTAAACCCTAACAAATAATGATTGCGTTAATACTCTATACAGCTCTGCTGTATCTGATACAAATAATAACTGCGGCCGTATTAAGAGAGCGTGCTAGCGCAGCAGTCAAAAGTAGAGCTGATAATGCAGTACATAACCTAAGAGAATCTTTGCCGGTATTTTTTGCTCTGGCAATACTCTCCATTCATCTTGGTGTGGATGCAAATTTCTATCTAGCTGCCTATTGGTTAATAGCAAGAATTATCTATGCAGTCATTTACATTACTGGAATTGGCTTACAGTCACCCAAAGAAGGTTCAACTTATGTGCCACAGCCAGTTAGAGGACTTGTCTGGTTTGTCTCAATTGCCTTACTGGTTAATATGGGTATAAATCTTATTTAGATATATGAACGAGCGACACAAAGGTCTTTTAATTTGCTTTTGGGTATATTTAATAGCCTTTGTTGTTGCGATCTATTCTGCCAATCAAATTATTGGAGCTCATCAGTGGGTCGTCGTATCTTTTGCCCATTTTGTTGCAACTTGTATTGTTTATATCGGAAGTTTTGTTTATAAAAATTCTAGTTTGTATGATCCTTTTTGGTCCTTTGCTCCTGCTCCTATTGCAGTCTATGTAGCTCTTTGGCCAGAATCAGGCGTGGTAGATTATGAGAAAATTCTCTTGGTATTAATCCCTGTAATCTTTTGGTCATTTAGATTGAATTTAAACTGGATTAGAAAATGGCCAGGATTAATAGAAGAAGATTTTCGTTATGTAAATCTTAAAAAGGGCTCAAGATTATGGGTTAATTTTGTTGATTTCTTTGGTATTCATTTATTCCCTACCTTTCAGGTCAACCTATCCTTGCTGCCAATTTACTATATTCTTTCCAAAGATATAGGTGATGTAACTTGGCTCTTGTATTGTGCAAGTATCTTTACTGTACTAGCAGTAACTTTAGAAACTCTTGCTGATAAACAAATGCGAGCATTTGCTAGCAACACATCTAATCATGGAACCACGATGCGTTCTGGATTTTGGAAATTCTCTAGACATCCTAATTACCTTGGTGAAATTTCATTTTGGCTAGGCTTATTTTTAATGGCTGTAGCTGGAGATAATTATCCTGTCTGGTTATTTATATGCCCTTTAAGTATGTACCTTATGTTTGCTTTGGTAACTTGCAAGATGATGGATGATCGAAGCCTGGAAAGAAGATCAGATTATGCTGAATATATGCAAAAGACCTCTCAATTATTTTTATGGCCACCAGCTAAATAGTTAAAGCGCTTTAAAGTACCTATCGTGATGAGCTTCTGAGAGTTCAAGAAACTCTTTATTAATAGCATCTCTGGTAATAGATAATAATTCGTTATTACTAGCAGTAATACCAAACTCATCTAAATCTAATTCTTGGCTTCCTGAAGCTCTTAAAAGATCAAATATCCAAGTAATGGGATCTAAGCTATCGTTAAAACGAATGCCATTTTCTTTAAGTTTGCTTGCCAGTAAATCTTGATCATCAACACAAAAGCGTTCTTTTAAGACAATTTGCTTAAATTTTTCTAAACGATTATTTACTACCTCTTTTTCATTTGAATTAAATTTGTTCCAATCAATTACCTCGTGAACGAAGCGTTTACAGCCCTTACAAACATTATCCCCATAGGTTGTTGAGCATATTCCAAGACAGGGCGTTGTTGATCGAGACATTGACATAGTATTTTCCAAATAATACCTTATTTTTAAAAATATTATCAGTGAATTAGTGGCTACTGACTCCTAACAGCAGTAAAATAGCATGGGAAACAATTATGATTAAAGAATACAGACTTCATGCGCAAGAACGTGCAGAACAAAACATACCTCCTCTACCTTTAGATGCTGAGCAAACTGCCTTGCTGGTGGATCTTTTAAAAGAAACTCATGATGAGTCTGAGTTCTTACTTGAGCTATTAAAAGAAAGGGTTCCAGCTGGAGTAGATCAATCTGCATATGTTAAAGCAGGTTTTTTAGCTGATATAACAACAGGTAAAACCCAAAGTCCTTATATTACTCAAAACGATGCTGTAAAAATCCTTGGCACTATGCTTGGAGGTTATAACATTCAACCTCTTGTGGCATGTTTATCAATAGATGAACTCGGCGAAGCTGCTGCTGTAGCTTTAAGCAGAACTTTACTGATCTTTGATGCTTTTAATGAAATTTTTGAACTGTCCAAAACTAATGTTTATGCAAAACAAGTTATAGATTCTTGGGCTGAAGGTGAATGGTTTACAAACAAGCCTGAAATTCCAGCACAAATAAAACTTACTGTTTATAAAGTCACTGGTGAAATCAATACTGATGATTTATCTCCAGCAACCGATGCTTGGTCTAGACCTGATATACCTCTGCATGCTCTTGCTATGTTTAAAATGCCTAGAGAAGGTTTAGATACTCCACTTGAAACCATTGAGGAATTAAAGAAAAAAGGTAACCCATTAGCATTTGTTGGTGATGTAGTTGGAACTGGTTCTTCTAGAAAATCAGCTACTAATTCAGTCTTATGGCATATGGGAGATGATATTCCCTCAATACCTAATAAAAAAGAAGGTGGATTTTGTTTTGGTAGCAAAATAGCTCCTATCTTTTTTAATACAATGGAAGATTCTGGATCCTTTCCTATAGAATTTGATGTATCTGTTCTGAAGATGGGTCAGGAAATAATTCTAGAGCCTTATGAAGGTAACA
Source organism: uncultured Gammaproteobacteria bacterium (assembly GCA_964546275.1). GTDB lineage: Bacteria > Pseudomonadota > Gammaproteobacteria > Magnimaribacterales > D2472 > MED-G78. Next base: position 5,102 of record CAZJJG010000024.1, read on the forward strand.
TTCTTGATGCTACTAGCAACGAAGTTCTCACAACATTTGAACTCAAAACAGAAGTGCTGCTTGATGAAGTCAGAGCTAATGGCAGAATTCCTTTAATCATTGGCAGACAATTAACAGACAAAACTCGTGATGCGCTAGATTTAGAACCAACTAAAGTTTTCAGACGACCTGATGATCAAGAAGACTCTGGTAAAGGTTATACCTTAGCTCAAAAGATGGTTGGAAAAGCTTGTGGTGTTGCTGGTATTAGACCTGGTACTTATTGTGAGCCAAGAATGACAACTGTTGGATCGCAAGATACTACCGGTCCGATGACACGAGATGAGCTAAAAGAGTTAGCTTGTTTAGGTTTTTCAGCTGACTTAGTTATGCAATCTTTTTGTCATACTGCTGCTTACCCAAAGCCGGTTGATATAGAGACTCAACATAATCTTCCAGACTTTATTATGAATCGAGGTGGAGTTTCTTTAAAACCAGGTGATGGAATTATTCACTCATGGCTCAATAGAATGTTATTACCTGATGGAGTTGGAACTGGTGGAGATAGTCATACCAGATTCCCTCTAGGAATAAGTTTTCCAGCTGGCTCAGGCTTAGTTGCTTTTGCAGCTACGCTTGGAGTTATGCCTTTAGATATGCCTGAATCTGTTTTGGTTCGCTTTAAAGGAGAAATGCAACCAGGTATTACGCTAAGAGATTTAGTGAACGCTATTCCTTATGCAGCTATTCAAAGCGGTTCACTTACTGTTGCTAAAGAAGGTAAAAAGAATGTCTTCTCTGGTAAATGTCTTGAAATAGAAGGCCTGCCTGATATGAAAGTTGAACAAGCTTTTGAATTATCTGATGCATCAGCTGAGAGATCAGCTTCTGGATGTACAGTGAGACTAAACAAAGAACCAATCATTGAATATCTTAAATCTAACATTGTCATGCTCCGATGGATGATAGCTAGTGGATATGGTGATGCGCAAACATTAGAAAGACGAGCTCAAGCAATGGAAGAATGGATCGCTGATCCTGAACTATTAGTGCCTGATGCAGATGCAGAATACGCTGAAATTATAGAAATAGACTTAAATGAAATAAAAGAGCCACTGTTAGCATGTCCAAATGATCCTGATGATGTCAGACCTTTATCAGAAGTTTGTAATACAGAAATTCAAGAGGTCTTTATCGGTTCATGTATGACTAATATTGGTCATTTCAGAGCAGCTGGACATTTATTGAAGAAATATAATGGGACCAAAGCAAGACTTTGGGTTGTTCCTCCAACAAAAATGGATGAAAAACAATTAATGGAAGAAGGTATCTACAATGTCTTTGGAACCTCTGGTGCTAGAACTGAAATTCCAGGATGTTCTTTATGTATGGGGAACCAAGCACGAGTATTAGCTAATTCAACGGTAGTTTCTACTTCAACTAGAAACTTCCCAAATAGATTGGGTGATGGTGCTAATGTGTATTTAGCCTCAGCAGAGTTATCTGCTATAGCAGCTATTTTAGGCAGGTTGCCGACACCTGATGAATATCAAGAATACATGAAAGAAATTAATCCCGTTGCTGCTGATCTTTATAAATATCTAAACTTTAATGAGATAGATACTTATGTTGCCAGTGCAAATTCAGCTGATATACCTGCTATTAACATAGTTAATCCATCTTAATTTTATGAAGCGAGCTTTTGTTGTCTCATCTATTGCGATTACATTGTTGGTTCTGTGGATTGTTAACTCAGACTCAAATGAAGATGTGGGATTACAAGAAACCATTCTTCACAATGGCATCTCAAGAGATTACATAGTCTATGTACCTGAAAATTTACCCCTCAATGCACCTCTGGTTGTTGTTGCTCATGGTTATACCTCTAGCGCCCAAACTATGATGTCTTATTCAGGAATGAATGCAGTTGCTGATACAGAAAAATTTCTTGTTGTGTACCCTCAAGGAACAAAAGATCAAAGAAATAATAATTTTTTTAATGTTGGATATGATTTTCATGCATCCTCCAAAGTAGATGATCTAGGTTTTATTAAAGCCTTAGTTACAAAACTTATTGAGGAATATAAGCTCAATTCAAATCATGTTTTTGCGACCGGCATGTCTAATGGTGGAGATTTAAGTTTCTATTTGGCCTGTTTTGCTTCTGATATGTTTCAAGCAGTTGCTCCTATTGCAGGCAGTATGATGCAAACAACAGTTGAGGCTTGTTCACCTAAGAGACCTTTACCAGTATTTGAAGTACATGGTGATGCTGACGATGTTACGCTTTTTAAAGGTGATATGGCCAATAAAGATCAATGGGGGCCCTATCCTGATATACCTTTTGTAATGGATTTTTGGGTGGATATGAATGCTCTGGAATTAAGTGAGATAACGAATCTGCCTGGCGTTCCTGAGGGTGAAAATTCAGTTAGTTTTCAAAGGTATTGGTCTGAAAATTCAGATCGTGAAGTTTGGTTTTATGTTATTGATGAGGGTGGTCATGACTGGCCCGTTAATGAAATAAATACTAGCCAAGAGATATGGAAATTCTTTAAAAAATATATTAATTAGTTTTTAGTCTAGTCACCTTTGAATCGTCATCTCTAGAATTTTCAAGATTTTCAAGATAGCCCTCAGTTAATGGGGTTATATATTCGCCAGTAAATACAGAGCACTCAAATTCAGTTATCCCAGTATTACCCTCCTGCACTGAAGCGATCAGGTCTGGTAAGTCTTGATAAATAAGCCAGTCTGCACCAATTTCAGCACAAACCTCTTCATCTGTTCTGTTTGAGGCTACAAGCTCTTTTGTAGCTGGCATATCAATTCCATATAGGTTTTGATATTTAACAGCTGGCGCTGCTGATGCAAAATAAACTTTATTAGCTCCGGCCTCTTTAGCCATTTCAATAATTTTTCTACTAGTAGTTCCTCTTACAATAGAGTCATCAACTAATAAAACATTTTTACCTCTGAATTCTAAATCTAGAATATTAAGCTTTCTTCGAACGGACTTTTTACGCTCTTCTTGATTAGGCATGATAAAAGTTCTGCCTATATATCTATTTTTTACAAAACCTTCTCTATAAGGAATTTTAAGTTCATGAGCTAACTGTAAGGCTGCTGTTGTAGAGCTATCAGGTATAGGAATAACCACATCTATATCATGATCAGGCTTGGCAGCAGTTATCTTATTGGCAAGCATCTTCCCCATACGCATTCTGGATTTATAAACAGAAATTTGATCAATAGTTGAGTCAGGTCTTGCAAAATATACATATTCGAAGATACAAGGTCTTTCTTGATGAACTTCTGCACATTGTTGAGTAAAAAGTTTGCCATTATTATCAATATAAACAGCTTCGCCTGGTTCAACATCCCGCAGAGTTTCAAATCCAAGTGATGCGAAGGCAGCATTTTCAGATGCAATCATATATTCATCTCTATTTTTACCTTTACGAATTCCAATAACTAAGGGACGAATGCCATTGGTGTCTCTGAATCCTAACAAACCAAAACCAGTTAAAAGTGCTATGACCGCATATGCGCCATCGCATCTTCTGTGAGTTTTAGTGACTGCTTGAAATATATGTTGAGCTTTAGGAAAAATTTCACGCTGCTTTCCAAGCTCATGAGCAAAAATATTAAGTAAAACTTCAGAATCTGAGTCTGTATTGAGATGACGCATTTCAGCATGAAATAACTCGTTAGCTAATGATTCAGAATTAGTGAGATTGCCATTGTGAGCCAAGCTTATTCCATAGGGAGAATTAACATACATAGGTTGAGCATATTCTTCACCTGCTCCGCCTGCTGTTGGATAACGTACATGCCCTATCCCAACATTACCTAGCAGCTTTTCCATATGTCTTTGTTGAAAGACATCTCTTACATAGCCTGTGGATTTTCTTGAATTTAATTTACCTTCAACATCACACACTACCATTCCCGCAGAATCTTGACCTCGATGCTGAAGCATCAAGAGAGCGTCGTAGATGTCCCCAGCTACGTTATCTTCTGCTGATATACCAACTATTCCACACATTATGCTTCCTCTTCGGTAGTGTCAATTAAGTCTTTAACTTCAATTAAGGCGTCATTATCTATTAAATCTCGAATATATGCTTCTATTTGAGGTGCAATTTTTTCAATAAAGGGTGAAATCTTAGAATTCAACATGAGATCTGAATTTTTTAGTCCAGATGGCATTAATAAGAAAATTATAAAAATGACTATTAAGCCTCGACCCATTCCAAAAAGGACACCAAGAAACTTATCAAATCCAGATACACCAGACCATTTAATAAGTTTACTGATCATATTGATAACAATGCCACCTGCAAAAATACAAGCGACAAAGATGACTATATAAGCACCAATTTTAGAAATCTCCGGATTGCCTATATAGCTAGATATAAAAGGTGAAACTAGGTATTCAAGACTGATAGCTGTTAAAAATGAGAATACCCAAAGAAATAGTGATAGAAATTCTTTAGTGAAGCCTCGAAATAGCGAAATAATCCCTGAAATAGTTACGATAACTAAAATGGTCCAATCTGTAATATTTAAACCGAGGGCTTCCATAGCATTATTGCTCCTGCTTCTGTTTCAGTAATTTTATTAATTGAAATTATATTATTATTTATCTCATCTTCTGAAATAAATGGACCTACATAGACTGCATGGAGTTCTGCGTTTGTTTCAAGCGGCTCAACAAATGCTTGGTAGCCACCTTGGTTAATCTTAAGAACTAGTTTTGATGCATTATCAAAAGAAGAGAAAACACTCACCCTTACAACAAATAAATTAAAATCACTCATTTGAACTTGAGCTGCTTTTTTACCCATATCTTTTGGAGCTTCAAGCGCTTCATAGGAAACATCTATGTCCTGAACAGGCTCTGCAATTAATGAAGTATCAAAAACTGGCTGTTCTATATCAGGTATTGTCATAACAAAGGGCTTAGTGTATTTGGGTTGCGGTGACAGTAGATAGAACAAGGTAAAAAGCAAAACTGCAGCTGTGAATAAAGTTCCTGTTACTCTTTCAATACTCATTATTTTTTATATATTTTTTTTAATAGTCCTGCAATTTTTGTTCGTAAATCTCTTCTATGCACAATCATATCAATAGCGCCATGATCTAGTAAAAATTCTGCTTTTTGAAAATCATCTGGTAGTTCAACTCTCACAGTATCTTCAATAACTCTTCGGCCTGCAAAACCAACATAAGCTTTAGGCTCAGCAATATTAATGTCGCCCAACATAGCTAAACTTGCTGACACACCGCCAAAGATAGGATCCACCATAACAGAAATATAAGGTAATTTTTTCGCTTTAAGTCTTTGAATGGCCGCTGAGGTTTTAGCCATCTGCATTAAAGAAACCATAGATTCTTGCATCCTAGCTCCACCACTTGTTGAGAAACATATAAAAGGAATATTTTCTTTAATAGCCTGATTAATACCTTCTACAAACTTTTCTCCAACAACTCCACCCATAGATCCGCCCATGAATTTAAACTCAAATGCAGCTATCACTACCGGAATATCTTTAACATGGCCTTGGGCTATTAAAATAGCCTCATTTTCCCCAGTAGCACTTACCGCATCCCTTACTCTTGTTGTGTAATATTTAGTATCTTTAAACTTTAATGGATCTTTGCTTTTAATATCAGCAGCTATTTCTTTATAGACTGCATTATCAAGAAATTGTTCTAATCGAAGGCGAGCACCTATTCTTAAATGATGATCACATTTTTGACAGACATACAGGGCTTTTTCTAGTTCAGGTTTATATAAAGTTGCTTCACAAGAGGGACATGAAATCCAAAGTCCATCTGGAACTTTGCTCTTATTGGTCGAAGTGTTTATTCCTATGGATGGAATAAGTCTTGTTAACCAGTTCATTAATTAATTGCCCTATGTAAATCCTTTAAATACTCTTCTATATTGCTGAAATCTTTTGTGTCTTTAGCGGCATCAATCATCTCAACAATCGATGAACCAACAATAACACCATCGGCACACTTTGCAAGAATCTTGGCATCTTCAGCAGTCTTGATACCAAAACCTGCAAGAGTTGGAAGTTGGGTATATTGTCGAATTTTTCCAATATTTTTTTGTATCTCATTCATGTCTAAATTCGATGAGCCTGTAACGCCTCTTAAATTTACATAATAGATAAATCCTGAGCTATTTTGAGTAATTTGTTTAATCCTCTCATCAGATGTAGTTGGTGAAATTAATGAAATAGTATCTATATTAGGATTTGTTAATCCATAAGTATCTAATTTAAGCTCTCCTGGTATATCGACTACCAGCAAAGCATCCACACCCAGGCTATCTGACTTTTCAATAAGTGCTGTATGAGAGATAAAGGTATTCAAATATCCCATAAGTACAATAGGAGTTACTGTATCAATACTTCTAAATTCAATAACCATATCAATGATCTTTTTAAGAGAAATATCTTTTTTTAGCGCTCTATCATGAGCTTTTTGAATAATGGGTCCCTCAGCGATAGGGTCAGTGAAAGGCACACCTATTTCAATAACATCAACACCAGATTTAACAAATAGATGCATAAGTTCAAGTGTGGTATCAAGATCTGGATCTCCTGCTACAAGATAGGCAACTAAAGCTTTTTTGTTTTCAGTTTTTAACGAAGCAAGCTTCGCATTTAATTTATTCAAAATAAAATACCATCTATCTCAGCTACTGTGTTGATATCCTTATCACCTCTACCAGATACGTTGACTACAATATTAGCTTCATTGCCAAGCTCTTTGGCGAGAACTGGAAGATAAGCAAAAGCATGAGCTGTTTCAAGCGCAGGCATAATCCCTTCTAACTCAGTGACTTCATGGAAGGCTTTAAGCGCATCGTCGTCGCTTACAGCAACATATTCAGCTCTTCCTATATCTTTTAACCATGAATGCTCAGGACCCACTCCTGGATAGTCTAGGCCGGCTGAAACTGACTTGGTATCTTTGACCTGGCCTGCTTCATCTTGCATCAAATAACTTCGAGCTCCATGTAAAACTCCAGGCGTTCCATCATTTAATGGAGCTGCATGCTCACCTGTCTCAACGCCCTTGCCACCAGCTTCAACTCCAATAAGTCTCACGCCTTCTTTTTCTATAAAAGGATAAAAAGCACCCATTGCATTTGAGCCTCCACCAACACATGCAACCACTGCATCAGGCAGAGCATTAAAAAGCTCTTGTGATTGAGTTATAAGCTCCTGACCAACAACAGAATTAAAATCTCTAACAATCATAGGGTATGGATGAGGACCAGTAACACTACCAATAATATAATAGGTGTCATCAACATTCGTTACCCAATCCCTTAAGGCTTCGTTCAAAGCATCTTTTAAAGTTGCTGAGCCTGAATCAACCGGATGCACTTCTGCGCCGAGTAATTTAATTCTATAAACATTTAAAGACTGACGTTTTACATCCTCTGCACCCATGTAAATATGACACTCAAGGCCTAATCTAGCTGCAACAGTTGCAGTAGCTACCCCATGCTGGCCTGCTCCAGTTTCTGCGATGATTCTTTTTTTACCCATGTGTTTGGCAAGCAATATTTGCCCAACTGTATTATTAATTTTATGCGCGCCGGTATGATTAAGGTCTTCTCTTTTTAACCAAATCTTTCCACCGCCATAATGCTCTGTTAATCTTTTTGCAAAATACAAGGGTGAAGGTCTGCCCACAAAATGCGATAAGTCCTTATAAAACTCATCAATAAATGCAGGGTCGTCTTTTAATTGACGGTAGGTAGTTTCAAGCTCATCAAGTGCATACATGAGGGTTTCTGGAACAAACTTTCCTCCATATTCACCAAAGAATCCGTTGATATCTGGAAAATTATCTTTATTGCTCATAGTCTGATTGTTTCTACTATTTTAGTAATTAATGTTGTGTCTTTCATTCCAGGTTCTGACTCTACGCCTGAATTGATATCAAGACACCAAGGGTTCACATTTAATCCATTATCAACATTTTTAAGATTAATTCCACCTGAAAGGATGATCTTGATATTGTCTAAAGCTTCTTTGGTAATCCAGTCCCAATTAAAGCTCTCACCAGTTCCACCAGCCATTCCGGCTTTGTAAGTTTCTAATAAAATTGCATCTGCAGATTCGTATTCATTAATAAGACTTAAAGACTCCTTTGATTCCATGCGAATAGCTTTCCAATAATCCATCCCAAAAGATTCACATAGGTCTATTGTTTCATCGCCGTGGAATTGCAGGATAGGATTTTCAAAATAAGATATTGCTGAATAGACTTCTTCTTCGCTGGGATTTACGAAAACACAAACAGGTCTCACAGTACCAAAGTTAACCTCATGTAGTTTTGCTAAAAAGTCAGACTCTACATTACGAACACTACCTTCAAAAAAAATAAAGCCGGCGTAATCAATATTGAGCTCACAACAAGCCTCTAAAGTTTCTAGATCAGAAATACCACAAATTTTTACTTTTATATCGCTCATATATTAAATCTTGAAATGATGTCTTGTGATGGGCTCTTGATTGCTACTTCTGAATGATAACGTGGTCCAAGAAAAAATAAACCTTTGGCTGTTAATGTTTTACCAGCTAGATTTCTATCTTTGGCAGCTAGAAGTTCTGGAATGGTAATATCTACTTCACCTTTTGACATTCCAACAAGAGTCCCAGCAATAATTCTTACCATATTATGTAAAAAAGCAGTTGCTGAGATATTTAGTATTAAAAAAGGCCCATTTTCAATTAATGCTATAGCTTTTACCTCTTTTACAGGGTTTTTTGACCCACAACTTGAACTTCTAAAGGAAGAAAAGTCATGTTGACCAACCAGCTCTTGTGATGCTTGATGAATTTTATCTATATCCAATGTCGTATTGTCCCAATAGACAAAATTATCAAAGAAAGTTGGTTTATTTTTAGAGTTATAAATCACATAGGAGTAATATCTTTCCAAAGCAGAGAATCTAGAATGAAAATCATCAGCAACCTCTTGAATATTTTTGATAGCAATAGTTTTTGGTAAATTAGAATTTAATCCTCTAATCCATTCATCTTTACTTCTTTGAATAGACGTTTCGAAATCAAAAACTTGAGATAGCGCATGAACGCCTGCATCTGTTCTGCCTGAATAATTAAATGAATGAGGCTCTACTGATATCTTGCGAAAAGCTTGTTCAATATGTCCTTGAACTGTTGGGAGATCTGTTTGATTTTGAAAGCCGTGATAAGGAGTGCCTTCATACTCTACTGTGCAAGCTAATCGCACTTTATTTAGAGTGTTCTAAGAAGAAGCTCTGCTGCTTCTGCTTTAACAGAATCATTATCAGTAGACTTAATTAATGCATTAAGTATTTCTTTTGCATTATCAAAATTATCCATTTCAATATAAGTTAATGCTAAATCAAGTTGCTGGGTATCAGCATCATTTTTAACACTTAATCCAGATGGTAAGCCTTGAATTCCACCCTCTTCAGCTGGATTATCAAAGTCATACATGACTTTTTCTTTTACCTTTCTAGAATTCATTTGAATATATATAAAGGCTAGAACAAAACCAACTAGCAGCGCTGCCAAGCCTACTAATACAAGGTCTAGAAGACCAATAGAGCTTGGTGAATCAGCATTTTCTGATCCTTGTTGTAAGGCTTCTAGAGGCTCATTGTTAACACCTAGTTCGATAGTTTTAGTATTGGTTTCAATAAAATCAACTGGATTTAAATCATCTTGGTTAAGATTGCTTGATAAGTTGATAGGTCGATCTTCTATTGCTTCCTCAACACTTGGTGCAGGGGTAAGTATTTCTTCTAGATCATCTTTTGGCGCTGAAAGTGTTAATAGCGATTTAATATTTTTACTAACACCAAGTCTTTGCGGTGTTGAATTCATTTGCTGAATACTTGCTTTGGCTACCTCGCTTGAGATATTAGATAACACTGCATTGGAAGGAATCGTTAAATCAATATCTCCTCTCACACGATTAATATTATTATCTATAAAAGCTTTTTCATTCGCTAAAAATATTGCCCACATGATTTGATAAATATCAGCATCGGTTTCTGCAGCAATTTTTGAAGCTAGACTCCACATAGTTGTAATTTCAGAGCTATCAATAACGACCTCTGCTGGAGGTGTTTCTATAAATGTATCAGTATCGGTATAAGTATCTTCTAGCAGTTCTAAGGATTCTTGCACGCTTTCTTCTATCAGTTCTTTTGGCTCTGCTATAGCTGGCTTATTAATAACAGGGGCTTTAGGTGCTGAGTAATCTGGTTGCTGAGAAAAGTTTTTATATCTAGTAGGAAGAAAGATAAAAACATTCTTTGTAAGCTCATCATTAATGACTAACTGGAAACTAAAGTAGTCTTCAGGATAATTATTGCCTAGTGCGATAGTGAATTTATCAAAGCGACCCTCTTCTTCAAATAAAGTAAAAGCCAAAAGTTCTTCTGGTAAGGCAATATCAGATTGATATTCATTTAAAGCAATATCTTTACTTCTAATGTTTGAATCAGAGTTAATAGTAAATTGAATTAGGAATTGGCCTTGCTCATTTATACTGACTTTTGGCGATGACAAGGCAATATCAGCCTGAAGGCTGACACTGAAAATAAAGAAGATAGCTAAAAGTTTTTTCATTAAAATTTATTAGAATTTACTAAAGTTTGTGCTATTTGAACTGCATTAAGTGCAGCACCTTTCCCATAAACATTATCTGCAACAATCCATAGAGATACCCAAGTATCCTTGGCAAATTCTTGTACTCTTATTCTACCTACAAATACCTCTTCAGTATCATTTGCATGCTCAGCAGGTGTTGGGTATTCAAGTAAATCAGGATTATCTAAAACTTTAATTCCAGGAGTCTTGCTAAGTAAATCTATAAGAGCTTCTCTTGAAGATGAATTGGTTGTTTTAAAAAATACAGCTTCTGAATGACCATTGAAAACTGGCACTCTAACGCAAGTAGCTTGAACATTAATATTAGGATCAAGAATCTTATGGGTTTCCCATACAAGTTTCATTTCTTCTTTAGTAAATGCGTTATCTAAAAAAACATCGCATTGTGGGATAGCATTAAAAGCTATCTGTTTTGGATAAACTTCAGGCTCATGATTTGATTCTGAGAAATAGGTTTGGTTGTTTAATTCTTCCACAGCTGCTTTACCCGTGCCTGATACTGCCTGATAGGTAGCAATATTGATAAACTCGATAGTAAGTTCATCATGAATAGGTTTTAAGGCCATTAAAAGCTGTGCTGTTGAGCAATTTGGGTTTGCTATAAGCGCTGGTCCAGTAAGATTTTCTACAAGCGTGCCATTTATTTCTGGAATAATTAAAGGTACATCATCCTCATATCTAAAATGCGAGGATAGATCAATGACATAACTTCCAGCCTCGACAAAAGCTCGAGCATGTTTATCAGCAACACTTGATCCGGCAGCAAAAATAGTGAGCTGAGCTAAGCTAGCATCAAAAGTATTGGTATCGCCTATCGAATATATATCACCATTAAGTGTCACTTCTTGACCAACTGAAGAGCTGCCAAGTGGATAAAAATTATTTACAGCAAAAGCTTTTTTTTCAAGCAGCTGCATAATCTTAGTGCCAACAACACCAGAGGCTCCTACTAGGGCTATATTAATGGCTTGATTCACGTTTAAGTATCTCAATAATTATAGGTGCAACCTCGCTAGTAGCTAAAGATTGATCGCTTGTACTTATATCTTTTGTTCGATTACCCTCACTAATAAAGGTTTTAATAGCGTTATCAATACTCTCAGCTAACGCCTCTTCTTCTAGTGAATATTTTAGGGCCATTGCTAAAGAGGCTATCATCGCAATCGGGTTTGCTATATTTTGCCCAGCAATATCTGGAGCACTACCATGACAAGGTTCATACATTCCTTGAGAGGTGCTGTTCAATGAAGCTGAAGGCAACATTCCAATAGAACCAGATAGTGTTGCAGCAATATCAGAGAGAATATCTCCAAATAGATTACTAGCTACTATTACATCAAATTGATTAGGGTTTAAAACCAATTGCATAGCAGTGTTGTCAGCAAGTTGATGTGACAACTCAACATCAGGATAATCTTTAGCCATATCGCTAACTATAGAACGCCAAAATTTTGATACTTCAAGCACATTAGCTTTTTCAACAGAACAAAGTTTGCCATTTCTTTTTTGCGCAGACTCAAATGCTACTTTAGCAATTCTTCTAATCTCATCTTCGTTATAAATCATGGTATTAAAAGCGTAATGAGGAGTCTCAGAGGTTACCAGGCCACGCGGCTCTCCAAAATAAACACCACCTGTAAGCTCTCTTACAATAAGAATATCTAAATTCTCAATAATATGATTTTTAATAGGTGATGCTGAGGCAAGTTCATTGAATAAAAAAGCTGGTCTAAGATTAGCAAATAATTCCAATTCTTTTCTTAAACCTAATAGAGCTTGCTCAGGTCTATGATCCCAATCAAGATCATCCCATTTAGGAGCGCCTACTGCGCCAAATAAAATTGCATCTGATGCTTTAGCTTCTGCAAGCACGTCATCTGGTAATGGAGAGCCATGTTTTTCATAAGCAGTTCCGCCGACATCCATGCTGGTAATATCAAAATCAAGCTTATGCTCAAGGATAAGAAAATCTAGCACTTCTTTAGCAGATGAAGTAACTTCTTGTCCGATTCCATCACCGGGTAAAATTAAAATCTTTTTAGTCATTTGCATAAATCCATGGTTTTGCTAGTTTTCTACTCTCTTCAAACTCTCTTATAACGTCTTTATCTTGCAATGTTATATCAACATCATCTAGTCCGAAAATAATTCTTTCTAACAAATTATCTTCAACCTTAAAATCATACTCAATCTCACCAGTGGTAAGCTTTTTAGCATCTAAACTAACGGTGATCTCTTTTGCAGTATCTTGAACTTGTGAAAACAAAACTTCTATCTGCTCTTTAGTTAGCTCAATGGGTAAAACACCATTTTTAAAGCAGTTATTATAGAAAATATCACCAAAAGAGGAAGCTATTACTGCTTTAATTCCAAAATCTCTCAATGCCCATACCGCATGTTCTCTTGAGGATCCACAGCCAAAATTATTACGCGTTAAAAGAATGCTAGCCTCATCATAAGGAGGGTTATTTAAAATAAAGTCTTCATTAATTTCTCTTTGATCTTTAGTAATACCCAGCTTGCCTTGATCAAGATATCTCCAGCCATCAAATAAATAATCTTCAAACCCGAATTTTTTAATGGATTTTAAATACTCTGTAGGAATAATTTGATCGGTATCAATATTATCTCTATCAATAGATGCCACAGTGCCATTAATTTGAAGCTCGTTACCTTTTAACTTCATGATGGATTACTCACAGTGCCATTGATAGCAGTTAAAGCAGCCATTACAGGACTCATTAAATGTGTTCTGCCTAAATTACCCTGCCTACCTTCAAAATTTCTATTAGAAGTAGAAGCACATCTTTCATAAGGTTTAAGTTGATCAGGATTCATTCCCAAGCACATAGAGCAGCCTGGATCTCTCCATATAAAACCAGCACTTTCAAAAATCTTATCTAAGCCTTCGGATTCAGCTTGAAGTTTTACCGAGCCGGAGCCCGGAACAACAATAGCCTCAATAATAGTATCGGCAACGTGCTTGCCTTCAATAACGCTTGCTGCCTCTCTTAAATCTTCTATCCGTGAATTGGTACATGAGCCTATAAAAACTTTATCGAACTTAAGATCTGTTAGCTTTTCATTTTCAGCTATACCCATATATTGCTTGGCGAGATTAATATTCTTTCTTTTCTCCTCAGGCATGGTATTTGGATCAGGAATATCTGCATCAAAATCAACCACCATTTCAGGTGAAGTGCCCCAAGTAACTTGAGGTTTAATAACTGAAACATCAATGATAATTTCTTTATCAAAGATAGCTTGTGCATCGGTATTAAGAGTTTCCCAATGTGCTTGTGCTTGCTCAAAGAGCTCTGGCTCTAAATCGCTATGCTCTCTTACATAATCAATAGTAGTAACATCAGGTGCTATTAATCCAACCTTAGCACCGCCTTCAATTGCCATATTACAAATAGTCATCCTGGCTTCCATCGAAATACTCTCTATGTAAGAGCCAGAGAATTCTATCGCATGGCCGTTACCGCCTGCTGTGCCTATTTTGCCAATTAAGTACAAGACGATATCTTTAGAAGTTACTCCAGCTTGCGGGGCTCCATCAAAACGTACATGCATATTTTTTAATTTAGAAACTTTTAAGCTTTGGGTTGCTAAAACATGCTCCACTTCAGAAGTTCCAATCCCCATAGCTAAACAACCAAAGGCTCCATGAGTAGAAGTATGTGAATCGCCACACACAATAGTCATTCCAGGTAATGTATAACCTAGTTCTGGTCCAATAACATGAACGATGCCTTGCTTTTCTGAGGTGATATCAAATTGTTTAATACCAAATCTATTACAGTTTTTATCAAGTTCAACGACTTGGATTTTTGAAATCTCATCATCAATAGATTCCATATTAAAAGAGTCCCCTCTTTGTGTTGGTACATTATGATCAGGCGTTGCAATGTTAGCGTTCAGTCTCCAAGGCACTAGATGTTTTTTAGCTAAGCCTTCAAAAGCCTGGGGTGAAGTCACTTCATGCAGGTAGTGTCTATCGATATATAACAATGATTCGCCAGAATTCAGAGTAGTGATATGGTGCTCATTCCAAAGCTTGTCGTATAAAGTCTTTGGCATGTTACTTGGTGAAAGGGAGTTCTTGCTTAATGTCTCCACATTGAGCTCGGTTGCGTAATAAGTGATCCATGATCACTAAATTAGCCATGGCTTCTGCAATAGGTACTGCTCGAATGCCAACACAAGGATCATGTCTACCGGTAACTTCTATATCAACTTCTTTACCAGCTGTATCAACGCTTTTACCTTTTGATTTAATGCTAGAGGTAGGTTTGATTATAAAATCGATATTGATAACATCACCATTAGAGATACCACCAAGAATTCCACCTGCATTATTTGAGGTAAAACCATCTGCTCGCATTTCATCTCTAACCTCAGAGCCTTTTAAATTTAAAATATCATCAGTATTGCCAATGGATACCGATTTAACAGCATTAATACTCATCATAGCTTTAGCTAAATCTGCATCTAACTTATCAAACACAGGTGCGCCAAGGCCTACAGGACAATTTTCTATAGCAACGCCTAATTTAGCGCCTACTGAATTACCTTCTGCTATCAGCTCAGCAAACATAGTATCTAAATCACCTAACTTAGAAGTATCGGCAAAGAAATACTTATTAGTATTCGCATCGCTAGGATTGATATTCTCACCTTTAATACTGCCAATTTGGCTAACATAGCCAGTAGTTTTCACTCCAAGACTTTCAAGATATTTTTTAGCAATAGCGCCAGCTGCAACTCGCATTGCAGTTTCCCTTGCGCTTGATCTGCCGCCACCTCGATAATCTCTATGACCATATTTAGCTTGATAAGTAATATCAGCATGATTCGGTCTAAAAGTATCTTTTATATCTGAATAGTCTTTGGATCTTTGATCTTGGTTATAAATAATTAAACTTATAGGTGTTCCAGTTGTTTTACCTTCAAATACTCCTGAGAGTATTTCTACAGCATCATCCTCTTTTCTTTGGGTAGTAACGTCTGATTGGCCTGGTTTTCTGCGGTTTAGCTCACTTTGAATATCAGCTTCACAGAGCTCAATTTGAGGAGGACAGCCATCAATTATGCAGCCGAGTGCCTTCCCATGGCTTTCACCAAAGGTCGTAA
>CAZJJG010000025.1:0-19517 GCA_964546275.1 uncultured Gammaproteobacteria bacterium
AGAAGTAGTTGCTGAAGAAGCTCCTGCTGAAGAAGTAGTTGCTGAAGAAGCTCCACAAATTTCAACTGTTGAAAAAACCTCTGCACAAATCGTAGATGCTTTTGAAGCAAAACAGCTAAGAACAGATTATCCTTCTTTTAGACCAGGAGACACAGTTGTAGTCTCTGTAAAAGTAAAAGAAGGCGACAGAACAAGACTTCAAGCATTTGAAGGTGTTGTCATGGGTGTTAAGAAGGGCGGTATCAACGGCTCTTTTATTGTTAGAAAAATTTCTAATGGAATTGGAGTTGAAAGAACATTTCAAACTCATAGCCCTATAATTGATTCTATTGCTGTTAAAAGAAAAGGTGATGTTAGACAAGCTAAACTTTTCTATCTAAGAGAAAGATCAGGTAAGTCAGCAAGAATCAAAGAAAGATTAGAATAAACTAATGAAAAAATATCATGAGAAGGACGCTGATCTAGTTTCCTTCCTTGATTATTTGTATATCGAAAAAGGTCTCTCCAAAAATACAGTTGTTTCATATAAAAGTGATATCTTGGATGTATTTGAATGGGCAATGGATAATCATAAGATATCTTTAAAATCCATTAAAAATCATGAAATAGAAAAATATATTAATTATCTTTTTAATAAAGGTTTTGCCAGCAGCACAATTAATAGAAAAATATCATCTTTAAAATCATTTTTCTTATTTCTGCAAAAAAAAGGAAAAATACTAGAAAACCCTATAAGAGAATTACCTTCACCTAAGCAGGAAAAGAAATTACCTATTTCAATGTCAGAAGATGATGTAGAGACTCTTCTAAATGCACCTATACAAGATTCTTTTATTGGCTATAGAGATAAAGCAATGCTAGAACTTTTATATGCTACAGGCGTTAGAGTCAGCGAATTAATTAATATAAAATTTTCAGATATTGATTTAACTAGATCAATAGTTAAAGTCTTAGGAAAAGGATCTAAAGAGAGATTAATACCTTTTGGAGAGTCAGCTAATGAATATATGAAGATTTACTTAGAGCATAGATCTCAAAGAGCAATAAATAGATCAATTCAATTTATATTTGTAAGCACTAAGAATTCTAAAATATCTAGAGAAGCTTTTTGGCATAGAATAAAATTCTATTCAAGAAAAATAAATATCAGCATAAATATTTCCCCGCATACTTTGAGACATGCTTTTGCTACTCATCTTCTTAACAGAGGCGCTGATCTCAGATCAGTTCAATTATTATTAGGTCATAGTGACTTATCCACTACCCAAATATATACTCACATTGCAAAACAAAGACTAAGTGATGCTTTAAAGAAACATCATCCAAGAGGTTAGTTATGAAAAGATTTATTAAAATTTTATGTATTACATTTCTGAGTATCAATATTCATGCATTCGATGGAAAAGATGAATTCATCTCTAAGCTATCAACCCTCATTCCTGAAGGAGCAACTATTGTTGATGTTACTAAAACACCTGTAGAAGGAGTATTTAAATTAGATCTTTTAGATATGCAATCTGTTTATGTTTCTGCAGATGGAAATTTCTTAATAATTGGCGAAATATTCCAAATTACGAATAATAAGTTAATAAACCTAACTGAATTTGATAGAGATATAGAAAGAAAGGATCTAATAGCTGATATTGATAAATCTGAACTTATTTCATTTACTGCAGCAAATGAAATATTTTCAGTTACTATCTTTACAGATATAGACTGTGGTTATTGTAGAAAGCTACACAGTGAAATTTCTGAATACAACAAATTAGGAATATCTATCAACTATGCTGCCTTTCCCAGATCAGGACTTCAATCTGAATCATACTCCAAGATAGTAGGCGCATGGTGCTCAAACGACCCTAAAAAAACTTTAACCGCTTTAAAGCAGGGTAAAAATATTTATATAAGTGATTGTGACGATCATCCTGTAGAAAAGCATTATAGACTTGGTAGAAAGATAGGGGTAACTGGTACACCAGCTATAATAAGTGATAGAGGCCAATTAATTCCAGGGTATGTCCCAGCAGAAGAGCTTTTGAAGAGACTTCAGGGTTAGAGGGTAATTAGGAGTTAAATATGAAAGAAATTAAAATAGGTATATGTGGTTGGGGAAATGTTGCAACCGGTTTATTTCAAGCAATTAATTCAAATAAACAAATCATAAAGACTAATACAAATTTAGATATAACAATTAGCTGTATTGGTGCCAGAAGAGATAATCCAAAATGTGATCCAGGCAATACGCAAATATTAAGAGATATTTTTGATGTTATTGATACTGATATTGATGTTGTAGTTGAGCTTATTGGTGGAGTTGAAACTGCAAGAGAGCTAATTTTGGCAGCTGTAAATAATCAGAAGCATGTTATTACTGCAAACAAGGCTGTTATATTTCATCATGGTGATGAAATCTTTAAAGCGGCAAGACACAATAATGTAAAAGTTTTATTTGAATCAGCAGTATGTGCAGGAACTCCAATTATTAAAGTTCTACAAGAAGAACTCGCAGGAAATAATATTTCTAAAATATCTGGCATGTTGAATGGAACAACTAATTTTATTATGTCAGAAATGGAAGAGGGAGCTGAATTTGAGCCAACTTTAAAAATAGCTCAAGAGAAGGGTTATGCAGAACCAGACCCTTCATTTGATATTGATGGCTTGGATGCTGCACATAAAATAGGGATTTTATCTCACATTGCTCATGGAACACCTTTACCACCAAAAGACTTCTTCATTGAAGGAATTGCTGAGATAACAGGCAGTGATTTTCAGCATGCTTCTGAACTAGGCTATGCAATCAAGCACTTAGCTGTTGCAAAGCAAGACAATAATGGTGTTGAGCTAAGAGCACACCCCGTATTATTAAATAATGCAGCAATATTATCTACTTTAAAAGGTGTTCGAAATGGAATAGAGGTAGATACAGATTTAATAGGCAAGATTCATATTGCTGGCTCTGGAGCTGGCCAAGAATCAACTGCTTCAGGATTAATTTCAGATATTATTCATTTAGCTTCTTGTGACCTTAATCAATTAAGTAATTTTAGTGCATCAATTAAAGAAATTAAGATCACAGACTTTAATAAAATATTTTTTCGAAACTATTTTTACTTAGAGGTGGATGATAATCCAGGTGTAATGGCGTCAATCACATCTCTGGTAGCAAGCCACAGCATTGGAATAGATACAATAATACAGAAAGACAAATTAACGGATAATCTTGTCCCCGTATTCTTTATTACGGATGAATGTGAAGAATTGCATGCGAGTAAATTGGTTAGTGAATTTAGCAAAATGAATATTATTAAAAAGGTAAAAAGAATTCGAGTTGAATCAGACTAATGTTATTTCATAGCACTAGAGGTGGTGATAAAGATAAAACCTTTGAAGATGTCTTGATGCAAGGGCTGGCTTCTGATGGTGGATTATTTATGCCAAACTCTTGGCCTCAAGTTAATCTGGACTCTTTAAGATCTAAATCATCTTTCTTAGAGGTAGCTAAAGAAGTAGTTCCTTTATTTACAGCCTCGTCTTTCAGCAAGGAAGAAGTAGAAGACATCCTTGAAAAAACTTGGCATGACTTTTCAGATAAAGATATTGCACCTATAAAACACTTAGACGATCAAAAGGTCGTGCTTGAACTCTTTCATGGCCCTACAGCAGCCTTTAAAGACTTTGGTTTGCAGCTAGCAGCAGCTTTTTTTAATGAAGTTTTGAACAAAAATAATAAAACTGCAATTGTTTTAGGGGCAACATCTGGAGATACAGGATCAGCAGCAATTGATGCATGTAAAAAATTTAAATCAATTAAAAGTTTCATTCTTATTCCTGATGGAAACATGTCAGAAATACAAAGACGTCAGATGACTACAATTGATCAAGATAATGTTTTTACTTTAAGAATTAAAGGTACTTTTGATGACTGCCAAGACATCGTTAAGGAAGCTTTCCATGAAAGAACTTTCTTACATAATGATCAGTATCTATTAGCAGTTAATTCAATTAACTGGGTAAGAATTATTGGACAAATTTGCTATTATTTTTATGCTTCACTTAAAGTTTCAAATTTAAAAGAAAGCAATAATTTTTCAGTACCAACTGGAAACTTTGGTAATGTTTTTGCATGTTATGCAGCTCATAAAATGGGCCTACCAGTTAATAAAATTATAGTTTCTGTAAACAGTAATGATATTTTAAATAGATTTTTTAATAATAATGATTACTCTAAGCAGAAAGTAAATGAGACGGCATCTCCTAGTATGGATATTAGCGTAGCTAGTAATTTTGAAAGACTAATCTACGATCTTTACTGCGATAGAGATTCAAATGCTTGCAATGAATTTTATTCAAGTTTTCCAGATAAACCCATTAACCTTCCAGTTGATATCTGGAAAAAATCAAAAGAATTATTTTTAAGTTATGCAGTTAATGATCATCAAACCATTAATGCAATTCAAAAAATCTATTCTTTATATAACTATCTTATAGACCCTCATACTGCAGTTGCATTAGTTGCCGTTGACGAGATAAGCGCTAAGAATTCTAGTAAAACAATTGTTCTTTCTACAGCGCACCCAGCTAAGTTTCCAGAATCCATTGCTGATGCAGGGATTGAGATGAATGATATTCCTAAAAAACTAAGCGATGTTTTTGATAAAGAAGAAAGAGCATTTAGCTTACTTCCTGATAAAAATAGTATTTTTAAATTTATTTCCGATAATAATTTTTAGCCATGGATTCATCTGAACTTAAAATCATCTTATTAGACCTTCAGGCAAGGATAGTAGAAATAAGAAATGGAATCTTCGATGTAACTTCTAAAGAAAAGCGGTTAGAAGAAATTACTATTGAATTATCAAAAGAAGAGGTATGGAGTGATTTAGATTTATCTCAAAAATTAAGCAAAGAAAAAACCTCTACAGAGAAATCATTGGCATTTTTTCAATCTACAGAGACAGAAGTTGATGACAGTTTATCATTGCTAGAAATGGCTGCAGAAGAGTCAGATCTAGAAACTATCCAAGAGATAGAAGATGATGTTATAAAAATTCAAAAAAGTGTTGAGGATTTAGAGTTTAGTAGAATGTTTACTAATAAAATGGATCCAAGCAATGCTTATATAGATATTCAATCCGGATCTGGCGGCACTGAAGCTCAAGACTGGGCTGAAATGCTTTTAAGAATGTATACAAAGTGGGCAGAAAGTAGAGATTTCAATGTTCAAGTGACTGAGTTTTCAGCTGGAGATATAGCTGGTATTAAATCAGCCTCTTTATTAATTGAAGGTGAGTATGCCTATGGTTGGCTTAGAACAGAAACAGGAGTACATCGATTAGTTAGAAAATCACCATTTGATTCTGGGAATAGAAGACATACTTCATTTGCATCAGTTTTTATTTCCCCTGAGATAGATGAATCTATTGAAATTGAATTAAACAATTCTGATGTTCGTATTGATACCTATAGAGCATCTGGAGCAGGCGGACAACACGTTAATAAAACTGATTCGGCAGTTAGATTAACTCATGAACCGACAGGTATTGTTGCTCAATGTCAAAGCGATAGATCTCAACACAAAAACAAAGAAAATGCTTTTAAACAACTTAAATCCAAGCTTTACGAGTTAGAATTACAAAAACAAAAAGATGAACAACAAGTGCTAGAAGATAGTAAGTCAGATATTGGATGGGGCAGCCAGATTAGATCATATGTATTAGATCAATCTAGAATAAAAGATCTAAGAACTAATTTAGAATCTGGAAATACAACAGCAGTATTAAATGGCGATCTAGATGAGTTTATGAAAACAAGCCTTAAGGAAGGGGTATAAATGTCAGAAGAAAATATAGGTGGAGAAGAGGGAATAATAGAAGAGCGAAGAAAGAAACTTGAACTCTTAAGATCAAAGAATAAGGCTTATGTGAATGATTTTTTTAAAGATCACTATGCTAAAAATCTTACTTCAGAATTTTCATCACTTTCAAAAGAAGAATTAGAAGAAAAGAATGTTTCTGGAATTTCTGTTGCCGGAAGAGTTGTATTGCTAAGAGTTATGGGTAATGCCAGTTTTGCAACCATAAGGGACTCAAGCGGAGATATTCAAATTTACGTGAGCAAAAATACTGTTGATCTAGATCTTTATGAAGATTTTAAAACATGGGATTTAGGAGACATTATCGGAGTTGAGGGAAAACTTTTTAAAACCAGAACAGATGAACTTACTATTGAAGCCTCAAATGTTGTCTTATTAACTAAATCTATAAGACCTATGCCAGATAAATTTAAAGGCTTGTCTGATATTGAGATTCGATATAGACAAAGATATTTAGATTTAATGAGTAATGCAGAATCTAAAAAAGTTTTTATGGATAGAACTAAAATAGTTGAGTCCATGAGAGGCTCATTAAAAGAGAGAGATTTCGTAGAAGTAGAAACACCTATGATGCATCCTATTCCAGGTGGAGCAGTAGCAAGACCTTTTGTAACTAAACATAATGCTTTGGATAGAGACTTGTTCTTAAGGATTGCACCTGAACTTTACTTAAAAAGATTGCTGGTTGGAGGCTTTGAAAGAGTATTTGAAATTAATAGAAGTTTTAGAAATGAAGGACTCTCAACAAAACATAACCCAGAATTTACTATGCTTGAATACTATGAAGCTTATACATCCCTAGATAAAACCATATCTTTTACAGAGAATATGATCAAAAAAGCTGCAGAAGAGGTTAATGGAACATTGCAACTTCAATGGGGTGATGATGATATAGATGTATCAAGTTTTAGAAAAGCAAATCTTTCAGATTTAGTCTTAGAAGAAAACTCAAATTTATCTATAAACGACCTTGAAAAGATCGGAGGCAAAGCTCTTTTAGAATTATTTGAGGAAACAGTTGAAGCTAAACTTATCCAACCAACATTTGTAATAGGTTATCCAGTAGAAGTTTCTCCTTTATCTAGAAGAAATAATGAGAATCCTGAGATAGCAGATAGATTTGAATTATTTATTGGCGGTAAAGAAATAGCTAATGGATTTTGTGAATTAAATGATCCTGATGACCAGGCAGAGCGCTTCAGGGAGCAAGTTAAAGCAAAAGATGCTGGCGATAAAGAAGCTATGGCCTATGATGAGGATTATGTAACTGCCTTAGAGCACGGCATGCCGCCTGCTGTTGGGGTGGGTATAGGAATAGATAGATTAGTTATGCTTATAACTAATCAAACATCAATTAGAGATGTCTTATTATTCCCTCAAATGAAATCTTAATTTCGATTACCATCTAAACTTATCAAAGTTTTCTGGGTTCGCCCAGCCTTTAGGATTATTCCAGTCTCTTTTGTTGTTATATGTTTTTAAGTTATATGCAAAAAAAGATAATCCATCTTTCTTATCTTCAAATTCTTTATTAAAACCGAGCTTTAGAAGTTCAGAATTATCTATAGCTTCTTTAGATTCTGATTTAATAACAATAATCTTTTGACTGAGAAGATTTTTAATTATTCCAAGATCTGAAACAGATAAATTTACATCATTTAGCACAATGTAAAGATCACTTTGAATATTTAAACCATGTATTATTGCAGGCTGAATGCTAACTTGTTTTAAATTTTTTTTATTTAAAAAATTAACAAGCTTAGATGTATCAATGCTTGTAATTAGACTTACTTTATTACAATTTTCTCCCTCAACAACATCAGATAAAAAGTTTTGAATTAACTTTTCTTGAATTTTTTTCACAAAAGATGCTTAACAGCCTCTCTTTCAGACTCAAGCTCAGCAATTGATATTGCAAATTTTTCTTTAGCAAAATCAGATAAAGCAATATCTCTAATTATTTCTATGGATCCATCTTCCATAGTCATTAAAGGATACCCACAAATCAGACCTTCAGGAACTTCATAGGATCCATCACTTGCTACGGCCGCACTGAAACAATCTCCAGCAGCTGTAGTGTTCTCACATGCAATTATTGTATCTAACGCAGCTTTAGCAGCAGATGTTGCTGAAGAAGCTCCTCTTGCATCTATAACGGCTTTACCTCTTTGTTGAACAGTAGGAAGAAAATCGTTTTCAACCCAATTCATGTCATCAATTATAGATCCAACAGAATCTCCATCTACAGTTGCATTCTCAACATCAGGATACATAGTTGGGCTATGATTTCCCCAAATAATCATCTTTTGTACTTTATCGATAGAGCACTTAACCTTTTTTGAGATTACTGATTTAGCTCTACTGGCATCAAGCATAGTCATCGCCATCCATAATTGCGTTTCAACGCCAGAAGAATTTTTTCCAATTAAAGCATTTGTGTTAGCTGGATTGCCAACTACTAAAATTTTTGCATCTGCTTTTCCATATTTTCCTACAGCTTGACCTTGTGCAACAAAAATACCACCATTAATTTTTAATAGATCTGAGCGTTCTTCTATTTTTTTGCCTTCATAAACTATTCCTCTTGGGATACTTCCTACCAAAAGAAACCAATCTGCATCTTTAGCAGCATCAGAGAAATTATCTGTATATTCAACATTGCCCATATGGGGAAATGAAGAATCCTCTAACTCCATAACAACCCCTTCTAGTTTGCTAACCACTTGAGGTATTTCAACTAAAACTAAGTCTACAATTTTATTTCCAAAAGTCTTACCATCTAATAATCTTGGTATTAGTGAATATGCAATCTGACCTGCAGCACCAGTAACAACAACTTTAACTCTTGAATTCATTTTTATTCCTTTATTTATGAAGATTTTATGAAGTAATTATAGTCCTAAATGTAAGATTTATTCTTGGCTTCATTAATTTTTTTGATTTTTTTATAGAATGTTTCCAGAATTTTTGAGTTTCTCCATTCATAATAATTAATGACCCATGCGACTGGTCAATAGAAAAAGAAATATCATCAGTCTTATGTTTAAAAAAAATAGGTCTTTGCTCTCCAAATGAGACCGAAGCAATAGAGGTATCTTGCTTTATAGAGGATTCATCATCAGAATGCCAGCCCATGCTATCTGAACCATCTCTATATAAATTTGCTAAAACTGAATTAAATTTTTCACCACTTACAGTTTCAATATTTTGTTTAATTTTCAATAGTACAGGGTGCCAATTATTTCTCTTAAGTGTTTTACCAGAGTATTTATAATTGCAGCCTTCATCTGCATACCAAGATTGTAGCCTTGGTATTTTTATATTTTTACCAAATAATTTAATTTCGCCTTCAAGCCAATCTAACTCATCTATCAGAATTTTTAACCATGCATTTTTATCATCCTCACCAAAAATATTTTCATAATTTTTTATAGAGAGGTTAGGGTATGTAAATGTATTCTTATGCATTAATATAAAACTAATAAAAATAGATAATAATTCATTTTATGAAGAAATTTTTTGATATTCCATTAAATAGAGAAAATACTTGGAGTACTAAGTGGAATCTATATAAAAATCAAGACGTAATACCTTTATGGGTAGCTGATATGGACTTTAAATCTCCTGAATTTATTCAGGAAGCTTTTTTAAAGAGAGTTGAGCATGGAAGTTATGGATATACTGAAATTCCTCAAGATTTAAATAAAGAAGTTGTTAATTTATATAAAAAAAGTAATTGGTCCATTGAAGAAGATTGGATTGTTTGGCTACCAGGTCTTGAGACAGTAATTCATCAAATTTATAATCTTATTGCAGATACTCAATCTGTAATTATTCCTAGACCTATTTATCCGCCATTTTTAAATGCTGCTCAACATAGTAGTAAAAAAATTATTTTTCATGATCTAGAGCGCCTCAATGGGAGGCTGGTTTACAACCTTGATAAATTTTCTTCTGATGCTGAAGAGAATTCATGGCTAATGTTTATTAATCCGCATAATCCAGGCGGAACAATATTTTTAAAAGATGAGTTGGAAGATTTAGCTAAGATAATTAAGCAGAAGAATATGTTTGTTTTATGTGATGAGATCCACTCTGATTTTATTTTAGATGCTAATGACTCACATCTTCATATGGCAACAATTAATAATATGATGGATAGAGTTATAACGATTAATTCACTGTCAAAAACTTTTAATATTGCTGGTCTTAATTGTGCTTTTGCAGTCATTCCTAATGACTCACTAAGAAAAAGTTTTAAGAAGATTTTAAAAGGGCATACTCCATCACCTAGCATCTTTGGATTAATAGGAACTTTAGCTTCTTTGAAGCATGGCGATGAATGGAAAAGAGAATTAATTGAATATCTAAATATAAATAAAGATTATTTACTTAATGAATTTAGTCCAAGAAAAGATATAGAGCTTATTGAGCCAAAAGGTACATACTTGCTATGGTTTAAAGTTTTTAATGGGAAGATCATAAACCTTCAACAGCATTTTGAATCTCATGGAGTTGGTTTATCTGATGGAAAGGATTTTGGAAAGCCTGGATGGATGAGATTAAATTTTGGTACAAACTTAGAACTATTAAAAAAAGCTTCTCCAAGAATTCATAAAGCCTTGGATGCGCTATCATCATGAGTGGTATAGTCATAATTGGCGCTGGTCATGCAGGATGTAATACAGCAGTTAATCTAAGAAGATCCGGTTTCAAGGATGATATTACAATCTTTACTTCTGAGGATAACCTTCCTTACCATAGACCCCCGCTATCAAAAAAATTTTTTAAGGGCGATGTCTCTTTAGAAGATATTTTCATAAAAAAGAAAACTTTTTATGATGATAACAATATTCAAATAAAAACTAGTACTGAAATTGTTCATGTTGATGCAAAAGCAAAATATGTAGAAACAAATAATGGAGACCAGTATGAATTTTCTTGTCTTGTATTTGCTACAGGATCCTCATCCAGAAGATTTCCTGATAATTTGTATCCAGGCGTAGATATTTATTATCTTCGAGATATAGCCGATGTTAACCGTATTAAAAAATCTTTAAAACATGCTAAAAAACCTTTATTAATTGGAGGGGGTTATATTGGTCTTGAGCTTGCAGCCTCAATGCAAGAAATGGGATTATCTGTATCTATTATTGAACTTGAAGATAGATTGCTTAAAAGAGTAACAGCGCCTGTCATGTCTAACTTTTACAAAAATTTACATGAATCAAGAGGGGTTAAAATTTTCTGTAATCAGAAAATAGAATCTATTAATATAAGTAATGATAAAGAATATAACCTGATAACAACCGATGATGAAAATATTTCTACTGATCTTATTATTGCAGGCATTGGTGCTATAGCTAATGATGCTCTTGCTAAAGATGCTGGAATTAAATGTAAGAATGGGATTCTCGTTGATCAATATTGCAGAACTAATATCCCCTATATATTTGCAGCAGGCGATTGTGCAAATTCTTTTAATGAACTTACAGGAAATTCTTTGAGGATTGAAAGTGTTCCCAGTGCAAATGCACATGCAAAAGTTATTGCTTCTTCAATTACTGGCAATGAGCTTGTTAATCGAGAGTTGCCATGGTTTTGGTCTGACCAATATGAATATAAACTTCAAATGGCAGGATTATCTGATGGTTATGATGATATTTATATACACGGCAAAATAGAAGATAATAGTTTTATAGTTTGTTACGGAAAGGCTGGTAGTTTAATAGCAATAGATTCTGTTAATATGCCTAAAATATATAATAATTATAAGAAAGCTTTGTCTAATAGTATGAAGATAGCCATGGATTTGGTTAAGGATCCCAATTTTGATCCATCTTCTATCTTTTCAGCTTCTTACTAACTTTATTTGGAGAAAAATATGAGCATAAGATTTGATAACCAAGTTGCAATTGTTACAGGTGCTGGTGGAGGCATTGGAAAAGAGCATGCTTTAGAGCTTGCAAGAAGGGGCGCTAAAGTAGTTGTAAATGATTTAGGTGGGAGCGTTGATGGAAGCGGAACAAGTGATGCAGCTGAAGCTGTAGTCGAGCTCATAAAATCAGAAGGCGGAGAAGCTATGGCAAATGGGGCCAGCGTTACTGATTTACCAGCTATTCAGAATATGGTTAAAGAAGTTATGGATAAGTGGGGAAGAATTGATATCTTGGTTAATAATGCTGGAATACTTAGAGATAAAAGTTTTCATAATGTAACTTTAGATGATTTTAATTTAGTTATGGATGTGCATTTTCAAGGCACTTTAAATTGTACTCATACTATTTATCCAATTATGAGAGAGCAGGGTTACGGCAGAATTGTTTTTACTAGTTCTTCAAGTGGAGTATTTGGTAACTTTGGGCAAAGTAATTATGGAGCAGCAAAGATGGCGATGGTTGGGCTAATGAATACTTTAAAAATAGAAGGCCAGAAATATAATGTTTTTTCAAACTCAATAACACCTGTTGCTTATACAAGAATGACAGAAGGTTTAATACCTGAAGATTTTGGTAAAAATATGCAACCGGAATACGTAACACCAGCAGTCATGTATTTATCTAGCGATCAAGCGCCAAATGGGGCTATTATGTCTGCAGGAGCTGGGGTTTTCTCAAGAATTTTTATCCATGAAACCATGGGAGTTTCTTTGGGTACTGGTGAGGATATGACCCCTGAAAATATAGCTGCAAACTGGGATGGCATATCAGATATGACAGATGCTAGAGCACTTCAAAATGGCGGCGAGCAAACTATAAAAATATTTGAGTTAATTAATAAAGAATAATTTAAATATCAAAACTAGGTCGATCTGAGACTTCATTAATATATTCATTTAGGTTTTTATAGTCGACTATATTAAGTCGATTTAGTTTGACTAAAAATTGAAGTGACGTAACCATTTGAAGATCGGCATAAGTTAATCTATCTCCTGCTATAAATTCTCTGCTTGCAAGTATTTGATCATAATCTTTTAGAGCTTTTACACCTATATCTCTTTGAGCCAAGCCATATTCCTTATTTTGATTTTCCATTTCACTCATATTTGGATGAGTATGCCTAAAACCATGCATTAACGGGATCATTAATTCAAAAGATACTCGTGAATACCACATTTCTATAGAAGCTATCTCCATGGGACTCTCACCAAACATATTCGGCTCAGGATAAAGACACTCAAGATATCTGCAAATAGCTGTTGTTTCCAAAATAATAGTGCCATCATCTAACTCCAAGGCTGGAACTTTAGCATTTGGTGCTATTGCTTTATATTCTGGAGTTTTATGTTCTAATTTTCCAAGATCTAGATTTATAACTTTTATATCTTGGATATTTTTTTCAGCAATATAGATTAAAACTTTTCTAGGATTGGGAGCAAATTTGCTTGAATATAACTTCATAAAACTATTTTATCCAACTACGGAATAGATAACTATAAAGTGGAGTATTGCTGCAATAGAAACTAAGACATGAAAAAATTCATGATAGCCAAAATATTTTGGACTTATATCTGGAAATTTTAAGCCATAACCAATAGCGCCAACAGAATAAATAGTTCCACCAGCTATAGTTAAAGTAAAATTAGTAAAACCCATTACAGTCGACATTACTGATAGATATGGAATAGCCACATATCCTGCAACAAGATAGATACCAGCTCTTATAATTCTAGGTGTATTAGTAAATAAAAATACCTGAAGTATTCCAATTCCTGCAACTATCCATATTACAAAAAGTAATTGAAAGCCAATATCTTCAGGTAGAATTAAAAGACATATGGGAGTA
Organism: uncultured Gammaproteobacteria bacterium; assembly: GCA_964546275.1. Taxonomy (GTDB): domain Bacteria; phylum Pseudomonadota; class Gammaproteobacteria; order Magnimaribacterales; family D2472; genus MED-G78. The sequence continues at coordinate 13,661 of CAZJJG010000025.1, forward strand.
AAGCTGCCAGCAATCATGATAAAGATTGATGAATGATCAAGTCTTCTCATTATTTTTAGAACCCTAGGCCTCCAATTAATTCTATGATACAGGGCGCTAAAACCAAACATCATAAAAATACCTAATGAATAAATAATCGTGGCAGCTAATTCAATTGAATTAGTGCTTTTACTTATTAATGGTATACAGGCTCCAAGTGATACAAAGAACATCCATTCATGAAAGTAGCCTCTTAGTAGAGGCTTTTTCAATAAAGGATTCATTATTCCCAGTTAAGAGCTCCGCCGACTTGATATTCAGTAACTCTAGTTTCAAAGAAATTTTTCTCTTTTCTAAGGTCGATAATTTCTGACATCCAAGGGAAAGGATTTGAAACACCTTTAAACTCTTCTTCTAGACCAATCTGAGTTAATCTTCTATTAGCGATAAACTTAAGGTACTCTTCCATCATAGCTGCATTCATTCCAAGAACACCTCTAGGCATTGTATCTCTTGCATACATAATTTCTAGCTCTGTACCCTCTAAGATCATTTGAGCCGCTTCTGATTTCATTTCTTCATCCCAGAGATGCGGGTTTTCAATTTTGATTTGATTAATTACATCAATACCAAAATTTACATGCATTGATTCATCTCTCAAAATATATTGAAATTGTTCTGATGTGCCTACCATTTTATTTCTTCTTCCCATCGAAAGAATTTGAGTAAAGCCACAGTAGAAAAATATTCCTTCTAAGACACAATAAAAAGCAATTAAATTTTTAAGTAATTGTTTATCTGTTTCTTCAGTGCCTGTTTTAAATTCAGGATCTGATATTTCTTGGGTATATTTAAGTCCCCATGAAGCTTTCCTAGCAACACATGGAATTTCTCTATACATATTAAATATCTCTCCTTCATCCATGCCAAGAGACTGAATGCAATACTGGTATGCATGTGTATGAATTGCTTCTTCTAAACTTTGTCTAAGAATATATTGTCTACACTCAGGATTGGTTATTAGTCTATATAAAGCTAGCACCAGATTATTAGCTACCAGGGAATCAGCTGTTGAGAAAAACCCAAGATTCCTTTTTACAATAGTTCTTTCATCTTCAGTTAAACCATCTTCTGATTTCCATAAAACAATATCATTAGTCATATTAATTTCTTGCGGCATCCAATGATTTGCACTACCGTCAAGATATTTTTGCCAAGCCCAGTCGTATTTAAATGGAACTAGTTGATTAAGATCAGCTTTACAATTAATCATCATCTTCTGATCTACTTGTATTCTTTCTCCCATCATCTCATCTAATTCTGCTATACCAGCAGCCTCATCAAGATTTTTTACTGCTTCTCTTGCTTTTTCTGCTCTTGAGCCTTCTTCAATCGTTTTGCTTTCATAAGTTTCCACAGCTTCCTGCTCAATAGCAACAGGCGCAGCTACAAGTTCTTCCTGAACAGGAGTACTTACATTTACATTCTTCGTAGGAGCGCTTGGCGGTGCTACAACTTCTTCTTTACTATATTCATCCCAATTTAACATTTTTATTTTCCTTTAATTATTGACATGCTTCACACTCTGGATCATCCAAAGAGCATGCAGTTGGTACTGGAGCAGGAGCTCCAAGTTCTTGTTTTGGAGCCTCTTCCGCCCCTGAGCTAACAGCATTTAGTTTTCCTTGTTGTACTGTAGATTTTTCTGTTGATGTTGCTGCTATAGATCTAAGGTAGTAGGTGGTCTTCAAACCTGAGTACCATGCCATTCTGTATGTAATATCTAGCTTTTTGCCATCAGCATTTCCTATGTATAGATTTAAGGACTGCCCTTGGTCTATCCATTTTTGCCTTCTACTTGCAGACTCAACAATATATCTTGGCTCAACCTCAAATGCAGTTGAGAAAATCTTTTTTATATCATCAGGAATTCTTGATATTTGAGATAAGCTTCCCTCGTAATATTTAAGATCGTTGATCATTACATCATCCCATAAATCTAATTCTTTAAGTTTAACTACTAGATGCGGATTCACAATTGTAAATTCACCAGATAGATTAGATTTAACATATAAGTTTTGGTAAGTAGGCTCTATAGACTGAGTTACACCTGTAATGTTTGAAATTGTTGCTGTTGGAGCAATTGCCATTACGTTTGAATTTCTCATGCCATCTGAAATTACTTTTTTTCTTAATGTATCCCAATCGAGCGTTTCGGACCTATCAACATTTAGATATTCATTTCCTCTATTCTCTGCAAGAATTTCAATTGAATCTTTCGGTAATATACCTTTGCTCCACAAGGAGCCATCAAAAGTTTCATATTTCCCTCTTTCTTTTGCAAGCTCAGTAGATGCATGAATTGCATAGTAACTAATTAACTCCATACTTCTATCAGCAAAAGTAACAGCTTCATCACTACAATAGGCAATATCTTGCATATATAAAGAATCCTGAAAGCCCATCATTCCGAGTCCTATAGGTCTGTGCTTTAAATTTGAGTTTCTTGCTGTTTCTACAGAATAATAATTAATATTTATTACGTTATCTAACATCCTTATAGCTGTTGAAACAGTTTGTTTTACTTTTTCTTCATCCAGAACGCCGTCTTTCATATGCCTTGCTAGGTTAACTGATCCTAAATTGCATACAGCTATTTCATCTGCGCTTGTATTTAAAGTAATCTCTGTGCATAAGTTTGATGAATGAATCACTCCTGCATGTTGCTGAGGAGATCTTAGATTACATGCGTCTTTAAAAGTGATCCAAGGATGACCAGTTTCGAAAAGCATAGTCAGCATTTTTCTCCATAATTCTTTTGCTGGAATTGATTTTGCTTGATCCATTTCTCCAGCCTCTGCTTTTCTTTCATATTCTTCATATTTTTCTTCGAAAGCTTTCCCAATTAAGTCATGGAGCTCTGGAGTTTCTCCCGGTGAAAAAAGTGTCCAATTTTTACCTTGCTCAACTCTTTTCATAAATAAGTCTGGAACCCAATTAGCCGTATTCATATCATGCGTTCTTCTTCTTTCGTCTCCCGTGTTCTTTCTTAACTCTAAAAATTCTTCAATATCTAAATGCCATGTTTCTAAATATGCACACATTGCTCCTTTTCTCTTACCGCCCTGATTAACAGCTACAGCAGTATCATTTGCTACCTTTAAGAAGGGCACTACACCTTGGCTTTTTCCATTAGTTCCTTTGATATATGAATTCATAGCTCTAACCGAAGTCCAGTCATTGCCTAAGCCACCAGCCCATTTTGATAAAAGAGCATTATCTTTCATGGCTCCAAATATTCCATCCAAGTCGTCTGGTATTGTTGTCAGATAACAAGACGATAATTGAGGCCTTCTTGTTCCAGAATTAAATAGGGTAGGGGTTGAACTCATATAGTCAAAACTTGATAGTAATTTATAAAATTCTATTGCTCTTCCTTCTCTATCATCCTCTTCAATCGCAAGACCCATAGCAACTCTCATAAAGAAAACCTGAGGGAGTTCATAACGAGTGTCATTGCTATGTATAAAGTATCTATCATATAAAGTCTGAAGACCTAAGTAAGTAAATTGATTATCTCTTGTGTGGTCTAAAGCTTCTCCAAGTCTCTTAAGGTCATATGTTTTTAGCTCCGGATTTAATATATCTAGCTCTATTCCTTTATCAATATAAGCATTTAAGGCTAGAGGATAATATTTCTCCATGTCTTGATAGCTTGACTCATTTACAACTCCTAAAAATCCAAGCGCTTCACTTCTAATTTGATCCATAAGTATTCTGGCTGTTACGAACGAATAATTAGGCTCTTTTTCCACTTTTGTTCTTGCTGACATAACTAGGCTTGTTCTCATGTCTGCAATTGATACACCGTCATATAGATTTTTTAGTGCCTCTTCTAAGACTTCATTCATTGAAACCTCTTCTAGCCCTTCGCATGCATCATTAATGAGTGCTGCAACCTTATCTATATCTAAAGGCTCTAATGTTCCGTCTGTTTTGGTTATATTTATTTCTAGTCGATTTGGTATATCTATTACCGGCGCTTCTTTCTTTCTTTCTTGAGTTCTTTCTTCTCTGTATAAAATATAACTTCTTGCTGCTTTGTACTCCTCACTTCTCATTAATTGCAGTTCTACTTGATCCTGAATTTCTTCTATGTGAAGCGTGCCACCTGATGGCATTCTTCGTTCAAAAACTTCCATAACCTCTTCGGTTGTTTTATTAACCTTTTCATGAATTCTGTCACTTGCTGCAGCATTACCTGATTCGACTGCTAAGAATGCTTTTGTAATAGCAACTTTTATTTTATCCACCTCAAATCCAACAACCTTTCCGTTTCTTTTTATTACTCTTATTTTTCCTGGTGCATTTACAGCTAACTCGTTAGCTTGCTTTTGCTGAGTTGCCTGCAGGTTCGTTGTTTCTTGTGTTGTTTCGTTTAGTGACATATCTCTCTGTTATCCTTTCGCTTGTTTTCTACCTTGTATTTTCGTTAAACTATTTTTGGAGTTTTCTTTTCCAAGAGGTTTTGAAACAAGCTTTTACTTTTAAATGCTTTTTTCTTCCTGTAGACAATATTACTCACTGTGGATAAAGAAGCAAGAGGAAAACACAATATATAGTATATTTTTTTTAGATATTATCTATATAGTGTATATAGGCTGTTATTGACTTGTTGATAATATGTGGATAAATATTTGTTTTTTGGAGGATTTATGAAAGAAATACTTGCTTTAGATCAAGGCACTACAAGTTCAAGATCAATCGTATTTGATGAAAATCTAAACGTTGTCAGAGAATCACAAAAAGAATACAAGCTTTCTTATCCAAACGATGGCTGGGTGGAAGCTAATCCTGATGACATTCTGAATTCAGTTAAACAAACTCTTAATAATGTTTTAGACGGACATTCGTCCATTAATAATATTGAGTGTTGCGGCATAACCAATCAAAGAGAATCTACGGTTATATGGGATAAATCAACAGGCAAAGCTATTTACCCTGTAATTATCTGGCAGGATAGAAGAACTGCAGATTTGTGCAACTCTTTAAAAGATGATCCATTAATTGTTGAAATGATAGCTGATAAAACTGGATTAGTTGCTGATCCATATTTCTCTGCTACCAAAATTAAATGGATTTTAGATAATGTAGATGGCGCTAGGAGAAAGGCTGAGGCTGGAGAATTAGCTTTTGGAACCATTGATAGTTTTTTAATCTGGAATTTATCTGCTGAAAGAAATCACTTAACAGACGTTACTAACGCCTCAAGAACACTTCTATTTAATATAAAAAATCTATGCTGGGACGATGATCTTCTAGATTTATTTAATATTCCGGCAAATATTCTTCCTGATGTTGTGTCCTCAGATGCAGCATTTGGCAGCATTGTGGTTGACGATAATATAATTCCAATTTCTGGCGTTCTAGGGGATCAGCAAAGCGCCTTAGTTGGCCAGAACTGTTTTTATGAAGGCAGCATGAAAAGTACTTATGGTACCGGCTGTTTTTTAATGGCAAACACAAAAGATAAAATACTTCGCTCTAACTCAGGTCTTTTATCAACCATTGGATATAAAATTAATAACGAAGTTTCTTATGCTTTAGAGGGAAGTATTTTTTCAGCTGGAACTATTATTCAATGGCTTAGAGATGAAATGAAGTTTTTCAATGATTCTAATGATAGCGAGAAGTATCTAAATCAAGACGGTAACGCAAATAATCTATTATTTATACCTGCTCTAACTGGGCTTGGAGCCCCGCAATGGAATCCAGATATTAGAGGTGGTTTTTATGGAATTACTAGAGATACTTCAAAAAATGATTTTGTAACAGCTGCATTTAATTCTTTATGCTATCAAACAAAAGAAATTTTAGA
>CAZJJG010000026.1:0-19476 GCA_964546275.1 uncultured Gammaproteobacteria bacterium
AAATTTTTATCTAAATTATCAGAGCCCTTAATGGCAAAATTAAATTCCGATGACAAGGGTCTTGATTTTGGTTGTGGCCATGGGCCTGCATTAGCAGAGATGCTAAAGTCAGATGGCTATGATATAGATCTGTATGATCCATTTTTTTATCCTAATCAAGACATCTTCTCTAAAAAATATAACTTTATAACCTGCACAGAAACAGCAGAACATTTTTTTAATCCAAACAAAGAATTTGAAACTCTCAATAACCTTTTATTTCCAGGAGGCTGGCTTGGCATCATGACTACCTTTCTTACAGAAGATAAACAATTTGAAAATTGGTACTACAGACGAGACCCTACGCACGTAGTTTTTTATTCAAAAAAGACATTTGAGATTATTGCAGAGCAACATAACTGGCAGCTAGAAATTCCAGCAAAGGATATTGCTTTGTTTTCTAAGAATTCAGACACATAATAGATTAATATTTATAGGAGATATTCATGTTTAGTCACGTCATGCTCGGAGCCAACGATATAGAAGCATCAAAGATATTTTATGATAAAACTATGGCTGTGCTGGGATCAAAGCCAGGCAAATTATCATTAAATCACGATGGGCATACAAGATATGTCTATTTTATTAATCGAGATAATAGTTTTTTAATCTCACAGCCTATTGATGGACAAGTAGCAACTGATGCTAATGGGAGCACTATTGGTTTTAATGCTTCTTCTACTGTAATGATTGATGAGTGGCATGCAGCTGGAATTGAAGCTGGCGCTGAAACGCCGGAGTTATGTGATCCCCCAGGCATTAGAGATGGTGGAGGCGTGCAGCTGTACTTGGCATATTTAAGAGACCCTTCTGGTAATAAGATATGTGCTATGTATAGGATTCCGCGATGAAAAAAATAGGAGTTATTTTTACATTTACTTGGATATGCTTATTTTCTATCCAAGGAATAACAGCGCCCGAATCTCAATTAACTATTAACATTTTGGATCAAAAAAAATCTGGAGTTATTTATTTAACTATTTGTAGAGATGCAATTGGCTTTGAGAATTCAGTTGAAAATGAGTCAGATGAAAATTCTTGTCGTACTGTTAGCATTTCATCTGAGGCCAAAGAAATCTTAGAAGTCACCACAGATATTCCTGATGGCGATTACGCTATAGCACTCTTTGTAGATACAAATGGAAATAATAAAATAGATAAAAATTTTATAGGCATTCCAAAAGAACAATATGGATTTTCAAATGATGCGATGGGACAAATGAAAGGTCCATCATATGAGCAAGCTAAATTTATAGTAAGTGGCGACACCACTCATAACATAACCCTTAAATCAGGGATATCAAGGTAAGAACAAAGACAAATATTAGAAATATTCTGGGATCTTTCCTATAAAATCTTTGTAGTACTTTTTTAAATAATCTATATCTCTTTGATTATCGCCTGTTGGATAGAAGAGGTCAGTGAATTTTATTACTTTTGATGGGTAGTCTATTCCTACTAATAAAATAGGACATTCCAAGCTATTAGCCATTCTCAAGAATCCAGATTTCCAATTTTCTACTCTCTTTCGAGTTCCTTCAGGAGATAGCCCTATAAGAAACCCACCCTCTTGATTTGCAAAAGCTGTAATATCCTTAATAATATTTTTTGAATCACCGCGGTTTACAGGTATACCGCCTAAGCTTTTTAAAAGGCGCCTAAAACCCTTTTTAAAAATAGTATGTTTGCCAAGCCAATAAATTTTTATCTTTAAACTTAGAACCATAGCCATGCCATATACAAAATCCCAATTTGAAGTATGAGGAGCAAAGACAACGAGTAGCTTTTTCATATCAGGAATTTCACCTTCTACTCTCCAACCGGTCACACTTAAAAGAGTAGTTCCTATATAGGAGAATAGTCTATTCCTCTTAGCAATAAATTGCTTTGGTATAGAAAACATAGATTTAGATTTTCTGTAACTCATTTAAATCCCCTTTATTAAAATGATAAGAACATTCTACCGAGAATAAGAAAAAAAGGTATAGCTAAGCACAATTAGTCTTTTTGACTATAATTCCTAGATATTATGAAATTATTAAAAGCTGATAATTACCAAACTTGGTATATAGAAGAGGGCGAGAATGCGGTCTTAATAGATCCTTGGCTCAGCAATCAGTTGCAACCTGATAACTCAACTTTTATTCAAAGAAAACGAAATGAGCATATTTGCTTAGACGCAAAGGACCTCAACAAAGTAAAAGCAATAATAATAACAGCCCCATTTGAAGATCATCTGCATATTGAATCTATTCAATCGCTGCCAGAAGATATAGAAATTTATACTTCAGCATGGGTTAGACGAATTTTACTTAAGGCAGGTATTAATAATCCAATTAAGCTATTAAGCAATGTAGGCTCAAATATTCATTCAATTAATTTCAAAGCAATACCAACAGGGTTTCCCTATCATCCAGCAACTTTTGCACTATTAATAGAAGATAAAAAAGGTAATAAGATATTTCATGAAGGCCATATAGCAAAATTTAAATATTTGATTAAAAATAATATTAAGGCAGATGTTGCAATACTTACCGCAGAGGAGGTAAAGCTATTAGGAATTCTAAGGCTTGGGATGGATCATAAAAGAACACTTAGAGCATGCAATATTCTAGGAGCAGAGCATTTATTTATTACTGGCTCTAATCCAGAAAAAACGACTGGCCTTATTAGTAAATTTTTATCGATTACAGGCTTAGAGCGAAAAAAAATAGAGTCCCAAATAAAACTGCATCATCAAGCCGGAGACGCTATTAACTTAGATTAGCTTAATAAATGTATTCCTAGGCTCACCATTAAATAAATATTAGCTACAAGACCTATTGCGTAGAAAAGACTTCTAATACTAGGATTTTTATCAGTAGCTACTTTGTAGTAGATAGCCATATGAATAATTCTTGTAATCGCATAAATCCAGACCACTATTGATAATTTGCTTGGGCTATAGCCTGACATCATGGCAAGTACGACCATACCAAATAGAGGAACAATATTCTCTAATGAATTCCAAAAAGTTCTATAAGCTCTAAAGAATAAAGAAGCTTGTCCAAGTGATGGGTCTATTATCCCAACTTTATAACCCTTATGGGCTCTATGAACTCTTACAAGCACAATAGCCTGAATAATAATTGTGCTAAGCGTTAACCATAATCCTAATAATACCGGTTGATATACTTCAAACATTTATAACTCCTTTTACGTCTTGGTAAATTATTCTTCTTTGTAATTCTCTTCAAGAATTCCTTTGTCTTTTAAGGTCTTTATTAGTTTTTCTAGTCTAACTAGCGCAACTACTCCGAGCATTCCAAATGCAAAACCCATAACTGCTAATCCTTCCATACTCTTTCTCCTAAACTAGCTTATTCTTTTTTATCCAAAACATTTGGGCAATAACACCAACTATGTAAGCAGCTAAAAATAAGACATAAAAACCAAGTATCAATGGATCTTCAAAACTTTTTGCGATTGGATCATCAACGGGTAATCTTCTAAGGCCATCTGTGATAGCCGGGATCATATGAAACAAGAAAAGAGCAGAATAGCTTATGGCTTGAAAGTAGGGACAGAGCCAACCAAAAATTAATCTTCTTTCCATCATCATACCGCCTACTACTGCTATCAAAGCAACCACTGCAAGCATGTGAGCAATTCCAAAACTTCCTTGTTTGTATATCATTAATGCTGAAACAGAAGTTATAACTGTTGTAAGTAAAAAAATCTTTGCAGAAGCATTTTCAGACTCAATAATTTTATATCTTAAGATTGAGTATGCACCACTTAATAAAGCGGCCATGCCCATAATGGTATGAAACCATCCAAAGGGTGACATTTCTGGCATAAGAGTCTCCTATTACTACTTATTTGTTTATTATATTCCTTAAAGTTAACTCTAAGTCAATAATAGTTAATTACCCTTCAAGCACAGAATACAGAGGGTCTATTATTTCATTATAGGTTTTATATAGACTTTTAACTTCATGCATTTCGTTGCATACAAACCCAAAACCCACTTGATTACTTGCATCGCCAAAAGAAACAGCGCCACCAACACCAGCATGCCCAAACATGCCTTTTATGAATTTTGGCGCAAAACTCATTCCTGCTGGAATAGATGCTTTTCCTAACTCAAAACCTAAGCCAAACGTAATACCTGAACCAAAGAGGACTGAATCTGGGCCAGTAGAAAGCGGGGTTGTAGCATAAGCCAAAGTCTCCGGCTTCATTATGCTGTAATCATCTCTTTGACCGCCATTACTTAAAATACCATAAAGCTTTGCAAGACTTTCAGCAGTTCCATGCCCGTTTGCTGATGGCACTTCAGCCATTCTCCAGTCAGCAGAGTTATGATATCCCACCTCATCTTCGATTCTTGATGCAAAAGCTTTTTTAAAATCACCACCCTCAATAGAATCTTTTAAATCCCAAAATCGTTTAGGCAAAATAAATTTTGGTACGTATTTTATGAGCTCAAGAGGGCTTGCTTTGCCATGGTCAAGCTGCATGATCATATCTGCACATCTATCAAATTCATTTTCGTTAAGACCAATTTGAAAATCAATACCGAAAGGCTCAGCAATTTCTTCTTTAAAATATTGTCCGGTACTTCTTCCATCTACTCTTCGAATAATTTCACCAACTAGCCAGCCATATGTAAGCGCATGATATCCCTGAGCTGACCCAGGTTCTTTAAAGGGTTTTTGCGCTGCAAGCGCAGTAGAAAAATTTTCCCAATGTTGCCAAGATCCAGAGGGCATGCCATCTTGAAAACCAAACATTCCAGCTCTATGACACAATAAATCGCTTACTTTGGTATCTTCTTTGCCATTACAGCCATACTCAGGCCAATAGAAGGACACTTTTTTGTCTACATCTAACCTACCTTCGTCAATAAGCCTGGCAATACAAATAGCAGTTACGCCTTTGGTTACAGAAAATACATTTACAATAGTATTCTGTTCCCAAGGCTTAGCTCTTTGAAGATCTTTGTGGCCACCAAACATATTTACAACCATTTTGCCTTTGTGTTCAATAGCAAGAGAGGCACCGAGCTCGTATTCTGATGCAATAGCTTGTGAAAATATTTCTCCTACTTTTGCAAATGCAGGATCGCAATAACCTGAAACTTTGGACATTTTTCTTTCCCCTTTTTATAGCATTTAAAAATGCTCCTCATAAATATTATAGTCTAATTGTTTATAATTTTTGTTAAGATAAATGCATAACTAAATTATCTAGATAGAGGAAAATATGGCAACTTATGCTTGTGATCAATGTGGGATGTCGGTAAATGCATCATGCGGAGCATGCGAGGCACCCTTAGTAAATGGAATGTTAGATTTAGACGATGGAACTTCGGTTCAAGTATCTGAATGCCCCAATGAGCATGGAAAAATAAAATCCCCACTATGCTGTGGACAAGATATGGCTTGTTCTATTTAAGAAAACGTTGAATATATTGACAGACATTATGTCAATATCTATTCTTATATCCTTAATAGCTTTGGAGTGAACTAATATGAAAATACTCAGAACGCCTGATGCGGAGTTTACTCATTTAAAAGACTATCCCTATGATCCGGTTTATACAAACATCATAACCAAAGATGGATCAGAGATTAGGATTCATCACATAGACGAAGGCCCAGCAGATGGACCAATCTTATTAGCAATGCATGGTCAGCCTGTGTGGAGCTACCTTTATGCAAAAATGATTCCTTTTTTAACAGCAGGCGGAATCAGAGTTATCGCTCCTGACCTTCCAGGCTATGGCAAATCAGACAAGCCTGCAGCAAGAGAAGATTACAGCTATCAGAATCAAGTTGACTGGATGACTCAGTGGCTAGAAAAAAATAATTTTGAAAATCTCACTTTCTTTGCTCAAGATTGGGGCGGCCTTATAGGCTTAAGAATGATTGCAGCAAAACCAGATCACTTTATTAAAGTCTCCATTGGGAATACTGGCTTGCCATACAATCCAGAGGCACCACAAGAAGTTATAGATAAAGTTAGCGAGTTTAGAGACAACCAAAAAATAAAACTTACCCCCATCTCTATGGCAACAGGCTTAAGGCAGATGGACCAAGGAATAGAACATCCAGCTCTCAAGTTCATGTATTGGCAAAAATTTTGTTGGGAAACAGTAAATATGCCAGTAGGCTTTGTTTCTTCAATGATGATGGAAAAATTACCTAAATATAAAGTAGCTATTAATTACTTATTTTATAAAATAGGGCTAGAAAAACTTTCACCCTTTAACTCTGATCTATCTAAAGCTTTTGATGCCCCTTTCCCAGATGCTTCATTCAAAATGGGGGTAAGAGCTATGCCAAGTCATGTTCCGATTCTTCCCGATGCTTCTTTAGAGGCACAAAAAGCAGCGCGCGATTTTTTCAAAGATTCTGATAAACCATTTTTAAGCATCTTTGCAGGAAATGATCCAGTCACAAATGGTATGGAAAAAGATGTTTTACAAATGGCCCCTAACGCTAAGAGCGCAGAGCATATTGGCGGTGGGCACTTTTACCAATGGACTAAGCCTAAAGAACTGTCTGATTTATTAATAAAATTTATTAAGGAATAGAATGATTGATTTATATACTGCACCGACTCCAAACGGATATAAAGTATCTTGTACTTTAGAGGCCATGAACTTAGATTATAAAGCGCACCTAGTTAACTTAGCTGAGGGAGATCAGCATAAACCAGAATTCTTGGCTATTAGTGCAAATGGAAGAATTCCAGCAATTGTTGATAGAGAAAATGATGACTTATCTATTTTTGAATCTGGCGCTATTATGATTTATTTAGCAGAGAAAACGGGGATGCTCATTCCCAGTGATAGCAAAGGCAGATCTGATGTAATCCAATGGCTCATGTTTCAGATGGGTGGTATTGGTCCTATGATGGGACAAGCTAATGTTTTCTTTCGCTATTTTCCTGAAACAATTCAACCTGCAATTGATAGATATCAAAATGAAGGCAGAAGATTATTCGAAGTTCTTGATACACGATTAGCACAAAGCGAATGGTTGGCAGATGAATACTCCATTGCTGATATAGCCAACTGGTGTTGGACTAGAACCCATAAGTGGTCGGGCATTTCGGTCGAAGGTTTAGATAATCTAGCAAGATGGAATGATGCTATGTATAAAAAACCAGGCATGCTAGAGGGAATAAAAGTTCCTATATCAATCGACAATATATTAAATGATAAAGAAAAGATGAAAGAGTTTGCAGATAGAGCTCGTAAAAATCTTCAAACCTAGGAGTAAATTATGCTTAAAGTTCATTTTGTTGCTAATACCAGGGCTGGTCGAATAGTCTGGTTATTAGAAGAGTTAGGGCTTGAATATGAAGTTAATATTATGCCTTTTACCAAAGAAGGGCTTAAGTCCGAAGAGCATAGATCACGACATGCACTAGGCAGAGTGCCAGTTCTTGAGGATGGAGATATTTCTATCTTTGAATCAGGAGCAATTATTGAATATGTACTTGCAAGACATAAGAGCGGCGGATTAAAGCCTGAAGCAGATGCGCCAGAATTTCCTGATTACCTTCAATGGTTTCATTATTGCGAAGGCATGGTTATGCCGCCAATGAATCAAATAGTTGTTCAAACCATTTTATTGCCAGCCGATCGAAGAGATGAAAAGGTTTTAATGCAAGCGCAAAAGTTATTAGCTAAATCTTTAGTCCCAGTAAATGATGCTCTAGCAGGCAAAGACTATTTAATTGGAGATTTTTCAGCTGCAGATCTTATGCTTGGGCATTCATGCTTTATGGCAAATATGATGGGTTGTGTTGGTGATGACATGGAAAATATAAAAGCCTATGTTGCAAAGATTCAAGCAAGACCAGCATTTAAAAAAGCAATAGAGATGAGATAAATTTGAGGCAATTATGAAAGTAAAAAATACAGTAGCACCTAATAAGGAGCAAATGGCAGGTTTTTTTGAGGGAGATATAAACTCCCCTATATCAATGGTGAATCTTCTTAAATTTAAAGAGAAAGCTGAGTACGAAGATGGCAGAGATAATGATTTATCAGGTAAAGAGGCTTACATGATTTATGCAATGGAGGTTCAAGAGCATCTTAAAAAAATTGGTGGTGAGATGGTCTTTGGTGGCGAAATTACTCGATTGATGTTGGGCGAGGTAGAGGATCTTTGGGACAGTGTTGCAGTTGCAAGATATCCAAGTAGAAAAGCTATGCTGGAGATGATCATGGATCCAGATTATCAAGAAAGTGAGAAACATAGGTCTGCTGGACTCCTTGGACAATTAAATATAGAAACAAAAGAAGGATCTATTTAGTGCTAAATAAGATTTTCCCGCCTGTAGCTGATAATAATTTTAACGGGCATTCAATAGCTTTTTGGGGGTTTATTTTATTTACCTGTCTCATGACCGGGCGCTCCATCATTCATATGTTTTTTGAGCAATATGGATTTCATGGCATAGGCAATTTTATTGTGATTGCAGGTGAGCCTGATCCCATGCTATTAATCTACAGATTTTTTTCTTTATGGGGCTTTGCACAATTAATTTTTTGTTGTGTGTGCTGGGTAGTAATATTTCGTTATAGAGCCCTTATTCCTTTAATGTATTTGCTATGGCTAGGTGAATGGGGTTTCAGAACATTTGGATACACTATGCTCAGAGAGGATATAGCTGTTCAAGGTATTTATACCGTCGGCATTACACCTGGTGCCTCTGGAGCGCCTTATGCAACTATAATTTTAATTGTTTTGTTTAGCCTCTCTCTTTTACAAAAAAAATCAACTTAGAAAAATGCTATGAGCCAATTCCAAACTTTAAAATCAGATTTAACTCAATCACGAATTATTGATACTGACCCGCCTGAAATTTATGATGGCGAGATTGCAGTCAAGGTCGAAAGTTTTGCTTTTACTGCCAATAATGTTACCTACGGAGTTGCTGGGGATACTATTGGGTACTGGAAGTTTTTTCCGCCTGCCCATGATCAGAATAATGAATGGGGCTGCATACCTATGTGGGGTTTTGCCGAAATCTCTCATTCAAATCATGAAGATTTACAGGTCGGCGAGCGACTTTTTGGATATTTTCCTGCTGCAGACTCATTAGTTCTTAGTCCGATTAAAATCTCTGATCAAAGCTTTAGTGATGGCAAAGAGCATCGAAAAGAATTACCTCCGGTTTATAATAATTATGTCAGACTTGCAGGAGAGAACAATTATGATCACTCCATGGATTCTGTTCGAGCTCTTTTATTCCCACTGCACGTAACCGCCTTTTGTTTGTGTGACTCTTTACATGAAGACTCATATCTTGGAGCATCGCAAGTGATCATTGTGAGCGCTTCAAGTAAAACCGCTATTGGTCTAGCTCAAGGCTTAGCTGATTCTAGTGACTCACCAAAAATAGTTGGATTAACATCTGCTGGCAACGCTAAATTTGTAGAAAGTTTGGGCTGTTATGACGAGGTGATTTCATACGATGAGCTTAACCGTGTAGATTATTCTTCAGGCTCTGTAATGGTTGATATGGCTGGTAACAGAGAAATCTTAGGAGCCCTTCATGGAGAGCTTGGAGATAATATGCTCAAGTGCCTCACTGTGGGTATGACTCATTGGGATAATGAAACAACTGCAGAGGATGCTTTAGGGCAGGCCATGCAAAGAGATAGAACGGAATTCTTTTTTGCTCCCGCCCATATTCAAAAACGTGTAGGCGATTGGGGGCATGAAGGCTATAGCCAAAGAACTAATCTCTTTATGACGGCTAGAGCCCTACAAAGCAAAGATTGGATGCAAGTAAAAGAGATTTCTAGCTTAGAAAATTTTACTAATACCTATGAGGACGTGGTTGCAGGAAAAATCAATCCTAATGAGGGGATAATTGTAAAGATATAAGTGCTAGAAAATTATCAAAAGAAGCAAAATATGAATAACATTACCCTTGAATTATTTGGATCTAATCTGAACAAGCAAGATCTAAAAAATATCTATGCTCTTAATCAAGATAATGTGCCAGAAGTAGGATCGATAGAAAATGAAGAAGTATTTGCAGAGCTTATAAGAATGAGCACATTTAACTTAGTGGCAAAATATCACGATGAGGTTGTTGGATTTATTATTTGTTTTAAAGAAAGCTCAGAGTATCAATCATTAAATTACAAATTTTTTAAAGAAAATGTGGATACTTTTCTATATATAGACAGAGTAGCAATTAAAGATGGATATAGAGGCAAGGCATTAGGCACTCAAGTCTATGAAAAAGTAATTGCAGAAGCTGCTAAGCTTAATGTTCCAGTTTTATGTGAAGTTAATACCAGGCCTGCAAATGAACCATCTTTAAAGTTTCATGAAAAAATGGGCTTTAAAGAATGTGGGACCAATGATTTTTCATATAATAGTGTTGTTTATTTAAGGAGAGAGATTCATGGAGCCTAACTTTCACGCCCTTCAGGTTATAGCAGAAGTAGCCCTTGGCATAGTCGGATTTTCTGCAATTCTAATAGGCTTGAGTAGAACTTCCGATGGTTTTAGCAAGCCAGATAATTTTAGAATTCAATTACTAACTTACTCCGCATTTTCTGCAATGTTTTGCGCTTTATTGCCTTTTGCTATTTATAGGGATTCAAGCCCTGAACTATCATGGGCCATTGTGAGCTGGGTGATATGTTTAATATCTATTGGAGGCTTGCTAGTCTTTCCTCGACGCATGATTTCTTTAAGACAAGAGGGGTATGAAAAATTATTCCCCCTCCAAGTATTTGTATTTCAAGCTGGCATCTTATCAATAATCTTTATCATTTCTGGTCTTATGATTCTTGGATATATAAAAGCTAAAGCTAACCTCTATGTAATATGTTTGATGCTATTTTTAATTCAAAGCTCATTTGCTTTTATTAGAACAATGTTTGTTAGGATTAATTAATTATTTTTTTAATTTCTTTGTCGACATCATAATCCCAAATACCCTTCAGCCGAAACGATATAACAGAAGTGTATCTGATGATTAAATTCCTAAAGAAGATAGCTATAGGGTTTTCTAAATGATTAAGTTTTGCCTGAA
The DNA here is from genome assembly GCA_964546275.1 of uncultured Gammaproteobacteria bacterium. GTDB lineage: Bacteria > Pseudomonadota > Gammaproteobacteria > Magnimaribacterales > D2472 > MED-G78. The sequence goes on from CAZJJG010000026.1 coordinate 11,098, forward strand.
ACATTGATGCTGCTTGTATCTTATTAGCTCGCTGCATTCGAATTTTTTGATATAGGTTTTGAGCCTTATCAAAATCACAATCCATTTTTTTAGCAAGTGCTGCAAACACGTAGGCATCTTCAATAGCCATACAACCACCTTGACCTAAAAACGGAACCATTGGATGTGCAGCATCCCCGAGTAGGGTTATATTTTTTACGTACATTGATTTTAGGGGTGGCCTGATAAAAATACTCCATTTATATACATCCTCGCTTGAGTTGAGCATTGAAAAAATATCATTATCATAATCCTTGAAATCATCTAATAGAGATGCTTTTGAGCCCTTTATTTTCCATGAATCATTAGATATCTCTGGTGTTTTTATGATGCCAACAAAACTAGTTTGACCATTATTATCAATGGGATAGCTCACAATATGAGAGCCTGAACCTAGATGAAACTCAATTTTTTTTGAGTTTGAAATGCCAATACCCCGCCAAGCGCTATAACCGCTATAAATCGGTTCGCTACTTAATGGGAAATATTTTTGTCTGATACTTGACCTAATACCATCACAGGCAAGAATATGTTTCACTCTATAACTTTGATCATTAGCAAAAGTAATTTCACATGCATCCTGATGTATCTCTTTACACTCATGATCAAATAGAATTTGCCCACCGAGTTCAATATATCTGTTATGAAATGCTTTAATTAATGTTTGTCTGCTTGAGGTAACAACTGCTGACCCTATAGTACGAAGATTTTTATTTAGGTAATTAAAAGATGCACTTGAAGGAACACAAGATTGATTTATAAAGCTATTTTTAATGCCTAGGCTATCTAAAACTCTAAGAGCATTTGGAGAAATAGATATACCAGCACCATATTCACTTACTGCATCAGTTCTCTCAAAGACTATTGTTTTTATTCCTTGAAGCTCAAGAGCACAACCTGCTGAAAGGCCGGCAATACCTCCGCCAATGATTCCAATATATGACGAATAATCTTTCATTAAATTATTATCATCTTTATAGAAATCTTTATCAAAATTTGGTTTTTATTGAGAGATCAAAAAATCAGTAATTGCGGGGCCCACTATACTTGGTTGCATATAGGTAATATTGTGACCACCCTCATCAATGGTTACTATCTTGGTATGTGGAATTGCTGCAATTAAATTCTCTACCCCTTCATAAGGAACAACGACATCAGCGGTTCCCCATATTGCTAAGGTAGGAATATTTAGAGTACCAACCGCCTCATAAGATTTAAGAGCATTAAACAAATTAAAATTACGAAGTGTTGATAATAAAGCTTCCACATAACCACTATGACGAAGTTGCTTATTAACTTTTAATACAAAATCTTCATCTGAAATTGCCAAAGGATCATTAATATTAAGAAATTCCCCTGGGTTTATATCACTAATTAGCATTTGCTCTACAAACATATAACCAAGCCATTCCCCTATAAGAGGGAGGGTAATCATTGAGTTTATTACAGACTCATCGGATGAAAATCCAGCTGGAGCTATTAAGGATAAACTTTTTACTTTTTGTGGGTAGGCTTCAGCAAAATGACTCACAACAGCGCCTCCCATGGAATAACCTATTAAGTGGACTGGCTCAATAAGTTTTTGATGACCTAGTAATTCATTTAATGACTCAATATAAAGCTCAGCATTATATGTAACTGCAGGTCTCTCAGAATAACCTCGGCCAAAATGATCATAGACCAGAACACTATAACCAGAGTCTAATAGAATTTGTTTGATGCCATCCCAAACAAAATGCGGCGTTGAAAAGCCATGCACTAAAACTAGCGTTTCACCATTATCATTTTCTTTCAACGGCCGGTCCCATCGATAATACAAATTGCCTTGAGTCAATTGAGCCCAATTACCCTGAGAAGGAATATCAGATTGGACGATTGGTTGTAAACCATATATTTTGATGATTACTGGAGATGCTAATACCAAAACTAGAAGGAGAAAAACGATTACTATTTTTTTCATTATTAACCCTTCTGGCTTGAATAATTAACTACTAAACTATTATTAACTTTATAAATTTTTTTATCAAAATTTATCAGTTTACTAAGCTTAAAAAAAGACAAAAAAAAAGTATTTACTTTTAAAAAAAAAGGCAGATAATGGCTTGTTTTTTTAAGGAGATGAGATGAATTCTTTAACAATCTTACAGATTGGTAGTGTATTTTTTGGAACAGTTTTAGCTGCACCTCTTATGATCTCAAAAAAAGTAAATAAAAGAATTATTGGCTATAGCGCTATGACTGCTGGTAGCTTTTTAGCTATAGCTGTTCAACTATATGCAGGCTTATATGTTTTTGTATTTGCTAATTTATATTGGTCGTTAAATTCTTTTGTTGCTCTAAGAAAAGCATTCAAACATAAACGACAAATAGATAAGATTTCTACTAAGTTCTAACTCTACCCTTTTTTCTCATACGAATAGAATTAGGAGTTACTTCTACAAGCTCATCATCTTCAATAAATTCTAAAGCTTGCTCAAGCGTATGAACAATATGAGGAACTAGAATTAGATTTTCATCAGTACCAGCCGCTCTTATATTTGTTAGTTGCTTTGCTTTAGTTGGGTTCACTGGGAGATCGTTTTCTCTGGAATGTAGACCAACAATTTGTCCTATATATACATCAAGCGCATGACCAACAAAAAGCCTACCTCTATTTTGCAGATTAAATAATGAATATGCCAAAGTTTTACCAGCCATCATAGAGTACATGACACCATTGTTTCTTCGTGCAAGCTCGCCAGCTTTTGCAGGACCATAATGATCAAAAACACTGGTCATTATTCCGGTGCCGCTTGTAATGGTAAGGAATTGAGATCTAAAGCCAATAATGCCTCTTGAAGGTGCTACAAACTCTAACTTAACTCTGCCTTTTCCATCTGGTTCTAAACCCTTAAGCTCAGCTTTTCTTGGCCCAAACTCTTCCATGATTGCACCTTGATGTTGTTCTTCAACATCAATAACTATCATTTCATATGGCTCATGAATTTCACCATCTATCTCTTTTTGAATGACTTGAGGTTTGGCAATTGCTAGCTCAAAACCTTCTCTTCTCATTGTTTCTATTAAAACTGAAAGGTGGAGCTCGCCTCTTCCTGAAACTATAAACTTATCAGGGCTTTCTCCTTGTTCAACTCTAAGAGCAACATTAGAGATAAGCTCTTTTTCTAATCTTTCTTTGATATTTCTTGAAGTTACAAATTTTCCTTCAAGGCCAGCAAATGGCGAATCATTAACCTGGAATGTCATGCTCACAGTTGGCTCATCTACAGAAAGAGCTGGCAAAGCCTCAATAGCTTCCGGATGACAGATAGTATCCGAGATATTTAATTTATCTACCCCAGTAACACAGACAATTGAACCCGCTTGAGCGGAAGCAACTTCAATTCTATCCAAACCCTCGTGACCCATAACCTGAAGTATTTTTGCTTTTCTTGTTTTCCCTTCTCTATCTACAACAACAACTTGATCATTAGGCTTAATCTCACCTCTTTTAATTCTTCCAATTCCAATAACGCCGACATAGCTATTGCTATCAAGTGCACTAATTTGTAGCTGGAGAGGACCATCAATATTAACCTCAGGGGCAGAAACTTTATCTAAGATCATTCTAAGCAGAGGAATCATATCTTCTGTCATTTGATCTGGCTCTAGACCAGATATACCCTGTATAGCAGATGCATAAATAACAGGAAAGTCTAATTGTTCGTCTGTAGCTCCAAGACGATCAAATAAATCAAATACTTGATCTAAAACCCAATGAGGCCTTGCATCATCTCTATCAACTTTATTAATAACAACAATAGGCTTTAAACCTTTTTCAAAAGCTTTTTGGGTTACAAATCTTGTTTGCGGCATAGGACCGTCAACAGCATCAACTAGTAAGAGCACAGAATCCACCATTGAAAGAGCTCTTTCTACCTCACCACCAAAGTCGGCATGACCAGGAGTATCTACAATATTAATTAAGTGATCTTCCCAAATAATAGATGTATTTTTTGCAGTAATAGTAATACCTCTTTCTTTTTCTTGATCATTTGAATCCATGATTCTTTCTGAATCCATATTTTTTCTATCAAGAGTTCCCGACTGCTGAAGCAGTTTATCTACAAGCGTAGTTTTCCCGTGATCGACGTGAGCGATAATAGCTATATTTCTTAACTTCTCTATAGACATAATTAGGGGTGTTACCAAGAAAAGAAACGATTATACGAGAATCTAGCAAAAGTGCTATTAATCATTGAACTTTATATCAAGCAGTATTGACTTAGAGTAAACTCTAACTATTATAATTTAGTTCATTTAAAGGATCCTTACTATGTATACATATCAGAATAAATCAGTTCTTATTACAGGGGCATCAACAGGAATCGGTTACGCGCTTGCAAAGGAGCTAGCTAAGGATGCTAAACAACTTATATTAACTGCAACATCTAGATCAGAAGACAAGCTCAAGATTCTAGCAGATGACATCAAGGCATCTGGAGTAGAAGCGCATGTTTTTTTAAAGGATTTATCAATTCCAGGAGCTGCTGAGGAGCTTTATAACGAAATAACAAATTCTGGATTAAGCATAGATCTTTTAATAAATAATGCTGGTTATGGCAGATGGGGAGAGTTAACCAGCATCGATAGAGATGACTACGCAAATATGATTCAGCTAAATATTGTTGCTCTTACTGATCTATGTCATTTATGTATTCCAAATATGATTACTCAAGGCGGTGGAGGGATTATTAATGTTGGCTCAATGGCTTCACTATCGCCAATTCCCTATGCTGGCATTTACTCATCTTCTAAAGCATACGTATTAATGTTTTCTGAAGCTATAAGATATGAGTATCAAGAAAAGGGTATTCAGGTTATGGCCCTTCTTCCAGGAGGAACTGAATCAGAATTTGCAAAAGTTGCTACAGAGAAGTCAGAAAAATTAACTCGAAGAAATGAAAAACGTAAAGGATCTAGCATAGGAATGCAGACTTCCGAGGAAGTTGCAATTGAATGCTTGGCAGCGTTTAAAAAGAATAAACAGTATTTGTTATGTGGAAGAAATAACAGAATTTTATTTACACTAACAAAATTTATGACTCGAAAAGGCATTTTAAAGATGACCGGAAATATGTTCAAAAGAATTGCTGGGTAAACTTAAATAAAAGGAGCTAAAAATGGAAAAAGTATTAGTAACAGGCGGATCAGGTTTTATAGGACTTCATTGCATACAGCAATTACTAGATCAAGGTTATGAAGTTAGATGCACCGTAAGATCAGAATCTAAAAAACAAGAGATTGTTGATTCGATGACAACTCATTCATCAAATGCTCATAATCTAGAAATAGTTATGGCAGACTTGTTAAAGGATGAGGGATGGGACGAAGCTGTGTCAGGTTGTGAATATGTCTTACATGTAGCATCACCTTTTATTTTAGAAGTCCCAAGTGATGAAAATATTTTAATCAAACCAGCATTAGAGGGAACGCTCAGAGTTCTGAATGCATGCAAGAATAATAAAGTAAAAAAAGTTGTACTAACATCCTCAGTTGCAGCAATTGCATATGGCCATAAAGATAAAAAAGTTTTCGATGAGAATGACTGGTCAGATACAGGTCCAGGGATAACGCCTTATGCCAAGAGTAAAACTTTAGCTGAAAAGGCGGCATGGGATTTTGTAAATCAATTATCTGATGAAGATAAATTTGATCTCACTGTAATAAATCCAGTTGCAGTTACTGGCCCCATGTTAACTAGTGACATAGGAACTTCTAATGAAATGTTAGTAAAGCTCGCAAGCGGATCAATGCCTGCGTGCCCAAAAATACATATGGGTTTTGTTGATGTAAGAGATGTAGCAAAGGCTCATATATTTTCTATGAAGTCTGAGAAAACTAATGGGGAAAGAATCATATTAAGTGATAAAGAGATGTTTTTTGTAGAAATTAGCAGAGTTCTAAATGAAGCGGGCTTTAAGAAAGCGCCTACACGAGAAATGCCAAATATACTCGTAAAACTAATGGCGCTTTTTATGAAAGAGCTTGGTGGGATTCTAGGCAGTCTTGGCAGACAATCCACTACCGATAAATCAAAAGCTAAAAACTTATTTGATTGGGAGTATGTCTCAGCGGAAGATTCAGCAATAGAGGCTACTAAGCAGCTAGTATCTATGGGGCTTGTAAAATAATCATGTATAACATTTCAGAAACCTCAAAAGAGACAGGATTAACCAAGCACACATTGCGTTATTACGAAAAGATAGAACTCGTTGCTATAAAAAAAGATGAGAAGGGTCATAGAATATATAAGCAAGCCGATCTCAGCGCTTTAACTTTTATAAAATGCTTAACAAAAACGGGCATGCCTTTAGATCAAATTAAAGAGATGAGTAAACTTGCCTTAGTAAACCCAGCAGATAATGCTGATCGGATTTTAAGCCTCCTTCAATCACATAAAGATAAAATAGTTGCAGATTTAAAGGAAAGTAAAGAAAGCTTAAAAATGATAGATGCTAAAATAGACCTTGCTCTTAATTTATAATCATTAACTTATGAAAGATATCAAGGCTGTTTTTTGGGATTTTGGTGGAGTTATTACTACTAGCCCATTTGATTCCTTTAACACCTACGAAGCCACTAATAATCTAGATAAAGATTTTATAAGAAAAGTTAATTCCACTAATCCAGATATCAATGCCTGGGCAAAACTTGAGCGTAATGAAATTGATATAGTTGAATTTAATGATTTATTCTTTTCTGAAAGCAGCAGTCTTGGCCATGGCATATACGGTATAGAGGTTATTAAACTTCTCCAAGGCCAACTAAGACCGGAGATGATCAAGGCTCTTAAAGCCATACAGGGGAATTTAGTCCAGGCTTGTCTTACTAACAATATAGTTTCTCCTGAAACTACATTAAGTGATGAAAATGTTTCTATTGCAGGCAAGAATGATGAAGTAATGAGCCTATTTGATTTTGTTATAGCATCAAGCGAGCAGAATGTAAGAAAGCCTGATCCTGCCTTTTATCATTTGGCTTTAAAAGAAGCTAAAGTAGATCCAGAAGAAGCAGTTTTTTTAGACGATCTTGGAATTAATCTTAAACCTGCAAAAGCTCTAGGTATGCATACAATTAAAGTTGTAAATTCCCAAGATGCCTTAAAAGAACTCAACAGTCTTCTATTTATAAATATACTCTAAGGTTTATACTTAATAGTATTCTGACATAACAAGTGTCATGAATAATTCAAAATTAAGGAATATAGAATGCTATTAAATATCAGAAATACTTTCGCACTATTTTTAATGTGTGGATTTACATCGAGTGTAACTTCTAATGAAGTTCAGCCTCCTTATAGTGCAACAATAACAAGAGACATATTTGGTGTTCCTCATGTGCATGGAGCAACAGATGCAGATGCTGCTTTTGGTCTTGCCTACGCACAAGCTGATGATGACATAAAAAATATTTTAAGCACTCTCGATTTAGCAAGCGCTAACTCTGGCTTAAAATCTGGCCGTGATGGCGCAATAACTGACTATCTTATTAAAGCATTAGGCATAAGAGAATTAGTTGAAGCAAGATATGAAGAGGATTTATCGTCAGAAGTTCAAGCAGTCCTAGATGGTTTTGTTGCAGGATTAAACTACTGGCTTTCATTAAACCTAAACAATGAAACAAAAGATTATTACCCAGTTAATAAAGTAGATTTAGTTGCAAGTTTCTCAATTCAAAATATATTCTTTGCTGGAATTGATAATGCTATTAAAGAACTTATGCGTATGCCAAAAGAGGTAAGTGCAGCAGAGCTAGATAAAGGTGGAGAATCATTAAAGGTAGCTAGCTTGGTAGCAGGCTCAAATGCTTTTGCACTTAATTCTAATAAAACTACAGATGGAAAAACTAGACTAATTATCAATTCTCATCAGCCTCTTGATGGTCCAGTTGCTTGGTATGAGGCTCATATTTCAAGTGATGAAGGCTGGAACATGATGGGAGGGCTATTCCCTGGAGCGCCTTTTGTATTTGTAGGATTTAATGAGAATCTTGGTTGGGGCATGACAGTTAATAAACCAGATCTAACAGATGCATTTAAGCTTCAAATTAATCCAGATAATAATAATCAATATTTACTTGATGGAGTGTGGGAAGATTTTGAAACTAAAAATATTAAGCTGCCTACAAAATTATTTGGCCCAATTACATGGACCTTTAATAGAGAGGCAAAATATACGAAACATGGGTTAGTGTTGGAGACAGAATCAGGTTCTTACGCCTTAAAGTTTGCAGGTATGAAAGAAATTAGACAAGCTGATCAATGGTTTCGTATGAATAAAGCTCAAAATAAAGAAGAGT
>CAZJJG010000027.1:0-17138 GCA_964546275.1 uncultured Gammaproteobacteria bacterium
AGATTAAGTCATATTTAATTTATGGGTTCGATGTTAGGTAAAAGATAATTTTTTAACACACTTTACTATCTCCCCCCAGAAAAAACATCTACAAATAAGATGAAGACTAAGTCAGCAGTTCTTAATATATTTACTAGCTACTTTGCTAAGATTCATGAAAATTTTGAATACCCAGTAGTTTTATTTGGAGCCAATATGCATCTTTTATATAAAAACTTTTCACAATTATTTATCGTGATATTTCTCGTCTCATGTGGAGGCGGTGGAGGTGGCGGAGGTGGCGGCAATGCTGGGGATGGCTATGGTAATACCAATAATGCCCCAACTATTAATAATTCCTCTTTAGCTATCTCTGTTATTGAAAATCAAACAAGTGCTTTTACTGTTTCAGCCTCAGATCCTGATGGTGACTCTATTAGCTTTTCAATATCTGACAATGATAGTGCTCTATTTAATATATCAACTGGTGGCGTTGTAACTTTTATAACAGCTCCAGATTTCGAAATTCCAACTGATGCCAATGCTGATAATGTTTATACTTTAACAGTCCAAGCTAGCGATGGCTCTTTAAGTGATTCAAAAGTTTTTGATGTAACTGTCACTAATGATACCTCTGATGATGTTACAACCTCTGCTTATGATGGAAAAGTAATAGGAGCAAGTTATATGCAAAGCGCATCTGTTTGTACTTTTGCCAATAATACTGGGTGTGATGATGCCACAAATACTTCAACAACTGCAGAAGACGGTACTTTTAGTCTCTCCGCCGAAGATGGTAATACTATAATCAATTCTATTAATGGTTTTGATCCTGACACTAATACTCAATTTGATAATATTCAATTATCAATTGATGCCCCAGTAACTGATCAAAATATTATAGTCTCGCCATTAAGTTCTCTTCATGCTGCTGGAACATTATCCTACCAAGACTTGAAAGCTAAGTTGGGCATAGATGAAAACTTTATGATTAGATTTGATGACCCTATGAGCAGCTTGTCTGATGCAGCATCGAACAAGGCCGCTGTTATCAATACTCAACTTATGATTTTAGCTAAATCTTTAGAGGTATTGACCAGCAGCACAGATTCTAATTTTTCAGCAAGATTTATTGAAATTGCATCTTCTATTAATTCGAGATCAGGCAATGAAACTACTCTTGGTGATACAACTTTTATAAGAAATTTACTTTTAGAAGTTGGTATAGATAACAATGCTGTACTAGAAAATAGTTCAGCAGCACTATCTTCATTTCTTCAGAAAGTATATGCAGAGTCAACAGATAATGCTCATATCTATTTTGCTAGTTCAGGTTGGGGTAATCTGAATACGTTACTTGAGCAAATAGTTGCAGGCACTGCTAATCAAGCTGACATTGATAACATAACTTTTAATACTATTAATTGGTTAAATGATAACTCAACTTTTTCTGGCACCTTTAATGATGTTGAAGAAGGTATTCAAACAACCTCTTACTCAGTAGGAAATTCAGGCTCTTCCTACTATACGATTGATAATGTTAATGCTGATTCAACTGCACTAATTATATATGCCAAGGTAGGTGATAAAATACAATTTGAACCAACCTCATCAAGTGTTTTCGCTGGACATCCATTTGAAATGTCAACCCTTAAAGATGATACATCAGGAACACAAAATATTGGTTCAGCTGAAGGCTGGGATCAAAATAATAATACGCTTACTGTTTCCTCATCAACGCCAACTACCCTATATCCTCATTGTGGAGTTCATTCAGGAATGTATACAAATGGAAAAATTGAAATTGTTGAGTCATTTGCTTCAAATCTTATAGACATAGAGTCTTCAACCTCAAGTCTTCAAGTTAAAGGTACAGTCTTATCAGGACCTTACAAAGGCGCCTCTGGTTTTACCTACAAAGTATATTTGAGAACAGCTGATGCTGGCTCTAGTCAACATGAGCATACTTTTGATGAGTACCCTGGATTAACCTTCTTTATGCCAGCTGATCAAGGCTATCATGGATCAAGCACTCAATCAGAAGATGCAGTCTTTAAAACTAAATCTCATTATTAAGTAATAATTTTTTTATTTTAACTAAAGCGTTGTAGATTTTTTGCTAATTTTTTAGAAAGTCTCTTAAATATTTTAAGGGACTTATCTAAACGGGCTTCTTCAATAACCTCAGCTAATGAATAGCCGTCCCAGTATGAGATTTTATACCCATCATCAGTTTCAATTATTTCAAGAGAGGCTGCATCCGAATTAGAAGAATCGTTATGATTTATAGCTACTGAAGTTTCGTTAAGACTTATCGATATATTTGGTATGTCTGTAAAAATAGATTTAAATAAATTTTCTATTTTAAAGTGGCTACTTTTTATATTTGTGCTGATCATAAGAATGATGTCTTCCTATTGCTCCAAACTCTCTCAATCCAACGTGTTTAGTCTTTCTTCCTTGCGCCCTCTTTCTCCAAAGAACATAACTACTCTTTTTAAGATTTTCTCTCATTAAGTCTTCAACCTGATTTTGATTTAGGTTGTATGTTGCTTCGATAGCATCAAATGGTGTTCTGTCTTCCCACGCCATTTCAATAATGCGAGAGATATCATGAGATTCTAACTTAATAATACTTAGCTTAGCTTTTAAGCTTAGCTACCTCATTCTCAAGTTCAGAAATTCTTCTTTTTAATGGCTCAAGCTCATCTTTTTTTACAAAGCCAGACTCTTTCATAAATTTTTCAAGCGCAGGTTTTAACATTTTTTCCATGTTTTTAGCATCTTTCATCATCGCAAATGGGTTCATAGCTTAGGCTCCTTAATTTTTAATTCGTATTATATATAAATATCAAAACGTGTGGACTTCCCTTTTATTTGATAGTTAATATTGTTACAAAGTTTTTCACTCTTAATAGGTCTTTTCAAAATTATTTTTTTATATTCAACACCTTTAAAATCTGTAAATAATTTATCTGCGTTATCAATAATATTTTCTATATCTAAAATACTTCTAATTGAATTAATATTGCCTGCACGAGATACATGTTTTTTTGTAGTTGGGTACAAGGGATCTAAGTAAATAGCGTCTACATCATTTTGATCTTGATACATTTCAAATGAATTGCCATTTAATAGAGTTAGATTTGATAAAACAGGTAATTCTGAGCTAGCTCTTTCACAAGCATCCAGCACAAGCAGGTATATAATTTTACTCTGCTCACAGGCTATTACCTTATGGCCTAGAGATAAAAAAATCATTGCATCAGAGAGAAAGCCAGCAGTACCATCAAAGATAGTAAGATTATCTTTAGTTTTACCTAATGTCTTTTTCAGCAAAGTTTCATGCTCTGCTCTTTTTAATCGCCACCCCATTGAGCCAGATAAAAAATCAACATGGAGAATATTCGATGCATTTGTGGCTTCATCAACAAAATATAAACCCTTCTCATTCATAGAAATATAAGAGCCTAAAATAGGCTTTTGTTGTGTTAATTCTAAATTAAGATATTTTGCAACTTCTTCTAGCTTGTTTAGAGTCACTTCATCGGCTGCATATACTATGCAGGTCATACAATTAAAAGAAGTGCCACGCCTAAAATAAGCCTATATCCAACAAAAGGATACATCCCTATTTTATCAATAAAGGCTAAGAAAAGTTTAATTGTAAAAAAAGCAAAAATAGCAGAAATTGAAAAGCCAATAAATAAACTTATAAAGTTAAGAACTTCAAACGAAGCCATGCTATCTATAATTAAAAAAACTAAAGCTCCAAAAATTGTTGGAATGCTAAGTAAAAATGCAAACTTTGATGAGTCTTTTAAATTTAAACCAATAAGCAGTGCTGCGGTTATAGCAGTTCCTGATCGTGAAGCACCCGGAATTAATGCAAAGACTTGAAATAAACCAATAAAAAGCACAGCAAATAAGCTTAACTCATACATAGTTTTTTTCTGTGGGCTGTATTTAAATGCTAAAAATAAAATAGCTGCAAAAATAAGATTTGCCCAAGCAATACTCGTAATATCAAAATTTCTTCCAGCTATAAAATCAGAACCAATTAATCCAAATATTACTATAGGTATCGTTGCAATAATTAAATATATAGCTAGCAATCTACTTTGACTATCTTGATATTTACTCAATGGATTTAAAGATAAGATCATGCTTTTTAAATCATCACGAAAATAAACAAGAACTGCGCAAAGAGTGCCCCCATGTGTTGCTATGTCAAAACTCAAACCTAAATCTTTTGTACCAAATAATAAATTAGGAAAAAGTAAGTGAGCAGAGCTTGAGACAGGTAGAAATTCTGTTAAGCCCTGAATTAACGCTAGTACAATACTTAAAAAAATATCATTCATTTGAAATCTTTTTATAAATTGTTTCTTTTAAATACACTGGATTAGCATCTTCAGGAGCAAATTTTTTATTTAAAGCAAAATCTTGCTTAGCTAAATGAGCAATTGATTCTGCATCAGGATTGATATCGAATAGAGAATTATTATCTTCCAGATTTACTCTATCATCATTCCAACCATTACCAATATAAAGAGCTGAAGGATTACTTAATAGCCTTGGATCGGAGAGTTCTTTATAAGTCATAACCTTTTCATTATCCTGAGGCTTTAACTCTGCATCATGAGAGTAACCACAAAAATATACTTCATCTAAATCAGATTTTAATGCTACATTAATTAAAGTATATGATTCATCAATTATCCTATTATTGGCTTGATACGCCATAGATTTTAGATTTGAAATTGCAATCAGTGGTTTCTTTTGAGTCCAACTCAAGCCTTTCATAAAACTAGCTAAGCTCCTGATGCTGGTATATGAGCCAGGACCTCTTCCGAAAGCAAAACAGTCAATTTCAGAAATATGAATATCTGAATTTACCCCAACTGAAGATAAAAGTTTATTCCAATTAGGTCTTTCTCTTCTTGAGTGTTTTTTTGAATAAGACAAAATTTCATCTTTGTAAATAAGAGTTATGGAAGATGAGTTGCCAGAGCTATCTATTGCAAGAAGCTTCATAAAAATTTATAAATTATTTTTAATAGATTCAAATACAGATTCTACTGTTCCTGATCCATCAACTGAAAAATAAACTAATTCTGCATTACTAGATTTATTGGAATAAAAATCTGAAAGCGGCTTAGTTTCTTCATGATAAACATCTAATCTTTTTGTAACTGTTTCTGGTTTATCATCTTCTCTTTGAACAAGAGCATCACCGGTAATATCATCAAAACCAATATTCTTTGGAGGATTAAAATCCACATGATAGCTTCTACCTGATGCAATATGAAAACGCCTTCCAGACATTCGCTCAATAATTATTTGATTTTCTACACTAATTTCTACTACATGAGAAAAAGATACATTCATATCTACTAAAAGATTTGCTTGCCCAAGAGTTCTTGGGACGCCATCAAATAAAAATCCATTCTGACAATCTTGTTTTTTTATTCTTTCAACAATTATTGATCCAATAATTTCATCTGATACAAGAGATCCAGAATTTAAAACTCCAGATACACGTTTGCCCAGTTCATTGCCTGACGCAATAGCCTCTCTAAGCATATCTCCTGTGCTAATCTTTGGAATACTTAAATAACTACAGATCAGATCTGCCTGAGTACCTTTACCAGCTCCTGGAGGGCCTAATAATATTAATTTTTTCATATCTCTATAATAGCGAATGCAACTATGTAATCAGTTTCGTCTGCAATACTAACATGGCTGGCATTAATTCCTAAATCACTAAATGTCTTTTTTAATCCACCTTTAGCATTAAGATATGGCTTGCCAAGCTCATTCCTTAATACTTCAATATCTTTAGGAAAAATCTCTCCCCTAAAACCAGTTCCAAGAGCCTTAGCTATAGCTTCTTTGCATGCAAATTGTTTAGCTAAAAATACTTTTTGTTTGATCGGTTTAGTCTTTATCCAGATATCTAATTCATCTGCAGATAAAATCTTTTTAGCAAAGGCTTCACTATTCTTAACCCTATCTATTAGAACTATATCTGTGCCTATTCCGTATATCATGAATGAAGTCTTCTAAATATCTGTCTACTATTAAGATCTTTGCCTTCTAAGCAAAACATAATAGTGGCTTGTGTTAGTTGTTTTAACTTAAGACCTGGAATGTCATCAAAATTTCTTTCGCTTATATTAATAATATCTTTTCCGCTAAAATCGCCTTCTTTATTAGTTTCCTGAAAACCTCTTTCAGCAATAAAAAGATAGTTCTTGTTAGGGTTTATTGGCTCATGAGCATCCATATCTGTTTGAAAATTAATTCCATAGCCAAGCATTTCTAGCAGATCAAGCTCAAAGTTTCTTAATAAAAAATCCATCTCAATATCCTTAGAGGAATCATCAATAAATGCACTGTATAAATGGAATAGGTCTTCTTGAGCTGCTCCCTTGGGAAGTAGTTTAATCATGAGTTCGTTTATATAAAGTAGGCTATAGCTTTTCTTAGACAGGCTATTACCAAGAAAACTTAGCTCTCTATCAATATTGGTGAGAGTTTTTAATTCTGATCGCCCTGAGTAAGTTATTCTTAATTTGGCAAAAGGGACTAAATATCCAAAAAACTTAGATTTAGGTTTTTTAGCTCCTCTAGCCATCACTGACATTTTTCCAGAATTTTTAGTAAAAATTTCAGCAATAATGCTTGTATCGCCATAAGATCTTTGATGAAGAAGGAAGCAATCTTCCCACTCGTTAGGATTCATAACTTCCACCAACCCCTAAACTTTGAAGGTAGTCTGAATCTGTATTCCAATTCTTCTTAACTTTTACCCAGGTCTTAAGAAAGACTTTTTGGCCATAGTATTTTTCTAAGTCTAGCCTTGCTTGGGTTCCAATTCTTTTTAAAACATCTCCTTTTTGACCAATAACAATTTGTTTTTGAGTCTGGCGGGCAACATAGATAATTGCATGAATTCTAACAATGCTTTCTTCTTTTTTAATTTGCTCAATCTGAACAAAAGTATCATGAGGTAATTCATCGCCTAAAGATCTAATAATTTTTTCTCGAATTAATTCAGAAACCATAAAATTGTCTTGATTAATCTCAGAGCCCTCTTCACCATATATGTGTGTATTTTCTGGTAAATAATTTAGGATTAATGATTCTAATTCTTTAATGCCATCATTATTAATTGCTGAAATGGGAATAATGTCTAAAAAATTATAGGCATCTTGTAATTGAGCTATGAGAGGTAAAAGCTTATTTTTATCATCAACTTGATCAGATTTATTGATGACACAAATAACTTTTGATTCAGATTCCTTAATTTTTTCTAGAACTAAGTTATCAAGCTCCTGCATAGAAGCTCTTTGAATAACAAATAAAATTAAATCCGAATCTTCAATAAGGCTAGCAGCAGACTTATTAAGAAGCCTATTCATAACCTTAGTAGACTTGATGTGCATACCTGGAGTATCAGCAAATATCATCTGCTTATTATTAACAGTCTTGATACCTAAAATATTATTCCTGGTTGTTTGAGATTTTCTAGATGTTATAGAAACTTTTTTTCCTAAAATATGATTTAGGATTGTAGATTTACCAACATTAGGTTTTCCTACTATTGAGATGTAGCCACAGAAAGTTTTTTCCATTAAATAAAATCTCCATTTTTAAGAATATCTTCAGCTAATTGAGCTTCTGCGGACTTCTTAGATTTTCCAATGGCATTATATTTCATACCTTTTAACTCAATAGATGATTCAAAATTATCATCCTTAAGCTCTACTGTATTATAGTCCGGCGGCGTCATTCCATTTGCTTGCATGGCTTCTTGCAAGATAGATTTAGGGTCTTTAAATTCATTAATGGAAGAAAGGTTATCAAGATCATCTTTATATAATTTATAAATTACTTTTTTAACATTTTTCCAACCACTATCTACAAAAATAGCTCCTATAAGCGCTTCAAAGGCGCCCTCAAGAATAGAAAGTTTTCTATCATCATCAAGATTTATCATTCCTTTAGAGAGCTTAATATATTTATCAAGTTTTATTTCGATAGCTTTATTGGTTAATGTGCTCCCATTGACTAATGATGCTCTTGCTCTTGTTAGGATGCCTTCTTGATGGTTAGGAAAATGCTCAAAAAGGTAATCTGAAATAACTGAATTTAGGATAGCATCTCCTAAAAACTCTAGTCGTTCATTGTTAATATTTTTATTAAAACTTTTATGTTGAATTGCAGTTTTTATGAGCTCTTGATCA
The DNA here is from genome assembly GCA_964546275.1 of uncultured Gammaproteobacteria bacterium. Classification (GTDB taxonomy): domain Bacteria; phylum Pseudomonadota; class Gammaproteobacteria; order Magnimaribacterales; family D2472; genus MED-G78. The sequence goes on from CAZJJG010000027.1 coordinate 8,232, forward strand.
AAAAATGAATAATCAATTAGCACTTCGAGCTCATTAATCTTCACTGAATTTTTCCAGCTCTTTCAAATGAAGGTAAGCATGTCCAGCACTCCCAAGACATCCAGATATAGTCAGCAGTACCCATAAAGTTATCTTTAGGGACAAAACCCCAATACCTACTATCATTTGAGTTATCACGATTATCGCCAACTGCAAAATACATGCCTTCAGGAACAATCCATTCAGATGGTGCGTTAGCAGATCTTGATCTCATATGTTGAACGGTAATTTTTTTATCTAAAAAATCTTCATAATAAAGATCAATATTAGAATCATTTTTGTAAAATGTTTGGGGAATGATCTTATTATTAATATAGAGCTTTTTATTAATGTAATTTATTTTATCGCCAGGTTTTCCAATTAATCTTTTAACAAATGGCATTTTTTTATGGGGCGGTATAAATACCACAACATCACCAAATTTAGGATCTTTTGCCATGGCAAAAGGTTTACCTGTTCTTTCTAATTTTAAGCCATAGGAATGTTTATTCACTAAAATAAAATCTCCAACTTTGAGACCAGGAATCATTGACCCAGATGGAATTTGATATGGTTCATACATAAAAGTTCTAACTACAAATATTATAAAAATAGGAATAAACCAACTTCTACCTGATGTTTTAAGATATTTATTGTTAGCAAATTGTCCAATAGACCAAATGATCAAAGTAACTATACTTCCTAGTAAAAGAATAATACTGAGGTCGCCTGCATTAATGAATACTCTATATAAGATAACAATACCCAGAGCAAAACCTATTTTCGACATCATTGCCTGGTTTGGGACTTCTAATGCTTCGGAGCTATCACCATTTAGCTTTATGGCTGCTTGGCCCCAAATTATAAGACTTATAACAACACCAATAAGCGCTGCTAAAAATATAGGATCTGAAAACATAATTTAATCTCCTGAGCTAAAATAATTAAGAAATGCATCTTGGGGTATTGAAACTTTTCCAAGCTGCTTCATTTTTTTCTTACCTTTCTTCTGTTTCTCTAAAAGTTTTTTCTTTCTAGATATATCTCCACCATAGCATTTAGCAGTAACATTTTTTCTTAAGGCTTTTACTGTTTCACGAGAAATAATTTTAGAACCAAGAGCTACCTGAATAGGTACATCAAACATTTGTCTTGGAATTAGTTTTTGTAAATTTTTTGCAATCTGTCTAGCTTTCATCATAGAAAAAGATTTATGTACAATCATTGAAAGCGCATCAACTTTTACATCATTTATTAAGATATCGATTTTTGTAAGATCAGATTCTCTAAAACCTATCATGCTGTATTCAATAGAAGCAAAACCTTTTGTAGATGATTTAATTTGATCAAAAAAATCAACAATAACTCCAGATAAAGGCATTTCAAAAATAATTGATACCTGAGATCCAAAATAATTCATTTCTTTTTGAATACCTCTCTTTCCTGTACAAAGAGTAATAACACTTCCGACATAATCATTTGGGGTTAAGATATTTACTAATACTATTGGTTCTCTAATTTCATCAATGTCGTTAGAAGTGGGCATTTGAGAAGGGTTATCAAATTTAAAAACTGTTCCATCTGTTTTTAGCACTTCAAACTCTACTGATGGCGCTGTAGAAATAAGATCAAGATCATACTCTCGCTCTAATCTCTCTCTAATGACCTCCATATGTAAAGTTCCTAAAAATCCGCATCTGAAGCCAAAACCTAAGGCATCTGATACCTCTGGTTCATAGACTAAAGATGAATCATTTAGAATTAGCTTAGATAAAGCATCTCTAAATTTTTCATAATCTTCAGAACTTACAGTAAATAAAGAGGCAAAAACTTTTGGATTAACTTTTTCAAACCCTGGCAAAGCTTTTGTAGTCTCATCATTAATTTCAACTAAAGTATCTCCAACAGGAGCGCCTTTAATATCTTTAATCCCAGCAACTAAATATCCAACTTCACCTGCTGATAAAGATTTGGTCTTATTTTTTTTAGGTGAAAAAATGCCTATTTCGTCGGCTGTATAAGTTTGACCTGTAGAAAATATTTTAAATTTTTGACCTGTCTCTAAGGTGCCATTTTTGATTCTTACTAAAGAAACAACTCCAAGATATGGATCAAACCAAGAGTCAACTATTAAAGCTTGTAAAGGATCATCTGGGCTACCTTCAGGTGGAGGAATATCTCTGACAAGCATATCTAAAAGCTCTTCGGTACCCTCACCAGTTTTTGCGCTTACTAGAGGAGCATTTTGAGAGTTAATACCTATCATATCCTCAATCTCTTTTTTTACTCTATCGGGATCTGATTGAGGTAGATCAATTTTATTTATAACTGGAACGACCTCTAAGCCCTGATCTACAGCTGTATAACAATTAGCAAGTGTTTGAGCCTCAACTCCTTGAGAGCCATCCACAACCAGTAACGCGCCTTCACATGCCGATAGAGACCTTGAGACTTCATATGAAAAATCTACATGGCCAGGAGTATCAATAAAATTTAGTTGATAGACCTCTCCATCTTTTTCATAATTTAGGGTGACTGCTTGAGCCTTGATCGTAATTCCTCTTTCTCTTTCAATATCCATTGAGTCAAGAATTTGTTCTGACATCTCTCTGGCTGTAAGTCCGCCACAGTATTCTATAAGTCGATCAGACAGAGTAGATTTTCCATGATCAATGTGGGCAATTACTGAGAAGTTTCTTATATTCTTCATATGGATGACATTTTACAAGGAAAGCCAATAAGTTATTAGCTTTCCTTTAGTCTATTTATGAAATTCTTTAATTTAGTCTTATTGGAACAATAAAACGAGAGCCATTTCTTTTTCCAAAAACTGCAACTTTAGAGCTAGATTCAAGTTTTTTGATAGTTGAAGCAAAAGATTCCATATCATTAATCTTATATTTATATTTGCCATACTGAATATGAGTTATTACATCGCCCCTTTGAATTTTTCCTGCTGCAGGCGATCCGGAACTTACTTTGGTAACAATAACTCCATCTGCCATATTAGCCATTTGTGGATTTTCTCTATCTATTTCAGCAACTTGAAGTCCTAGCATATCTGGATTTTCATCATTTTTTGCTGGTATGAATGGCTTATCATTTGATGGCAATTCGCCTAATTTGAAAGTAAGTTCTATTTCTTCTCCATCTCTTATGACTATAGCGACAGATTCAGTATTAGGTTTTATTTGCCCAACAACATGAGGTAAGTCTGAACCGAATTTAATTTCCTTACCGTCAAATTCTATAATGACATCACCTGGTAATAATCCAGCATTATCTCCAGATTCTCCATCTTCTAAATCGTTAATAAGAGCTCCGTAAGGCTTATTCATACCCAATGCTTCGGCTAGATCATTATCAACCTCTCCAACTCTTACCCCCAAATAGCCTCTTGCAACTGTTCCTGTATCAATAATTTGATTTGCAACATCAACTGCTACATTTATTGGAATTGCGAATGCTAAACCTTGATAACCACCACTTCTTGAATATATTTGTGAATTTATACCTACGACGTTTCCTTTAAGATCAAACAAAGGGCCGCCAGAGTTTCCTGGATTAATGGCAACATCTGTTTGCAAAAATGGAACATAGTTGCCAATATTATTATTTTGGATACTTCTGCCTTTAGCACTTACGATTCCAGCTGTTACTGAGAAATCAAAACTAAATGGTGAACCTATAGCAACGACCCAGTCCCCAACTCTTAATAAATCACTATCTCCAATTTTAACTTTAGGTAATTTTTCTCCCTCTATTTTTAATACAGCCAAGTCAGACAAAGGGTCAACACCTATAACCTCAGCTGAGTATTCTCTTCTATCTACTAAGGAAACTATTACCTCTGTCGCTCCATCTACAACATGAAAATTAGTTAAAATATAATTTTCTTTAAAAATAAATCCTGAACCATAAGCTTCTGCTTTTCTTGTTTGCTGTGGCGTATCATTAAACCCTCGAGGTATATTAAAAAATCTTTCAAGCTCAGGAGGCATTCCACTATAAGCATTTTGTGCTTTTACTTCTTTTCTTGAAGTAATATTTACAACTGCAGGAGCAGAATCTTCAACAAGGTTAGCAATATTTTCTGGCAAAGAGGCTGCTTTAATATTTATGCTAAGTGCAAGAATAATAATAAAAACATAACTATTTTGTACATAGTTTTTCATAATTTTTCCTATCTGATTTCTATAGAGTTAATAATTTTATTAGCTTCTTCTAAGCTAAGATTTCCATATAATGTAATAATTTTACCGCCAGGTAAAGGGAATAGATACACCATATTAGTTCCTGATCTCCAGTATCTTGCTCTTTTTAATCCCAAATCTTTATCCGCTATATGTATATAAAAATTTTCTTTACCATTAGTGTAATGGCCTGGTTTATTTGACCTGCTTTGAAAGCCTACATTTGTTAAATTTGGATTAAATTGATTTTTGTTTTCAACATTACTTTTATCTAGAACATTGAACATATGTTCCAACAAGCCCTCTTCTATTCTTATTATATTAGTTTTTGCTTCATCGCTATTAATAGCATCCTGAATTTGAGATTGCGCTTGGCTATTAAAACCTAATCTATCTGACTCTGATGGATTAATTAAAAATACTGTTAAAAGAACTGCTGCTGCTGCTGACATACCATTTGAAAGCCATGGCCTGTATTGAAAAAAATCAGGGAATTTTATATATGTAATATTTGAAGGTTTGCTTTCTTGTTCACCGGATGCAATTAAAGCACTAAGTTGTGCATATTTTTTAAGCTGATCTTGCATGCCTTCATCTTCTATTCTCGCTAAAAGTTCATCCGTTTCAGTTGAACTAAGCTCGCCATCGTAAAGCGCTGATATCTTCTCATTGTAATCAGTCATTGGATACTTCCTTTTTTATAAAATCTAAAATTGTTTCACGAGCTCTAAAAATTCTTGATCTAACTGTTCCTATAGGGCAATCAATTATTTGAGCTATCTCTTCGTATGTTTTCCCCTCATATTCTCTAAGAATAAATGGGGTTTTTAAAATCTCTGGGAGAGTTGAAATAAAGTTTTTAATAATTTTAGATGTCTCTATACTTTCAACACTCGATTCCGGTGAATCAAAATGCGGGTAATCAAAATTAATAACATCATCGGAAATATTTAGTTTTTGTTTTTTATAGCTAGCGCTTGTTACATGATTTTTTGCCAAATTAATTGCAACTCTGTATACCCATGTAAAAAAAGCACTATCTCCTCTAAAGGAGTCGATCTTATTCCAAACTCTAATAAATACTTGCTGTGTTAAATCTTCTGCATCCTCTTTAGACTTAACATAGCCAAATAAAGCGCTATATATTCTTGGTTGGTATTTAATCATTAACACTTTAAAAGCATCCTGGTTCCTTTCTTTAACTTTCTCTATTAGGTAGAAATCTTCGTTATTATTTTCTTTATTCATTTTAAAAACGTTATTTCCTTACCAATATGACCAATCAAAGTGTTAAAAGTTCTCTATTTTTGTAAACTTTTTAAGTTTGTTAATAATAAATTTTTCATGTTCGAGATTTCCCAATGTAATATTTTTAAAAATAAAATCATATAACGTTTGATCGTCATAACTAAGAACTTGATTGAATATTAAATTATCCTCAGGAGACAAAGCCAAAATATCTTTATCAGAAAACTCTTGGAGCAGCAGATCTAATTCGCGCATACCTCGTCTACACTTCCATCGTAATCTATTTATTTGTTCGTTCATTGGTTAGAATAAAGTTAAAGAAACTAATTCTACAAGAAAACTGATGTTAAAGAATCTAATAAAAGCTGGCTCAACATATTTAGATACAATGTCTGTGCTAAGTCTTAATGGTTCAATGGATAAAATTGAAGCTTTACTTCAGGGTCAAGTTACATCAGATATTACACAGCTAGCAAATGGATGCGCTCAAATATCATGCCTATTAGATGAAAAAGGATTCATTCAAGCTGACTTTATTATCATCAGAAAGAATGATGAAATATTTTTTGTTATTGAAGAAACCTTAGTGGCTAATCTTAATGAACAACTAGGGCAGTTTACAAAATTCTACTCAGTTGAGATTACCGAAGTACCATTGCAAGTTCGGGGAATATTAAGTGAAATAGATGCAAATAAAGAAAAGGGAATGATTTACTTTAATAATGATAAATATCAACTAGCTATAGATCTATCTACCTCCAAAAAAGACATAATTAAGCAAATGACACTTTTAGAGTGGAGAATTGCAAATAAAGTATTGCTTAATTATGAATTTACCCAAAATGATATTAATAAATATAGACCAAATGAATTAAATTATGACAAAACAAGAGTTTCTTTTACAAAGGGCTGTTTTAGAGGTCAAGAAATAGTTGCCCGAGTTCATTATTTAGGGGTAAATAGACGTGAATTCGTTACGGCTATAGTGAATATAAATTCTCAAGACAATTCAAAGCTGAAGGTTAAGGGTCAAATATTAGAACATTTAGACTATAAAATTTTTAATGCAAGTATAAAAAAAGATGATGTTGAAAAAGGAATATTTAACTCAGTAGACTTAATTAGGTCCTAGATCCCAATTAATTGGTTTTTTACCAATAGAGCTAAGAAAAGTATTTGCCTTTGAGAAAGGCTTAGATCCAAAAAAACCCTTTCTTGCTGAAAATGGAGACGGATGTGACGATTTTAAGACTAGGTTGTTGTTTGAATTAATTAGCACTTCTTTTGCTTTTGCTTTTTCTCCCCACAAAATAAAAACGATTCCACCACGCTCACTTATATTACTAATAATTGAATTAGTTATGGACTCCCATCCAATATTTGAATGTGAGCTAGGTAAAGATTGTTCAACTGTTAAAAAAGTATTTAAAAGAAGGACTCCTTCATTTGACCATGCTTCTAAATTACCATTATTAGAAATAGGTATTTTCATATCTGAATGAAGTTCAAGAAAAATATTTCGAAGTGATGGAGGAATTTTTATCCCATTGTTAACAGAAAAAGCTAGGCCGTTGGCTTGGCCCATTCCATGATAAGGATCTTGTCCAACTATAACCACTTGAGCATCTTTAGGCTTGCATAAATTTAAAGCATGAAAGATAAATTTAGTTTCTGGAAAGATTTTTTTTTTAGATTTTAGAGCAATATCTATGTAATTAAACAGTTCAACAGAGGTATCTAAATCAAGAGCATTTTGTAACAAAAGTCTCCACTCGGAATCTATATAATTTTTAGGATTAAACTGCATAAAACATCATTTTTTTATCCACAGAATCTGTGGATAAGTTATTGGATAACTTTATATTCTACACTGTAAATCCTTTAGAATAAGGGTTTTAAGTGAATTGGTTAATTTTTATACAATTAGTATAATTATTACCGCATATCAATTACTTAAATAAATATATAGTTTACTATATCTAAAATATATACTAAAAGTGCTTTTTCCTAATATCACTTTTTTTACTTGTGGGCAAGTATTTTTTTAATTAATTTTATATAAAATATAAATCTTCTATATTTGCTTATAATTATTGTTTATTTAAAGAGTAGGAACTTCAAAAAAAATAAGAAAGATTTAAAAAAATCTATCTGGAATTCAAAAATTAAGTACAAACTCTGACGCTTAATACATGCTCTATATTTTGGAGTTTATCTAAGAGTTTCTTAGAGGGTTTCTGTTCTATATCAATTAGATTGATAGCAATTTCATCCCTACTTTTATTTGTCATATCAGGGATATTAATATTTTCAGATGCAATCTGATCAGCAATTCTTCCAATCATTCCTGGTTCATTTTTATTAATAATAATTAATCGATACGGCGTGGCTCTTCCTAATCTAATTGGGGGGAAATTTACAGAATTTATAATATTTCCATTTAATAGAAAATTACTGACTTGCTCACATGCCATAATTGCGCAATTAATTTCTGCCTCTTTTGTGCTCGCTCCTATATGAGGTAATAAAATAACATCTTGGGTTGAGTTGCTTCGTTTTATTAATTCTGGCGTTGGAAAATCTGTAATGAATCTATCAACTATTCCAGCATCAAGAGCTGAAATAATATCTTCATTATTTACAATTCCGCCTCTAGATAGATTTATTAACTTTGCACCTTTTTTGCAATGCTTTAATTTAGATATGTTTATAAGATTTTTTGTAGCTTCTATAAGTGGTACATGCAAAGAAATATAATCTGATGTTCTGAGAAGATCTTCTAAGCTATCTGCTTTCTTTACCTCTTTTGGAAGTCTCCATGCTGAATCAATAGATATATGAGGATCGTAACCCACTAGATTCATACCCATGTTCTGAGCTGCTTGGGCAACCATTGAGCCTATAGCCCCAAGACCAACTACTCCTAGAGTTTTCCCTTTTAATTCATTTCCTTTAAAAAGCTTTTTTTGGTCTTCCATAGCCTTATTTACTGTATTGGCATCTTTTCCGTCTAGTGTTTTAGAGAAAGCATTACCTTGAATAATACCTCTTGATGCAAGCAGTAATCCGCATAAAACCAGCTCTTTTACAGCATTTGCATTGGCTCCAGGTGTATTAAATACCACAACACCTCTCTTGGTAGCTTCATCTATTGGAATATTATTTGTTCCCGCACCAGCTCTGCCTACACAAAGAAGAGATTCATTAAAATCATTATTTGTAAGAACTTGGCTCCTTAATAATAAGGCTTGAGCATTATTTTCTTCGTTAGTAAATTTGTTATTTTTTAGAATTTCTATTCCATCTTCAGCAATATTATTGAAAATTTTATATTTATACATGTATTAGTAAGAGAAAGAGTTTGTTATTATCAAACAACTATGAATTTAAAAAATAGTTTATTACATACTTAAAAAATAAGAAACTTTTTATTACAAAATGAGCCTAT
>CAZJJG010000028.1:0-13945 GCA_964546275.1 uncultured Gammaproteobacteria bacterium
AAATATTTAAGATTTAGTGGCGGTTCCCCAATAGTTATAGCCTGCAATACTTGGAGTGCTAGGGAGGTACATTTGCTCCATATTCTCTATTTCAAATCCTGCTGAGGTTATTAAATTTGGGATATCTCTATTGAGATGGCAGCCACCAGCAATTTTCCCCCAAAGAGGATCAATTCTTTTTTGCCACTTAGCAACTTTAGGGTCAGGAGCTTGGCCGTGCTCACAAAATACTAATTTACCACCAGGCTTTAAAACTCGAAGCATTTCTTTATTTGCTTCAAGCACATCTGGAATAGTGCACATCGTATAGGTAATTAAAACAGTATCGACATGATTATCAGGAAGAGGGATGTCTTCTGCACCACACAGCATAAAGTCGACATTAACTTGATGTTCTTCAGCGACATCTTTTGCAAGGTTGTTGAGCTCAACTGAAGGGTCGAGTCCTAAAACTTTATCAATTTTACTCATGTCATAAAAAGGAATATTTAAACCAGATCCAATTCCAACATCCAAGACAAGACCTTGTGCTAATGGCACAACTTTTTTTCTTTGATAGTTAATTGGCTTTGAGCCACATGTGCAATTTAAAAACTTCGGTAAAACATACTTCTCATACAAACTCATACCTAATCCTCTATCTCTCTTAGAGTTTCTTCAATTCCTGTTGAGCCCATAGACATACCACTAATCCTCATGTCTCCTAAATCAGCAGCCATGGCTTCACGCATACCTTTTACTAATCCAGTTCTATCTACTGTTAAGCCACCATCAACACAAAGGTTATGACCGGTAACAAATCGTGATTCATCGGATGCTAGAAATAATGCTGCATAGGCAATATCTAAAGGTTGTCCAAGGGCTTCGATAGGCTGGAGCCCTTTAATACGTTCATCCCAGTCCTCAGAAGCTGCATTTAATAGAGGGGTGTTTATAGCTCCAGGAGAAATACTATTAACTCGTATTTTAAATTCACCAAGTTCCAATGAAGTAGTTTGCGATAAATTGATCACGGCTGCCTTAGCTGCAGAATAAGCCTGTGGGCCACCACCACCTGACATACCAGCAATAGAAGCTGTATTGATTATAGAAGCGCCATTAGGATTAGTTTTCATTACCCTTGATGCATGTTTAATGCCCATAAATACCGACTTAAGTAATATAGCCATCGACTGATCCCACTCATCTGCATCTATATCGCTAATAGAACCAAAAGCACCACCAATCCCAGCGTTATTAAATAAAATATCTAATTGACCAAACTCATTCATAGCTTGCTGAACCATTTTTTCTATATCAGCCTCTTTAGAAACATCAGTTTTTATTAGCATAAGTGCATCTTTAAAACCTTTTTGCGATGCAATATTAGAAGTTTCTTCTAAAGTGGTTTCATTGATATCTGTTATAACAACTTTTGCACCTTCTTCTAAAAATAATAGAGCAGTCTCTCTACCAATACCGCTTCCAGCGCCAGTAATGATAGCTACTTTATTTAATAATCTTTTTTCCATAATAAAAAAACTCCTTCTTCCAATTATCTTATAGAAATAATAATTAAGAAACTAGAATTGTTTTACCCTACCAATTATTTAATTGACCAAACTGTTCATCAGATAGCTTAATAAGCTCTATAGAAAGATTAAGGCTTTTTGGCATACTTAATGTAATATTGTATTTTTAAGGAGAGATTAAAATGGATAAAGTTTTAGTAACAGGTGTATCTGGTTTTATAGGCATGCATTGCGCTCAGCAGCTCTTAGAGCAAGGCTACCAAGTTGTAGGAACAACGCGCTCATCCAGCAAGCACGATGAGGTTATCGAAGCGATAGGCCATGAAAACCTTAGTTTAGTTAATGCTGATCTTTTATCAGATGAAGGCTGGGACGCAGCCATTGAGGGCTGTGATTACATATTACATGTTGCATCTCCAGTCATGATGGGTGAACCAGATCATGAAGATGTTTTAGTGAGACCTGCTAAAGAAGGCACTATGAGAGTGGTTGAATTGGCAGCAAAACATAAAGTTAAAAGGGTGGTGATTACTTCATCTGTTGCAGCAGTTTCATTTGGACCTCATTTTCATAAAGATCATTTTGATGATACAGATTGGTCTGATATTAATGATCCAGGAATTCCTGCATACAATAAAAGTAAAACAGTTGCTGAGAAAGCTGCAAGAGAATTTGTAGCAGGATTGAGTGGAGATGATAAATTAGAGATCTGTACTATGCACCCAGCTTTAGTAGTAGGCCCATCACTATCAGGTGATATCGGTGAATCTAATATAGTGGTAAAAAGAATGCTTGATGGCTCAACCCCAGGAACTCCAAGACTTCAAATGGGATTTGTAGATGTAAGAGACGTTGCAAAGATGCACGTTGCAGCTATGACAGCAGATGGCGCTGCAGGACAAAGATTTATATTATCTGAAAGCTCTTTGTGGTTATCTGAGATGGCAACCATTTTAAGAGAGGCAGGGTTTGATAAAGCACCAAAAAGAAATATTCCCAATTTCATTTTAAAAATTATTGCTCTGTGGGATAAAGATTTAGCAGGGACTATTCCTTTACTTGGGAGAACTGGTACTTATGATATTTCAAAAACAAAAGATATCTTAGGTTGGCAACCCACTAAAGCTGCAGATGCAATTGTAGACTGTGCTCAGCATTTAAAAACTAAGGGTTTGATTTAATACAAAAAGAGAAGTGGCTCCCCGAGCAAGGCTCGAACTTGCGACAAATTGATTAACAGTCAACTGCTCTACCAACTGAGCTATCGGGGAACGCGAAAGCATTATAATTAATTTTTTAAGAAATAAGTATAGATATTTATGACAAAAACATTAAAGGTTGTTTCTGACTTCGAACCAGCCGGAAGTCAACCTCAAGCAATTGCAAGTTTAGTTGAAGGACTAGACAACGGATTATTACACCAAGTTCTCCTTGGAGTAACCGGCTCAGGCAAGACTTACACCATGGCTAAGGTGATTGAGGAGACTCAGAGACCAGCTATTATTATGGTGCATAACAAAACTTTAGCAGCTCAACTTTATGGAGAATTTAAAGATTTCTTTCCCAATAATTCAGTAGAGTACTTTGTTTCTTATTATGATTATTATCAACCAGAAGCTTATGTTCCAACTTCAGATACTTATATAGCTAAAGATGCTTCTATCAATGAGCACATTGAACAAATGCGTTTATCAGCAACTAAGGCATTATTAGAAAGAAAGGATGCCATTGTTATTGCTACGGTTTCTTCTATCTATGGCTTAGGCGCGCCTGAGTCTTATTTAAAAATGGTGATGCATTTAGACAGAGGAGATATTGTTGATCAAAGAGATCTTTTAAGAAGACTCTCCACACTCCAGTACACTCGGAATGATCTTGATTTTAGAAGAGCTACTTTTAGAGTTAGAGGAGATACGATCGATGTCTATCCAGCAGATTCAGATAGTGAAGCATTACGCATAGAGTTATTTGGAGACGAGATAGAAAAGCTATCTTGGTTTGATCCACTAACAGGCAGCATTATTAATGAGACACCAAGGGCAACTATCTTTCCTAAAACTCATTACGTCACTCCTAAACAAACCGTGCTTGATTGTATTGATGATATAAAAGATGAATTAAAAGAACGTTTAGATTATTTAAGATCGATCAATAAATTAGTTGAAGCTCAAAGATTAGAAGAGAGAACTCGTTATGACATAGAAATGATGCATGAGCTTGGTTATTGCCAAGGAGTAGAAAATTACTCACGCTATCTTTCAGGCAGAAATCCTGGGCAATCACCTCCATGCTTATTTGATTATCTCCCGAAAGATTCAATAGTATTCATTGATGAGTCTCATGTATCAGTTCCACAAATTGGCGCCATGTATAAAGGCGACAGATCTAGAAAAGAAACCCTGGTTGAATATGGTTTTAGATTACCCTCTGCAATGGACAATAGACCCTTAAAATTCGAAGAGTGGGAAGCGCTAGCACCTCAGCGTGTTTACGTATCTGCAACCCCAAGCAAATATGAATTAGAGCGCCATGACAATATGGTTGAGTTACTCGTTAGACCGACAGGACTAACAGATCCAGAAATAGAAATACGCCCTGCAGGTACTCAAATTGATGATGTGATAGGTGAGTGTAATGAAAGAGTGAAATTGAAAGAGAGAGTGCTTATTACCACTTTAACAAAAAGAATGGCTGAAGATTTAACAGATTATTTAAATGAAAATGGTATTAAAGCAAGATATATTCATTCAGATACCGATACAGTTGAAAGGGTGGAAATTATTAGAGATTTAAGGCTAGGGGCTTTTGATGTTTTAGTTGGTATTAACCTTTTAAGAGAAGGTTTAGATATTCCCGAAGTAAGTCTTGTAGCTATATTAGATGCTGACAAAGAAGGCTTTTTAAGATCAGAAACCACCATGATTCAGACTATCGGAAGAGCTGCTAGAAATATTAGAGGAAGAGCTATTCTCTATGCAGATAAAATTACAGGATCCATGCAAAGAGCTATCGATGAAACGGATAGAAGAAGAGCTATTCAAGAGGCCTTTAATGAAGAGAACAACATTACACCTACCTCAATAACAAAAGGTATCAAGGATATTATGGAGGGTGCTAGAAGGATTAAAGGTAAGGAAAAGAATAAACGTCAAGATATAGAAAAAGAGCTATCTTTTAAAATTAAAGATGATTCAATTGAAAACTTAAGTCAGTCTATCCAAAAGGTAGAAGATCAGATGTATATTTTTGCTAAAGAAATGGAATTTGAAAAAGCTGCACTATGCAGAGATAAAATTAAGTACCTGAGACGACAGTTAATTGATCTATAGTTTGCTTACAAGAAGCAAGCGACATCAAGGTTGAATACTGAGCAGTTCTTTCAACGAAATCAATAGTTTGCTGGCCGCGCGAATAACCATTTTGAGGTTTGAAATATAATTCCTCACCATCAAGAATAATCAGTTCTTTCTTTAAGTCGTTCCAACTTAATACAGCAGGATCAATATTAGTTTTTAAAATTGCATTTTTGATATTAGTTGCGCCAAGATTATAAGTTGCTAATGCAAAATTCATCCTATCGCTTTCGAGGCCATAATCAATTAAGCCATACATATTCGATAAATGTTGTGACCCTCCAATAATGCTATTACGAGGATCTATACGATTGGTTATACCAAGACCTTTTGCAGTTTGCTGAGTAAGCATCATCATGCCGCGAACGCCCATATTTGATTTAGCTCTTGGATCCCATTGTGATTCTTGAAAAGATACCGCAGCCAAAAACTCCCATTCCAATCCAGTCAGCTCACCAGCTTCTTCAAATAAATCTTTAAATTTATAAAAGCGACTTTCAAGCAAGTCATTAAATTTATTCTTTTCAAAATTATTTAGCTTTAATGTTGTATCTACATAATTTTGAAGATCAGCACATTCTTGAATAATAGGATTCACTTCTTCAACCTTCGAACAGCTTGAAAGACTCGTTGTTATTAAAATAACTAAAAAATGTTGAAAGAAATTACTCATTTATATTTTTTTACTTCAAAACATCACTATAATTAGTGCATACATTATTTCAGACCGGAACAAGTGTCAAAGACTAGTTGCCTAATTCTTCAGGGTAAAAAAAGTTTTTCTATCTCCAAATTGGAACAACTTAACCGCGCTTTTAATAAAGCTAATAAATTAGAAGTCTCACTTTCATGCTTTGAAGTCTACCTTATTGCCCAAGAATCTGATGCTAACAGCCAAGTTGCAGAGATTTCAGAAATTGTAAAAGGTTCAAATGAGCTGCAAGAATTTTTATTTTTAGTAGGACCTAGAACAGGAACTATTACACCTTGGTCATCAAAAACAGAAGATATTTTAAAGAATGTCGGCATCAAAAATGTACAAAGAGTAGAAAGATTTTTTGGCTATAGTATTAAAAATATAAATATTGAATTAGCTAGCTTAGATGTCTCTATGCTTTTTGATCGAATGACCCAAGATATTTATTCTTCTACTGAACAATGCACATCCATTTTAGCCCCAACGCCTCAAAGACTCGTAAATCATATTGATATTGTGATGGAAGGAAAAATAGCACTGGTTAATGCAAACAGAGATTTTGGATTTGCGCTAAGTGAAGATGAAATAGATTATTTATTTAATTTTTACTCAGCAGAAAATAGAAATCCAACTGATGCAGAGTTGATGATGTTTGCTCAAGCTAACTCCGAACATTGTCGTCATAAAATTTTCAATGCTGACTGGGTCATCGATGATAAGCCTGTTGATCAATCCTTGTTTGATTTTATTAAGGCGACTAGTAAAAATTCTCCGAATGGAATTATCTCAGCTTATAAAGATAATGCTGCAGTTACAAAAGGCGAAGAGGTTGAAAGGCTATATCAGGATGAGAAAAATATTTATACATTTGAAAAAGAATTACTAAATTCTACTATTAAGGTTGAAACGCACAACCATCCAACAGCTATTTCGCCATACCCCGGAGCAGCAACAGGTTCTGGCGGAGAAATTAGAGATGAGGGCGCTACAGGAAGAGGAGCTAAACCAAAAATTGGCTTGGCGGCATATAACGTTTCAAATTTAAGAATTCCAAGTTTGCCAAGAGATTGGGAGAATGAGCAGCATTCACCAGAAAGAATAGCCACACCATTAGATATTATGATTGAGGCACCTATTGGAGCTGCTGCATTTAATAATGAATTTGGTAGACCTTGCACCTTGGGATATTTTAGATCTTTTGAAACTCCATTTAATTCCAATATGACAGCTTACGGTTATCACAAGCCAATTATGTTAGCTGGAGGCATAGGTGAAATCAGAGATAAAAATAATTTTAAACTCCAAATAGATGAGGGTTATATTGTAGTTGTGCTTGGCGGCCCAGCAATGCTTATTGGTCTTGGTGGAGGTGCAGCTTCTTCAGTTTCATCTGGAGACAGCGATGAAGATTTAGACTTTGCATCAGTACAAAGAGATAACGCTGAAATGGAACGCAGATGTCAGGAAGTCATCAACCGATGCTCCTCCATGGATGAGAGTTATATTGAATTCATTCATGATGTTGGGGCAGGCGGTTTGTCTAATGCTATTCCTGAACTTGCTAAAGACTCTGAATTGGGAGTTTTAATTAATCTTGAATCTATTCCTTTATCAGATGAATCCATGTCACCAATGGAGATATGGTCTAACGAATCACAAGAAAGATATGTTTTAGCAATCCATCCCGATAACAAAGAGGCATTTGTTAGTATCTGTGAACGTGAGCGATGCCCATATGCACTAGTAGGATATACAACTGAAGAAAAGTACGTAAAGCTCTATGATTTTGCAACTGATACCTATCCAGTTGATGTTCCTTTGAGCATGTTATTTGGAGAGCTACCAATTAGTGACATGGTGGTTTCTTCAGAAACTCCAGATATCCCTTCATCAACTCCAATTCAAAATTTTGAACTAAAAAAATCTATTCATTCAGTTTTAAGACATCCTACAGTGGCATCAAAATCTTTCTTGATAACAATTGGAGATAGGACTGTAGGAGGCATGACAGCTAGAGATCAGCTTGTAGGCCCATGGCAAGTTCCAACCTCAAATTACTCCATGAGCTTAAGATCATTTACCGATCATTCTGGTGAGGTGGTTACTTTAGGTGAGAAGCCTACTTTAGCAATTAACAATCCTTCTGCTTCCATGCGAATGGCAATGGGAGAAGCTCTGACTAATATGGTTTCAGCACCAATTAAAGGCATGGATGAAATTCAAGTATCTGCAAATTGGATGGCTGCTTCAGGTGAAAATATTGAAGACCTCGCTCTTCGAAAGGGCGTTGAAGCTTTATCTGAATTCTCCATTGAGTTAGGAGTGTCTATTCCAGTTGGAAAAGATTCATTATCTATGAGAACTAAATGGGATGAAGCTAACGAGCAGTATGTAGTTAAAAGTCCTTTATCTGGAGTTATTACAGCAATGGCACCAGTACAAGATGTTAGAAAAGCAGTAACGACATTAATGAATCCAGATATTGATTCGAGCTTAATGCTGGTAAAGCTAAATTCAAAAAATCGACTCGGTGGCTCTATTTTAAGTGAAGTCTATCAAGCGAATATTCAAGAAACACCAGATATAGAGAGTTCCAAAGCATTTACTAAGATGTTTAATTTAACTCAAGACTTCATCACAAATAAAACTATTCATGCTTTGCATGATGTCTCCGATGGAGGCCTTATAACAACTTTTAGTGAATTAGCTTTTACAGCAAAGATTGGATTAAATCTTAATTTAGATTCCTTAATCACTGATCCAGCTTTAACCAATGAAGCTTTATTTAATGAAGAGATTGGTTTAGTTGTTCAAGTAGAAAAAGGACAAGAGATAAAAGTTCAAGAGATATATCAAGCTGCAGGGTTACAAGTTTATGAAGTTGGCTTTATTAATAAAACCCATTCGCTAGATGTTTATTTTAATAATGAAATTATTTTTTCTGAGTCCTTGGTGGATCTTGAAACTAAATGGCGCGAAGCCTCTCATGCCATTCAAAGCATGCGAGATAATAAAGAATCAGCTGATTCCGAATTAAGTTTAATTACAGATGGCTTTTCAGGTCTCTTTGCTAAAGAAGCATTTAATGAATCTCATATAAATACTATTAATATAAAAACGACTAAACCTCGGGTAGCTATTCTCAGAGAGCAAGGTGTTAATGGGCAGATGGAAATGGCTGCAGCATTTAATCTTGCTGGCTTTGAAGCGGTAGATATTCACATGCAAGATTTACTCGATGATGGTAAAAATCTTAAAGATTTCAATGGCTTGGCTGTATGTGGGGGTTTTTCTTATGGTGATGTATTAGGTGCTGGTGGAGGGTGGTCAAAAACAATACTCCATAACCAGAGAATTAAAGATCAGTTTGAGCAATTCTTTTTTGATGAATCTACTTTTACTTTAGGAGTATGTAATGGTTGTCAGATGCTTTCTAATTTAAATAACATTATTCCAGGTGCTGAGAACTGGCCTAATTTTGTTAAAAATAAATCAGATCAATTCGAGGCTAGGCTGGTTCAAGTAGAAATCAACAAAAGTGATTCTGTGCTTTTAAATTCAATGGAATCTTGGCAAGTACCAATAGCTTCTGCGCATGGCGAAGGTAGAACTTCTTTTACTAATCAAGCTCAGATAGATGCTTTAATTGCATCGAAGCAAGTTGCTATGAGATATATAGATTCTAATGGTATTTCAACTGAGCAATATCCATTAAACCCCAATGGTTCAGTAGATGGCATTACAGGTATTACTGCAGCTAATGGAAGGGTTACGATAATGATGCCTCATCCAGAAAGAGTTTTTAGAGCAGCTCAATTATCGTGGAGACCAAAACATTGGAAAGAATTTTCTCCATGGATGCAGATTTTTATGAATGCTAAAATATTTAGCGAAGAGTCGTAACTACCAGATAGTTATATCTTCAGCTCTGAAATCAAAATTGCCTGTTTTTTTATCTTCTAAATAATATTCAAGAGTTTTCTTAACAGTTGGAAAAGCTAACTCATCCCAAGGTATTTCAGATTCATCAAACAGCTTAACTTCTATACTTTCTGAAGTTGGCCCATAATTATCATCTAACAAGTCTGCAAGAAAAAAGAAATGGATTTGGTTGATATGAGGTAGGCTAAACATTGTGTATGGCATGGTAGCTTTAGCTTCAGAGCCAGTTTCTTCCATAGTTTCTCTTAATGCCCCAGCTTGAACAGTTTCTGCATTTTCCATGAAGCCTGCAGGCAAGGTCCAATATCCTTTTCTAGGATGAATATTTCTCTTAGCCATCAAAATTTTGTTATCCCTTATACATAAAGCACCAACAACCATATTAGGGTTTGTATAATGAATGACGTTGCAATCACTGCATATATGACGTTTTAAGTGGTCATCTTCGGGAATTTTGAAGTCTAAATTAGAACTTCCACAATCTGAACAGTATTTCAATTTTCTACCTAAATTTAAGATTAAGTAAGCTTAAAAAGTTAAACTTACAACATGATCGATAGCATAAAGCAAAAGCTTGAAAAACTAAATCCTAGCGAGCCCACAAACTTAAAAAAAGCAGGTGTTTTAATAGCAATACTTAATTATGGTGAATATAGAGACTCACCCTCTATTATTTATACCCAAAGATCTTCAAATGTATCAACCCATTCTGGTGAGGTAAGTTTTCCAGGCGGCATGATGGAAGAATCAGATACTGATCTCTATCAAACAGCTTTAAGAGAGTCTAATGAGGAGATGAGTCTTGACTCATCTTTAGTAGAAAGAGTTGGCAGATTAGATTATTTAGTTTCTAGATATAATATTGAAGTTAATCCATTTGTTGGCATTATTAATCAAAAGCCTCACTTATTAGGCAATGCAGAAATAGAAGAAATATTTGAAGTGCCAATTGAATTCTTGTTAAATAAAAACAATATGACAACTCAGACCTTTCAAAGGGATAATATGCATTTAGAAATGCCTACTTGGTATTATAATAATCAAAAGATATGGGGCCTTACAGCTATGATCACTGCAGATCTATTAAACCAATGTTTTGATGCTGATATAGGTATTGGAGTTTTGAGAGGATAATATGATTACAAGTTTAGGTAATAAGATATTAAGTACTGAAAATGATGATTACTGGATTGCACCAGATGCAAATATTATCGGTTCAGTTCATTTAGCTAAAGATGCTAGTGTTTGGTTTAACTGCACTTTGAGAGCTGATAATGAGCCTATTTATATAGGCGAGGGATCTAATGTCCAAGATGGCTCTATTATTCATACTGATCCAGGTTTTGCATGTAAAGTTGGAAAATTTGTAACTATTGGACACATGGTAATGCTGCATGGTTGCGAGATTGGTGATGGTTCACTCATAGGAATAGGTTCTGTTGTGTTAAATGGAGCTAAAATTGGAAAGAATTGTATTATTGGCGCAAAAGCCCTTATCACTGAAAATATGATAGTTCCAGATGGATCAATGGTCTTAGGCATGCCTGGAAAAATTAAAAAACAATTAACTGAAGAAGAGCAACAAATGCCTGCATTAAATGCTCATCACTATATTGAGAATTACAAAAAATATAAAGAAGCAGAACAACTTTAAATATTATGAACACTAAAGAATTAAGACAAGAATTTTTAGATTTTTTTGAATCTAAGAATCATACTATTGTTGATTCAAGCTCATTAGTTCCGCTTAATGATGAAACTTTGCTTTTCACTAATGCCGGGATGGTTCAATTCAAAGACGTATTTCTAGGAACTGAAAAAAGAAAATATGTCAGAGCAACCTCTTCTCAAAGATGTATTAGAGCTGGAGGAAAGCATAATGATCTAGAGAATGTTGGGTATACACTCAGACATCATACTTTTTTTGAAATGCTAGGAAATTTTAGTTTTGGTGATTATTTCAAAAATGATGCTATCGCATTTGCATGGGAATTTCTTACAGTTGTTTTAAAGTTACCAGAAGATAAATTATGGATCTCTGTTTATCAAGATGATGATGAAGCTGCATTAATCTGGAAAGATGAGATTGGTGTTAATCCAGAAAGAATTGTTCGACTTGGCGAAGAGGATAATTTCTGGTCTATGGGTGATACAGGTCCATGCGGACCTTGTTCTGAAATTTATTACGATCATGGCGATCATATACCTGGTACTCCGCCAGGAAGTGATGGTGATGAAGGGGACCGTTTTGTAGAAATATGGAACCTTGTATTTATGCAATTTAATAGAGACAGCAGCGGGGCTATGACTCCATTACCAAAACCTTCAGTTGATACCGGAATGGGATTAGAGAGAATAGCTGCAGTCATGCAAGGAGTTAACTCTAATTATGATACAGATTTCTTTAAAAATTTAATTACTGCTTCAGAAAATCTTATTGGTAGTCCTGGCAATGTTTCTCATAAAGTTATTGCAGATCATATTAGATCAACTAGCTTTTTAATTCTTGATGAAGTTATGCCAGAGAATGAAGGCAGAGGTTATGTTTTAAGAAGAATTTTAAGAAGGGCTATTAGACATGGATATAAAATGGGAGCTACCAAACCATTTTTAAATAATTTAGTTACTAATTTAGTCGAACTCATGTCAGATGCTTATCCAGCGTTACAAGAAAAAGAAGATTTAATTACAAAAACAATTTTGGCTGAAGAATTAAAGTTTTTTGAAACCCTAGAGAAGGGCATTCAAATTTTAGAAGATTCCATTAATGCTATTGAAGATAAAACTATTCCAGGAGAAGTTATTTTTAAACTCCATGATACCTTTGGATTTCCATTTGATTTAACTGCTGATATTGCAAGGGAAAAAGATTTGGAGGTCGATGTTGAGGGTTTTAATGCTTGCATGGCTAAGCAAAAACAGGCATCAAAAGCTGCTAGTAGCTTTACATCTAAACTTCCTGCTGCAGCAGGTATTCAAGAGACTAAATTTTTAGGATATGAGTTTTTAGAAGCTGAAAGTAGTGTTATCGCGATCTGGAATGGTCTTGATGAGATTGACTCTGCTGAAAAAGACCACGACATTTTTTTTGCAACTGAAAAAACTCCATTCTATGCAGAATCAGGAGGTCAGGTAGGAGATAGAGGAAGCTTTTTATCTAATGGTTCTAGTGGTGCTATTATAGATTGTAAGAAACAAGGAAAAGTATTTATTCACAAAGCAGTTTTAAATACAGGCACATTAAACAAAAACGATGTTATTAGTATGAGCGTTGAAAAAGATAAAAGACAAGCAGTAGCTATTCATCATTCAGCTACCCATTTAATGCATGCAGCTTTAAAAGAAGTTCTTGGTGATCATGTGCAGCAAAAAGGCTCTTTAGTTGATGAGCATAAGCTTAGATTTGATTTTTCTCATAGCGGACCATTAACAAAGGAAGAGATTGTTCAAATTGAAAGCTTGGTTAATCGAGAGATGTTAAATAATGTTGAAGTCACGACTGAGATCATGGACCTTGATAAGGCTATGAATTCTGGAGCTCAAGCGCTCTTTGGTGAAAAATATGACGATGAGGTAAGAGTTCTTAGTATGGGTGAAAAAGCCTACTCAGTTGAGCTTTGTGGGGGTACTCATGTGAAGAGAACTGGAGATATGGGTTTATTTATAATAACCAGTCAATCTAGTGTTGCTTCGGGAATAAGAAGGGTTGAAGCTCTTTCTGGAAAACAAGCAATAAAATATTTAGAAGAATTAAGGTCAGTAAATGACTCCATACAGCAATTATTAAATACACCTCAAGATTCACTTGAGGAAAAGGTTAAGAGCCTGATTGATGAAAATAAGAAACTAAAAAAAGGTGGCGGCGCATCAACTGCAGTTGAAGTTATTTCATCAGAAACTATTGATCAAGGTAACTGGACTTTAATACTTGAACAAGTAAATGTTGCTGATAACAAGCTATTAAGAGGATTAGTTGATAAAAAGAAAAGCTCAATGGATACAGGTGTTATTGTTATTTTAAATGCCATGGATACTAAAGTAGCATTAGTATGTGGCGTAACTGAAAATATGACCTCGCAAATATCAGCAGGCGATATCATTAAATCATTATCAGAATCCTTAGGAGGCAAAGGTGGCGGAAGATCAGACTTTGCTCAAGGCGCTGGCGAATCAAATAATGTTAAAGAATTCGTGACATCTATTCCAAATATCGTAAAATCTCTCGCAAAATAGCTTTAACATTTTATGTCAAATATTATTGTACAAAAATTTGGTGGAACTTCTGTTGGCTCTGATGAGCGAATATCTGCTGTTGCACAAATCATCAAAAATGCAAAAAAAGACAACCAGGTAATTGTTGTTGTATCTGCTATGAGCGGAGAAACTAATAGATTAATTAATCTTGCAAAAAGTTTTGGTGATAATCCTGATAGAAGAGAGTT
>CAZJJG010000029.1:0-11051 GCA_964546275.1 uncultured Gammaproteobacteria bacterium
GAGCGCCGCATTGACATTGCGGAGGTCGATGGTTCGAGTCCATTCGGGTCTACCAGTACTTTTAAAGCTTATAGTTGAGAAATATATCCAGCTAACCTCTCTTTATTCATAACAAACATGCTTTTAAGCTCTTCAGCTTTAACATTAACAGTTCCTAAGTTACTTGGATTATCTCCAACTTGTATAACGCCAACCATTGCCATAATTGAATGAGGTGTGCATTGATATGCATAAAGACCCGCAACATCAAAAGTAACACTAATATCTTTACTTAAATCGCTGCTCCAAGCTTTAGCTCCATCAGGAATCATTCCTGGAAGTGATGCTGAGTTATGTGCAGCATCAGTTGCTATAAAATTAACAGTGTCACCAACATTTATTTTCAATACTGCTGGCTCAAAGACCATAATACCCCCAGCACCCTGATTCAACATCTTGACAGTAAAGTCAGCTGCAAAGCTACTAATGTTTAAAGTTAAAAGTGTTAATAATAATAATTTTTTCATAATATTGATCCTGTAAGAATAATTAAAGTTGTAACAATTGCCAAGAAACAAAAACCCAATAAGACAGCAACTGAAAATATGCGAAATGGGGTGGGGATAAAATTAACTTCAGCCTCACCGAGACCCATAAGAAGTTTGATTAATCTAACCAAAGAAAAATCCATTTACATACATCGATATAAGCATAAAGGCTAAAACTACAACCTGAATTAATGCAGGTATCAGAACGAATAATACTAGCGGATCAAACTTCATGGCCATAAAGTAGTCATTCTCTAACCATTCTTTGGTTTCTTCAGCTGTGGCATTTTGGACGATTGTATTCATTATAGTTTCCGAGTAATCAAATTTTGTCTCATTATAAATATTTATAATTAATTATCAATAGAATTTATATTAATAATAGATTTATTTTTAATTATTAGCGGAAAAACTCAATCATGATCTCAGAAACTTATCTTAAAAGTACTTAAAGGATAAAAAGAATATTTTATTAATCCTCTTGGTAGTGAGGAAGATCAACTCAAGATTAACTATCTAAGTCCAAACAAACAGTATCATTGGAATAGATACAGCAATAATCAAGACGTCTAAAGGCAGTCCAAGTCTCCAATAATCAGTAAATTTATAGTTACCTGGACCCATAACCACCGTATTACACTGATGACCAATTGGAGTTAAAAAAGCACAACTAGCACCTACGGCTACAACCATTAGAAATGGTTCGATAGGATAGCCAAGCTCAATAGCAATTCCTGCTGAAATAGGAGCCATAATTACAGCTGTTGCTGCATTATTAATAATATCTGTAGTACCCATAGTTACAATCAATATCGTAAAGAGTAGCCAGAACTGACTCAAGTCACCAGCAAAACTAGATATATTAGAAGATATTACTTCTGTTAAACCTGTTGTTTGTAGAGCAGTTCCAATAGGTATCATTGCTGCCAGCATAATAATAATTGGCCAATCTATATCTCTATAAAAATTACTATCAATAATTTTGATTCTAGCAAAACCAAGCACGCATAAGAGAAATGCAGCTGCTGTTGATAAGACATTAAATGCAACAAGGGTTATGGATGCTGTAAAAAATATCAACCCTTTTAACAATCTACTTCTACTTGGAATAGTTTGCAGCTCTCTTTGACGCAAAGGCATTAGACCTAAATGTTTTATTTTATTGGTCACATCTTCTTCATCTAAATCTCTTACACCCAATAAAAGAACATCTCCAGATTTGAAGGTTTCTCTTGTTAGTCTTGTTCTATATTTAGCTCCTTTTCTCCAAAGGCCTAATAAATTCAATTCTTCGTATGCTAGCTTTAAAAAGAAATCATATTTTCTTCCAATAAGCCTTGATCCAGGAACGATCATAGCTTCAATTTCTTCTAAATCATCATCATCGAATGAATGAAGTTCTTTGGGTATTGATAGATTAAATCTATCTAAAAGTACTCCAATCTCATCAGGTGGACTTTTAATAACTAAGATTTGACCAGCTCTAATTTGAGTATTATTTTTAACTTTACTTACTGCCCCAGTTTCATTAACTATTCCAATAATCTCTACATCTTCTCCAGCTAATCTTTTAAAACCAGAAAGAGTTTTACCAATAAGGTCGCTATTTTCATTTATACAAACTTCAAATAAATAACCTTTAAGATTAATAAGGCCGGTGCCTGAGCCTTTAATATTTCTTAATTGAATAAGTTTGCTTCCTAGGATGCATAAAAAAATTAAACTTAATATAGTTATAACTAAACCTACATAAGAAAAATCAAAAAAATTGAAACCTGCAGAGCTGATTGATGCTTTATATTCTGAAATGATTATATTTGGAGGTGTGCCAATAGCAGTATTCATTCCGCCTAAAATACAAGCGAAAGACAATGGCATTAAAAATTTAGATGGATGCCACTCTAGCCTTTGACATATATTTAATGTTATTGGCAGTAAAATTGCTAGCGCACCAATATTATTTATAAATGATGATAAGAATGCTGCTATAAAAAGTAATGAAATTAAGAACTGTAATTCAGTAAATTTTCTTCCACCAATCAATTTTCCTACCAAACCAGTTAAACCTGAATTTTTTAAACCCTGGCTAATAACCAGAACTAGTGCAACCGTTATAACTGCTGGATGTGCAAAGCCAAGGAATGCTTCCGCAGAAGGGATTACTCCCAATACCACCAACACAACCAAAGCGCCCATAGATAGAGCATCGTACCTAAACTTGCCCCAGATAAAAAACCCTAAAAGGGTAACAAGAGTTAAAGTAAGTATAAATTGATCGCTCATCGAAACTTATAACTTTTCCGGCAAACTCTCGACATATAATGATGTTGAAGGGAAGGCAAACTCTGAGTTATTCTTTTCAACAATCTTCATAATACTAAATATTAAAGACTCCTTAATATTACAGTATTCTGCAAAGCTGCATGGCTCAGAATAGCAAACAATCATGACATCAATAGAGCTAGATCCTAGCTCAATAACTCTAACTACTGGATCAAGAGCATTGTCAGAAACAAAATCATCGCTTTGGATAATATATTGCTTAATTTCAGTCCTTATAGCCTCAAGCTGCTCGACAGTCGTTGAGTAAATTAAGTTTATTTTCCAATCCAATCTTCTGTTATCAATTCCTGCATGGTTAATAACCATGACATCTGATAAATCTTTGTTGGGTATGATCATAGGCGAAGTATCAAACTGTCTAACTACAGTTGAGCGGAATCCTATAGTATCTACCATCCCATGCAACTTACCGGGAACCTGTATTCTATCTCCAGGCTGGAATCTATTTTCACCAATAATTAGAATACCTGCTATTAAATTTTTAAAGAAATCTTGAGCTCCTAAAGCGACTGCGACTGAAAATAAACCAAGACCAGCTACAAGAGGTCCTATTTGAATTCCAAAAATATCTAGAATAACTCCAAGACCTACTATCCAGACTATTGCTCTTGATGCTCTTTCAAGCCACATTTGCATTGAAGCCGTTAGCCATGAGTTTGTAGATAAAGCTTCAAATATTGGTTTTATGCTATTTGCTAATGCACTAAATATTGTAAATATTACAAAAGCCTTAACTATATTTGTAGCTGAGTCCCCAACAGCACCTGATATAGGTAAAATAAGTGTAATCAGGTATAAAGCAATAGTGACAGGAACAAGTCCAAGAGGTTTCTTTAGAGCAGACAAAATTTCATCATCAACTTTAGATTCAGTTTTTGCTGCAAGTCGTCCTATCGCATTTAGAACTGTTGCAATTATAAAGCCCCTTAAAAGAAAGGCTGCTAATAAAATAACAAGCGATACGATTATATCTGAAAGATTGACTCCATAGAATCCTCTACTCCAGACATCATTTAGTAAAGTTATAAAATTATCCATAATTATTTTTAATAAATTGTTAAGACATTTTAAGTCTATTTAGTGGTTTATAGCAAAATTTGATGTAGATTATTAGCTTACAAAAGTATTGAACTGGTCAGAAGAAATATTCCCACCTGAAAGCATTATTAAAACTTTTTTACCTTTAAAAGTTGAGCGTGATGACATTAAGCAAGCAAGAGCAATTGCGCCTGAAGGCTCCAAAATAAAATTAAACTCATTATATGCAAACTTCATAGCTTGAATAATTGCATCATCGTCAACAGATATGCCTTTTACACCAAGCCTATTATTAATTTCAAATGTAATTTCTCCAGGGAAGGGGGATTCCAGTGCATCACATATTCCATGAATTTTATTTTTGATAAAGATTCTTTTATTAGCCTCAAAAGATAACTCGTGGTCATTCCAATTCTTTGGCTCAGCTGTATATATAAAACAATTTGAGTTATGTGCTTTGAGAGCTATAGCTGTTCCGGCTGTAAAACCCCCACCACTTGCGCATACTATAGCTGCATCAAATTTTCTATCCTGATCCTCTATAGACATTACCGCCTCTAGAGCTGAAGTTCCTTGTCCAGCTATAACCTCTGTTGAATCAAAGGGTTTTATAAGTGTTCTATTCTCGTTAAGCGCAATACTTTCTCCTATTTTCTCTCTATTATCTTTTTGACGGTCATAAAATATAACTTTTGCGCCATAAGACTTTGTATTTTGTATTTTTATCTCAGGAGCATCACTAGGCATAACTATGACAGCTGACGATTTTAATATCTTTGCTGCACATGCAACCCCTTGGGCATGGTTTCCAGATGAAAAAGCAATAACTCCATTTTTAAGCTGCTCTTTGCTTAATAAAGTCATTGCTGACATTGCACCTCTAAATTTAAATGAACCTGTTCTTTGGAGATGCTCTGGTTTTAAATAAATTTCAGCGTCCATAGCGTTATCAAGTCTTTCACTTGAGACTACACCTGTATCACTTAAATATTTTTCAATTCTTGAATATGCAGACTGAACATCTTCAAGATTAACTGATGTCATATATTACTTATTATTTAATTTATTCTTAATTCCAATTGGAAGGTAGATTAAATAAAAGATGCATATAGTTAACACCATAGAAGGCAATATATGTCCTGGAGGCGGCGGGAATAAATTTAAAAGACTATCTCCAGCTGGTCGAGCCATTAGATACCAATAATTTGTAAGCTGCACTTCACCTTTGAAATTTATAAAGTCTCCAAGAGCAAGATTGATTACATAGATAGCCGGCAGAAGGCCAAAAACTGTTATTAAAATAACTTTGTTTGTTTCCTGAAATGTCGGAAGGTTTCCTAATGCAAGAATTGCATAAACTACTCCAATAATTATCATTCCATGTCCAGCAAAGAAGAAGATATATTCAAGATCACCTCCAACAAGGACATCTGGAGTGAGAAGAGCCATAGTAGCTCCAGCAATACCCCAAAAATAAGCTATGTTGAATAATATCTTTGGACCACCTAACAAAAACCATGCAAGTATAAGCTCAGAAAAATCACACATATGAAATGGTAAAACTTCTTTCCAGTGATATGGGTTTTCTATAATAAATAAATCTTTATAAGGACTTGTTATAGCATGCGCTATAAGAATATAAGCAATAACTTTACTAACAGTATCTTTATTTACACTAGGAGACCTATTAACCAAGTATGGAAGACCAATGACTATCGAAAAAATTAAAACAAGTGATAGGACATGAATAGTCCCAAACATAACAAACGGCTCTGTACCCATAACTAATATCCTCTGAAAGTATCAATTTTGTATAGCAATAATAATTTATGCTGAGTTAAATTGCTACTTTCGCTAGGCGAATTATTTATAGGCTAGAGTGAATTTAATAAAAGCTCTTCAGTAAGAACCGCAGGTAGAATTTTTGTTTCATTTAACCCAGGCTTCCAATATAAGTATAAAGGAACACCAGTTCTTCCATAGGCAGTTAGCGCTTTTAGAATATCATTATCCCTATTTGTCCAATCTGCTTTGATATATCTGATGTTATTTTTTTGAAGGTAGCTCACGACTCCAGGTCTAGAAAGAGCTAATTTATCATTAGCTTGGCAGGTTATGCACCAAGCAGCAGTAAAATTTATTAGATAAGCTTGATTAAGATTTTGTAATTCACTTTCAATATTAATACTCCAACTCTCTGAACTTAAACTTTTGACATTTAAATTATCAGTAGTATTTTGATTCATGGACTTAACAGCGTTTAGTTGTAACCCTATTGCAATTAAAATTGCAACGAAGGTTGCAAACTTAGCGCTTTTAGAAGTTAATTTAGTGCTTAACCAGAACATGACTGAAACAAAAAGAATTGTAGCAAGCAAAGTTATTAAGCTATCTTGATTTGTTTGCAAACTAAAGACCCATAAGAGCCATAATGCAGTTGCAAACATAGGAAAAGCAAAAAATTCTTTGAGGGTATTCATCCATTCACCAGGCCTAGGCATTTTTGAAATAAGCTGAGGGAAGAGTGCAAGTAATAGATATGGTAAAGAGAACCCAATTCCAAGTGCTAAAAATATTGGTAAGGTTACCCCTGATGGTTGAATAAGCGCATAGCCAATGGCAGCACCCATAAACGGAGCAGTACATGGTGATGCGACAACTACAGCGAGCACTCCAGTCAAAAAGGAACTTGTATAAGTCGATTCATTGTTTCCAACCCCACCAAGCCTAGTCAACGAAGTGCCAATATTAATATCCATTAATAGAATTAATCCAATAATAAACATAAGAATAGATAAGAATGAGACTATAAGGGGTGATTGAAGTTGAAAGCCCCAGCCAACCATAGTTCCACCTTTTTGCAGTAATATAATCAATGTAGCAACCGATAAGAATGAAAGTATTACCCCAAAACAGAAGTTTAGAGCATGTAATCTAATTTTTCTTGTTGATCCGCCGCCCATAGAAACAAAGCTTAACGCTTTGAGTGAAATGATTGGAAATACGCAAGGCATTATATTTAAAATTAACCCGCCTATAAAAGCAAAGATGATAGCTTGCCAAATAGAAATAGAGTTCGATGTAGAATTTGATGAAAATTCACTTTCAATTAAATAAGAGTCTTCATTAATAACTAAAACTCCATCAACCTGCTTTGGAGCATCTTTTATTAAAGGTACTTTTAGAAGCCAGTTATTTTGTTCTTTAATTAATTGTTGTGAATCAAGATAAACAAAAATATTTTCTTGCATAGGGAAAAAATAGATATCATTTATCGGTTCATTGAATGAAAAACGGATCTCTAATAAATTGTCTTTAACGGAAATTTTATTTGGCAAATAAATCGAAGGTACTTTAGCCATCCACTCATCAAGCTCAGAATTTTCTTGAACTAAATTTAATGAGGTATTAATTATTGCTGATTCTGGGATACACACATCAGCACAAATTAGAAAATCTATTTTAGCTGTTATAGAGGAATCATTATTTTTATTATCAGTATTTAGAACTATAGGAAATATAACGTAATCTTCATATCCAAAAGTCATCAGGGGCGGGTAGGGAATCTTATGCGGACTAGGATAATCAACCTCGCCGATACTCATACCATCTGGTAAAGTCCACGAAGCATCTATAGCCCCACCAGAATCTCCTGGATTAATCCAATAGGTATGCCATCCTTCTTGCATATCCATCTTTATACCTAGATGAACTGTATTGGAGTCTGACGAAGAATAAGTTTTAATTAAGGAAACTTCAGCATGCCCAGTGTCTACTGGAGTTGCATAAATAATGCTACTAAGCATTAAAGTTGATATAAATAAGCTCTTAAATTTCATAAATACATGTTACCTGAGTCTATAAAAAAAGGGGTGCCTAAAACACCCCATAATTCTTTGCTATTAAAGTTTACTTGCTTGCAAGAACCTTCTTAGGGGTCTTAATTTCAATAGTTCTTGGTTTTTTCTCATCAGGAATGATTTTTTCTAAATTTATAGTTAATAAACCATTTATAAGATCAGCTCCATTTACAATTACATTTTCAGCAAGAGTAAATTGCTGTTTAAATGCTCTTTGAGCTATTCCCTGATAAACAACCTCATTGTCATTTAAGGCTTCAGCTTTAGGGCCTTCATAGCTAACTGACAAAGTTCCATCTGTTAGTTCTATTATAAGATCTTCTTTTGAAAGACCAGCAACAGCAACCTCAATGGTTATATTATTTCCATCCCTGCGGATGTTATACGGTGGATAGTTGGTAGATTTATCAGAAGATTCTGAAAGTCTTTGCAATCTATCGAATAGTGGTTCAAAACCCAATACACGGGTAGTGAAAAACGGATCTGTAAAGTTAAGTATCATAATTAGTCCTCCTATTAAGCGACTATATCTTGCACCCCTAAGGCATGCATTTATTTATATATGTAGACCCTAATGGCATCTACAATACTTATTTATGGTTATTTTTAAATATTTCAAGCTATCAAGATAAAAAAACTTTCAAAATTTGATAAACAGATAATGAACTTAATCAAGATATGTTAGTCTATACAAATATGAAATATATACTCTTAACTGCACTAATTATTTTATCTCCCTTGAACTTTTCAGATGAACCTGAAGAGTTGGTTGTAAGCGTTGGAGATGTTTGGACATTAGGTTCTAGCTCAGGGAACACTATGTCAATTGGGGGAGAAGTTTTATATCTAATGCCAAATAGCGCCTATGAAACTTATAGAAGTAGAAAGTTTAACGATTGGAATCAATTCTCCATGGTTGATACTAGAAACTTAGTTAAATTAAGAAGAGGCTACCAAGTTGAGATTTTAGAAGGTTTATACCAAGATGCTATTTTTAAAGTTAAGCTCCTTAGTGGAACTTCAAAAGGTAGAAAATATTATGTCATCAAACAAGATTTACTTAAAAAATATAAATTAGAGGAAAAAGAACAATGAAAAATTATGCCCTATCTTTAATTATTGCAATTTCAATTATTAGTGGTTGCTCAACAACTTCTTTAAGACCTGATGTTGTGGATAGATCCTCAGCCCAGAAAGCTCAATCTGTAACTTTTGGAGTAATAGAAGAAGTTACTAAAGTAATAATTGAGGGTGATAGAGATCTTGGTGCAACAGCTGGAGCCGCTATTGGTGCTGAAATGGGAGCCGGTAATAATAAAGCTCCATTCGCAAGTGGGATTGTTGGAGCATTAATTGGATCAAAAGTTGGAGCTGAGATTGGAAGTGCTGTAACTAAAATCGATGGCCTTGAGTTATTAATATTTATGGACTCTGGAAAATATATTTCTATTATTCAAGAAGCTGGTGACACTAATTTTAGATCTGGAGATGAGGTACAAATTGTTAGATCTGGCAATAAATCTAGAGTCTTGCCGCGTAAGTAGCTATAAAATAGCACAAGAGCAAATAGCTCTTTTTAATATAATTCCTTCATGAACGAAAATCTCTACTCAGATATTTATAATAAAGCTCTTGATATTATTTCTAGAAGAGAACACTCATTAAAAGAAATTAAGAATAAGCTTTTAAGAAAATATGATGACGAGGATACGATAGTATCCGTTATCGAAAAACTCGTTACTAACAATCTATTAAATGATGCTAGATTTGCAGAAATGTATACTCGAAGCAGAAAAAGAAAAGGCTTTGGACCCACAAGAATATCTTATGAACTCAGCACCAAAGGTGTTAAAGATTATCTTATTGATGAGGCTATTGAGCTAGAGGGTGGCTGGGTTGAATCAGCAATAGTTGTCTTTAAAAAGAAGTTTAAAAATGGTATTGCTAAAGATTTTAAAGAGTCTATGAAACAAAAATCATTTATGCAAAATAGAGGCTTCAGTTTTAAAGAAATTGAATCAGTTATGCGACAGGACATGTTATGATTTATCGCTATGTCTTATCAGGTTTTAGCCCGAAAATATCGTCCAACTAACTTCCAAGAAGTTGTCGGACAAGACCATGTTGTAAAAGCTTTAAGTAATAGCATTACTCAGGACAGAATTCATCAAGCATACCTATTAGCAGGCACCAGAGGTGTTGGAAAAACTACGATTGCTCGCATATTAGCTAAGTGCTTAAATTGTCAATCAGAAGAAAATCCAGTGACTAATCCTTGTGATACATGTAATGCATGTGAAGAGATTAAAGTCGGAAGACACTTGGAGTTTCTTGAAATTGATGCTGCATCTAGAACAGGTGTTGATGATATGAGAGATCTTATCGAAAATGTTCAATACAAGCCTGCTAACGGCAAATATAAAATATATTTAATTGATGAAGTTCATATGCTTTCTAAAGCAAGCTTTAATGCTTTATTAAAGACTTTGGAAGAGCCACCAGAGCATGTAGTATTTATTTTTGCCACAACTGATCCTGAAAAGATCCCCAAAACAGTTTTATCTAGATGCTTACAACTTAATCTTAAAACAGTTTCTCATGATGTCTTGCAAGAACATCTTAAATCTATTGTTACCAAAGAAGCCATTTCTAATGATGAAGAGGCATTAGCATTAATTGCTGATAGTGCAAATGGCTCTGTTAGAGACGCTTTAACTTTACTAGATCAAAGTATTGCGCATGGAGCTGGCTCGATTAATCTTGATGAAGTTAAATCATTATTAGGAACAATTGATCAATCATTCCTATTTGCAATGATGCACGCAGTAATAGCTGGTGATGGAGAGCAAACATTTCATCAACTTGATGCAATAGCTCAACTCAATCCAGAATATGACATTATTCTGCAAAATGTCATTTCAATCTTACACAAAGTATCCCTTGAACAGATTTTAAATAACGGCACTTCTGATGAGATAAAAGAATTAGCAAAAGTTATTGATGCTGAGTTCTGTCAATTGCTCTATGAGATTGCTCTAAATGCTTATTCAAAATTCCATGTTCACCCAAATCCAAAAGAAGCCTTAGAAATATGTTTATTAAGAATGCTTGCATTTAATCCCTTAAAACAATCTTCAGAAATAATTAATGAGACTTCTGGAATTGAAAAAAAAAAGATAGGTCATAAAAATTCTGAAATAAAAGAAACAGTACCTATAGTAGTAATAAAACCAGAACCAGAACCAGAACCAGAACCAGAACCAGAACCAGAACCAGAACCAGA
>CAZJJG010000030.1:0-11023 GCA_964546275.1 uncultured Gammaproteobacteria bacterium
TGATGTTTTGACATTTTACACTATGTAAAGTTCACTTTACATTTAATTAAAATATTTTAAGTAAATTTAATAGAAGAAAAGCGAAATTAACCAGCTGTTTTTTTTAGATAATCTATATATTCAAGCCAGGGTTTTGCAATAGTCTCTTGTCCCAATTTTATAGATTGTGACAGGTATTTAGACGCTTCATTATATTTTTCAAGCTCAATTAATGAAATTCCAATAAAGTACTCAATTTTACCTTCTTCTTTATCCCAGCCCTTTTCTTTTGCAAGATTAAAGGCCTCTATAGCCTTATCCCACCTACTAAGACTCATTTCAACTTGGCCTAATCGGAAAGAAAGATCAGATTTGTCAGAAAGTTTAGATGCTTCACGTAATGTATTAGCTGCTTTAATCTTATCTTTAGAAGCAATATAGGCATTAGATAAAGTTTCAAGATTTTTAGAAGTTCTTTTGATAACTTTTCTTTTAAATCCTAGCTCAAGCGTTTTGGTTGCATCGAATGGCACTTCTTTATACATATAAAAATTAGCTAAAAGAAGATAGTCTCTTTCTTTTTTTATCAGGTTCTGAGCCAAGCCAAACTCAAGAGAGGATAATGACTCAATCTCAAATTTAAGAATGTTATACATGCCGCCCATTTGATCTAGATATTTTTTCTTTTTAGGGGCATTTCTTACTAAATCTTGAGATACACCTAAAGCAAGCTCGTACTCTTCAAGACGGTAATGTAAGGCAAATTTAAGTTCATGCCAGCCCTCTACAAAGTAATTAGATCTTTCTATCGCATCAGATATATGAAAAATAGCATTTTCATAATCTTCTAATTGAGCATAACTAATACCAATTAGAGCAATACCCTTTGGGTTAAGAGGAAACCTTCTATTAATTCCAAGCTCTTTCCACTCAAGAAGATAATCAATAGCTTCAGTATAATTTCCCTTACTAGCTGTTATTTGAGCAATGACATATGTAATATTATGAGTATCAATGGCCTCTAAAGCTCTTTTATTTAATGCAGCCTTTAAAAACGATAATCCTTCATCAGCTCTATCTTGGGTAATAAGAAAAAATGCATACTTTTTTAGAATTACAGCGTGGTTATAAGATCTTGATTCAAAATTATCATCTAATAAATCTAATAACGAAGCCTCAACTTCAACATATCTACCCTCCAGTAACTTTTTATCAATCTTAATTAATTCATAATAATAATATGTGGAAAGCGTGTTATTCGAAGATTGTGGAACAGCATATAATGACGCCGAGCTAATGAAGATTAGAATATATAAAATATTTTTCATATTATAAACTCTATAGTTGTGAGACCTCTTTGCTGAATAGCAATACCATTGAGAACTCTTGGTTTAAATTTCCATTTTAAAACAGCTTGAATAGCAGCGGCATTAAAGACTCCTGGAGGATTAGCATTTATTATCTTAGCTGTTACAACTGAACCTCCCTCATCAACTAAAAGCTCAATAACTACAACTCCTTCTTGATTTTTAAGAAGAGCATTTCTTGGGTATCGAGGCGTAATTCTTACCAGTGGAACTAAGCCGCCATCGCCCAAATATTTTCCTCCGCCAACAAAAGCTCCATCAGTATCTATCGGCATTTTTATGTCTGGAAACTTTATATCCAACTTTGGTGTGGGTAAGGCCTGAACATCTGGAGTTTCTAACTCTGGTGGTGGCGGTCTTTTTGGAGGTGGAGGTTTATCTGGAAGACGTCTATCTCTTTCATTTAAGGTATCGTCTTTCTTCATTCTGATAAAATCTACCATCTGCCTATCTTTGAGAGCGTTTATATCTAGATCACCAGGAAGTATTAATAGATACATAAAAAGAAATAACACAAAAGCTGAGCTAAGCCCACCTGCTATAAAAAAGGTATTTTTATTAGTCTTTATCTGCTGCAATAGATACATTCTGAACACCTGCAAGCCTAACTTGATCCATTGTTTCTACTAAAAGACCTGTTTTAGAATTTTCATCAGCTTGAATAATTACCGAACCTTCTGGATTTTCTGCTTTTAATCTTTCAACGTTTGCTCTTACAGCTCTGATATCAATCATTCTTTTATCAATCCATATTTCGTTATTCTCAGAGATAGCAATTAAAATATTACCCTTCTCATCTGCTACAGCGGTTGAAGCATTGGGTCTATTTACCTCAACACCTGTTTCTTTTATAAAAGTAGTAGTGACAATAAAAAATATAAGCATAATAAAGACAATATCCAGCATAGGGGTAATGTCTATGGTTGAATCTTCAGGTATTCTTTTTTTTCTTCTTATCATTTTTCAAATACTACAGTTTTATATGAAACTCTATCGTTAATAAATCTCTCTAGAAAAGTAATGGCAAATAAACCAGTAATTGATATTACTAGACCGGTCATGGTTGGTAAAGTAGCTTTAGATATTCCGCCAGCCATAAGCCTAGGATTACTGGTGCCAGTGAAAGCCATTACGTCAAATACTTCAATCATTCCTGTTACTGTTCCTAATAAACCTAGTAGCGGACAAATTGCTACAAGTCCTTTTATTTGATTTAGATTCTTATTTTTTTGAAGATTAATATCTGCCAAGGACATACTTTTAATTTTATTATTTGTCCATTCATCTTTTCCAGTCAAATTCTTATATGAAGTATAAGAAGAATCTACAATATCATCTAAAATAAATTTATAGAAAAAAATTCTTTCAGAAATTAAAACCCACATATAAGCTGCTACAAAAAATAAAACAAGCAGAACGGTTCCACCTAAATTAATAAAATCACTTACGAGATTAAAAGGTAATAGTAGGTAGTAAAGCATTAATTATTTTGAGGCTATTTTACCAATAGCTTCTTCTTCTATTATTTGAATAATTTCTCTACTTCTTGTATCAAGCTGATTATGCATAAATAATAATGGGACTGCTGCTATCAAACCAAGCATTGTAGTAACTAGAGCTTGGGAGATTCCACCAGCCATCAGTTTAGGATCTCCAGTACCAAATAACGTAATTGCTTGGAATGTACCAATCATTCCTATAACAGTACCCAGAAGACCTAGAAGAGGTGCAACGGCTGCTAGTAATTTAATAGTGCTAATACTTTTTTCATAAATAGGGCCGGTGCTAGACAGAATTGCTTCAATTTTTGTCTCTAATTGATCTTGATTTAATTTATCCTTTTGGCTTATAACATCATCAATATCTTTAAGAGGAGATCCTGCTTTATATGAACCAGATTCTAATTCTTCTATAAGTGATTTTTGGCTAGTATATAAAAATGCAAATCTAAAGAATCCAAGACCTAAGCCGCTAAATAAAATTATTAAAATAATATAAGCAACTATGCCGCCCTGATTAATCCTTTCTATAACACTAGGGTTTTGAAGAAAAAGATTAAGTAGAGAGCCTCTTGAGGGATCAATTAAAAATTCTACATAATCACCATTCTCAAAATTGGACATCTTTTTTAATGAAGATCTCGTGCCATCAGGATTTTTTGATAAAAACTCTAAAGATTGCTCTTCTGGAATAAATCTTAAGTAATTCGAATTAGCTATAGCATTAAACTGTCCAATACGGATAACATCTTGCATAGAAGCATTTCCGCTAGTATCTAAGACTTCAGATCTAAATTTAGAAATCTTTCCAGAAGCATTCATTTCATTTAGCAACTCATACCAAAGCTGTTCTAATTCTGGAACTTTAGGGAGTGCTTTTCGTTCTGCTAGATCACCTAAAAATTCTATTCTTGATGGAAATTCAAGGTTAGTAAGCGATAGACTATACGTGCTCTTAGCATCTCCACTTAACTGGCGAACAACACCAAAAAGCTCTCCAAGAGTACCAATTTTAAGATTAAGTTGCTCTTCAAGATCTGATAATTGTGAATCATTATCTTCAAAGTTTTTTGTTAATTTCTTTTCTCTATTACTCTCTTTTTTTAATAACCATCTAGCGTCAGCTAATAATTTAGCCTGTTTTTGTTTGCTTTTATTAAAATCTGCTAGTCTTGTTTTGTTTTCTTCAGATCTCAGTGTCGCGCTATCTTTCACTAACTCAAGAAGTTGTTCTATATCAGTAACTTCGACAGCCTCTGCTTCAGAAACTTCCTGGGATTGAACGCCAAGAATTGAAACAAAGAAAAGGGGTAGTATTAATACTTTAGTTAAGTTCTTCATAAGCTGTAACCGGGATTTGAATTAATTTAGGAGGAGATTGTTTTAGAGCAATCTTTATACCTTCTTCTGTTGATCTTTTAATGGAACCTGTAGATTTTACCCAAGAATTAGAACTCATATCCCAATATCCTGCTTTATCTCCATTAGTTGTAATAAACATTAACGCTACGCGCCCTATTCTTAAAAAGTCTGCATTAAAGTCTTTATTTTCATAGTTAACTGATCCTCTATAAGCTTCGATGGTGCGACCATAATCAGTTTCAATTTGATAAGCTTCGGCGACTTTTCTAAATTTCTCAGATGTTGATACGTCGCCTCTATCCATAGCCTCTTTTATACCTTGAACTCTCTGTAATCTTTCATCTAGCAAGAAAGGGATATCAAGGGTTATAAATTGTTCTAAAGAAGCGGTCATTTTTAACATTAGAGGAATAATATTAATATTAGTATTATCTAGCTCTTTAATCTGCAGAATTATAGATGCTATCTCTTCGTTCTGAGAATTTATAATTTTTTGCAACTGGTCATTGTAAAGTTTTAAATTCTCGTATTCTTTAAAAGTATCAATATATTCAAACTCTAGTTCACGAGTTTGTCTATCAATTTTATTTATTTGTTTCTGATTCACAGAAGCTGCTTCCAGCGAATTAGTTGCAATAGCAACCGAGTCTATTAAATCATCTGATGTATTATCAGTGTTATCTTGAGCAAATACTGAAGAAGATATTCCTAGCATTAATAATAAAGTGTATTTTGAGTTGATTTTCATGCGAGTTATTATAATTGAAATTAAAAAAATTTATATACAAAAATTGCATACAAAAGTAAATAAAGAAAAAAAAGGCAGTTTAAAAAACTGCCTTTTTTTGTAAAGTTTCTATTTAGAAACTAGCTTGTAATACTATGCTTACCGCCGGTCCCATAATTGGATATATACGTGCGTTTACATAGAAAGGATTCGAAGATGATCCACCCAATCCAGCATCTTTATCTGGGAAAGAATCAAAAACGTTAGTAGCTGTAATAGCTACATATGCGTCATCTGTAATGTCATAACCAACACTTATATTAGTATCGAAATATGGGCTACCTGTTGTATCTTCATAGTATTCCATATGTCCAATTCTTGTTGTAGATGTTGATGCAAACCAGTCTTCATAATTCCATGAGACAGAAGCAACCTGTCTAGATCTTATGATATATGATGAATTCATATAGCTTAGTCTAGGCGTACCTTGCTCTGATGCAAATTTGTTATCTATATTATTAGTACCTCTTAAGCTAAATCTGAAATCACCCTTAGTATCAGTAACTAATGAATAACTCAATGCCCAGTCAAGACCTAAATACTCTTGTCCAGCTAAGTTTAGCGGTTGATTAGTGATAGATGAGAATCCTTCAACAGCATTAGGATCATCTGGCTGAACACCACCATTTGGTTTACCACTTCTTGCAATACTATTATAAATATCATTACAGTATGAACCTTCAAGAGTCTGAGAATTCACAAGTGGATTTCCAGACGCTTGTGCGTAACACACTGCTTCTTCGTATGCAATCTGAGCAGCGCTACTATTGCTAACTATATCTGTTAGAACAACTTTATAAGCATCAACTGAGACAGTAAGGTCTTCTGCTGCATTCCATACAAAACCTAATGATGAGGATGAACCTAACTCTTCTCTTAGCGTTTTATTACCTTCAGTAACAATAACAACATTAGATTGACTATAAGGTCCACAATTTTCGATGTTGCCATTAACTAACCAGCACTGATACCAATCAACAATTCCACCGAAGCCTTCTGTTCTTTCTTGGAATGCTCTTTGCATATCTGGAGCTCTAAATGATTCTGAGAATGAACCTCTAAATAAGAATGTTTCAGAAGGTCTATATTCAAAATTTGCGCCTGAAGTTATTCTATCAACATTAGCTGATCTATCATCATACTCATCTGAACGAGCAGATAAAGATACAGCAAACTCAGGTGTTATTGGAAATCTTAATTCTCCACCATAAGATGTTCTATCTCTTGAGCCGCCACCTTCAGCATAACCTGAGCCCCAAACTAGGCCGTCTTTGTTATTCTGAGATGCTTCAACGTCATAGCCAGTTTCTTGATATTCAACAACAGCAGCAAATCCGATTGGACCACCAGCTAGCATACCGAATTCACCAACTAATGAAGCTGTATAGAAATCTGAAAATGATGAGGCTGATTCTTTGTTATCAATTTGATATTCTTCATAATCCCAACCATTTGTATATTTATCCATAATCCATGGAACATTTAAACAAGTTGGTTGACCCCAAGAATATGCATAATTATACATACCAGTTGGGTTAGAAGGAGTTCCAAAACCACCATCCCAATATCCATCAGCATAAAGATCGAAAGCATCCATAACACAAGGATTACCTAAAGCATCTGTTCCACCTATATTAAAATATAAATCTTGCATTGTTGCTGCATTCCATGCATTACCATCACTGTTAGAAGTGTAATCATTCAACGTTGCAGAAACATCATATTCCCAACCATTGTTAAGAGTACCTCTTACACCAAGATCCATAGTTTCTGACACTTCCTCGTAAGTAGTATCCCAGCTAGGCGGATTAAACATTTGAATTGCATTCCAATCCATACCGTACATAGTTCCACCAGTAACAGGGTTTGGTACACCAAGTTCTGCAGGACCATAATCTGAATAACCTACTGACCATCTTCCATAATCCCCAAGAGGATAATAGAATTGAGCAAAGTAAGTACCTGTAGTAGTAGTATTAAACTGCATAGCTTTAAAATAAAGTTCAGCATTATCAGTTAACGTGTATGTACCTGAAGCAAATGCTGACCAGCTTTCTCTCTCATTTCTTATAGTTTGAGGTGGAGTATTTTCTTGAATACATGCTGTACCGGGAATAGGATATGTAGAGCTATAGTTTTGATAATTATTCTCAACTACGCCAGGTATATTATTAGCACCTGCACATGTGTAACCCATATTTTGTCCATCAGGACCATGAATTGAACTAGGACCCCAGAACTGATATCCACCAACATTTGGGTCAGCTCCATACATTCTCATAGCCCACCAAGGGAAATCTTCATCTGCAGTTTTACCATCTGTCCAATCATCATGCTCTGGTCTATCCAGAGTAGTCATTGGATCAACTTGAGTAGCTTCTAAAGCAACTGTATATCTAAATCTGTCTAAAACACCACCAGTTGTAAATTCGATACCTACATCACCACCATTACCATCTTGTGCTTGCGTAAATTGTGTTCCTGTTACTCTTACAGTAGTTCTTTCAACACTATCTACTAAAATAACATTAATAACACCAGCTACAGCTTCAGATCCATAGACTGATGATGCACCAGCTGTCAGAACTTCAATTCTTGAAACTGCTGCTAAAGGAATAGAACCCCAGTTAAATGAAGATGAATTACCGTTATAAGGGAAAGGATAATCGGCCATTCTTTTACCATTAACAAGAACAAGTGTTTTGCCTGGTCCAAAGTCTCTTAAGTCAATAACTTGGTTAGCAGGTGTAAAACCAATTTGATAGTTTTCACCATTTGTCATTCCAGCGTTCTGAGTTAAGTTAGAAACAGCATCATAAACAGTTGAATAACCATTAGCATCTATTTCAGCTCTAGTAATAACAGTAATAGGTGTAGCGCCTTCTAAATCGATTCTTTTAATTCTAGAACCAGTAACACTAACCTTACCTACATCAGCAACCTCATCATCAGACTCTTCATCTTCTGAGACAACCTCGCTAACTTCTACAATAGCTTCATCTACTGGTTCATCAGCAACCGCATTAAATGATGTAAAAGTGAATGCTACTAAAAATAGCAATGAAATATTAAATAACTTATTCATATGTTTCCCCATATAAAAATTAAAATTGCATGCAAAATAAACGATTTTGCATTCGTAAAGACTATTAAAGAACAATATTTACAGATTTGCAAGAGAATTAGTTAATGTTTTTCATTACTATTGTTAATGGAATTAAGGTCATTTTTCTTATATTATTGATAAAGAATATTTACTCATGTAAAGTAAGCTTTACATATACAAATCTTAAATTAAGGACATTAAAATGCTTTTTATTAAAAATCTAATTCTGGTTACCGCAGTCTTATTGTTTTCAAATTTTTCAGCCGCAGATGAGATACCATTGGACAAGCTCTTTTGCTATGGAGAAAGTTCAGGAGGATCCTTATCCCCCTCTGGTAGATATTATGCTGCCATGGTTCCTTCTTCTCAAGTCGATTGTTCGATAGATAAGCCAAGTGAGGATGAAGTGGTAAACATCTTAATTCTAATAGATCTTGATAATGAAATGAAAGCCAAGACAATGTCTGGTACTTCTTTAAACGCAAGGATTAGTAACTTCTCGTGGCTTAATGATGAAAAGCTTCTTATTCAAAGAAGTTGCAGAGCGGATTATCTTGATTGCAATTCTTTATATACTTTAAATGTGGAAACTGGAAAAAGAGATACTTTGTTAAAGGTAAAAACCTCTAAAAGTGGAGATGGTATTAAATATGGTGCCCTTTTTGATGTAATGCCTAAGTTTAAAAATAAGGTACTAGTTACTATTAATAGACAGCCTACTTATACTTACTTGTTTAGAGATCTGTATTGGCTTGATATAAATACCAAGAAACTAACTAAGATTGCAGAAGTTCCAAGTATTGATGATGAACAATTTGGTAACTGGATGATTGACAATGATGGGAATGCTAGAGGCTTTACAACTTCAGATGATAAAAATAAAGATGGAAAACCTAACTCTCCTAAAGATGGTTTATATGAATCGATCTATTATATGGATGCAAATTCAGATTCTTATACCAAAATATCATATTGTCGTCATCAAGAGCCCTGCTTGAGGCCAGTTTCATCATCACCTTTTGATTTTGATAATAGGCATATGTATGGAGTAGGACAAGCTGTATATGCAGATGGAACTGTTCATGAGCTTACTGATACAAATGCTGTATGGCTTTTTGACACTAAAACTAAAAAGTTTGTTGAAAAAGTTTTTCATGACCCTGAATATGATTTTTCAAACCCTCGTCAGGGAAGTTCAACAGGATATATTTTAAAAGACCCAATAAAGGAAACTATTTTAGGTTTAAGT
Organism: uncultured Gammaproteobacteria bacterium; assembly: GCA_964546275.1. Taxonomy (GTDB): domain Bacteria; phylum Pseudomonadota; class Gammaproteobacteria; order Magnimaribacterales; family D2472; genus MED-G78. The sequence goes on from CAZJJG010000030.1 coordinate 9,350, forward strand.
TATTACACTTCTAAAAGAGAGTATGTGTATTTTGATCAAGCTTACGCCAATCTGAGAACTTCAGTTGAATCTACCTTTCCAGATATGCAGGTATCTATGAGTGCAAATAGTGATTTTACAAAAGTAATTATTAATGCATCGTCTCCAACAAACCCAAATACAACTTATTTTTATAATATTTCAAAAGGTAGTATAGAATTTATAGATCAATATGCGCCGTGGCTAAGTCAATATGCTCTTGGTACTACTGAACCCTTTAAATTTGTGACTAGAGATGGGCTTTCAATGAATGGTTACTTATCTCTTCCTCCAGGTTATAAAAAAGGAAATAAAATTCCATTTATAGTTCATCCTCATGGCGGTCCAAATTCTAGAGATACATTGCGCTATAGTCCTGAAATCCAATCCTATACAACAAGAGGTTATGGAGTAGTTCAAATCAATTATCGTGGTTCTGTTGGTTTTGGTTTAAAGCAAATGAAACTAGCAAACAAACAGTGGTCTCTTACGATGCATGATGATCTTCTTGATGGTTTGTTTTGGGCAAGAGATGAAGGATATGTAGATATGAATAAAGTTTGTATCTCGGGAGCTAGTTATGGCGGTTATTCTGCAATGGTTGGAATAACAAAAAATCCGGATATTTTTAAATGCGCTATTAATTATGTTGGAGTAGTAGATTTAGTAACCCTAATGGGTGAAAAGCAATGGATGTTCAGCGATATGGGAAGACCTCAGCAACATATTGAAATGGGTAATCCTGAGATTGATGGTGACATAATGTATAAAGCAAGTCCGGTTCATTACGTCGATGATATTGAAGGAGAGTTATTTGTTATCCATGGCAGGAAAGATAGACAGGCTTCATACCAACAGGTTCTAGAACTCAAAGAGGCATTAGATTCTGCTGGAATAAAATATGATTACATGATTAAAGGTGATGAGGGTCATGGCTTTTATTCAGAGGTTAATAATTTAGAGCTTTATCAGAGAAAAGAAGCTTTTCTTGCAAAAAGTCTTAAGTAACTAAAAAGCAGCAATGCCGGTTTGCTCTTGTCCTAGGATGAGAGCATGTATGTCATGAGTACCTTCATAAGTATTAACAGCCTCTAAATTCATGCAGTGTCTGATTACGTGATATTCATCGGTAACACCATTACCACCATGAATATCTCTGGCTGTTCTTGCAACTTCTAAAGCTTTGCCACAATTATTTCTTTTAACTAATGAAATCATTGAAGGTTTCATTTTTCCTGCATCTATCAAGCGTCCTACTCTTAATACAGCTTGAAGTCCTAGAGTAATTTCAGTTTGCATGTCTGCTAGTTTTTTTTGAATCAATTGTTTGGCAGCCAAAGGTTTTCCAAATTGTTCTCTTTCTAGTGTATAGGTTAGAGATTGAGACCAGCAATATTCTGCTGCACCCAAAGCACCCCATGCTATTCCGTATCTAGCTGAATTGAGACATGTGAATGGACCTCTAAAACTTTGAACTTCAGGTAAAACCTTTTCATCAGGAACGAAAACATTTTCCATAAAGATCATGCCTGTTGCAGATGCTCTTAGTGCAAATTTACCATTTAAATATGGTGTATCTAAACCTTTAGAATCTCTATCAAGTATGAAGCCTCTTAAAACACCCTGCTCATCTTTAGCCCAAATAATTAATACATC
>CAZJJG010000031.1:0-11013 GCA_964546275.1 uncultured Gammaproteobacteria bacterium
AATTTTTTACTAGAGAATTTATCGATCTGCTAAATGAGGGTGTCAAAGGTAAAAAAAGAATTAAAGTTGAATCCAATGGCAAGGACATAATCTTTTATGTAATACATAAGAGGCATTCAGAGGAAGGAATGAAATTTTATACAAATTTATTTCAAGTCCTCTCTAAAGCGCTTTTAGATAAAGTTTTCTAAATGGTGGGTCTGGGTGGACTCGAACCACCGACCTCACCCTTATCAGGGGTGCGCTCTAACCAAGCTGAGCTACAGACCCATTGTTTTGTGCAGCTGCACTCAATGGAAGAAGGATTATAAATACTTTTAAGTTTGATGTCTCCTCATCTTTGAGGTTTTTAAAGCAAGCTAGATTTCTTTAATGCTCGATAACTATTAATTGAAAAGGGAAAGCTGAGTAAATACATGACAGCTAAGACGGAGACTAAGAGCCATAAAAAATTTATTAGAAGTAATAAAAAGGCAAAAAATAAAATGAGGATTCTAATAGAATGTGACTTTTTAAGCTGAAAAGAATGACTTTTAAGAGAATAAGTTGGAATGTTACTGATCAACATGAAGGCAATGATAAGTGTATAAAATGCAAGAAAATGTGGGGAGTCTGACCACCAATTCAAACCAAGAAATGAATGAGTAACTGGCAATAAAATCAATACTGCACCTGCTGGTGTGGGAACACCCATAAAAAAACTATGTATTGGTAATGTCTGATCCTCAGCATCATTGGAGATATTAAATATTGCCAACCTGATACAAGAAAAGAGAATAAAAATTAAGATAGACAGCCAGCTCATCAAGCCCATATCACTCATCAGGCTCATGTATAAAAGAAGTCCGGGAGCGATACCAAAATTTACAAAGTCTGCCAAAGAATCCAATTGCGCACCCAGCTCTGATTGCGCATTAAGTAATGCAGCCAGCATGCCATCCAGAAGATCACAGACTGTCGCTAGCAAGATGCAGATTAAACTTGCTTGGAATTGACCCTCTAAAGCAAATCGCATAGATGTAATGCCAAAACATAGGCCAGTTAAAGTAACGAGGTTGGGAATTAATGCTCGAATTGCTGGTCTTTGCATGATCTAGCTCAAAGAGGCAAGTATCGTCTCGCCAGCAACAACCTTCTGCTTTAACTCACAATTAATCTGGCTGCCCTGAGGAAGATAAACATCAACCCTAGAACCAAATCGAATCAATCCGAATCGCTCACCAGACAATAGATCGTGACCTGGCTCAATGAAACTTAGAATTCTTCTGGCAATCAATCCTGCAATCTGAACAACAACAATCTTTGCTTGGTCTTCACCTTCAATCACCAATGCATTTCTCTCATTTTTCTCACTGGCCTTATCAAGACTGGCGTTGAGAAAACTGCCTTTTATGTATGCAATTTTTTGAACCCTTCCTTTAATAGGACTTCTGTTTACATGGACATTAAAAACATTCATAAAAACACACACTCGCTTCATGAGAACTGGATCTAAACCTGATTCAGGCGGTGGCAAGGCATCGTCAATCAAACAAATTACGCCATCTGCAGGGCTAAATACTGCTTTGGGAATTGGGGGAGTGACTCTCTCTGGATCTCTAAAAAACCAAACAACAAAAAAAGTTAAGGCGTACCCAAGAATTGCTAATGGCATCCACAGAAAAGAAAGTGCAATGGATGCTGCTAAAAAAATGGCAGCAAACTTCCAGCCTTCAGGGTGAATAAAAGATATGATGTTAGTAAAGAATAGCTTCATATATTCTTTATAAATCTCCGCTATCTCTCATCTCTTTTCTAATTTTTGTTGCACTGATATCGGTGATTGATTCATCAAATGTCTCTTCTTCAAACACATAACCAACGCCACGCCCATAGGTAATATTTACAATATTAGGTACAAGCATAATTTCGTATTCTCTGCCTCTTTCAAAACCATCCACCTTGAGACCATCTTCTATATTTTTACACACAGTATCCCAATCAAAGGGATTATCAGCTTGGCCATCTCCACCTGAAGATCCTTGAACGTCTCTAACTTGAATAGCGACTTGGCCAGTCTTAGCAATACATCTTTTAAATAATGCTTGATGGCCTGGGTGCCAAGGTTGCCATCTTCCGAGCATTTGAACAGTAGGTTTTTTCCAATCAAACATCTTTTAAAATTTCCTTAGCAATATCTTCGTGGTTATGGTCATTCCATTTAGTAACATGAAAATTTACATTCTCAGGATTTTGAAATAACTTATTAGTGTCTTCGTATCTGCCCTCTTGAATCGTATCCATCCAAATCACAATATCGGCATCAAAGTTTTCTCGAGTTTCTTGAGTTGGACAGACAAAATCACAAACAACATATCTTCCATGTAATTTTTCAAAATCTGCAAAGCTTCGCATTCTTAAAGATTGTCTTCTTCTGCCTTCGTCAGAAAAATCCCAGTCATTCGCCATCTCTCTAACCTTGTCCGCGTTATACCAAGCTGAGCTTAATAAAGGTACCAGTCTTTCAGTGAGATACGTTTTGCCACTTCCAGGTAGCCCCATTACTAATATTTTCATAATTTTAAATATCCTAAAAACACTTACTTATTCACTCTTTAAAGATTTATACAAACTAAAGTAAACATACATCCAAGGAAATACAAAAATATATTCAACCACACCAGTTAAACCTAACTGAAGTATAGAAGGATCTCCAGCTGATCCAGGTAAAATGATTAACAATAAAGAAGCTGATGCTGTAGATAAAATAGTAAACCCTAGAGTTAATAAAAATAAGATGGTGCCATGTTGATCTGTAGACTCCCAAGACGAAGTAATAGAATCTCTAACACCTTTACCTTCAAGCATCATATATGCAGGGAAAAGAGCAAGTCTTCCAATTAAATAAAACATTGGAAGGATCAGCATAAATAAGCCAAGCACAGCAACAATAGTACAAATTATATAAGCACCTAAAAGTGGGAAGAATTTTTTAAAGCCTTGAAATAATGCATCATAAGGCTTGATAGCTTGTCCTTCTTGCAGGGTATTAAAAGCAACAAAGGCTCCACCTAGAAATGAAATGGATAAGATAATAGATATAAAAGAAAGGAAAGTAAGCGGAAGCGCATTAAGTTCAAAATATATAGCGATATCATCTGGGTTCCCGCCTTCCATAAGAAGAGACAAATCTGTCATATAGTAGGCCGTTATTATTTCAAATAAGCACACTGGAAATGCCATAACAGCAAGAAATTGCCAATGTAATAATGCGAATTGCCAAGCTGATTTAAATTGGTTCATAATGGTAAAAAAATTATATAAAAAACTTATGCGAAATATTATAGTCTACGGTGTTTTCTTTGTCCTCCTCAGTTGTTCAACTGAACAAGCTTCAGAAAATAATTCTATTAACTACCCAGTAACCAAGACAGTTCCATTTGTAGAAACGCTGCATGGCACAGAGATATCTGATCCATATAGATGGTTAGAAGAATTTACTAGTGATGAATCTAATGCATGGGTTGATAAGCAAAATGATTTTACCCAATCTTTTATAAAAGAATCTAAAGTAAAAGCAGCTATTAGAGATGATTTATCAAAAATATGGATAAGTGATTCAATTAGCACCCCGTTTAAAAGAGAAGGTAAAACTTTTTATTATTTTAATAATGGAAAGTGGCAGCAGAGTAAGCTTATGATGAAAGCTTGTGATACTTGTAAAGAAGAAGTTTTACTAGATCCAAATCTTTTTTCAGAGGATGGCACAGTCTCACTTGGAAGTATTAGCATTAGTCCAAATGCAGAATTAATGGCCTACTCTATTTCAGACGGTGGTTCTGATTGGAAGAGTTGGAAGATTTTAAAAATAGCAGACAAATCTTTATTAACAGACAGTCTTTTATGGACTAAATTTACTGGGGCTGTTTGGGAAAATGATAATTCTGGATTCTATTATTTAAAATATGCGGAGCCTGCAGGCGAAGCTCTACTTGAAGTTAATGATGCTCCTCAAATGTTATTTCATACTATTGGAACAGCTCAATCTGAAGACAAACTTATTTATAAAAATTCTGAAAACCCTAGATGGAGTTTTGGTATTAATGTCATAAAAGATACTACCTTTAAGATATTATCTATAGGCGAAGGAACAGATGAGAGAAATAGAGTCTATGTCCAATTAGAAACAGATGGTGAGTTTATTCCTGTAATTGACGAGCTTCTAGGGGCATACAACCTCATATCATCACAAAAAAATGTTTTATGGTTTTACACCACTCACAATGCTCCAAATGGCAAAGTTGTTAAATTGCTTATTAATGAAGATGGTGCGATGGCATGGTCAGAAGTAATTGCTGAAACTAAGAATTCAATCTCAAGCGTTAATGTAATTAATAACTCTTTTGCTGTTATTTACCTTGAAGACACACTATCGCTCGTAAATTTTTACAATTTAGATGGATCTTTTAGTCATACACTTAAAGGAGGATTTAAAGGCAGTATTGGAGGTTTTGGTGGCAAGATAGATGATACTGAAACTTATTTTAGCTATACAAATTTCACGACTCCTTCACAAATACATAAAATAGATCTAGCTACTAAATCAAGCGAGTTATTCTGGGAAGAAAAACTTCCTGACTTTAATGCTAATGATTACACCTCAGAATTAAGATTTTATAAATCTAAAGATGGCACAAAAATACCTCTGCACGTAAGTTATAAAAAATCTAGCAAACTTAACAAATCAACACCTGTTCTTTTATATGGATATGGTGGATTTAATATTTCGATCTTGCCTAGATTCTCAAAGAGTTATCTTGCATGGATGAATCAAGGCGGTGTTGTTGCTGTTGCTAATTTAAGAGGTGGTGGTGAATATGGTGGAGCTTGGCATGCAGATGGAATGTTGTTGAATAAACAAAATGTTTTTGATGACTTTGCTTTTGCTGCTAAATATCTGCATAAATCTAAAATAGGTTCAACTGCAACTACTGCGATTCAAGGCGGCTCTAATGGTGGACTTTTAGTAGCGGCGACTATGTTACAAAATCCTAAACTCTTTGCTGCGGCTATTCCTCAGGTGGGAGTACTGGATATGTTGAGATTTAATAAATTTACTATTGGTTGGGCTTGGGAAAGTGATTACGGATCTCCAGAAAAGACTAACGAATTCTATAATCTTTTATCCTATTCTCCATATCACAATATTGAAAATGGCGAGTGCTATCCTCCAACTCTTATTACTACATCAAAAAGAGATGATAGAGTTGTTCCATCACATTCATTTAAATTTGCTGCTCGACTTCAAGCTTTACAAGGATGTGATAATCCTATTCTTATAAGAATTGAAGACAGGGCGGGTCATGGTGCAGGAACACCAAAAGATAAGAAAATTGAACAAATTTCAGATGTATATGGGTTTGCTTTATCAGCAATGAAATAAAAAACTATATTTACTCAATAGCTAAAAGCTCAAGATCAAATATTAGAACTGAGTTTGAAGGAATTGTTGGACGTCCCTCTTCTCCATATGCCATATCTGGATGAATGAATACTTTCCATTTATCCCCTACTCTCATGAGCGGAAGAATTTTCTGACAACCCTGAATTAATTGAGATGGCTTGATAGTTAAAGGCTCATTCATATCCACTGAACTCCAAAAAACTGTTCCATCTAAAAGTGTTCCATGAAAATGCGCAGTAATCGTATCAGATAGTAAAGGGGTTGGTGTTGATGCATCTCCGCTATTCATAACAAGATACTGAAGGCCACTCTCCACCTCAATGACACCACTATTAGCTAGGTTAGAATCTAGAAATAATTCAGCTTCTTGCATATTCTTATTCGTCATATTATCTCCAAGATTTAGACTTATATTATCCATGACATCTTTTTCCTGAGAACAGCTAGCAAGAAATAATAAGAGACATAATTGGGTTATTTTTTTCATTTTTATACTTTGATTTTAAGGAATTTTCTTTTACCAACTTGATAGATTGCTTCGCTGCCTTTTAGAATTTCTAATTTAACGTCTTCAACTTTTTCTGAATCTATTTTTACTCCACCCTGCTTAATAAGTCTCATAGCTTCTGATGTGCTTGCTGCCATTTCAGCATTTTTTAATAAATTTGTTAAAGGGATGCTATCGCCGTCAATATCCATACTTAGAGATGGTATGTCTTCTGGCATAAGGCCTTTTTGAAATCTTTGTAAGAATGCTTCTCTACAGATTTTGCCATCACCATCAGCATGGAACCTATCTACAAGCTCTTCAGCTAAAATAAATTTTATATCTCTTGGGTTTTTACCTGCTTCCATCTCCTTTTTTAGGGCCGCTATGTCTTTCTCTGGCATAAAACTAAGAAGTTCAAACCATCTCCACATCAGCTCATCTGAAATTGACATTATTTTTCCAAACATCTCATCAGGAACATCATCAACCCCTATATAGTTATTAAGAGATTTAGACATCTTATTGGTCCCATCTAGACCTTCAAGAATTGGAACCGTTAAAACAACTTGAGGCTCTTGATCGTATGCTCTTTGAAGTTCTCTTCCAACTAATAAATTGAATTTCTGATCCGTCCCTCCACACTCAACGTCAGCCTTTAAAGCAACAGAGTCATAGCCTTGTATTAATGGATATAAAAACTCGTGCACAGCAATACTTTGATTAGCGGTATATCGCTTATTAAAATCATCTCTTTCAAGCATACGCGCAACATTATATTTAGAAGCTAGTTGAATAAGGCCAGCAGCTCCAAGATCATTGCACCACTCCGAGTTAAAGCGAATTTCTGTTAAATCTTTATTTAAAATTTTGAAAACTTGTTGCTGATAAGTTTTAGCATTTTCAGCAACCTGATCAGCATCTAAAGTTGGTCTTGTTTTATTTTTTCCAGACGGATCTCCTATCTGCCCTGTAAAGTCTCCAATAAGAAATATAACTTTATGGCCAAGCTCTTGAAAATGTCTTAATTTATTTAAAAGGACTGTATGACCTAAATGAAGATCTGGTGCAGTTGGATCAAAACCTGCTTTAATAACTAATTGTTTGCCTGACTCAAGTTTCTTCTTAAGATCTGCTTCAGTAAGAATCTCGTCAGTGCCCCGTTTGATTAGTTTTAATGCCTCTTTCATATATTGCTAGACTACCATAGTATTCTTGAGAGATTTAGAAAATTCCCTAGTTTTTAATCATAAAAAGGTTCCTGTTTTATGGCGATAGAAAGATTGATACTTGCGAGCATAAGATTAAAATACTACAGATGTTATCCATAGATAAAAAATTTTATTCCGAAGAGGTTCTGGCTAAGAGCTTCATCGCTGATAGCGAGTTTCTGGATAATGCATCTATAGAAAAAGATGCAATAAGCATTATTAATCTATGCAGAGAAAGAAAGAGTGAGCGCACTCAGCTTGATGCATTTTTAAGTGAGTATGGTCTTTCAAACAATGAGGGAGTTGCTCTCATGTGTTTGGCTGAGTCTCTTTTAAGAATACCTGATAGCCACACAAGAAATATTTTAATATCTGAAAAGTTATCCGCTGGCGCATGGGAAGCTCATCTAAATAAAGCTGATAGCCTGCTCGTAAATGCTTCAACATGGGGACTTTTACTAGCAGGTAAAATTATTAAGCCTTCCGATGAATTATCAAATAACCCTCTTAAATGGCTGAATGCATTAACTAAAAAGTCAGGTGAAATCCCTATAAGAGAAGCCATTATGATGGCTATGAAAATTCTCAGTGGAGAATTTGTAATGGGAAGAGACTTTAAAGACATCAATGCAATTAAAGGCATTGAAAAAAATCTTTACTCATTTGATATGCTTGGGGAAGCCGCCAGAACTGAAGCCCAAGCTCAGAATTATTTTTTAGCCTATGAAGATGCAATAAACAATGTAAGCGCCATTAATTCTGCCCATCAATCTAATAATGGTATCTCAATAAAAATTTCTGCCTTAAGTCCAAAATATGAAATGCTTAATCAGGAGCACATTAAAAATAATTTATTGCCTAAGTTAGAGTCATTGATAGATCTTGCTTTTAGTAAAAATGTAGAAATAACAATAGATGCTGAGGAGCAAGATAGGCTTTCTGTCAGTCTTCAGCTTATTAAAGCCATCTTATTGGATAAGAAGTATAAGGATTGGAATAACATAGGAATGGCTGTTCAAGCTTACGGAAAGAGATCTATAGAAGTTATCGACTGGGCAGAGGATATTCTAAAAAATAGAGCTCCTATTCATGTTCGATTAGTAAAAGGTGCTTATTGGGATTATGAGATTAAGCAGTCACAAATTAAATCCCATCCTGGTTATTCTGTTTATACAAATAAAGCTTTGACTGACCTTAGCTTTCTTCATACTGCAAAGAAAATTTTTGATACAAAAAAAATCTACCCAAAATTTGCCACACACAATGCGCACACTATTGCTTCTATTTATCATATGGGCACTGATCATGAATATGAATTTCAAAGGTTATTTGGTATGGGTGAGTTGTTATATGACTCTGCTAGTAAGGTATGTGAAGATTTTCCTGAAACCAGTATTTATGCACCTATAGGTGCATATAAAGACTTGCTGCCTTATCTTGTTAGAAGACTGCTAGAGAATGGAGCCAATAGTTCTTTTATTAATAGACTCTTAGATGCAAATATTGAGGCTAAAAAATTAGCAGAAAACCCAGCAGAAGTATTAAAATCTAAAATTGAAAATAAATCGCTCTTAAAAATAAGACTACCAAAAAATATGTTTAGTGATAGAAATAACTCACCTGGAATAGACCTAACTGAAGTTGAGAATATTGAAAAAGTTAAGTCGAATCTTAAGAAATATGACGGGGCTAGCTTTAATGCAGTATCCTCAATTTTTAATTCTGATACATCAAGTAATCAAAAACTAGAAGTGCTTTCTTTGTGTGATAACAGAGTGTTGGGCTCAGTTACTTTTGATAGTCCTATGTGTATTAAAGAACATATAGAAAAAGCTGATAAAAATAATGGATGGGGCAAAACTGATATTAAGGATAGAGCTGTAATCTTAAATAAAGTTGCTGACCTTATTCAATTAAATGCTGATGAGCTTCTTTATCTCTTACTCCATGAGACAGGCAAAACTATTCATGATGCATGGGATGAATTAAGAGAAGCGGAAGACTTTCTTCGTTTTTATTGCAATGAAGCCCTAAAACTTCAATCTGATTCTATTGAATTAAAAGGTCCTACAGGAGAATTGAATGAACTTTCATATTTTCCAAAAGGAACGTTTCTATGTATTAGCCCATGGAATTTTCCAGCTGCAATTTTAGTTGGTCAAATTAGTGCGGCTCTGGTGACTGGAAATAATGTAATAGCAAAACCATCGGAAAACTCTTCATTGATAGGTCATAAAATAATACAACTTTTCCATGAGGCTGGTGTCCCAGCAGATGCTTTGAAACTAGTACTTGGTGGCGGTGAGCAAGGTGATGCTCTTAGCCTTATAGAGGATATCCAAGGGGTAAGTTTTACCGGATCTCATAAAACAGCCAAGTGCATCAATAAGAATTTAGCTGCAAAAGAAGGAGCTTTAACTCCAATCATTGCTGAAACAGGTGGTTTGAATGTAATGGTTGTAGATTCAAGCGCGCTGTTAGAACAAGTTACAGATGATGTTATAAGATCATCTTTTAATTCAGCTGGCCAAAGATGTTCAGCGCTTAGACTTATACTTGTTCAAGAAGAGATATATGAAAGTATGTGGGAATTATTAACAGGTGCTATGCAAGAACTAACTTTAGATACCCCGGATAATTTTGAAACTGACGTAAGTCCTATTATTAATAAAAAGTCCTTCGCCCAACTTAAGAAATATATTGATTCGTTTGATAAAGGTAATAAAAAGTATCAGTCTCATGATCATATTCCTGAAAAGAATATTATTTCACCCTGTTTGATTGAGCTAAATTCTTTAAGTGAAATTTCCGAAGAACAGTTCGGACCAATCTTACATATCTTTAAATACAAAACTTCCTCTCTAAAAAATAATCTAATTGAGATAAATAATAAGAATTATGGGCTTACTATGGGTGTTCACTCTAGAGTTGAATCAAAGCATGATGAAATTGCCTCTTCTCTAACTGCTGGGAATGCATATATAAATAGAGATATGGTTGGAGCAGTTGTTGGCGTTCAACCCTTTGGCGGTGAAGGGCTTTCTGGTTCTGGATTAAAAGCTGGTGGCCCAAACTATTTATTACAATTTGTAAACGAACGAGTAATTTCTAAAAATACTGTTGCCTTTGGTGGCAATACTGAATTACTTAATCTTGATAAACAATAGTAATGATAGGATTTAAAAGAATATCTTTTAAATACGTACTCTTAGTTTTTATGTTTTTTATTGGATTTATTCTCTTAGTAAATCTTGATATTCAAAATAATCCTGAACTCCCTATAGAAGATATTTTTGAATCTGAAGAAGTAGTTGCTGCAACTCCACTTTCAAAGTCATATGATTTTTATACAGTCAAAGATGGTGAAAACCTTTCTATAATTTTTGAGGAGTTTAAGGTTCCACTGAATACGGCATACAAAATTTTTAGAAAAGATAAAGCTGGGTCACTTAGAGATATAAGACCAGGTAACAAGATGAAATTTACCTATCTCAATGATGAAATAACCAAGATAGAAATTATTAAAGACAATATTAGTTCATTAGTAATTGATATCAGTGAAGAGATTTTAATAGAACAAATTACCAAAGAGCCTGAAGTGGTTATTAGTTTTAAAAGTGGTGTTATAAGCTCATCATTCTATGAAGCTGGAGTTAAAGCCGATATACCAGACAGCGTTATTATGGATTTGGCGTACCTATTTGGCTGGGATATTGATTTTGTCTTTGACATAAGAAAAGGTGATGCTTTTAGATTAATTTATGAAACTGTTTATGCTGAAGGTGAAATTGCTAAAAATGGAGATATAGTCTTTGCTGAATTTATTAATCAAGGTGAAACCTATACTGCCTATAGATTTATAAATCCATCAA
>CAZJJG010000032.1:0-10738 GCA_964546275.1 uncultured Gammaproteobacteria bacterium
AATGCTTTCAATCAGAGTGTCGAACATTTAAACCTCGGTTTTTTAGTATTAAATAAATGGTGGGCCCGGGAGGACTCGAACCTCCGACCAATGGATTATGAGTCCACTGCTCTAACCAACTGAGCTACAGGCCCTAAAGATTAGTCGTCTAAGAAACTCTTAAGATGACTCGATCGACTAGGATGACGTAATTTTCTTAACGCTTTAGCTTCTATCTGCCTAATACGCTCTCTGGTTACATCAAATTGTTTTCCAACTTCTTCTAAGGTGTGATCAGTATTCATACCAATACCAAATCTCATTCTTAAAACTTTTGCTTCTCTTGCTGTAAGAGAAGATAAAACATCATCCGTTGCAAAATGCAGACTATCTTCAGTAGCATTTTGTAATGGTGATTCAATAACAGTATCTTCAATAAAATCACCTAAGCTAGAATCCTCATCATCTCCAATTGGAGTTTCAGTAGAAATAGGTTCTTTTGCAATTTTTAATACCTTTCTCACTTTATCCTCAGGCATATCTAATTCTTTACTAAGCTCATCAGGGGTAGGCTCTCTTCCGATATCCTGCATCATTTGTCTGGATACTCTATTAAGCTTATTAATAGTTTCAATCATATGAACAGGTATTCTAATAGTTCTAGCTTGGTCAGCGATTGATCTTGTTATCGCCTGGCGAATCCACCAAGTAGCATAAGTAGAAAACTTATAACCTCTTCTATATTCAAATTTATCTACAGCCTTCATAAGACCTATGTTGCCTTCTTGAATTAAGTCTAAGAACTGTAAGCCTCTGTTGGTATATTTTTTTGCAATAGAAATAACCAATCTAAGGTTGGCTTCAACCATATCTTTTTTAGCTCTGCGCATCTTGGTTTCACCCATAGACATGCTTCTATTAATTTCTTTAATCTCTTTAACACTAAGACCAACTGATTTTTCTAAAGCAATAACTTCTTTTTGAGCAATAACTACATCTTGCTTAATTACTTGTAATAAGTCTTTTTTATACTTTTTCTCTTTTTGTAAAGAATCAATCCACTTAACTTTTGTTAAATTATCTGGGAATTGCTTTAAGAAATCTTTTCTTGGCATTCTGCCTTTTCTCACAACTAACATCTGAATAGATCTTTCTCTTTTTCTAATTTCTACTAAGCCTGATCTAGCAATAGAAGCTAATTCTTCAAACATTTTTGGGCTGAATTTTAAGAATTGGAAAATTAATCCAAGTTTTTCATATTCTGCTTTAGCATCTTTAGAGCTAATACCTTTGCTCTCTATAACTTTTAAAGTTTTATTATATTGTCTTTTAAGATTAGTCATTCTTCTTTGGACTTCTTCCATGTCAGGACCGTTAGGCTTTTCATCTTCTTCTTCTTCAGCCTTTGCTCTCTCACTTCCTGGACCAGCAGATGGAACTTCTTCCATCTCTTCTAAGAATCCTGTTAACAAATCATTAATTTTCTTTTCGCCATCTTTAACCATTTGAAAATAGTCTATGACGTGAGCTACTGTTGTTGGATAAGCAACACTAGCATTAAGAAGGTCACGCATGCCCTCTTCAATTCTTTTAGCAATTTCAATTTCGCCTTCACGAGTAAGTAGGTCAACAGTTCCCATTTCTCGCATATACATTCTTACAGGATCTGTTGTTCTTCCTGTTTCATTTTCAACGGCAGCAAGCGCAGCGGCAGCTTGTTCTAAAGCAACATCATCTGAATCTTCAGATTCAGCTAACATAATCTCATCAGCATCAGGCGCAGTTTCATGAACTTGAAGACCAAGATCATTGATCATTCCAATAATTTCTTCTACTTGATCCGGATCAGAGATATCGTCTGGCAGGTGATCATTTACATCAGCGTATGTTAGATAGCCCTGCTCTCTGCCCTTTTCAATAAGTTCAGATATTTTTGAGCCTTTCTTGCTTAGTTTATCCACTAAATCTCCGTATAAATTTTGTCTTATCTATGTTGGGATAAGTTCCTAATTTTCAATCTTTTTTAGAGCTTAAATTTTTCAGTAAAACTCTATCTTCGTCACTTAATTCTGCTTTCTTAAGAATGCTTTGTTGAAGCTCTCTTCTTTCAGCTGATGAAATGTGTTGCATATTATACTTTTCTTTTAAGATTTCCTCTCTATCTTTTTGATTTTTTACAAAACTATGTAAACAGTCCTGCAACATGCTTAATGCATTTTCTTCTGATAATTTTATTTCACTCATAAGCGCTTCACTAAATAAGCGTTTAATTTGATCAGATTGAATTTGCTCAAATACAATAGATGGATTGATCTCAGAGTTCTCAATATATTTATTTTGTATATCTAAAAGAAATAAGAATTTTTCTTTATTTGATATTGCATCAAAAGCTTTATCTGCAGCTAAATTTGGATACTGAATCAATGCTGTAAAGATACTAACTATAGCCTTTTTAGCAAGAATTGAGCCACCATTAGACTCCTCAGAAGGAGCTTCTTGTTGTGATGTAAAAGATCTTGGTTTTTCTGAGTTTGAAGATATTAAACTAGCGAAATCTAATCTACATATTGAAGCAATTTCTTCAATATACGCCTGTTTTAAAGTTTCATTATTAATGCTATTTACTAAAGGAAGAGCAAACTTTGCTGCTTTGGATCTACCTTCAATGGACTCAAGATCATCGACTTCCTTAATTTTAGATAAAAAGAAATTAGAGAATGAAATACTGTTATCTAAAAGTTTAAGAAAAGCATCTTTACCTTTTTCATTTATATAACTGTCTGGGTCATGCCCCTCCTCTAAAAAAATGAAGCTAATTTTTACATCTTCTCGCAAAATAGGGAGCGCATTTTCAATAGCCTTCCATGCTGCTTTTCTTCCAGCTAAGTCGCCATCAAATGCTACAAATATATTTTTAGCATATCGCATTAGTTTAGAAACATGCTTACTTGTTATTGCAGTTCCAAGAGAAGCAACAGCATTTTTAACTCCATTTTGATGCAACGCTATAACATCCATATAACCCTCAACAACGATAAGAGAGTCTATAGATTTATCAACTTGTCTTGCTTCATATAATCCGAAGAGTTCATTGGATTTACTATAAGTTTTTGTTTCAGGAGAATTTAAATACTTAGGTTCGCCTTCTCCGATAATTCTGCCACCAAAAGCTACGCATTGTCCTCTGATATTTCTTATAGGAAACATAAGTCTAGCTCTAAAGAAATCGAAGACTTTTTTCTCTTTGGCACTAAATAAACCAGAATCTAAAATATCAGCTTTAGGGTATTTAGAACCTATCTTGTCATATAAATTTGTCCAACCATCTTTAGCGTAACCAAGATTAAAAAAGGCAGCGGTTTCTCCTGAAATACCTCTTTCTTTTAAATAGTTAACAGCTTTGCTTCCCTCTGAAGATTTTAATGAATCTTTATATATACCATTAGCTTCATCATTAATTTCTTTGGCTTTTGTCTCCTCAACAACTTGCTTGTTATATGGGACTTCCATGCCAATAGTAGAAGCGATAGTTTCTATAGCATCTACAAAATCAAGATTCTCATAACGTCTTAAAAAATGAATAGAATTACCTGAGGCATTACAGACAAAACAATAAAAAAACTGCTTATCTTGATTAACTGCCATTGAAGGTTTCTTATCGTCATGAAATGGACATAAGCACCAAAAATTTTGACCTTTTTGATTTAACTGTATTCTTCTGCCAACAATGTCGACTATATCGGATTGATCAAGAATTTGATCTATAAAACTAGAGGGTATCGACACTTTTATTAAACCAGTTATCTAATATAATTTTAGCTGCATGGGCATCTAACAATGTAGAGCCTAAATCTGCTACCTTTTCCTTTGCTTCAAAACTAGTGAGCCTTTCATCAATATATTCGCACTCTATTTTTGATATTTTTTTTAGTTTTTTAGTAAAACTTTCTACTTTTTTCATAATATCACTTTCTGTACCATCCATATTGAGAGGTTTGCCAACCAATATTAAATCAGGCTTCCATTCATTAAGTAGTTCTTCTATTGCTGGCCAGTTTATCTTTTCTTTACTGTTAAAAATAATAGTTAAAGGCGAAGAGGTTTTTGTAATAGTTTGGCCAACTGCAACCCCAATTTTTTTTGTACCGAAATCAAAAGCTAGTATTTGCATATTGCTTTATCCACCAAAATTCCAATCTCTAACTATTTCAAGAATCTTATAGCCTTTTTGCATCTCTTCATCAAAAGGCTTAAATGGTGCTGACTCTTTAAGAATATCTAATGCTAGTTTATCTGTCTTAGTATCTCCAGATGAGATAAGAATCTCTGATTTTAATAAATTACCAAATGAATCTACGGTAGCCATTAACCTAACCCTTTGGTTTGATGCTTTATAACTGGAGGAATTAAGAATGCTGTCACCAATGGTTTCAACTTTTCTTTGCCAAGCATTTAAATAAAATGCCTCAGAAGAATTTACTTCAGAATTAGCTTCAAGTCTTTTTACTTTATATCTTTCTGCGCGCATTTCTTTGCGATTTGATAATGTTTCCGCTTTTTCTGGAGAGAAAGCTTCCATCTTTTCTTCGCTCATAGTTAAAAACCCATCCTGCTCAACTGCAGCATTGGCTAAGCGGACATTGATAATGGGTGAATCTTCAAATACTGGCATGTCATAAACATTAGCAAAGGTAATACCAAAAATAACTATTAAGTGAAGGCCTATTGAAATATAGGTAGATTTTCCTATATCTAAACGTCTTTTAACTTTTTGATTTTGTAGAATTGCAAAACTCATAGACTGCTAAATAATTCCTTTATAGGATCTGCTCCTGTCTGTTCGAATATCTCTCTAGCACATGTTGGGCTAGTAACATTAATCTCAGTCACTTTTTCTCCAATCATATCCAGGCCGGCAAAAACAATTCCATGCTCTAGTAAAACTTTACCTATTTCATTAGCTACACTTTCCTGGTGAGGTTTTAAATCCTGAGCAACCCCTATACCTCCTGCAGCAAGATTTCCTTTAAAGCTACCATTTTGTGGCATTCTGGCTAGCGTTTTATGAAAAGGTTTGCCATGAATAATCAGTATTCTAAAATCGCCATCATAAATCTCGGGTAAGAATTTTTGAGCAACAATAGTTCTTGTTCCCTGATCAGTTAAGTCATTAACAATACCTTCTTCCTCAGCACTAATTTTGTTGAGCTTGTAAATGGATTCACCACCCATTCCATCTAAAGGTTTAATTACAATTTCAGCATGCGTTTGCATAAAAGATTTAATATCAAATAATTTAGAAGTAATTATTGTCTCTGGAATATATTGAGAGAAATACAGGGCAAAAATTTTCTCATTGAATTTTTTTACTGCTTCAGGACTGTTAATTACTTTAGCTCCATGGGATTCTGCTAAATCAAGCAAATGAAGTGTATTCATATAATTTTGATCTACAGGAGGATCTTTACGCATAAAAACAAATTTAAATTCTTGAAGTTCTATTTCTTCTTTTCCAGTGCTTGTCGTTATATTTTTACCATGAGAAGTAATCTTACATGTGCTCGCCTTTACCTTATTTTCATGAAAATAAATATTGCTTGTCTCGCATTGATAAGAAATCATATCCATACTTTGAGCATGTTCGACCATAAATAATGATGTGTCTTTATCAATATTTAAAGTTGAAACTGGATCTGTAATAAATAAAATTTTTGTGCTCATATGTTTTATAAGTTTCCTAGAAAAGATTGAAATAGAGTAATGCTAATTATTGGCGCTGTCTCTGCTCGCAAAATATTTTTTCCCAAAGATCTCAATGAAATATCTTTAGCTAACATAGTAAACCTTTCTTGATCTGAAAATCCAGACTCTGGACCAGTTATAAAAACACAAGCTTCTTTATCAGTAATATCATCTCTAGATAAATGCTTGCTGGCTTCTAAATCAAAAAAACATACAAAATTATTTGCTTCAAGAGCTGAAGAGTTATCAAGACTTTCTTTTAGATCATTGTGGTGCTCTATTTTAGGCAAGAAATTGATACCTGATTGCTTACAAGCGCCTATGACTACATCATTAAGTTTATCTTTTAGTTTAGATAAATCTTTTTTTACTAAACTCTGATCTAGATTCTCCGGTTTAAAGAAAATAAGCTCTGATATACCCATTTCAGTTAATTTTTGTGTCATAAAGAAAAGGTTCTCTTTTTTTATATAAGGAAGTACCCCAATAAGAGTTCCTTTGGATTTCTCTGACTTAGTTATCTTTGAATTAAGCTCTATTTGAACCCCTCGCTTTGAAGCAAGAAGAATATTGGCCTCACAAGATAAACCCTCTCCATTAAATAATTCAATAGTAGCACCTTCTTTTAAGCGCAATACTGTTGCTATATGCAAGGATTGGATAGAATCAAGCTCATAAGTTGAGGAGCTATTAGATAATTCTTTTAAATACATTCTATGAGTTTTCACAATATCATTATAATAACTATTAAAATTCTATAAATGGCAATTCATACAATACTTTTAATTAGACACGGAGAAGCAAGCGCCTCTTGGGGCGATCATGCTGACCCTGGTTTAAGCGATAATGGAAAGAAACAAGCAGATGAGCTGACTAATTCTCTAAGAGCTGAAGATTTATCAGAGTTTAATTTTATTTCTAGTCCTAAACTGCGAGCAATTCAAACTGCTCAACCTTTAGCTGAGCAATATGAAAAAGATCTTGATATTCATCACGCTTTTTCTGAAATACCGTCTCATGATATTCCTAATACAGAAAAACAAGACTGGTTAAGAAAAATTATGTCTGAGGAAATGAGCGCTTTGCCTGATCAAGTTAAGTTATGGCAACAAGAAATGATGGAAACAATTTACTCACTAGAAGAAAATTCAATTATCTTTTGTCATTTTATGGTAATTAATGCGATCGTTGCCTCAGCACTTCGACATAATGAGTTGCTTTACTTTTATCCCAACTACACTTCTTGCAGTCGCTTGCTAATAAAAGATAGCAAAATTGAAGAAATTATTTTAGGCGATGATAAAAAAACTCTCATAAATCTTTAATTAGCTATTGAGCATTTTTTAATCAACTGTAAACTTATGGATTCTCTGATTTAAAAACTAAGCTTGGCAAAAAAAAATAAATCTTTTGATGAATATTCTAAAACTCCTCTAAAAGAAGAGGTTAGAAAAGCTATGGGGAGATACTATAAGCAGCTAGGATCAAATATGCCTATCGATGTTTATAAGCTTGTTCTTGATGAAATAGAGCCGCCTTTGCTCATAGCAACTATGAAGTTTGTAAACCAGAATCAAAGCAAAGCATCTCAGATTCTTGGTATCAACAGAGCAACTCTTAGAACTAAACTAAAAAAATATGGCCTTTTAACATGAACCCAATTAAACCAAAAACAGCATTAATAAGCCTTTCTAATAAAGATGGTTTAGAAAAGCTTGTAAATTACCTTGTTTCACAAAATGTAAAAATACTTTCAACTGGTGGAACTTATAAAGCTATTAAAAATATTACTGATAATGTAACCGAAGTTTCTGACTTTACTGGTTTTGAAGAAATGATGGATGGCAGAGTGAAGACGCTGCATCCAAAAATACATGCAGGCATTCTTGCAAGACGTGATCAGGATATGGAGGTTCTCTCTGAACGTGGTTACGAAACAATAGACTTAGTAGTAGTTAATTTATATCCATTTAAAGAAACTATTGCATCAGGATGTTCTTTTGATGAAGCAATTGAAAAAATTGATATAGGTGGTCCGACGATGATCAGATCAGCAGCAAAAAACTTTAAAGATGTTGCTGTTGTCTCAGATCCATCTGATTACTCTAGACTGATTGAAGAGTGGAAAACTCAAGATGGCATTAGTTATGATTTTAGAAAAGAATTGTCTTTAAAAGTATTTACTCTCATGGCTAACTACAATCAAGCTATTGCAAATTATCTTTCCGAAGAAAATCAAACCCCTCTTCCTGAATACGTATTTAGTAAACAAAGTTCTCTGAGATATGGTGAAAATCCACATCAAGCTGCTAGTCTTTTAACTTTTGCTAATCTTGAGCATAAAAATATAGCAAATGCTGAAATACTCCAAGGTAAAGAGCTTTCCTATAACAACATTGTTGATGCGGATGCAGCCTGGGAATGTGTGCGAGAATTTAATGAGCCAGCATGTGTAATTGTAAAACATGCAAATCCTTGTGGTGTTGCTGAAGCAGACTCAATTCTTAATGCATATGATTTAGCATTTAAAACAGATCCAACTTCTGCCTTTGGAGGAATTATTGCTGTAAACAATACACTTGATGCCAAGACTGCTGAAGAAATAAATAGTCGACAGTTTGTTGAAGTAATTATTGCAACTGACTATGAGCAAGGTGCGCTTGATATCTTTGCTGAAAAGAAAAATATAAGAGTGCTCCGAGTAGACCTGGTTCAAGATGATCTTTATCCAGGTGTAATCAAGAAAGTTTCAGGCGGAATTTTAATTCAAAGTGATGACACTTTTATGGTTCCTGAAACAGATCTTAAATGCGTTACCAAAAGACAGCCAAGTGATAGTGAGATTAATGATCTAATGTTTGCATGGCGAGTTGCTAAATTTGTTAAATCTAATGCAATTGTTTATGTAAAAAATAGGCAAACCATTGGAATTGGTGCTGGGCAAATGAGTAGAGTTATAAGTGCTGATATTGCTAACTTAAAGGCTAAAGAAGAAGGTTTAGAAGTAAAAGGTGCTGTTATGGCATCCGATGCCTTTTTCCCATTTAGAGATGGAATAGATAAAGCTGCTTCTAGTGGAATTGCAGCAATTATTCAGCCTGGTGGCTCTATTAGAGATGAAGAAGTTATTGCTGCAGCTGATGAAAATAATATAGCTATGGTATATACAGGCACAAGGCACTTTAGGCACTAATGCAAGTATTAGTAATAGGATCAGGCGGAAGAGAACATGCTTTAGCATGGAAATCAGCCCAAGATCATTCTGTTACTCAAGTGTTTGTTTGTCCTGGAAATGCTGGCACTGCGCTTGAAGCAAAAATTAGCAATATCTCAATAAATATTGATGACTTTCAAGCTATAGAAAGTTTTTGTGTACAAGAAAATATTGGTTTAGTTATTATTGGGCCTGAGCAACCTCTGGTAAATGGATTAACTGATTATCTGCAAAGCAAGAATATTAAAACCTTTGGCCCTTCACAAGCAGCATCTCAGTTAGAAGGATCAAAAACTTTTTCTAAAGATTTCTTTATTAAGTACGGAATACCTACAGCTGCTTATGCATCTTTTGATAATTACGATGCTGCTAAAGCATATATTCAAGGAATTGATTATCCTACAGTAGTCAAAGCAGATGGCCTTGCAGCTGGTAAAGGTGTAATTATTTGTGGAACTAAAATAGAGGCTAATGTAGCTTTAGAAAGTATATTTAAAGATCAAGCTTTTGGCGAAGCTGGAAGTAGAGTTGTTATTGAAGACTTTCTTGAAGGTGAGGAAGCAAGTTTTATTGCTGTTGTTAGTAAAGACAAAATTATGTCTCTTGCTACAAGTCAAGATCATAAAGCTGTTGGTGAAGGAGATGTAGGACTCAATACAGGTGGGATGGGTGCTTATTCTCCAGCTCCTATTGTTGATGAGCGCATGCATCAAAAGATTCTCAATGAAGTTATGCAGCCAACCATGCAAGGCTTAATTGCTGAAGGTTCGCCATATCTAGGATTCTTGTATGCAGGTGTGATGATTAGCAAAGGGGAATTAAAAGTTTTAGAGTTTAATTGTCGTTTCGGGGATCCTGAAACTCAACCCATTTTATTAAGATTAAAATCTAGTCTAGTAGAGCTATGTCTTGCAGCTATTAATGATGAATTAGATTCATATGAAATTGATTGGACACAAAAGCATTCTTGTGGAGTTGTTATTGCCTCTGAAGGTTATCCAGAAAGTTATGCATCTAACAAAGAAGTTCAAATGCCTATTGAGAATGATGAAGATATAAAGCTTTTTCATGCAGGCACTAAATTGGTGAATGATAAAGTTATGACTTCTGGCGGAAGAGTATTCTGCGCAACTGCTTTAGGTGATGATTTAAAATCAGCACAGATTAAAGCTTATGAGTTAGTGGATAAAGTTTCGTTTGATGGCGCATTTCATAGAAGAGATATTGGCTTTAAGGGAATACAATGAGTTTTATAGATAATATTGTTAACGAGTTTGATATTGCATTAAAAACTCTTTCAAATAAAAAAGCGGGTACAGATAGGCCTTATCCGCCAAGCCCTATTGAAAAAAATACAGAAGAATTAACAAAGAAAGAAAAAAAGCTTTCTATTCAAATGATGCGAGTAAATCTTGCTGGAGAGGTTGCCGCACAAGCTTTGTACAGAGGCCAAGCATTAGTTTGTAAAGATCCTGATATTAAAAAACATCTTATAGAGGCAGGTGAAGAAGAGACCGATCATCTAGTGTGGTGTAAAAAACGCTTAGATGAACTCAATGGAAAAGGTTCAATATTTAATCCGGTGTGGTACGCAGGCTCATTTGCAATTGGAGCTATATTTGGAAACTTTGGCGAAAAGGTAAGTTTAGGTTTTGTAGAAGAAACTGAAAAACAGGTTGTTGCTCATATTGATAAGCATCTTGATAAGATTTCACCAAAAGATAAAGAGACAATCGAAATCCTTAAAACTATGAGAGAAGACGAAGACCTTCATGCTCAACAAGCTGTTGATAATGGTGGAGA
>CAZJJG010000033.1:0-10145 GCA_964546275.1 uncultured Gammaproteobacteria bacterium
TGGGGATGTGGTGGAACTGGTAGACACGCTAGGTTTAGAACCTAGTGCCGCAAGGCGTGGGGGTTCGATCCCCTCCATCCCTACCATCTAACTTGTCATATAATTATATTAGCATATTGATTATGTAATTCAGGTAAGATTAGAACGCAACTAATTATTTAACCCAAATGAATTTTCCATATCGATTTAGGTTAATCTCGTTATCTACACTTGCAGTATTTATCTGTTACATAGATAGAATAAATATTTCTGTAGCCGCCGTTGAAATTCAAGGTCAATTTGGATGGGATAATACGCAACTTGGTTTAGTACTTTCATCTTTTTTTGTTGGCTATATCTTTACTCAATATTTGGGTGGCTTTTTGGCAGATCGTTATGGTGGTAAGAGAGTTTTAGGATATGGAGTTTTACTTTGGTCGCTATTTACTATTCTAACTCCCTTAGCAGCTCATAATGGTTTCTTCCTTCTATTACTTACTAGAGTTCTTATGGGGCTAGGGGAGGGAATTACCTTTCCTGCTTGGCATAGTCTTTATGCTAGATGGGTTCCTTTCCAAGAAAGAACAAGAGCAATAGCTTTTACTAATAGCGGTATACCACTTGGTAGTATCTTTGCTTACATTGCAACACCAATTATTATGATTCTATTTGGATGGGAGTGGGCTTTTTACTCATTTGGTGCATTGGGAATATTATGGTTCTTTTTTTGGCAGAGAAATATAACTTCTTTACCAGCTGATCACCCAACTATTTCCAAAGAGGAGCTAGATTATATTCTTGCAGAGGCCCCTGCTAGCGAAATAGCTCCTAAGCTACCACCTTTTAAAACACTTATAAAAAATAAGCCACTCTGGGCTATTATCGTTGCTCACTTTTGCGCAAACTGGCCATTATTTGTTCTGATATCATGGTTACCTATTTTTATTAAGGATGGCCTTGGAATAAGTTACCAAGATGACACAGCAACCTTTATTTTATTAATTTTAATTCCATCAGCGGTTTCAGTTATTTTTCTAAATTTAGGTGGTTATCTATCCGATCTTTATCTTAAAAAAGGTTATCAAACCTTAACTATCAGAAGAACATGCACAATTATAGGTTTTGGTGGCTCAGCATTATGCTTAGCACTTATTCCTTCAGTAATGTCTATTATGGGTGTGATGGTAATGCTTTCTATTACAAATATTTGTGCAGGCATAGGTACTGGAGGGTTTTCAGTAAATCATGCGGATATTGGGCCTAAACACACAGGCTCTCTAATGGGCATAAGTGCAACCATTGCTACCATTCCAGGAATAGTTGGAGTTGCAATATCAGGACTCCTTGTAGACCTAACAGGGTCTTTTGATAGCGTATTCTATTTAGCATCTGCAATCTTGTTATTTGGCGGAACCTTCTATTTTACCTTTGTAAGCACTGATACTCAGTTTGATTAAGTTATAACCATTAGGTTTCACTTCTATTTTCTTAAAAAGGGTAATCGGATATAATAGTGAATGGAAACAAAATTAGAAATAGTAAAAAACTGGCTACCTCGATACACAGGCATGCCATTAGAAAAATTTGGGGATTACATCCTCATTACCAATTTTAAAGATTATGTAGATAAATTCTCAGAAAGATTTTCTGCTGAAATTTATGGCGAAGGGCGTGCAATGCAAGCTGCCACCAATAAAGATGGCTTAACTATAATTAATTATGGAATGGGTTCTCCTAACGCAGCTACTATTATGGATTTATTAGTAGCAGTTAATCCTAAAGGAGTTCTATTTTTAGGAAAATGTGGTGGACTAAAAGGTTCTTCTGAAATAGGTAATTTTATTCTTCCTATTGGAGCTATTCGTGGTGATGGAACTTCTAATGACTATTTTCCTCCAGAAGTGCCAGCACTTCCTTCATTTAAATTACATAAATTTGTATCAGATATTATAGTGGAGAAAAAAAGTGACTATAGAACAGGGGTTATTTTTACTACAAACCGAAGAGTATGGGAGCATGATACAAAATTCCTTGAACGACTAAAAAATACAACTGCTATTGGTGTTGATATGGAAACGGCAACCGTTTTCACAGTAGGCCATTTTAACGAGATAGCTAGAGGAGCTTTATTACTAGTTACTGATGTTCCTGTAACACCTGATGGGGTAAAAACAGAAGCTTCTGATAAAGCTGTTACCCAAGAATGGGTGGATCTTCATTTAGAAATTGGTATTAAGGCTATGACAGAAATTGGAAAAAGTGGCGAGGAAATCAAACACTTTAAGTACTAGTTTTTTACAACAAACTTCTGAAAATAATCAAATATCTCTTGTTGTTTTCTATCTCTAGCGGTCGTCCATTCGCTACTAGTTGAGCTATTTAGGATTTCCTTATCAAGATCTAAGATAACAACTCTTGGAACACCTTTTCTATTTTCAATATTTAGAAAATTCATCAGATCCATATTTCTATCATATCTACCTATGTCAATATGTTTTATTTGATAATTCTTATTCATAAAACTTTTCACAGTAGCCAGCTCTAAAGTTCCTTCAAGAATTCTGCAATCTGGGCACCAGTTACCTCCAAAAATAATGACTGGCTGCTTTCCAGTAATAATAGTGTTATCAATAAATTCAAATAATTCTTCCGAGGAAACAACTTGCTCATCATATGGCAATGGCATAGGTGGAATTAAAATATCACTTGGAGTTAGCTGTTCAAATTCTGAATATGCCTGCATGCTAATAAGAGTTGTTAGAAAAAATATTAAATATTTATTCATTTACATAAAAAATGGTTCATTAGCCTGTAATATAGCTTATGAAAAGATAAATAGGGAGCTTTAAATGGTTTGGATTATTCGGTTATTTCTTTTAATAATGTTTGTTACTTACTTTGGTATTGGTGTTTGGGCAATCCTTTCTCCGCTTTTTGCAGCATTGGATATTGAACTTCCATCTATAACTGAATACATAGGCCTAAGCATTTCTTCAGTTATTGGTTATTCAGAATTAGCAGGAATATATGGAGGTTTAAATCTTGCAGTAGGAGTGCTTTGCTTGATGGGAATGTTTTCACTAAATTACATGTCTAAAGCTTTACGTTTATTAATGTTTTTAACTGGCAGCATTGCTTTGGGAAGAATATTATTTGCTGTATTACCATCAACCCCAACATTTATAAACACTTTTTTTCTTTTTGAAGTAACAACCTTTACATTTTGTCTGGTCGCTTTGTTACTCTTTAAACCTTTAAAGAAGGCCGCTTAATACACCAACATAGTATATGTATCCCGATACCAAGAAAATTCCAATAGAGCGATAAATATTTACAGATATATTTTTATAACTAAAACTAAGTGCAATTAGAATAAATATTATTGATAAAAGCGTCATTATAAATACATCACGACTTAAAACTAATTCATCAAAACTTTGATTTGAAAATAATCCTAAGATAGGCATAACTATAACTATATTAAGAACATTAGATCCAATAATATTTCCTAAAACCATCTGATTTTTATTTTTAACCAGAGCACTTATTGTTACTGCTAGTTCTGGCAAACTTGATCCAATTGCTAGAACTGTCAATCCAACTATTAGTTTTGGAATTCCTAAATAAAGAGCAATTATTTCACCATGAATAACTGCATAATTTGAACCTATTAAAAGACTTATTGAGCCTACTAGAAGCATAGCAATTAATTTAAATGTACTCACATCACTTGAAGTAATTATTTCAGCATTTTCCTTATCTACCTGAGAAGACATGACATATATAAAATATACGAAGACACTGAGCAAAAGAGCTGAATCTATCTTACCTATCTTTAAATCAATTAACGCATAAATAGCAATAATCACGCTCATTGACAGAGCTATCAAATTTCTTCTTGATGAGGGACTAATTGCAGTTGTATAACCGATGCATGAAACACCAAAAATTAAAGCAATATTAGAAATATTTGAACCAATAATAGTTCCAAGAGCCAACTCTTCATTATCATTAATGACAGCAGATATCCCTATAAAGATTTCTGGAAATGAAGTCCCAAGTGCAACAACACTTAAACCAATTATAAAATCACTAATGCCAAAGTTAGCAGCTAGAGCTGACGCATTGTCTATAAACTTATTAGCTCCCCATATTAACAATATAAGAGAAAGAACTAACCACGAGACACTTCCAAGTAAAGATTCCATTTTATTATTTTACATTGGAAATCATGATCAGATACAAGAATGGATTTATTTATTTCCTAGAAAAGGATATATAATCATTTAAATTTATTATTTTTTAGGAGTCTCGCATGAAGATTAATGATCTTTTTGGTATTGAAGGTAAGGTAGCTGTTATTTCTGGAGGTTCTAGAGGCATAGGCGAGATGATTGCAGCTGGATTTTTAGCTAATGGTGTCAAAGTGTATATAACCGCAAGAAAGGAAAAAGAACTCCATCTTAAAGCTGAAGAGCTAATGGAGACCTATGGTGGTGAGTGTATTTCAATTGCAAGTGACTTAAGTTCAAATGCAGGCGTTGAAGCTTTTGCTAATGAAATTAAAGAAAAAGAAGTACATATTGATTTTTTAATTAATAATGCTGGCGCAGCTTGGGCAGAGCCTTTTGGAGCATTTTCAGAAGCCGGATGGGATAAAGTAATGAATTTAAATGTAAAAAGCATATTCTTTTTAACACAAGAATTAGCTCCTTTATTAAGAGTAAAAGGTACTCCTGAAGACCCTTCTCGAATCATTAATATTGGCTCTATTGATGGAATGAATGTTGCAGCTTTTGAAACATATTCATACGGCGCTTCAAAAGCAGCAGTTCATCATCTAACTAGACAATTAGCCAGAAGATTAATTGATGAAAATATATTAGTTAACGGCATTGCTCCTGGGCCATTTCCAAGTAATATGCTTGGAGCAGCAGTTGCACATGACTACAGCGAGATTGCAAAAAGAAATCCTAGAAAAAGAATTGGAACTCCAGAAGATATGGCGGGCCTTGCAATTTTTTTATGCTCAAGAGCAGGAGCTTTTACTGTTGGTGAAACCATTACCTGTGATGGCGGTATAGTAAAGCTTTCAGGCCATGATTTAGGCTAGTTTTTCATACCTTTAGCATTTTTATAAGCTTCTATTAGAAGATTGCGCATCCAAATATGAGCGCCATCCATATCGTCGCTTAGGTGCCAAATTAAGAAATATTCCATAGTTGGAAGTTCAGCTGGTATTTCAACAAAATCAAGTTCGTGGCGTATAGCAAAACTATGTGTACAAAATAAAACTATATCAGTATTTTTTACAACTTCTGGAGCTATTAAAAAGTGTTGAGCTCTTAGAGCAATATCTCTTTCTAATCCAAGTTTAGCTAATTCTACATCAATAATATGAGGTCCTTTTCTTCTCTGAGAAACATTCAAATGTCTTTGTGATAATAAATCTTCAATTGTTATATTTTCTATTTTAGTTACAGGATGATTTTTTCTGTGAGCTACAACAAAGTAGTCCTCAAAAATTTTTTGAGATTTAATTTCATTTGATCTTGGCACCACCGGATCAACAACAAAATCTAACTGATTAGTTGCAAGTGCATGAACTTGATCTCTTCTAGGGTAATGAAAGCTGCCAACAGAAATTTTAGGAGCATTTTTATCAATCTCTTCCATTAAGTAGGGTAGCACTCGCCCTTCAGAAACATCAGCTAGTGATATTTTAAAGGATCTGGAGCTCGTTAATGGGTCGAATTCATCTGGCTCATCCACACTTTGTTGCATTAGCATAAGAGCATTTTGAATGTCCGCAATCATATTCTCAGTTTTTTGCGTAGGTATCATACCTGTGCCTGTTCTTAGAAATAATTCATCATTAAATTTTGTTCTTAATCTAGAAAGAGCATTACTTACAGCAGGCTGAGTAATACCAACAACTTCAGCTGCTTTCGTTAGACTACCCTGAGTGTAAATCGCATTTAAAATTACAAATAAATTTAGATCAAATGTGCTAATTTTCATATTTTTTTAATTCCTAACTAGTATTGAATGTGTTGTGAAGTTATGATGATATAGGGTTTAAATAAGATATTCACGAAATTTATAATACCATATTGGTATAACTTTTGAAGGGAGTAGAAGATGGAATACGAAATAAGTCAAAAAGCACAAGATCTAATAAATAGAGTTCAAGATTTTATCAATAAAGAAGTTGCACATAATGAAACTCTTTATCATGAGCAATCCAAAGATGCAGATGGCACTTGGGTAGTCCCTCCAATAATGGAAGAAATGAAGGCAAAAGCTAAAGCTGCCGGATTATGGAATATGTTTTTACCTGAAAGTAATAATGGGGCTGGATTAACAAATCTTGAATATGCTCATTTAGCCGAAGTTATGGGAGCCCACGGAATTTCATCAGAAGTCTTTAATTGCTCTGCACCAGATACTGGAAATATGGAAGTTTTAGAAAGATATGGTTCGGATGAACATAAGGAAATGTATCTGAAGCCTCTGTTAAATGGAGAAATTCGTTCAGCTTTTGGAATGACTGAACCAGGAGTTGCATCCTCTGATGCTACAAATATCGCTTCTTCAGCTGTATTAGATGGAGATGAGTATGTAATTAATGGAGAAAAGTGGTGGACATCAGGTGCTGGCGATCCTAGATGTAAATTTATTATCTTTATGTGTGTAACCAATCCTGAAAATCAAAGACATCAAAGACAATCTCAAATACTTGTTCCAATGGATGCTGAAGGAGTTGAGATCATCAAAATGATGCATGTATTTGGTTATGATGATGCACCTCATGGTCATGCTCATATGAAATTTACTAATGTAAGAGTTCCAAAAGAGAATCTTCTTCTCGGTGAAGGTAGAGGTTTTGAAATTGCACAGGGCAGACTAGGACCAGGAAGAATTCATCATTGTATGAGAGCTATCGGTTTAGGTGAGAGAGCCCTAGAAATGATGTGTAAACAAAGCTTAACAAGAGTTGCCTTCGGTAAACCTCTTGCAAGACTAGGTGGAAATATGGATATCATTGCTAATTCAAGAATTGAGTTAGATCAAGCTAGACTTTTAACTTTAAGAGCTGCACATATGATGGATACAGTTGGAAATAAAGTTGCTGCTAGTGAAATTGCTCAAATTAAAGTTGTTGCTCCAAATATTGTTTGTGACATATTAGATAGAGCTATTCAAATGCATGGTGGAGCAGGAGTTTCACAAGTTTATCCGTTAGCTTCAATGTATGCTCACATGAGAACATTAAGACTTGCAGATGGTCCTGATGAAGTTCATAGAAGAGCAGTTGCTAGACATGAGCTTGGTAAATACACTGTAAATGAATCAGGTCAAGTTGAGTCCTCGAATATCTCTAGAAGTTAATTATTAGTGTCGAAACATAACAATTTAATTTTTTATGATACAGAGACGACTGGAATTCAGAGAGATTTTAGTCAGATTCTTCAATGCGGTTCTGTAGTAACAGATAGTTCTTTTAATTCTATAGCAGAGCAAGATATTGGTTGTGCTCCTTTACCATGGGCCATACCAACCCCTATGGCAATGCTAACAAATAAAAAGACACATCTTTTTAATTCCAACACTTCTCACTACGAAATGATTTTAGATCTTCAGCGTCAATGGAAACAATGGACGCTAGATAATCCCGGTATTTTTATTTCTTACAATGGACACTCATTTGATGAAGAGCTTGTAAGAAGACAATTCTTTTGGAATTTGTTAGAGCCCTATACAACCAATACTAATGGAAATGGCAGGCTAGATCTTATGCTTATGATGCATAATGTTGCATGCTTTTTCCCAGAAGCAATAAATATTCCTCTATTTGAAGATGGTCCTAAAATTAGCTTAAAATTAGAGCACATTGCTCGAGCTAATGATGTAAGTGCTGATGATGCTCATGATGCTATTGCTGACTGCAATCTTATGATTGATGTAACTAAAAAAATTAGTGATGTCATACCTGATGTTTTTCAATCATTCTTAAATATATCTACAAAACCTGGCGTCATGAATTTGCTTAATTCAGATGGATTTTTAGCACTTGGAGAAGTCTTTAGACGTCAAATGTTTAGATATCCAGTTGTCTGGTGTGGGAGCGATCCTGTCAGACCAAATGAGATAGTCTTTTTTGATTTAAGCTTCGATGACCCTGAAGAGATCTTAGAGTTAGAACTTTCTGAAATCTTTAAATTAATTAATGCAGGCGGGCGAGATGGACCTCTTAAAAAATATAAAATAAATAAGACAATACCCATATGCCATAGCGATCATTTGACTGATAAAACAATTTTTGATGTTGATTTTGATGAGCTTAATAGAAGAGCTCAGTTAGTAAAAAATCATCAAGATTTTCAAACTAAAGTCTCTCAGGCAATGTCAGATAGAATGACTAGTTATCCAGAGCCTGAGCATATAGAACAAACTATATATTCTGGCGGATTCCCTTCTTATAAAGATAAAGATCTTATGCAAGAGTTTCATCTTACCGATGATGCTGAGCATAGAATTAAAATAGCTCGCAATTTTGAAGATGAAAGAAGTAGAGTTTTTGCTGAACGGCTTGTATGTCAAATGCATAACCAAGAAGCGCCTGAAGATTTCAAAAAACGCTATAAAGAAATGCTTGAGGAGCGCATAGCTTCAAAAGGAGTATGGGGTTGTGTTGAATCGTCTATTGATCAGTCTATAAAGCTATTAGATGAACAAGAAGATGAAGAGGGAGCTAAGATCCTTAAAGATACAATTGATTACTTGAAAAAAATGCAAACTATTGTAGATTAGTCTTAAGATAATTATTTGTAGATAATAAGAATATAAAAATGCACTATTCAAAAACTTTAACAATAATCACTACGATTATTTTTATTTATAGTTGTGGAGGTGGCGGTGGCGGAAGCAGTGTCGCTCCTATTGCTCCTCCAACAAACACACCTTCAGATCTCACTTGTTCTGACTATCAAACTAATACTCAAAAATGTAGTTTTACTCATAATAGTATTCTTAGGGAATACTATTTATATACCCCATCCTCTAATACACCATCATCGAATGCTCCATTGATGTTTGTACTTCATGGTTATGGCAGTTCAGCTACAAACATAATGTATTACTCAGAATTTCAAAGCCTTGCAGAACAAGATGGCTTTATTCTTGTATACCCACAAGGCTCTTTACTAAATGGTGTATCTCATTGGAATGTTGGCGGATGGACTGTTGGCAGTACTGTAGATGATGTAGATTTTATTGAAGACCTTATAGATATTGTTGCAACCGATTTATATATTGATAGTCAACGAATCTACTCAACAGGTATGTCTAATGGGGGTTATATGAGCTATGGCTTGGCATGTAATTCAGATAAATTCGCTGCAATTGCCTCAGTAACCGGTTCGATGACGCCTGAGATAGATAATGCTTGTAACCCAAGTCATCCTACTTCAGTTTTGCAAATACATGGATTAGAAGACAATACAGTTTTATATGATGGGGCCTCATGGTCACTTAGTATTCCTGAGGTGATGCTATATTGGCAAGCCTTTAATTCTTGTGACGAGAACCCTTTATCTGTAGTTGCTGATTTTGAAGATGGCAGTTATATCCTTTATGACTCATATCAAAATTGTTCTAATAGCGTTGGAGTTGAGCTCATTCTTCACAGTGCTATGGGTCATAATTGGCCGCGCCTGAACAGTTATGGTGTCAGTGCGACTGAAGAAATATGGACATTTTTTGCCCAATATAATATCGATGGAAAGATTAATTAAATATTATTATTTATTAAATAGGATTAACTTAAAGTTGATTAAAAGTCACTAATTTCATCATTAAGCTTCTTAAGGCCTTTGCTTAGTGTTTCTAATAATATTATTGGTATCAAAGCATGAACTAATCCAGCGATACCAATTAAAATTGCTTTAATGCTTAACACTGAAACGCGATATGCATGAGGTAGATATCCGATATTTGCTTTCTTTAAATGTTTAAAATCTACCCACATCGATAAAGTTTAAACCAATAATGTTAATTTAAAAACTGTATATGAGAATCATCAATAAATATCTGTATAATGCAAAAACTATTTATAGACCCGTAGCTCAGTTTTGGTTAGAGCGCCGCATTGACATTGCGGAGGT
>CAZJJG010000034.1:0-10142 GCA_964546275.1 uncultured Gammaproteobacteria bacterium
GTTTAGAACCTAGTGCCGCAAGGCGTGGGGGTTCGATCCCCTCCATCCCTACCATCTAACTTGTCATATAATTATATTAGCATATTGATTATGTAATTCAGGTAAGATTAGAACGCAACTAATTATTTAACCCAAATGAATTTTCCATATCGATTTAGGTTAATCTCGTTATCTACACTTGCAGTATTTATCTGTTACATAGATAGAATAAATATTTCTGTAGCCGCCGTTGAAATTCAAGGTCAATTTGGATGGGATAATACGCAACTTGGTTTAGTACTTTCATCTTTTTTTGTTGGCTATATCTTTACTCAATATTTGGGTGGCTTTTTGGCAGATCGTTATGGTGGTAAGAGAGTTTTAGGATATGGAGTTTTACTTTGGTCGCTATTTACTATTCTAACTCCCTTAGCAGCTCATAATGGTTTCTTCCTTCTATTACTTACTAGAGTTCTTATGGGGCTAGGGGAGGGAATTACCTTTCCTGCTTGGCATAGTCTTTATGCTAGATGGGTTCCTTTCCAAGAAAGAACAAGAGCAATAGCTTTTACTAATAGCGGTATACCACTTGGTAGTATCTTTGCTTACATTGCAACACCAATTATTATGATTCTATTTGGATGGGAGTGGGCTTTTTACTCATTTGGTGCATTGGGAATATTATGGTTCTTTTTTTGGCAGAGAAATATAACTTCTTTACCAGCTGATCACCCAACTATTTCCAAAGAGGAGCTAGATTATATTCTTGCAGAGGCCCCTGCTAGCGAAATAGCTCCTAAGCTACCACCTTTTAAAACACTTATAAAAAATAAGCCACTCTGGGCTATTATCGTTGCTCACTTTTGCGCAAACTGGCCATTATTTGTTCTGATATCATGGTTACCTATTTTTATTAAGGATGGCCTTGGAATAAGTTACCAAGATGACACAGCAACCTTTATTTTATTAATTTTAATTCCATCAGCGGTTTCAGTTATTTTTCTAAATTTAGGTGGTTATCTATCCGATCTTTATCTTAAAAAAGGTTATCAAACCTTAACTATCAGAAGAACATGCACAATTATAGGTTTTGGTGGCTCAGCATTATGCTTAGCACTTATTCCTTCAGTAATGTCTATTATGGGTGTGATGGTAATGCTTTCTATTACAAATATTTGTGCAGGCATAGGTACTGGAGGGTTTTCAGTAAATCATGCGGATATTGGGCCTAAACACACAGGCTCTCTAATGGGCATAAGTGCAACCATTGCTACCATTCCAGGAATAGTTGGAGTTGCAATATCAGGACTCCTTGTAGACCTAACAGGGTCTTTTGATAGCGTATTCTATTTAGCATCTGCAATCTTGTTATTTGGCGGAACCTTCTATTTTACCTTTGTAAGCACTGATACTCAGTTTGATTAAGTTATAACCATTAGGTTTCACTTCTATTTTCTTAAAAAGGGTAATCGGATATAATAGTGAATGGAAACAAAATTAGAAATAGTAAAAAACTGGCTACCTCGATACACAGGCATGCCATTAGAAAAATTTGGGGATTACATCCTCATTACCAATTTTAAAGATTATGTAGATAAATTCTCAGAAAGATTTTCTGCTGAAATTTATGGCGAAGGGCGTGCAATGCAAGCTGCCACCAATAAAGATGGCTTAACTATAATTAATTATGGAATGGGTTCTCCTAACGCAGCTACTATTATGGATTTATTAGTAGCAGTTAATCCTAAAGGAGTTCTATTTTTAGGAAAATGTGGTGGACTAAAAGGTTCTTCTGAAATAGGTAATTTTATTCTTCCTATTGGAGCTATTCGTGGTGATGGAACTTCTAATGACTATTTTCCTCCAGAAGTGCCAGCACTTCCTTCATTTAAATTACATAAATTTGTATCAGATATTATAGTGGAGAAAAAAAGTGACTATAGAACAGGGGTTATTTTTACTACAAACCGAAGAGTATGGGAGCATGATACAAAATTCCTTGAACGACTAAAAAATACAACTGCTATTGGTGTTGATATGGAAACGGCAACCGTTTTCACAGTAGGCCATTTTAACGAGATAGCTAGAGGAGCTTTATTACTAGTTACTGATGTTCCTGTAACACCTGATGGGGTAAAAACAGAAGCTTCTGATAAAGCTGTTACCCAAGAATGGGTGGATCTTCATTTAGAAATTGGTATTAAGGCTATGACAGAAATTGGAAAAAGTGGCGAGGAAATCAAACACTTTAAGTACTAGTTTTTTACAACAAACTTCTGAAAATAATCAAATATCTCTTGTTGTTTTCTATCTCTAGCGGTCGTCCATTCGCTACTAGTTGAGCTATTTAGGATTTCCTTATCAAGATCTAAGATAACAACTCTTGGAACACCTTTTCTATTTTCAATATTTAGAAAATTCATCAGATCCATATTTCTATCATATCTACCTATGTCAATATGTTTTATTTGATAATTCTTATTCATAAAACTTTTCACAGTAGCCAGCTCTAAAGTTCCTTCAAGAATTCTGCAATCTGGGCACCAGTTACCTCCAAAAATAATGACTGGCTGCTTTCCAGTAATAATAGTGTTATCAATAAATTCAAATAATTCTTCCGAGGAAACAACTTGCTCATCATATGGCAATGGCATAGGTGGAATTAAAATATCACTTGGAGTTAGCTGTTCAAATTCTGAATATGCCTGCATGCTAATAAGAGTTGTTAGAAAAAATATTAAATATTTATTCATTTACATAAAAAATGGTTCATTAGCCTGTAATATAGCTTATGAAAAGATAAATAGGGAGCTTTAAATGGTTTGGATTATTCGGTTATTTCTTTTAATAATGTTTGTTACTTACTTTGGTATTGGTGTTTGGGCAATCCTTTCTCCGCTTTTTGCAGCATTGGATATTGAACTTCCATCTATAACTGAATACATAGGCCTAAGCATTTCTTCAGTTATTGGTTATTCAGAATTAGCAGGAATATATGGAGGTTTAAATCTTGCAGTAGGAGTGCTTTGCTTGATGGGAATGTTTTCACTAAATTACATGTCTAAAGCTTTACGTTTATTAATGTTTTTAACTGGCAGCATTGCTTTGGGAAGAATATTATTTGCTGTATTACCATCAACCCCAACATTTATAAACACTTTTTTTCTTTTTGAAGTAACAACCTTTACATTTTGTCTGGTCGCTTTGTTACTCTTTAAACCTTTAAAGAAGGCCGCTTAATACACCAACATAGTATATGTATCCCGATACCAAGAAAATTCCAATAGAGCGATAAATATTTACAGATATATTTTTATAACTAAAACTAAGTGCAATTAGAATAAATATTATTGATAAAAGCGTCATTATAAATACATCACGACTTAAAACTAATTCATCAAAACTTTGATTTGAAAATAATCCTAAGATAGGCATAACTATAACTATATTAAGAACATTAGATCCAATAATATTTCCTAAAACCATCTGATTTTTATTTTTAACCAGAGCACTTATTGTTACTGCTAGTTCTGGCAAACTTGATCCAATTGCTAGAACTGTCAATCCAACTATTAGTTTTGGAATTCCTAAATAAAGAGCAATTATTTCACCATGAATAACTGCATAATTTGAACCTATTAAAAGACTTATTGAGCCTACTAGAAGCATAGCAATTAATTTAAATGTACTCACATCACTTGAAGTAATTATTTCAGCATTTTCCTTATCTACCTGAGAAGACATGACATATATAAAATATACGAAGACACTGAGCAAAAGAGCTGAATCTATCTTACCTATCTTTAAATCAATTAACGCATAAATAGCAATAATCACGCTCATTGACAGAGCTATCAAATTTCTTCTTGATGAGGGACTAATTGCAGTTGTATAACCGATGCATGAAACACCAAAAATTAAAGCAATATTAGAAATATTTGAACCAATAATAGTTCCAAGAGCCAACTCTTCATTATCATTAATGACAGCAGATATCCCTATAAAGATTTCTGGAAATGAAGTCCCAAGTGCAACAACACTTAAACCAATTATAAAATCACTAATGCCAAAGTTAGCAGCTAGAGCTGACGCATTGTCTATAAACTTATTAGCTCCCCATATTAACAATATAAGAGAAAGAACTAACCACGAGACACTTCCAAGTAAAGATTCCATTTTATTATTTTACATTGGAAATCATGATCAGATACAAGAATGGATTTATTTATTTCCTAGAAAAGGATATATAATCATTTAAATTTATTATTTTTTAGGAGTCTCGCATGAAGATTAATGATCTTTTTGGTATTGAAGGTAAGGTAGCTGTTATTTCTGGAGGTTCTAGAGGCATAGGCGAGATGATTGCAGCTGGATTTTTAGCTAATGGTGTCAAAGTGTATATAACCGCAAGAAAGGAAAAAGAACTCCATCTTAAAGCTGAAGAGCTAATGGAGACCTATGGTGGTGAGTGTATTTCAATTGCAAGTGACTTAAGTTCAAATGCAGGCGTTGAAGCTTTTGCTAATGAAATTAAAGAAAAAGAAGTACATATTGATTTTTTAATTAATAATGCTGGCGCAGCTTGGGCAGAGCCTTTTGGAGCATTTTCAGAAGCCGGATGGGATAAAGTAATGAATTTAAATGTAAAAAGCATATTCTTTTTAACACAAGAATTAGCTCCTT
The DNA here is from genome assembly GCA_964546275.1 of uncultured Gammaproteobacteria bacterium. Lineage (GTDB taxonomy): Bacteria > Pseudomonadota > Gammaproteobacteria > Magnimaribacterales > D2472 > MED-G78. The sequence continues at coordinate 4,663 of CAZJJG010000034.1, forward strand.
TATTAAGAGTAAAAGGTACTCCTGAAGACCCTTCTCGAATCATTAATATTGGCTCTATTGATGGAATGAATGTTGCAGCTTTTGAAACATATTCATACGGCGCTTCAAAAGCAGCAGTTCATCATCTAACTAGACAATTAGCCAGAAGATTAATTGATGAAAATATATTAGTTAACGGCATTGCTCCTGGGCCATTTCCAAGTAATATGCTTGGAGCAGCAGTTGCACATGACTACAGCGAGATTGCAAAAAGAAATCCTAGAAAAAGAATTGGAACTCCAGAAGATATGGCGGGCCTTGCAATTTTTTTATGCTCAAGAGCAGGAGCTTTTACTGTTGGTGAAACCATTACCTGTGATGGCGGTATAGTAAAGCTTTCAGGCCATGATTTAGGCTAGTTTTTCATACCTTTAGCATTTTTATAAGCTTCTATTAGAAGATTGCGCATCCAAATATGAGCGCCATCCATATCGTCGCTTAGGTGCCAAATTAAGAAATATTCCATAGTTGGAAGTTCAGCTGGTATTTCAACAAAATCAAGTTCGTGGCGTATAGCAAAACTATGTGTACAAAATAAAACTATATCAGTATTTTTTACAACTTCTGGAGCTATTAAAAAGTGTTGAGCTCTTAGAGCAATATCTCTTTCTAATCCAAGTTTAGCTAATTCTACATCAATAATATGAGGTCCTTTTCTTCTCTGAGAAACATTCAAATGTCTTTGTGATAATAAATCTTCAATTGTTATATTTTCTATTTTAGTTACAGGATGATTTTTTCTGTGAGCTACAACAAAGTAGTCCTCAAAAATTTTTTGAGATTTAATTTCATTTGATCTTGGCACCACCGGATCAACAACAAAATCTAACTGATTAGTTGCAAGTGCATGAACTTGATCTCTTCTAGGGTAATGAAAGCTGCCAACAGAAATTTTAGGAGCATTTTTATCAATCTCTTCCATTAAGTAGGGTAGCACTCGCCCTTCAGAAACATCAGCTAGTGATATTTTAAAGGATCTGGAGCTCGTTAATGGGTCGAATTCATCTGGCTCATCCACACTTTGTTGCATTAGCATAAGAGCATTTTGAATGTCCGCAATCATATTCTCAGTTTTTTGCGTAGGTATCATACCTGTGCCTGTTCTTAGAAATAATTCATCATTAAATTTTGTTCTTAATCTAGAAAGAGCATTACTTACAGCAGGCTGAGTAATACCAACAACTTCAGCTGCTTTCGTTAGACTACCCTGAGTGTAAATCGCATTTAAAATTACAAATAAATTTAGATCAAATGTGCTAATTTTCATATTTTTTTAATTCCTAACTAGTATTGAATGTGTTGTGAAGTTATGATGATATAGGGTTTAAATAAGATATTCACGAAATTTATAATACCATATTGGTATAACTTTTGAAGGGAGTAGAAGATGGAATACGAAATAAGTCAAAAAGCACAAGATCTAATAAATAGAGTTCAAGATTTTATCAATAAAGAAGTTGCACATAATGAAACTCTTTATCATGAGCAATCCAAAGATGCAGATGGCACTTGGGTAGTCCCTCCAATAATGGAAGAAATGAAGGCAAAAGCTAAAGCTGCCGGATTATGGAATATGTTTTTACCTGAAAGTAATAATGGGGCTGGATTAACAAATCTTGAATATGCTCATTTAGCCGAAGTTATGGGAGCCCACGGAATTTCATCAGAAGTCTTTAATTGCTCTGCACCAGATACTGGAAATATGGAAGTTTTAGAAAGATATGGTTCGGATGAACATAAGGAAATGTATCTGAAGCCTCTGTTAAATGGAGAAATTCGTTCAGCTTTTGGAATGACTGAACCAGGAGTTGCATCCTCTGATGCTACAAATATCGCTTCTTCAGCTGTATTAGATGGAGATGAGTATGTAATTAATGGAGAAAAGTGGTGGACATCAGGTGCTGGCGATCCTAGATGTAAATTTATTATCTTTATGTGTGTAACCAATCCTGAAAATCAAAGACATCAAAGACAATCTCAAATACTTGTTCCAATGGATGCTGAAGGAGTTGAGATCATCAAAATGATGCATGTATTTGGTTATGATGATGCACCTCATGGTCATGCTCATATGAAATTTACTAATGTAAGAGTTCCAAAAGAGAATCTTCTTCTCGGTGAAGGTAGAGGTTTTGAAATTGCACAGGGCAGACTAGGACCAGGAAGAATTCATCATTGTATGAGAGCTATCGGTTTAGGTGAGAGAGCCCTAGAAATGATGTGTAAACAAAGCTTAACAAGAGTTGCCTTCGGTAAACCTCTTGCAAGACTAGGTGGAAATATGGATATCATTGCTAATTCAAGAATTGAGTTAGATCAAGCTAGACTTTTAACTTTAAGAGCTGCACATATGATGGATACAGTTGGAAATAAAGTTGCTGCTAGTGAAATTGCTCAAATTAAAGTTGTTGCTCCAAATATTGTTTGTGACATATTAGATAGAGCTATTCAAATGCATGGTGGAGCAGGAGTTTCACAAGTTTATCCGTTAGCTTCAATGTATGCTCACATGAGAACATTAAGACTTGCAGATGGTCCTGATGAAGTTCATAGAAGAGCAGTTGCTAGACATGAGCTTGGTAAATACACTGTAAATGAATCAGGTCAAGTTGAGTCCTCGAATATCTCTAGAAGTTAATTATTAGTGTCGAAACATAACAATTTAATTTTTTATGATACAGAGACGACTGGAATTCAGAGAGATTTTAGTCAGATTCTTCAATGCGGTTCTGTAGTAACAGATAGTTCTTTTAATTCTATAGCAGAGCAAGATATTGGTTGTGCTCCTTTACCATGGGCCATACCAACCCCTATGGCAATGCTAACAAATAAAAAGACACATCTTTTTAATTCCAACACTTCTCACTACGAAATGATTTTAGATCTTCAGCGTCAATGGAAACAATGGACGCTAGATAATCCCGGTATTTTTATTTCTTACAATGGACACTCATTTGATGAAGAGCTTGTAAGAAGACAATTCTTTTGGAATTTGTTAGAGCCCTATACAACCAATACTAATGGAAATGGCAGGCTAGATCTTATGCTTATGATGCATAATGTTGCATGCTTTTTCCCAGAAGCAATAAATATTCCTCTATTTGAAGATGGTCCTAAAATTAGCTTAAAATTAGAGCACATTGCTCGAGCTAATGATGTAAGTGCTGATGATGCTCATGATGCTATTGCTGACTGCAATCTTATGATTGATGTAACTAAAAAAATTAGTGATGTCATACCTGATGTTTTTCAATCATTCTTAAATATATCTACAAAACCTGGCGTCATGAATTTGCTTAATTCAGATGGATTTTTAGCACTTGGAGAAGTCTTTAGACGTCAAATGTTTAGATATCCAGTTGTCTGGTGTGGGAGCGATCCTGTCAGACCAAATGAGATAGTCTTTTTTGATTTAAGCTTCGATGACCCTGAAGAGATCTTAGAGTTAGAACTTTCTGAAATCTTTAAATTAATTAATGCAGGCGGGCGAGATGGACCTCTTAAAAAATATAAAATAAATAAGACAATACCCATATGCCATAGCGATCATTTGACTGATAAAACAATTTTTGATGTTGATTTTGATGAGCTTAATAGAAGAGCTCAGTTAGTAAAAAATCATCAAGATTTTCAAACTAAAGTCTCTCAGGCAATGTCAGATAGAATGACTAGTTATCCAGAGCCTGAGCATATAGAACAAACTATATATTCTGGCGGATTCCCTTCTTATAAAGATAAAGATCTTATGCAAGAGTTTCATCTTACCGATGATGCTGAGCATAGAATTAAAATAGCTCGCAATTTTGAAGATGAAAGAAGTAGAGTTTTTGCTGAACGGCTTGTATGTCAAATGCATAACCAAGAAGCGCCTGAAGATTTCAAAAAACGCTATAAAGAAATGCTTGAGGAGCGCATAGCTTCAAAAGGAGTATGGGGTTGTGTTGAATCGTCTATTGATCAGTCTATAAAGCTATTAGATGAACAAGAAGATGAAGAGGGAGCTAAGATCCTTAAAGATACAATTGATTACTTGAAAAAAATGCAAACTATTGTAGATTAGTCTTAAGATAATTATTTGTAGATAATAAGAATATAAAAATGCACTATTCAAAAACTTTAACAATAATCACTACGATTATTTTTATTTATAGTTGTGGAGGTGGCGGTGGCGGAAGCAGTGTCGCTCCTATTGCTCCTCCAACAAACACACCTTCAGATCTCACTTGTTCTGACTATCAAACTAATACTCAAAAATGTAGTTTTACTCATAATAGTATTCTTAGGGAATACTATTTATATACCCCATCCTCTAATACACCATCATCGAATGCTCCATTGATGTTTGTACTTCATGGTTATGGCAGTTCAGCTACAAACATAATGTATTACTCAGAATTTCAAAGCCTTGCAGAACAAGATGGCTTTATTCTTGTATACCCACAAGGCTCTTTACTAAATGGTGTATCTCATTGGAATGTTGGCGGATGGACTGTTGGCAGTACTGTAGATGATGTAGATTTTATTGAAGACCTTATAGATATTGTTGCAACCGATTTATATATTGATAGTCAACGAATCTACTCAACAGGTATGTCTAATGGGGGTTATATGAGCTATGGCTTGGCATGTAATTCAGATAAATTCGCTGCAATTGCCTCAGTAACCGGTTCGATGACGCCTGAGATAGATAATGCTTGTAACCCAAGTCATCCTACTTCAGTTTTGCAAATACATGGATTAGAAGACAATACAGTTTTATATGATGGGGCCTCATGGTCACTTAGTATTCCTGAGGTGATGCTATATTGGCAAGCCTTTAATTCTTGTGACGAGAACCCTTTATCTGTAGTTGCTGATTTTGAAGATGGCAGTTATATCCTTTATGACTCATATCAAAATTGTTCTAATAGCGTTGGAGTTGAGCTCATTCTTCACAGTGCTATGGGTCATAATTGGCCGCGCCTGAACAGTTATGGTGTCAGTGCGACTGAAGAAATATGGACATTTTTTGCCCAATATAATATCGATGGAAAGATTAATTAAATATTATTATTTATTAAATAGGATTAACTTAAAGTTGATTAAAAGTCACTAATTTCATCATTAAGCTTCTTAAGGCCTTTGCTTAGTGTTTCTAATAATATTATTGGTATCAAAGCATGAACTAATCCAGCGATACCAATTAAAATTGCTTTAATGCTTAACACTGAAACGCGATATGCATGAGGTAGATATCCGATATTTGCTTTCTTTAAATGTTTAAAATCTACCCACATCGATAAAGTTTAAACCAATAATGTTAATTTAAAAACTGTATATGAGAATCATCAATAAATATCTGTATAATGCAAAAACTATTTATAGACCCGTAGCTCAGTTTTGGTTAGAGCGCCGCATTGACATTGCGGAGGTCGATGGTTCGAGTCCATTCGGGTCTACCA
>CAZJJG010000035.1:0-7163 GCA_964546275.1 uncultured Gammaproteobacteria bacterium
GATATAAATATTCAAGATGAGCTTAAACAGTCTTATCTAAGCTATGCATTAAGTGTTATACATGGAAGAGCTTTGCCTGATATTCGTGATGGCTTAAAACCTGTTCATAGAAGAATTTTGTTTGCCATGCATGATCTTAAAAATAGGTACAACACACCCTATAAAAAATCAGCAAGAGTTGTGGGTGATGTTATAGGTAAATACCACCCTCATGGTGATAGTGCTGTTTATGAAGCTATGGTAAGAATGGCTCAAGATTTTTCTATGCGATACATGTTAGTTGAAGGTCAAGGTAACTTTGGATCGATTGATGGTGATCGCCCTGCAGCTATGAGATATACCGAAGTCAGAATGGCTAAAATGACTGATCAAATGCTTGGAGATCTAGAAAAAGAGACAGTTTCTTATTCGCCAAATTATGATGGAAGTGAATTTATTCCTGATGTTCTTCCAACAAAGATCCCAACACTCTTAATTAATGGCTCCTCAGGGATTGCTGTAGGGATGGCAACAAATATCCCGCCACATAACCTTACTGAGGTTATAAATGGATGTCTCAAGCTTGTAGAGAACCCAGATTCATCAATTGATGAGCTTATTCAAGAGATTTCTGGGCCTGATTTCCCTACTGGTGGAACTATTGATGGTAGATCTGGAATATATGAAGCATATAAAACAGGTAGAGGCATTATCCATATTAGATCTAATACATCTATTGAAGAAGATAAGTCAGGTAAACAATCTCTTATTATTGATGAAATACCTTACATGGTTAATAAAGCAAAAATGCTAGAGAAGATTGCAGAGCTAGTTAAAGAAAAGAAAATCGAAGGCATTACTGAAATCCGAGATGAATCAGATAAAGATGGTTTAAGAGTTGTTATAGAAGTTAGAAAAGGTGATTCAGTAGAAGTTCTTGAGAATAATCTTTTTGCACAAACTCAACTTGAACAATCATTTGGAATCAATTTAACAGTCCTTGTAGATGGGCAGCCTAAAGAGGTTAATTTAAAAGAAATTCTAGAAGCGTTTATAAAACATAGAAAAGATATTATTACCAAGAGAACTATATTTGATCTAAAAAAATCAAGAGAAAGAGGTCATATAGTCGAAGGCTTAATGGTCGCTATAGCTAATATAGATGAAATTATAACTATCATTAAAAAGTCCAAAGATCCAAAAGTTGCAGCAGAAGCATTGGTTAAAAAACAATGGAGCGCAGGTCCTGTTGAAGCAATCCTTAAGAAGGTTGGTAAGGATGCATGTAAACCATTGGAGCTAGCAGAAGAATATGGTCTTAAAGGTAAAAAATATAAACTCTCTCCAAATCAAGCGAAAGCAATTCTTGAATTAAGATTAGGTAGACTTACAGGCCTAGAGCAAGATAACTTAAATTCTGAATTTAGCGATATTGTTGCAAAAATTTTAGAATTACAAAAAATATTAGATGACAAAAATACACTTGAATCTCTATTGGTTAATGAGCTTAATGAAGTAAAGAATAACTTTGGGGACGAAAGAAGAACTTTAATTAATGACACTAGAAGAGGTATTACAAATGAGGACCTCATTCCTGAAGAGACTCGTGTACTAACTATTTCAAGAAGTGGATATGCTAAAACGCAGCCATTAGATGAGTACCGTGAGCAAAGAAGAGGTGGAACAGGAAAGGCAGCTGCAGCAGTTAAAGAGGAAGACTTAATACAAAATTTATATGTCTTGAGCAGTCATACGCAAATTCTTTGCTTTACAACAAAAGGTAAAGTTTTTTGGCTAAAAGTTTATGAAATACCAGTAGCTAGCAGAACTTCTAAAGGAAGACCTCTCGTTAATATGTTAAATCTTGATGATGATGAATCTGTAAGTGACATTCTTCCTGTTGGAGAATTCTCTGAAGATCAATATATCTTTATGGCTACTAGAAACGGAACTACTAAAAAAACAAATTTAAGTTTGTTTAGTAAAAAATATAAATCTGGTATTAAAGCAATTAATTTAGATGATGATGATCGACTTATTGGAACTGCTTTAACTAATGGCAATCAAGAGATTCTATTAGCCTCATCATCTGGAAAACTTATTCGCTTTGAAGAAGAGCAAGTAAGACATATGGGGAGAACAGCTAGAGGTGTTCGAGGAATGAAGCTTAAAAAAGGTGAAAAAATAATTTCATTAATGATAGCTGATGATACTAAGACAGTATTATGTGTTTCTGAAAATGGTTATGGTAAAAAGACTAAGCTTGATGACTTCCCAGCTCATAATAGGGGTGGGCAAGGTGTAATATCAATGAAGACTAGTGAAAGAAATGGCCTTATGGTTTCTTCAGCCTTAGTGGATGATGATGCAGGAATAATGCTTATAAGCGATAAAGGAACAATGATAAGAACCTCTGTATCTCAAATACCAACATTAAGTAGAAATACCCAAGGAGTAAAAGTCATTACTCCAAAAGAGGGTGAGAAATTAATTGAATGTGTAACTATTCCAGACGAAGGTGATGATGAGGTCGAGGAAGAGGCTGCTGAGTAATGAGAGTCAGGAACTTCTGTGCTGGCCCAGCAGTTATAGCTGAATCTGTCTTAGAGGAAGTTAAATCAGAATTGCTTGAATGGGGTGATTCAGGTATGTCTATTATGGAAATGAGTCATAGATCATCAATCTATGATGAAGTTGCCATGACGGCTAAAAAAGATTTTATAGATCTCATGGCCATTCCTGCTGATTACGATGTTTTATTTCTCCAAGGTGGAGCCACTCATCAATTCTCAATGGTTCCAATGAATTTTTCATCAAAAAATAAATCAGCTGATTATTTACTTACAGGCGCATGGTCAAAAAAAGCTATATCTGAAGCTTCCAATTTATCAAATATCAATATAGTCGCTTCATCCGAAGTCGATAAATTCACTAATATTCCCGATATTGAATCTTGGAATTTAGACTCTAATGCTAAATATTTTCACTATGCTCCTAATGAGACGATTCAAGGGGTAGCTATGCATAACCCTCCTGACATAGAGACTCCAATAGTTGCTGACATGTCTTCTGTTATTTTAAGTGAGCCTATTGATGTTTCGAGGTTTAAATTAATTTATGCAGGTGCGCAAAAAAATATTGGCCCAGCTGGATTAACAATGGTTATCATTCATAAAGAAATGTTTGAGCAAGAGAATACAGACATTCCAAATATTTTTAAATATAGCAAGCACTCTGAAAATAACTCTATGCTTAATACTCCACCAACATTTGCATGGTATATGGCTGGAAAAGTTTTTAAATGGTTAAAAGCTAAAGGTGGGTTAGAAGCTATGAAATCACAAAATCATGAAAAAGCAGAAACTCTCTATAATTTTATTGATGCCTCAAGCTTCTACTCAAATCCTGTAAATGTTTCCGATAGATCTATCATGAATGTGCCATTTATATTAGCTAATAGCGCACTAGATTCTTTGTTTTTAGAGCAAGCTGAGGATAGAGGATTGCTTAACTTAAAAGGCCACAGATCGGTCGGAGGAATGCGCGCTAGTATATATAATGCAATGCCAATTGATGGAGTTCATGATTTAATAGGCTTTATGAAAGATTTTGAAAAGTATAATGGTTAAAAAAATAAGTAAAGAAAATTTAAAACAATATCGTAACAAAATAGATATTATTGATAACAAGCTCCTAAAGCTAATGCAAGCTAGAGCAGATCTTGCGCTTAAGATTGGTAAGATTAAATCAAAAATTGATCCCAAATCATCGCTTTACAAGCCAGATCGTGAAGCAGATGTCCTAAGAAAAATTCTTAAAGATAATCAAGGCAATATTTCTGATAAAAAAGTCAAAACTATTTTTAGAGAACTAATAGCAGCATGCTTGTCCTTAGAAGAAGAAATAAAAATTGCATATCTAGGGCCTGAAGGAACGCATTCAGAGGCAGCATTGATTGATAAATTTGGTTCATCAGCTTCAAGAATTGCATCAACTTCTATCGAAGATGTTTTTAGAAAAATTGAAAGTGGTGAAGTTTCCTTAGGATTAGTGCCCGTTGAAAATTCTTCAGAAGGTGTAATCAACTCAACACTTAACTGTTTGGCAGATCATAATTTAAAAATATGTGGAGAGACATATCTAGATATTCATCATCAACTTGCATCTGCAAATAAAATTAATCTTAGCCAAGCAAAAGTCGTAGCATCGCATCCTCAAGCCATAGGTCAATGCTCTAAATGGATTGAAGCTAATCTTGGAAATATTGAAAGAAAAGTAATGAATAGCTCTGCAGAAGCAGCTAAGTATGCAAAGAAGAACAAGTCAGCATTGTGCATTGTAAATAATCTTGCGATAGATAAATATAAGCTTTTTTGCCAAGAAAAAAATATAGAAGATGCTCTTAATAATAAGACTCGCTTTCTTATTATTGGAAATGATTTAATTGGCAAAACCGCAAGGGACAAAACATCATTTTTAATACAGACAAAAAATGAGCCAGGGTCATTGTTAAAAATTCTTAAACCTTTTGAAAAGAAGAAAATAAATTTAAGTAAAATAGAAACTAGACCATCTAGAACTTCTTCTAAATCACATGATTTCTTTATTGATACTGAAGGTCATCAGAATGATGCCAAGCTAAAATCTTCAATAAAAGAGATACAGTCTTTAGGTGCTTCATTAAGAATATTAGGATCATATCCTGAAGATTTATGAGTGAGTCAGTTTTATCTTTTATTAATAGCGGTATTGAAGATCTTCATCCATATGAGCCAGGTAGATCCATAGATGAAGTTATTGCAGAATATAATCCAGAGAAAGTTGTAAAACTAGCGAGTAATGAAAATCCACTAGGTGCATCACCAAAAGCTAAAGATGCAATAAAAAAATTAGGCAATGAATTACATTTATATCCAGATGGCGATGCTCTGAAGCTTAAAATGCAGATTGCTAAATTAGAATCAGTGTCTATTGATCAAATTATCGTAGGTAATGGGTCTAATGAAATATTAGAGCTTGCAGCAAGAGCTTTTTTAAATAAAGATTCAAGTGCTGTAATGTCAAAACATGCCTTTGCTGTATATAAAATTGTTACCCAGTCCTATGGTTCCAAAATTATTGAAGTGCCAATGATAAATTGGAAGCATGATCTAAGCAGTTTTAAGAATTATCTTGAAGATAATACTAGAGTAATATTTGTAGCAAATCCTAATAATCCTACAGGCACATATAATACTAATAAAGAATTTAAAGAAATGATGGAGAGGATTCCTTCCTCAGTTTTGGTCGTGCTTGATCTTGCTTATTTTGAATATGTAGATTCAGATGACTACGTCAATACAAATGAGCTGTTAAGTGAATACAAGAATCTTTTAATCACTAAAACTTTTTCAAAAATTCAGGGACTTGCTAGTTTAAGAATTGGTTATGGGATAAGCAGTTCAGATATTAGCGGAGTTTTAAATAAAATTCGACAGCCCTTTAATGCAAATTTTTTAGCTCAAAGCGCAGCTATAGAAGCTATAAAAGACCTTGATCACATTAATCAAAGTAGAATACTAAATTCATCTGAACGCCATAGAGTCCAAGAAGCTCTAGAAGCTCTCGGAATGGATTGTATTAAATCTTATGGTAATTTCATTTCATTTAAAGGCCCTTTTAACGCTGAAACAATCTTTTTTTCTTTGATGAAAAAAGGAGTTATTGTAAGACCAATAGCTATCTATGAGATGCCTGAATATATAAGAGTAACAATTGGAACTGCGGAGGAGAATGATTATTTCTTAGATCATTTATCAAAATTATTATGAATTCTATTGTAATTATCGGACTTGGATTAATGGGTGGGTCAGTAGCTAAGGCATTAAAAAATAATAATCCTAATATATTTATTAGTGCTTATGATCATAATGATTCAGCACTAGAGTTAGCCCTAGATGTAGGCATTATTGATAAAAAAATTGAGACCCTAGAAGAAATAAATTTATTGAAATCAAGTGATGTAGATATAATAATTATTGCAGTACCAGTCATAGAAAGTCTTAAAGTATTTGATTCAATTAGTGATTTATTTAACTCAGATATAACAATTACAGATACAGCAAGCGCAAAATTATTGATTCATAATCATCTTGAAGATAATTATCAATCACCTTCAAATATAATCCTATCTCATCCCATGGCTGGCTCTCACAATACCGGAGTTGGTTATGCAGATGAAGCTATGTTTAATAATAAAAAAGTATTAGTAACCGAATTAAGCGCTGTAAATAAAAACTGCTTAGAAGCTGTTAATAGCTTATGGGAGAGTCTAGGAGCTAATGTCTTCACAATTGATTCAAAAGAACATGATGAAATCATGTCATATGCAAGCCATTTACCTCATGTTATTTCATATGCAGTCTTAAATAGCATGATGAAGAATTCTAATAAAAATATTACAACTTTCTCCGCAGGTGGTTTAAAAGATTTTGTTCGAATTGGTGGATCAGATCCTAAAATGTGGACTGATATTTTTTTAAGTAATAAAGACAGTATTCTTAATGCTATAGAGGCACATAAACAAAGCCTCAATGAAATTAAGCAATTATTAGAACAAGATAATGATGAAACTTTGCAAGATTTTTTATCTTCAATAAAAGAATACAAGAACTCTAAATTTTGAGACTCTTTGCTAAAAATACACCTTCTTTAAATGGAGAAATTGTATGCCCAGGCGATAAATCTATTTCTCAAAGAGCAGTTATTATTGGTGCTCTTACAAATCAAAAGCTCTCCATATCAGGCTTCTTGGAAGGTGAGGATCCTATATCAACAATAAATGCTCTTAACCAGATAGGTTCACAAATAACCATAAAAGATAAAATAGTAACTTTATTGAATCGAGATATTCCATTTACAAATTCATCTCATCCTATTGATCTTGGAAATTCAGGAACTGGTATGAGATTAATGATGGGATTAATAAGCGGTCTTGGTTTAACAGCTACACTTATTGGTGATAAGTCGCTTATGAAAAGACCTATGGAAAGAGTCTCTATTCCTTTAAATGCCATGGGAGGAGATGTCTCTACCGCAAATGGACTACCCCCTGTAAATATTAAGCCTAGAAAAATATATGATGATTATTCTTATGCAATGCCTGTAGCAAGCGCACAACTTAAGTCTTCTATTTTACTTGCTGG
>CAZJJG010000036.1:0-6870 GCA_964546275.1 uncultured Gammaproteobacteria bacterium
ATGAAAACCTCAGATTTCAATTACCACCTTCCAGAGAAGCTAATAGCAGATTACCCTTTGGATATCAGGAGTGCTAGCAGACTTTTAGTCCACTCAGATAAAATTGAACATAAATCTTTTAAGGATCTCATCCATTATTTTGAGGAAGATGATCTTTTAGTGTTAAATAATACCTCAGTTATTCCAGCAAGAATCTTCGGAAATAAAGAGTCAGGAGGCGCAGTAGAAGTCATGCTTGAAAGAATCATGGAAGATAACAAAGCATTAGTTCAAATCCGTTCTGGGAGAAGTCCTAAAATAGGAACTATTATCATTCTTGATACCTTCAAAGCAGAATGCATTGATAGAAAAAATAATTTCTTTATTCTTCAATTCGATACTCATCCTTTAGACATTTTTAATTCAATTGGACATGTTCCTCTTCCTCCTTATATTAAGAGAACCGATGAAGATTTAGATAAAGAAAGATATGCAACGGTTTATGAAGACAAAGCATTGCAAGAATCAGTCGCAGCACCAACTGCTGGTTTACATTTTGATGATGAACTACTAGATGCCATTAAGAGTCTAGGTGTAAGGATCGCAACTGTTAATCTAAGTGTTGGAGCTGGAACCTTTCAACCCGTTAAAGTAGAAAACATAGAAGATCATGATATTCATAGTGAATACTTAGAAGTAACCGCAGATGTTGTAGACATGGTCAATGCAACAAAGCTGGCAGGAAAAAAAGTTTTTGCTGTTGGTACAACAGCTACGAGAGCTTTAGAGACAGCCTTTGCAGATGATACTGAAAAAGGTTTTAGTGGTTATACCAAGCTTTTTATCTATCCAGGCTATAAATTTAAAGCAGTTGATAGACTAATTACTAATTTTCACTTACCTCAATCTTCATTATTAATGCTTGTGTCTGCATTCATTGGCTATGACAATATGCGGCATATATATACAACAGCAGTAAAGGAAGAATATCGATTTTTATCATATGGCGATGCCATGCTATTAGAAAAACATGAAATTTAATCTACACAATCAATCTGAGTTTGCTCGAAGAGGGGAATTAGAATTTTCTAGAGGAAATATTCAAACTCCTGCATTTATGCCAGTAGGCACTAATGGAACTGTTAAAGGTCTTACAGTAGAGGATTTAAAGGCTACTGGGTCAGAGATTATTCTTGGTAATACATATCATCTAATGCTCAGACCAGGTGACGAGGCTGTTCGCGATCTAGGAGGCCTACATAAATTTTCTAACTGGGATAGACCAATACTTACAGACTCTGGTGGCTTTCAAGTATGGAGTCTTGGAGATCTTGTAAAAATTTCAGAAGAAGGCGTAAGGTTTAGCTCGCCCTATGATGGTAAAAAGATTTTTATGACACCTGAAGACTCTATACAAATTCAAGAAAATTTAGGTTCAGACATCGTAATGGCATTTGATGAATGCACTGATTACCCATCAACTCATGAGCAAGCAAAAACCTCAATGGAGTTATCTATGAGATGGGCAAAGCGATGCAAAGAAGCTCATAAATCAGAATCAGCTTTATTTGGAATTGTGCAAGGAGGAATGCATGAGGATCTCAGAGAAATTTCTTTAAATGCATTAATGGACATAGGTTTTGATGGAATTGCTCTTGGAGGCTTAAGTGTCGGAGAATCTAAAGAAGAAAAAACTAAGATACTTACATTTATGGCTGACAAGATGCCAAAGGACAAACCAAGATATTTAATGGGAGTAGGAAAGCCTGAAGATATTGTTGAAGCTGTTAGATACGGTATTGATATGTTTGATTGTGTTTTGCCTACTAGAAATGCAAGAAACGGCCAATTAATAACATCTACAGGTGTTGTAAATATTAGAAATGCTCCATATAAAATGAGCGATGTTGCTGTAGATGAAAATTGTGACTGCAAAGTATGCAAAGATTACTCAAGAGCTTATTTAAATCATCTAGACAGAACTAACGAGATGTTAGGCTCAATACTCTCAAGTTTTCACAATATTTATTACTATCAATCTTTAATGACTCAAATGCGTGAAGCTATTTCTAATGATTTATTCGCGAACTTCGTAAAAGACTTTTATAATAAACGAAATTTAGATATCCCTAATGGGCCTTTATAAGGAAAATTAATATGGACAGTACTGGATCAGCATATACACCACTCATCTTTCTCTTTACATTCATGTTGCTTTTGTACTTTATGTCTATCAGACCTCAGCAAAAAAGAGCTAAAGAGCTTCAAAATATGATGGATAGCCTAGAAAAGGGTGATGAAGTTATAGCAGCAAGTGGTATTTTAGGAAAAGTTAAAGAAATTAAAGGTGATTATGTGGCTATAGAAGTTAGCGAAAATATAACTTTTAAACTCCAAAGAAATGCTATATCCAATGTTTTACCAAAAGGCACTATTGCCTCCATTAACAGCTAGGATAATCAGTGAATAGATTTTCTCCATTTAAGTACACTTTAATTCTATTGGTGCTTGTACTAGGTATTATCTATGCATTACCTAATTTATATCCTGCTCAGCCTGCAATTCAGATTGCATATACTGATTCAGGCAAGTCAGCTGACCAATCTTTATTAGAAACTGTTACTGAAAATCTTGAAAACAAATCTATAGCCTTTGATGAAGTTATCTTAAGAGATAATAATATCGTAGCTAAATTCTTTTCTATCGAAGACCAGTTAAGCGCAAAAACAATTTTACAAAGATTATTGCTAGATGATGCAATTATTGCATTAAATTTAGAACCATCAACACCTCAATGGCTCAAGGATATAGGCGGAAAGCCTCTTAAGCTTGGACTAGATTTATCAGGTGGCGTACATTTTTTACTCGAAGTTGATATTGAAAGCGCTCTTAATAGCAGGCTTGATGCTCAATTAAATGCTTACAGGAAGACTTTTAGAGATCAAAAAATTTATTTAAAAGATTCTTCTAGTAAATCCATGACAATGATTTTTGAATTTAAAGATAGTGAAGGCTTTACCTCAGCTAGTAATATTCTGAGTAAAGATAACTTAGTTGGTATTAATGGACCTCTTTATAAGATTACAGAAAATGCTGATCGTAATTTAATCTCAGTAGCATACACAGATGCCTCCATTAAAGAGATAAGAGACTATGCAGTTGGACAAAACCTTACAACTTTAAGAAATAGGGTGAATGAGCTAGGCGTATCAGAGCCCATTGTTCAAAGACAAGGCAGCAGTAGAATTGTTGTTCAGCTTCCAGGAGTTCAAGATCCAACAGCTGCTAAGAAAATAATTGGAAAGACAGCAAACTTAGAATTTAGATTAGAGGCAAAGCAAAATGCTTCAAGGCTTAGAAAAGAAGAGTTTGAATTTAAAGATGGATTTAGAACTGCTTATTTAGAAAAAAATATAGTAGTTACTGGTGACAGAGTTACAAATGCTAGTACAGGCTTCGATGAGAATGGAAGATCTCAAGTTAATATTACCTTGGATATGCAGGGCGGTAGATCCATGCAAAGAGCAACTGGCCCTAATATTGGCAGAGGATTAGCTGTACTTTTTGTTGAACAAAAAAGTAAATCTAAGATTGTTAAAGATGCTACTGGTGAAGAGGTTATAGAGCAAACTTCATACATTGAAAAAAATATTATTAGCCTTGCTACCATTCAAGCAAGTCTAGGAACTTCGTTTAGAATTACTGGTGTTGGATCGCCACAAGAAGCTAGTGAATTAGCATTGCTTTTAAGAGCAGGTGCGTTAGCTGCTCCAATGAAATTTGTTGAGGAAAGAACAGTTGGCCCAAGTCTTGGTAAAGAGAATATTGAAAAAGGCTTTAGATCTGTAGTGATTGGTTTCATGTTAGTCATTTTATTTATGACCGTTTATTACAGAATGTTTGGAATAGCTGCCAATATTGCATTGTTTAGTAATTTAATACTTATTACAGGCATTATGTCACTACTTGGAGCAGCTTTATCACTTCCAGGTATCGCTGGTATTGTTTTAACAGTTGGAATGGCTGTAGATGCTAATGTACTTATCTTCTCTAGAATTCGTGAAGAGCTTAAAACAAAAAATCCGCAAAACGCTATTCATGATGGATTCTCAAGAGCATTTGTTACTATCTTTGATGCTAATGTAACAACTTTAATAGCTTCTCTAGTTCTTTATGCAATTGGTACTGGTCCAGTTAAAGGTTTTGCTATCACTCTTTCAATAGGTATTGTTACTTCTATGTTTACAGCAATCATGGTTACACGTGCAATTGTTAACCTTGT
Organism: uncultured Gammaproteobacteria bacterium; assembly: GCA_964546275.1. Lineage (GTDB taxonomy): Bacteria > Pseudomonadota > Gammaproteobacteria > Magnimaribacterales > D2472 > MED-G78. The sequence continues at coordinate 4,262 of CAZJJG010000036.1, forward strand.
TTACGGCGGAAAAAATATTAAGGAGTTAAGGGTCTAATGAATAACCATATTCCATTTATGAAATACCGCAAAATTGCTGGAATTATTTCTATAGCACTTTTTTCTATTTCTGTTTTAACTTTAGGCTTTAGAGGCTTAACCTTAGGCCTTGATTTTAGTGGCGGTACTTTGGTAGAAATATCATACGAAGAGCCAGCTAATCTTGAAGAAATTCGTTCAATCTTGATATCTAATAATTTTGAAGATTCTCAAGTTGTTAATTTTGGAACAGATCTAGATGTCTTAATTAAAGTTGCAGATCAAAGTGGTAATAGCAAAATAGGTGATCAAATTTTCTCTATTCTTGAGGCAGAAGGGCTCTCAGGAACTCTAAAACGTTCTGAATTTGTTGGACCTCAAGTTGGAGCTGAGTTACGAGACCAGGGTGGTGTTGGAATGCTTGTAGCGCTGTTTATGATATTGCTATATGTAGCTTTTAGATTTCAATATAAATTTGCACTCGGAGCAGTTGCTGCATTGATGCATGATGTTGTTATTATTTTAGGCTTCTTCTCAATCTTTGCTTGGGATTTTGATTTAACAGTATTGGCAGCAATTCTAGCTGTTATAGGTTATTCCTTGAATGATACTATTGTTGTCTCTGACAGGATCAGAGAAAATTTTAGAATTGAACGAGAGCTTACTGATCCACAAGAAATTATTGATCTATCTTTAAATCAAACGTTAAGCAGAACAATTATTACTTCTTTAACAACTTTGTTAGTTTTATTTGCTTTATTTATATTTGGCGGCGATCTCATTAGAGGCTTTAGTCTTGCTTTAATACTTGGAGTTTTAATTGGTACCTATTCATCTATATACATTGTTGCAAATATGCTTATGTCTTTAGGCATAACGCAAGAAGATATGGCTATTCCAGAGCCTGAAGGTGCAGAATTTGATGAAATGCCTTAAATGGCTTTATAGAAAGGCTTAACTGCCTGTAGCATTGGTTTGAAGCATTTAGGTGATGAGCATATAAAATGATCGCCATCCAAGTATTTTGGATCTCCATTAAAATTACTAATCAAAGCTCCTGCTTCTTCAGCGATAAGCAATCCTGCAGAAACATCCCAAAGTTTTAATCCGTGACCCCAAAATGCATCCAGTCTGCCAGCAGCCACATAACATAAATCTAAAGCAACAGATCCAGAACGTCTTACCGTTACCTCATTCTGATAAATTTTTTGAAAAGTTTTCATATTCTCATAAACATAAGGTTGTCCTGGAGAAGTATGAGATGAATTTGAGAGTAATGCGCCATCAAGATTAGGCTGCTTACTAACACGAATTTTTCGATTATTTAAATCTGCACCTGAGCCTTTTGAGGCACTAAACTCTTCCTGACGCATTGGATCAATTACAACTCCAGCAACAGGTGAGCCATCAATCAGACAGCATAAAGAAATACAAAAATGAGGATAGCCGTGCATAAAGTTTGAGGTACCATCAATTGGATCTAATACCCAAGTAATATTTGAGCTACCTAACTCTTCACCAGTTTCTTCTCCTAGAAAATTATCATCAGGATAAAATCTTTTAATTTCTTCAAGGACAAGTTTTTCAACTCTTCTATCAATTGCGGTGGTGTAATCAGCTGGACCTTTTTTTGTTACATCTAAAGTATGAACTTTTTTTACAGCAAATTGGATTTCAGCAGCACCTTTTCTAGCAGATAAGAGAGCGACATTTAATAAAGCTGGTATAGACATGTCGCTATTGTAATAGAAATGAGGATAATAGTTGCATGAGTTTTAAAAGTAATTTGATTAATATAGTTTTAGTTGAAACCTCACATCCAGGAAACATTGGATCTGTAGCAAGAGCTATGAAGACTATGGGCCTTTCTAAGCTATCTTTGGTGAATCCTAAAGACTTTCCATCAGGAGATGCTAATGCGCTTTCAGGCAATGCAAGAGATGTTTTAGATAACGCAGTTATTTACCCATCATTAAAAGAAGCCATTAAGGATAGTACTTTTGTTTATGCAACTTCATCTAGAAATAGAAGTATTAATTGGCCGATGGTAAACCCTGAAGAAGCAGCTATAAAAGTTATCGAACAATGCAAAGGAGATAAAGAAGTTTCTATTATTTTTGGCAGAGAGGATAGGGGTCTTACTAATGACGAGCTTCAACTAGCTAACTTTCATTTAGAGATTCCCGCAAATCCAGATTACCCTGTATTAAATATTGCAATGTCAGTTCAAGTTGTAACTTATGAGCTTTTTAAGAACAGAAGCTCAGCTGATAATAAAGATTGGCATGATTATCCTGAAATTAATTCAGAGGATCTTCAAAGACTCATAGATCATTTTGTAAAGACCTCAATAGAGCTTGATCTCATTGATCCAGATAATCCTTCACAAATAATAGCGCGCATAAAAAGGATGTTTTCAAGGCTTCAACCAGATTCTATGGAAGGCAACTATTTAAGAGGTTTTTTAACTGCAATAAATAAACGCCTGAAATAGCAAAGAAGGCTTTTATATTTCAATACTAACTAATATAATGCATTCGCATCTAGTCCCGTTCGTCTAGAGGCCTAGGACACCGGGTTTTCATCTCGGC
>CAZJJG010000037.1:0-5325 GCA_964546275.1 uncultured Gammaproteobacteria bacterium
ATTCTTGAAACAGAATATGAAGATGAAGAGCTCAAAGATGCACAAAAAATATTAAGTGCTTGGGATTTAAAAACAGATTATGACAACAGATCTGCTGCACTTGGTGTTTGCATACTCCAAGAAGAATGGAGAACATTTATGAATAGAATAGATGCTCCAGATTCTAAAAAAATGTTTAAGGATTGTATTGATATGATCAAGGATTCATTTGATCGAGTAGACCCTCTGTGGTCAGAAGTGAACTTTCTCATGCGCGGAGATCTAGCTTTACCAATTCAAGGTGGGCCAGATACCCTAAGAGCTGTTTATGGCAGACCTCAAGATGATGGCACCTTAAAAGCAGTTGCTGGAGATGGCTTAGTGGTTTCATTGGCTTGGGATTCTTTGGGTAATCAAGAAAGCCAAAGCATTCATCAATATGGTAGCGCTACTCAAGATTCAACATCTAAGCACTATGATGATCAGGTTAAATTATTTGTGGATGAACAAATGAAGCCCACATTCTTTGATAAAGCAGATCTGAAAAATAATACTGAGAGCATAATTACAGTTCCATTTAGTAAATAAACTTATAGGAGATAATATGATATCTACAAATCAAAAACCAACTGGCTCAAATTTTGGAGCTAAATCTGAACCCAGTGAAGTATTAGCTGGCATTGAACTGCATGGAAAAAATGTAATAGTTACTGGTGGATATTCAGGTATTGGCCTTGAGACCACAAGAGCTCTAAAAGACTGTGGAGCTAGAGTAATAGTTCCAGCGAGAAGAAAGGATATTGCTAAAACAGCATTAGAAGGTGTTATTCCATCTGATGATATCGTTGAAATGGATTTAGCAGATGTTAGCTCAGTTCAGAGCTTTGTTAATAATTTTATTGAATTAGATATTTCGTTAGACATATTAATAAATAATGCTGGAATTATGGCATGTCCAGAAGGTCGAATTGGAAATGGTTGGGAGCGTCAGTTTGGAGTCAATCAAATTGGGCACTTTGTTTTAACTAAAGGCTTAATGGGTGTAATGGAAAAAACAGAAGGGGCAAGGTTTGTTAGCCTATCTTCATCTGCTCATTCACTTACTAGTATTCTTTGGGATGACATCCATTTTAATGACACAACATATGATAAATGGGTTGCTTACGGACAATCTAAAACAGCTTCTTCTCTAATAGCTGTAGAGTTTGACAGACTAATGAAAGACAAAGGAATAAGAGGCTTCAGTGTTCATCCAGGCGGAATCATGACACCACTTCAGAGACATCTAGAAAACGAAGAGATGATGGCTCTAGGATGGGTCAAAGAGGATGGCTCGCCATCAGATATGGCTGCATCTATGTTTAAATCAACTACCCAGGGCGCAACTACCTCTTTATGGTGTGCTACTAATTCAATGCTAAGTGACATTGGCGGCGTTTTTTGCGAGAATTGTGATGTTGCTGTATTAAAAAATGAAGTAGATGATTCCATGAAAAGATATGTAGGCGTTGCTGATTGGGCTATTGACTCTGATGAAGCAAGTCGACTATGGGAAGTTACAGAACATATGCTAAATAAATAAAAAATATAATGAGTTTTTTCCAAAATATAATATCTTCGATCATGAGAGGTACTCTCAAGAATGATTATTTTGGTGGCGAAGAATTTGGAACTCTGCATAAAGATATTAACAAGGCGCTTGAATCAGTTATGTCCTCTAGTGGCGAGGTTTCTTCATTAGTTTATGCTGAGCACCTTCTAACGCTCATCGAAACGCTTGATGAGAATGACCTTGTTGTTTTCCTTAAACAGCTTTCTGAAAATTATGACATAGATCCTGAAACACTATCTAAAGCTTCGAAGGAATATTCAGCAAATAAGACGCAGCAAAACTTACAAAAGATCTCACAATCATCTGAACCTCAGTGGGTTGAACTTTTTAGAAGACTAAACACTACTCCTAACGGAACGGTTAGGTTGGTTAGATTAAGAGAAAAAATTAGAAGCCTAGTTAAGAGTAATCCAGATATTGCATTCTTTGATTCAAGCTTATTAAGCCTATTTAAAAGTTGGTTTAATCCTTCTTTTCTTGTGTTAGAGAAGATAGATTGGTCAACTCCAGCAAATATTCTTGAAAAGATTATTGAATATGAAGCTGTACATGAAATTAATTCTTGGGATGATCTAAGAGCAAGACTAGCTCCAGAAGACCGAAGGTGTTTTGCCTTCTTTCACCCCCTTATACCGGATGAACCTCTTATATTTGTTGAAGTTGCTCTGTGCAATGAGATACCTAAGTCTATCAACGAAGTAATAAAGATTGATCGAGATGTCATAGAATATAAAGATATTAATACAGCAGTTTTTTACTCTATTTCCAATTGCCAAGATGGTCTTTCGGGTATTTCATTTGGCAATTTCTTAATAAAAAAAGTTGCACATAAGTTAAAGCAAGAATTAGATGATCTCAATAGATTTGTTACTCTATCGCCTGTTCCCGGCTTTGTTAGATGGTTAAAAACAAAATCTTTAGAAAACAATCTCGATGACAATACTCTTATGACTCAGGCATTAATATATTTAACAGAATCAGAGCGTGAAGATAATCTGCCTAATGATCCAGTTGCTAAGTTTCACCTTGGTAATGGAGCTATATTAGAACAAATAAACTTAAACGCAGATGAATCAGCAAAAGGGATTGCTCAATCAAAAGGCCTCATGGTCAATTATTTATACAATCTAGAATTGCTAGAAAAGAATCACGAATTATTTTTTAAAACAAAAAATGTTCAAGAATCTGATGGCATTAAATCTCTTAAGAAAAAATTACAAATTCATTAATAATTTTGGGTTAGAATGTCGCAACTAATTCAATAAATTATATTTATTATGGCATTACCAAAAATTCTTGAAGGCAATTTATCAGTTCCTGTAATAGGTTCTCCTTTATTTTTAGTATCTGGTCCTGAGCTAGTAATTGCTCAGTGTAAAGCAGGCATTGTTGGATCTTTTCCAGCTCTTAATGCAAGACCTCAACATGTTTTAGCAGAATGGATTATTAGAATTAAGACAGAGCTTGCAGAATATCAAGCTGCTAATCCTGATGCTAAGGTCGCACCTTTTGCTGTGAATCAGATATGCCATGCATCGAATGATCGTTTAATGGATGACATGCAAACTTGTGTAGAGCAAGAAGTTCCAATTATTATTACTTCTTTAAGACCGCCAGCTGAGCTCGTTGAAGCTGCTCATAGTTATGGTGGACTAGTATTTCATGATGTCATCAATGTTAAACATGCAAAAAAGGCAGCTGAACAGGGTGTTGATGGTTTGATTCTGGTATGTGCAGGAGCAGGGGGGCATGCAGGAGCTTTATCTCCATTTGCTCTAGTAAGAGAAGTTAAGGAGTGGTTTGATGGAACTATTATTCTCTCAGGCTCTATTGGAGATGGATATTCTGTAGCATCATCATTAGCGCTTGGAGCCGATCTTGCATACATGGGCACTAGATTTATAGCAACAGAAGAAGCTAACGCAGATCAAGGCTATAAAAAAATGCTAGAAGAAAGTGCAGCAGATGATATTGTTTATTCTTCTCTTTTTACAGGAATCCATGGCAATTACTTAAAGCCTTCAATAGATAAAGCAGGACTTGATTCAAATAATCTTCCTGAAGCTGACAAAACTAGTATGAATTTTGGCTCAGGCGGAAATACTGATGCAAAAGCTTGGAAAGATATATGGGGCTCAGGCCAAGGCATAGGTGGAATAGTAGACTCGCCTCCTGTTCAAGAGCTTGTAGATAGAATTCATTCAGAATATAAAGAAGCCACTCAAGAATTCATAAGGAAATCTTCATAAGGAGTACTATTTTTTAGATGAGATCTTATAAAAATTTTCTTCATCTATATCTAATACTTTTTTTAGTTTCATGCGGCGGAGGTGGCGGAGGTTCTGCAACTCCTGATCCAGTTAATCCTAATCAATATCCAACACACCCTTTAGTTTGGGACATAGCTACTCCTGAAAGTGTTGGCATGTCTTCTGCAAAGCTTGATCAAGCTTTCGACTATGCATTTCAAGATGGTGCTTATACCCAAGCAGCCCTTGTAATAAAGGATGGGAAACTGGTTTACGAAAGATATAGAGGTATTTTATCTGGAGAAAAAAATACACTAAGCAATATAACTGGTATAGATCTATCTCGTTTAGAAGACTTATTTGGCAATAAAACCACAAATAGTTATGTTACCTCTTGGTCTTCTTCAAAATCATTTGTAAGTATTTTAATTGGCATTGCTGAAGAAAATGCACTTATTACATCTATTAATGATTCAGCATCTCTGTATATTCAAGAATGGGCAAATGATGAGAGATCATCGATTACTATTAAGAATTTACTAGATATGAGATCAGGCTTAGATCCAATGTGCTTCAATAGTGATTTGGGACGACTAGACACATGCAAAAATACCCAAGATTCATCTTCAGGAGGAGATTTAGTCTTCTCAGAAGATCAATTATCTAAATGTATTGATAGAGAGCTTTCAGAAAGTGGCATTATTCAGCCCTGGTATTCAGATACTGTAATTTATAATCGTGGTGATTTTAAATACTCAAATTGCGATACTCAGGTTTTAGGAGAAATTCTTTTTAGAGCTACTGGCCAAGATCTTCAAACATATGCAGATTATCAGCTATTTTCAAAAATTGGCATTAATGCTATTTGGTGGAAAGATTTTGTAGATAACGGCCAAGCAAATGGCAATTACCTTGCTTATTGCTGCCTAGATTCAACTGCAAGAGATTATGCCAAATTTGGATATATGCTTCTATTGGGTGGGATTTGGGAAGGAAGTAGCGTTAGTTATGCTTCCTATATAGATGCCATTGAGAGCCTAGACTCTTACGGGCTTCAATTTTGGAACTTATGCTCACAACCATTAGAAAATAATGGCAATTGTCCAAATCAAGATTGGATTACTTCTACAATTGGGTATGATGGTCAATATATAATGATAGACTTTAATAGGAATATTGTTGTGGTTAGATCAAGCTTGTATGAGCCGGTCTTAAATATTTCAAATGAAAGAAAAATGAAGTTGGTTTCTCAAGATCTCTCTGTTTCTAATTGGGTTTCGACAACCCCAAGAGGAGTTGGAGCATATATCTCAACTTCTTTTTCACCGAATCAATTTTTTTATATGGTAACTGAGGCAATAGATTAATTATGAATACTTTAATACTAACAATAATAGTAATAGCAGCTTTAACTGCAGTAGTAGTTTTGTTGAATATGTCTAAAAAAGATAAGGCTGGCTCCAAAGGCATTACTAATGAGTACAC